>JAFRBX010000046.1 GCA_017404665.1 Ruminococcus sp.
AAACGAGCAGGCTTATCGCACGGCTGGAACTGAATTTATTTCATTATCTGGAAGATATAAAGAAGTTGACCGACACGGATGTTATGAAATACGCCGAAAAAATTGCGGCGACGATGGCGTCATACCGATATACGACCGATCGGCTTTCGAGCGATTCTCTTGACGAGAGCATGATCGACTTTTTGTATAAGCTGGATAATCCGCTGGGGTATATTGCCGAACGCTGGCCGGAGTGTACGCTGTACGGAGAGGATGTATTAGCTAACATTCAAGAGACGATTAACAGTCAAGGGGATGATCTAGCAAAGTCCGAATCCGTACATGATCGTTTGAAGGACGCTCAGCGTAAAGCGGCGGAACAGCCGAAGTCAACACGCGGGGATACGGCGCGCAGGGATAAGGAATCGAGGCGATAGATTGGCATATGTACCCGTACCAAAGGATCTCACAAAGGTCAAGACAAAGGTAGCTTTCAACCTGACAAAGCGGCAGCTTATCTGTTTCTCTCTCGGGGGTGTGATCGGGATACCGACATATTTTCTGACGAGGGGCGCTATCGGCAATACGCCGGCGCTTCTGTTGATGATGGCGCTGATGGCTCCGTTCTTCTTGTTTGCTATGTATGAGAAGGACGGACAACCTGCCGAAAAGCTGTTGAAGAACCGGCTCCGCTTTATGCTCTGGCCTAAGGAGAGACCGTACAAAACACAGAATATTTATCGTTCAGATAAGGGGGATTCGTTTATTGGCAAAAACCAAGCGGCAGTCAGATCAGGAAAGAAGATTGCAGCAAAACATCAAGAAGCAAAAAAAGCTCCGCGCCGAGGTTAAGTCAAAGCAAAATAACGCTGCAAGGGGCAGCGTCAAGGGTAAGCCGTCCAAGAAGAAGGACGGCTTTTTTGCTAAGGTTTTCGGAACGGCGCCGCAGAGCGTACAACAGAGTATTCCATACATCAACATGTACCGTGACGGTATCTGCCGCGTGAGCGAGCGGGAGTACAACAAAACGATACAGTTTTTCGATATAAACTATCAGCTCGCGCAGGCTGACGATCAGGCGCTCATATTTGAGAATTACTGTGATTTTCTCAATTACTTTGATTCGTCTATCTCTGTGCAGCTCACGCTGGTCAATCAGCGTACCAATATCCGCGACTTTCAAAAGAGTATTCAGATTCCGTTGGTCGGTGATGAACACGACGATACCCGCAAGGAGTACAACGGTATGCTGCAAGGTCAGCTCAGGAAGGGCAACAACGGTATTACCAAGTGTAAGTATCTGACCTTCGGCATTGAGGCTGACGACCTTCGTACCGCAAAGCTGAGGCTCGAAAGGATCGAAACGGATATTATTATGAATTTCAAGAAGTTCGGCGTACAGGCGCAGTCGCTCGACGGCAAAGAGCGCCTCAGCTTGCTTCACCGACAGCTTCATCCTGACGGTCAGGAAAAGCTCAAATTCGACTGGAAGGATCTTGCGAATACCGGTCTATCTACAAAGGACTTCATTGCGCCTTCCGGCTTCTCGCTTGCGAAGGACGGCAGGAGCTTTCGCGTCGGCGAACACTATGGTGCGGTCTCATTCCTTCAAATTCTCGCACCCGAGCTGTCCGATCAGCTCCTTGCGGACTTCTTGCAGCTCAACGACACGATCAGCGTCAATATTCATATCAAGTCCATCAATCAGGCGGAGGCGATCAAGAATATCAAGCGCAAGATGTCAGACTTGCAGAAGATGAAGATTGAGGAACAGAAGAAGGCTGTCCGCGCCGGCTATGACATGGATATTATTCCTTCCGATCTTGCAACCTACGGCGACGAGGCAAAGAATCTGTTGGAGGATCTGCAAAGTCGTAACGAGAGAATGTTCCTGATCACCTTTATCATCGAGAACTTTGCCGAGAAGCAGAAGAAGCTCAATAATGATATTTTTTCCGCTTCGGGTATTGCGCAAAAACATAACTGCGCTTTGAAGCGGCTCGACTATCAGCAGGAGCAGGGCTTTATGTCCTCTCTGGCTCTCGGCGTCAATCAGCTCGAGATCGAGCGCGGCATGACGACCAGCAGTACGGCGATCTTTGTGCCGTTCCTGACCTGCGAGCTGTTTCAGGAGGGTGAAGCGCTGTATTACGGTCTTAACGCGATCTCCAACAATATGATCATGGCAAACAGAAAGTATCTGAAAAATCCTAACGGTCTTTTCCTCGGTACACCCGGCAGCGGCAAGTCTTTCGCCGCGAAACGTGAAATGCTCAATGTGTTCCTGCTCACGCAGGATGACATCATTATCGCCGATCCCGAGAATGAGTACGGACCGCTGGTCAAACGTTTCGGACGTCAGGGTCAGGTCATCGACATATCGCAGAACTCTACCAACTACATCAATCCGATGGATATTAATCTCGATTATTCCGATGACGAGAACCCGATCAATCTGAAAAGCGACTTTCTCCTGTCGCTATGTGATCTGATCGTCGGCGGCAAGGACGGTCTGTCTCCGATTGAAAAGACGATCATTGACCGCTGCACAAGGCTTGTCTACCGCGAGTATCTGCAAAATCCCTGTCCTGAGAATATGCCGATTCTCGGCGACCTGTATGATCTTCTGAGAGCGCAGCCCGAGCCCGAGGCGCAGAGAGTAGCGACCGCTATGGAGATCTACGTCAACGGTTCTCTGAACGTGTTTAATCATCAGAGTAATGTTGACCTAAACAATCACCGTGTTATTTGCTTCCAGTTAAAGTCGCTCGGCAAGGCGCTCAAAGAAATGGGACTGCTGATCATGCAGGACGCCGTGTGGAACCGCGTAACCGTCAACAGAGCAAAACATAAGACGACATGGTTCTATATCGACGAGTTCCATCTGCTGCTCAAAGGACAGACCGGCGCTTTTTCGGTTGAGATCTGGAAACGCTTTCGTAAGTGGGGCGGTATTCCGTCGGGCCTGACGCAAAACGTCAAGGATCTGCTTGCGTCGCGTGAGATCGAGAACATCTTTGAGAACTCCGATTTTATCTACATGCTCAATCAAGCGCAGAGCGACCGAACTATCCTCGCAAAGCAGCTCGGTATCTCTCAGCACCAGCTTTCTCACGTCACACAATCCGGTCCGGGTGAAGGCCTCTTGTTCTTCGGCAACGTCATCATTCCGTTTGTCGATCACTTCCCGAAGGATACAACGTTGTACCAGATCATGACCACGCGCCCGGATGAGGTCAAGGATGAAGCTGCATAAGAAGCGTAGGGGGTGAAGAATATGCCGAGAGAAAGAGAAGATATACGGGCGCAGCCGAGGGAACGGACATCAGATAAACCGATCAGCAATCCGACGGTGGATCGCCTGTCAGCGGCGTCGCGATCATCGGAAGGATCAACGCGACGACATCAAACGATCGTTGACAAAGGTTTCGGCGATCACAGCAGCGAGACGTCCGTTGACAGTACATCATCAAGCACGGATAACGCGAGAGATACACACGACTTTTCGCAGACGAGCGCAAGGCATACGGTATCTCAGGAGAGCCGCGGTGAGGCTGCCCGTCAGGATGACGCTCAGCCGAGACATCACGTTCAGAGTGATAAAAACCGTTATCATCAACGGTTCAGAGAGGCGGCGCGGGCGGAGGAAAACAATACCCGTACATCTAAGCTGAATTTTGCCGACGATGATTTGTCCCATCAGGACGCGGTCAACCGAAAGCTCGAAAGAGCGCAGGCGCGGGCGGAGCGTTTTGAAAAGCGTACACACAAAGCGGAACGCAAGCTGCCTTCCCGACGCAGACTTCGTGTCGATGTATCTGCCGATCCTGCTACCGGCAAATCCAAACAGCGGTTGCGGTTTGAAAAGGAGATCAAGGATCAATCGGCCGCTCTCAACGGACCGGCGGCGCTAAAGCCGGTCAAAGTTGCGGCAGGTATGGCAGGCGGTATGATCCATAATCAGATCTACCGCAACGAACAGGAGAACGTCGGTATTCAGGCGGCACACCGCGCCGAGCTTGCCGGCGAAGCCGGTCTCCGTTACGCTAACCGCGCCCGAAAGCTGGCGCCATATAACAAGGTGAAACGGTTGCAGGGCAAAACTATCAACGCGCAGGCAAAGGCGGCGTATCAAAAGGCGTTAGCGGATAATCCTGCTCTGAAAAAGAAAGGTCTTGCGAAGCTCGCCTACAAGAAGCGCCTGAAACGTAAGTACGCGAAAGCGGCACGTGACGCATATAAGAAAGGCAAACGTGCTAAGGACACCGCTGTCACAACGGGGAAGATTGCAAAGAAGGTCGTGCAGGCAATCAAGAATCACCCGATAGCCTGTCTTGTGATCGGATTGCTTCTTTTTCTGATTATCTTTATCGCTTCGGCGTTTTCTTCCTGCGCCAGTATCGGAGCAGGAACCGGCGGTATTGTATCCGCGGCGTCGTATCAAGCGGACGACTATACCATATCTCAGGCGGAGTTGACTTATACCGAGTGGGAGACTGATCTGCAAATGGAGATCGACGATATTGAAAACACCCATCCCGGGTATGACGAATATCACTATCAGATCGACGCGATAGAGCATGATCCCTATGTCCTGATGGGCTATCTGACCGCTGTGTACGGTGAGTTTGACAGCGCTACCGCAGAGACCGCTATGCGCGGGCTGTTCAACAGTCAGTATCATTTATCTGTCACAGAAGAAGTGCAGCGCAAAACGCGGACTGAATCGCGCACCGATCCTACGACGCATCGACAATCGGCAACTGAGGTCGAGTATGAATATAAGATCCTCAATGTCAAGCTGACAACGACGCCTCTTGAAAGAGTCGTCGTCTCTCGCATGAACG
This sequence comes from Ruminococcus sp., assembly GCA_017404665.1. Taxonomy (GTDB): domain Bacteria; phylum Bacillota; class Clostridia; order Oscillospirales; family Acutalibacteraceae; genus Ruminococcoides. Next base: position 4,827 of record JAFRBX010000046.1, read on the forward strand.
CCGAGCAAAAGGAGATTTGTGAGCTGTTGATGACAACAAAGGGCTGTCGTCAGTATGTCAGTAATGTATTCGGAGATACCAACTGGATACCGTATGTCACAAGCTATTACGGGTACCGTGTTCACCCGATCAGTGGGGATAAGAATTATCATACCGGTGTTGACATCGGGATGTCTCAGGGTACGGAGATACGAGCCGGACACGACGGAACCGTTACGATTGCCGGTGAGAACGGCGGCTACGGATTATGCGTTGAACTGTCCGGTGAAACGCCCGAGGGTAAGAACCTTGTTACAAAGTACGGTCATTGTTCACAGATACTTGTGTCGGTCGGTGATACGGTCAGCGCCGGAGACGTTATCGCGAAGGTCGGAAGTACAGGCAATTCTACCGGACCGCACCTTCATCTGGAAGTGCTGGTTGACGGCAACTATCTCAATCCGCTGTTCTTTGCGGAGACCGGCGACGAGACCGAGCGGCATTTGCCGACCGGATCAAGCAGCAATTATACGCATTACAGCGTACCGCCGTCCGCGTTATCCGACGCAAGGTTCAGAGCGATCCTGACAGAAGCGGAAAAGTATCTCGGCTATCCCTATGTATGGGGTGGTTCTTCACCTGAAACCTCGTTTGATTGTTCCGGCTATGTATCGTGGGTCATCAATCACAGCGGTTGGGACGTCGGACGACAGGGCGTTTTAGGTTTGGAAGATTTCTGTACGAAAATAGCTCCTTCTGAGGCAAAGCCCGGCGATCTGATCTTCTTTGAGCGAACCTATGACGTTGTGGGCGCAAGTCATGTCGGGATCTATGTCGGTGACGGCATGATGATCCACTGCGGCGATCCCATATCCTATACAAGTATCAATACAAGCTATTGGCAGGAGCACTTTTTACATTTCGGCAGACTGCCGTAAATCTATATATCGGAGGTATTATTTGAATCCAAAAATTGAAAAGCTCAATAGAGATATTGAGAAAACAGAAACCAAAATTGCCGAGCTGCAAGATAAGCTCCGCGAGTATAAGAAGCAAAAGACGGATCTCGAAAACAGCGAGCTTATTGCTTTTTGCCGCGACAATCATTTGACGCCGGCCGAACTTGCGGTGTTTTTACAGAAACGAAATGAAAAAGGAACGGAGGATGACCATGAGGATTAAGCGTATCGCCGCTTTGACGGCGCTGTTCATGTTGATGGCGGTCTTTACATTCTCGCTGACAGTATTTGCCGAGCCCGTAGACGCGACGATCGCACCGGCGGCGCCGGCTGCACCTGTGACAGAAACGACAACTCCTGCGCTTGCGCCGACAGCCGCACCGACTGTTCCGGCTCCGACGTTATCACCGAACGCCTTAACACCCAACGGGCAGGCTTCGGTACTCAACTATTATCAGAGCGATAGCGACGACAAAGAGTTCTACACGATCACTACGCCGGCGGGCAACGTCTTCTATCTGGTCGTGGATGGAGCGCGAGGCTCCGAAAACGTTTACTTTCTCAATGCTGTGACAGAATCCGATTTGATGGCACTCGCGGCTGAGAACGATAGGATCACAATCAGCTCGATTCCTTCCTCTCAGTCCTGTACCTGTTCTGATAAATGCACAGACGGTCATGTGAACGAGGATTGCCCGGTGTGCAAAACCGATATAAGCAAATGCTCGGGTAAATCTTCATCAACCGCTGATGAAGTGAATCCGAGCGGAAACGCTGAGAAGGGCGGAGATAATAACATGATGATGTATATTGTTATCGGCGCGGCGTTCGTGCTTGTTGCCGGTATCGGTATTTACATGAAGATCATCAAGCCGAAGAAGCAGGGAACTTCATTCGACGATGAGGAAGAATCCGAGGGCTACGGCGAGGACTACAGTGACGGTGAGCACTACGGCAGTCCCGAATATCTGCCCGAGGATGATACCGACGGCGACGAGTGACGCCGTAAGGAAATAGCAAGATAAGGTTTATATAGATCGCGGACGCGGAGACTATGGGGGTAGTCTCCGCGCCCACACTTTAGGAGGTTCATTTTTTGATCAAACACATTATGCCGTTAACCGGCTATATTCATCTGTACCGCTCTCTGCTCCGCTTTTACGATATGCCGGAGAACGAGGTCAAGGAAATGCTTTATGCGCTGAACACCGCCAACCTTGACTGCTTCGGATACTATCACCCGGATATTGCAGTCATTGAGAGCAGACCGGCAGTTTTTGCCTTTCGTCTCGAAAACTGCCATGACCGCCCTTACCGTACAGAGGTTCAGTTATATAAGGCGCTTGAAGCCTTGCAGCACAGCGTCGAAATATCGCTGATGACCTGCTATCAGCGGGAGGCGCTGCAGAAACTCAAATGTATCATGGCCAATCTCGAATACCGCTTTTTCAAGAGCTACGGGATCGAGATTTTTGACAACCGCACCGTTTACAGTGAGTGCGCCTTCCGTCTGATTCCGAAGAAGGACGAGCCGAGCGTTCCGATCATGTGTGAATGGCTCAATCTGCCGTCAGCGTGATTACATAAAAAAGGCTTTGTCAGATAATCTGCATATCAAAAACCGCAAATCGTCAAAAAAGTTGCATTTTTCTATATTTCATTCGTCAAATTATCTGCATTTTTGATTGACAACCGCATTTCATCTGCCTATAATAGTATTGAAAGGCAGGTGCTTTGATATGTTGAAACGCAAGATATATGACAGGCTTTTAGACTGGAAAGAGACCAAAAGCAAAGAGTGCTTGTTGGTAAAAGGAGCCCGTCAGGTCGGCAAAACCTTTATAATCGAGCATTTCGGAAAAGAAAACTACAACAGCTATATATACATCAACTTCTACAAGAATCCTGAGCACAAGGAGATCTTTGACGGTTCGTTAGAGGCGGATGAAATCTATAAGAGGATATCTCTCTATTTGGATCATGTACGATTCATAGAGCATGATACGCTTATCTTCCTTGACGAGATCCAAGATTGTCCTAACGCCAGAACCGCGTTGAAGTTTCTTGCGATCGACGACAGGTATGACGTGATCGCGTCCGGTTCTCTTTTGGGCTTGCACTATAAAGAAATGGCTTCCATTCCGGTCGGATATGAAAGAACGATGGAAATGTTCTCTTTGGATTTTGAAGAGTTCTTATGGGCGACCGGAAAAAACGATCAGGCTGTTTCTGCCTTAAAGGAATACTATGACAACAAGACTAAGGTTCCTGAAATGCTGCATACGCAGTTTATCCGCTTGTTGAGAGAATACATGGTCGTTGGTGGAATGCCCGAAGTGCTCAATGTGTTCTTGAAAACCAACAACTATCAGGACGCGTATGCGACGCAGAAAAAGATCATGGAGAGCTACCGTGAGGATATCAAGCATTATGCTACTCCGAGCGTTCGGCAGAAAATAAGCGATTGCTATAACTCTATCCCGAGACAGCTTGCAAAGGAATATACAAAATTCCAGTACAAGGTCGTCAGCAAAGACGGTTCGGCTCGTCGGTATGAAAACTGTCTGAACTGGTTAGTCGACGCGGGAATGATCAAAATGTGCGTGAACGTTTCCACTCCCATGTTTCCGCTGATCGCATATGAGAAGCCGGAGCAGTTCAAGGTTTATGTCACCGATATCGGACTTCTCACCTCGCTCTACGGATACGATACGCAGGTTCAGCTGATGAAGGACACATTACGGGGACCTGCAAAGGGCGGAATATATGAGAATCTTGTATTTGATATGCTGATCAAACGCGGCTTTGATCTGAATTATTATAAGAACGATCGCAATACGCAGGAAATCGAGTTCTTATATGCGGATGACGGTCAGGTTATTCCGATCGAGGTCAAATCAAAAAACGGCGCGACGATATCTCTCAATAACTATATTGCAGAATACGAGCCGCCCTTCGCCTACAAGTTGATTTCAGGTAACGTAGGCGTTATCGAAAAAAAGATAACGTTACCGTTATATATGGCGATGTTTATTTAGGACAAAACAAATCATACCTTAACACAGTCAGTTGAAGATGCTGGCTGTGTTTTTTATTAGGAGGCTTATTTTATTACAACGAAAGAATTAGAAGCTGTCTTTGAAGAACAGGTACAGTGCTGTCGCAAAGTGCTTTTGCAGAAGGGCAAGGAATATTCGCCCGATGAAGCGGATCGCTTTTCATCGTTCAAGACTGCCGCGAGTTTGCAGCATACCTCACAGGCGAACGCTCTGCTGGGGATGCTTTCAAAGCACATCGTATCTCTGTACGATATGAGCTTTGTCGGTACAGACCGTTACGATATGGCGGTATGGGCTGAGAAGATCACGGACGCGCTCAATTATCTGTTCATATTAACAGCGATATTGAAGGAGGAAAAACACCATCAGGAACATTGAAGTAAAGATATTGAATCCGTCTGCCGTGATAGAAGCGGAACGAAATACCGTCTTTGCGGCACGGCTGACGCAGCACGGACATGAGATCCACAGCATCCGTCGTTCATCTGAGCAAGGTATCTTTGAATAAATGTAACGTCCATGATAGACAGACCGCCGCCATCGATGTCGCCGTAGCGGAGAATATGACCGTCAGTGTCCTCGATCATTTCCACTAATACGCGCTGGATCACGGTCGCGTCAAGGATGGTCACTTCTCCGTCGAGGTCAACGTCGCCTTTGCGCCGGACCGCTGCCGACGTGATGACTGTTGAGATCAAAATGATCGATAATAAAAGGAACAACGCGGTTAAGCCGGCTATCAATCTTCTCATATTCGTTCTCCTTTCTGCGAGTGTCGAATCATGTCGCCTGTATGATTATTGTAACAGATTGATTGACATTTGCAAAGGTGCAATTCGCACATTCTTTTTTTCTCAAATTATACCGATTGCACAGATGGAGAAACGGTCACCCTACCAAGTATTTTGAAAAACAGTTGCAGCCTTCGGACAGGCGACCGCAGCAGAAACTAAGTATGATATTGAATTTCCCCGAAAATATGCTATACTTGAATATGGGACAAAGGCAACCAGCGGAAGGACGAACAATATGGGTGAATTCATACAGCGAATCAGCGCGCCGACGTTTATACAAGTAATTATAGAGATCTGGAACAGCATATTTCTGCTGATAATGATACTTTCGCTTGCGTTAAGCGTCAGGCAGAGCAAGATTTCTTTTCATTCAGACGACTATAAAACGCCGTTTACGCGCGAGATACTTCTTTTCTTTATTGCGGTATTCTTATACAACGCCTTTGATATTGCTATCGGTCTGATTATGGGCGTCCCGGGCGATTTATATGTAGTGCTGAATTACGCTTTGGACATCGGCTATTTTGCCGTAGGCGCGTTTCAAACGCTGCTGTTCCTGCAGGTCATCAAAAAATATGTGGCGGAAAGCAACGGAAGGGCAGTGCTGAAAAAGGTCGCGTTTATCATGCAGCTTCTGCACATTCCCGCTCTGGTGCTTCTGGCTGTCACGCCGTTCACACATTGGCTGTTTTATATTGATGAACAGAACAACTACCACAGAGCCGCGCTATATCCGGTCTGGTATTTTACCACGATAGCGGTATTCCTTTTCATTTTTGCGGTACTGATTATCTATCGCAAAAAGATGGACAGCTTTATTTTCAAGGTGCTCCTGACGTCCTCGGTTCTGCCGATCATCGCGTTTATAGCGAACTATTCCTATTCGGGAATCAGCTTCAATAATATCGCCGTTTCCGTATCGGCGCTGATCATCTATGTATTCTATGAAAATCACCGCACCGCGGCAGCCGTTCACAGGGAGCGTGAGCTGAACCGTGTGCAAAACGAGCTTTTGGAAAGCAAGCTCACAGTAGAGCAGGCAAACAATGAAATGCTCCTCGCGCAGATCCAGCCGCATTTTATCAGCAATTCGCTGATGGCGCTGCGCTCGCAGTGCCGCGAATATCCCGAAGTTTACGAAAGCCTTACCAACTTTTCGCTCTATCTGCGCTCTCACTTTGAAGCGCTGGGCAGCACAAATAAGATGATCTCCTTTGAGCAGGAGATGGAGAATACCGAAGCCTACCTCGAATTAGAGCAGCAGAATTTCGGCGACCGCCTGCGGGTGGATTATAACATCGAGTGCGACGACTTTATGCTGCCGCCGCTGTCGGTTCAGCCGCTGGTTGAGAACGCCGTGCGGCACGGTGTAGGCACCTATGACAAGGGCGGCGTCGTGTCGATCAGCTCGCGCAGAGAACAGGGCAAAATCATCATAGAGATAACGGACGACGGTTCGGGCAGCAGCAATATCACCCCGCAGCAGTCAAAGCGACGCGGGATCGGCATAGACAACGTTCGCGCAAGACTGAAATCAATCGTAGGCGGTGAGTTGGAAGTGCTGAAAAACGAGCGCGGCACAACGGCGAGGATCACTTTGCCTGATGTAACAGGAGGAAAAGTATGCTAACCTTATCCATAGACGATCAAAAGGCGGCAACAGACTTAATGACCTATATGCTGAACAAGATCGACCCCGACGGTACGCACCTCGCGGCGAACAGCGCGAGCGAAGCGCTGACAATGCTGAGTGATGATGTGCAGATCGTTTTTCTCGATATCGAAATGCCCGGGAGCAACGGGATTCAGCTTGCCGATAAGATCAGGCGGGAATACGACAGTATCAATGTGATCTTTGTTACCGGACACCCCGAATACAGCTTTGAGGCATACGGCGTGCGTCCCAGCGGCTTTCTCGCAAAGCCGGTAACGGAAAAGGATATCGAGCGCGAACTGAAAGAGCTGCGCTATCCGATCAGCGAGAGGCAGCCGATACTACGGGTGCAGTGCAGTCCCTTTGCGGTTTTTGCGAACGATGAACCGTTTGAGTTCAAGCGTCAATCTACAATGGAGCTGTTCGCTTATCTTGTCTATAAAAAGGGAGCCTACTGCTCAAACAACGAGATTATCGCGGTGCTGTGGGGCGGCGGCACGGAAAAGCAGGCATACCTGCGCAAGCTGTTAAGCGATATGCGCGAGTGCTTCAACAGCATTGGGTTAGAGGACATAATCGCCAAGAAATACGGCAAAACCTGTGTGAATATGAAGTTGCTCCAATGCGTCGGCAGTCCTCAGATGATTGTCGAAGAATACGGATGGATAGAGTAAAAGAGAAAAATCGGACACGGAAGGCGGCTGCAAAAGCCGCCTTTCTTAATTTTGTTAAAAATAAACAAAAAAATTTTTAAAGTTTGTGAAAATTATAATTCTAAAAAAGAAAGTTTGTCACGGTTTTGGTACACTCTGTATGTTATAATATAATAGAGTATCTATATGAGAAAGGGCTTGACAGGAATGGCAGCAAGAGCGATAATGCTATACGCACGCACGCACGCACGC
>JAFRBX010000047.1 GCA_017404665.1 Ruminococcus sp.
AATCCCATATGTTTGTTTTTCTTTTCGCTATGTATCATTGTCCGGGACCTCCTTTTCCCAGACTAAATTCTACCGCATTTCCTTTCCCACACTAAATTCCACTTCCAAATTCCACTGTGGAATTTACTTTGGGAATTTACAGTATTTTGCCGATCGTCGTGAAGCGCAGAAAAAGTTCTTGACATCCAAAATCTGTTATGCTATAGTATATAAGCCGCATACTGCGGGTCCTAAGTTCAGTGCGCCCTGCGCTTGACACCCGAGAGTAGCGAGTCTAAGTAAAAGGAATGATTAAATGTTCGCAGTAATCGAGACCGGCGGTAAGCAGTACAAGGTCAGCGAGGGCGACGTCATCTACATCGAGAAGCTCGATGCCGAGGATGGCTCCACCGTAGAGTTTGACGTAGTTGCTGTATCGACCGGCGACGGTATCAAAGCCGGCACACCTTATGTTGACGGCGCAAAGGTCTCCGCTGAGGTCATCAAGACCGATAAGGCGAAGAAGATCTATGTATCCACCTACAAGCCCAAGAAGGGTGAAAAGAGAAAGATGGGTCACCGTCAGCCTTACACTAAGGTTGAAATCAAGGCGATCAACGCCTGATGATCAAGGTCGAATTTTTCGGTACTGAGCCGATCTGCGGCTTTCACATCACCGGACACTCAGACATGAATCCCGAGGGTCCCGAGATCTTATGCGCGGCGGTATCCAGCGCGGCGTATATGACGGCGAATACCGTGACTGATGTGATAGGCTTGGAGCCTGAGCTACAGGTCAGCGACGGCGATATGTACCTGAAAGTGAAGACTGAAACAGAAGCTGGGCAATGCCGTGTGATATTTGACGGCTTGAAGCTTCATCTGAGCTCCCTTGCGGAGCAATATCCAAAGTATCTAACAATCACATATTCGGAGGTGTAAGGTAATGCTGAAAATAAATCTGCAGCTGTTCGCTCATAAAAAAGGTATGGGTTCAACTAAGAACGGTCGTGACAGCGAGTCTAAGCGTCTCGGCGTCAAGCGCGCTGACGGTCAGTTCGTTTTAGCCGGCAACATTCTCGTTAAGCAGAGAGGTACTCACATCCACCCCGGCAACAACGTCGGTCGCGGTTCTGATGATTCTCTCTTCGCTAAGGTAGACGGCGTTGTACGCTTCGAGCGTATGGGCAAAGACAGAAAGCGCGCGAGCGTTTATCCTGTTGAGCAGTAATTGACTTTTGGGGCGGTTAAGTTAACCGCCCCTTTTTTCAGATAACAATTAACAGATATCAGATAACAGTGAATGATTCTCGCTTTGCTCGGTCAATTATATAATCGGGTGCGGGCAGAGCCCGCCATAAACTGTTCTCTATTCTCTGTTATCTGTTATCTAATAAGAGGTACCCTATGTTTGTAGATAAAGCGAAAATTTTGATAAAAGCCGGTGACGGCGGCGACGGCGCTGTCGCCTTCCACCGCGAAAAATATGTCGCGTCCGGCGGTCCCGACGGCGGCGACGGGGGAAAGGGCGGAGACGTCATCTTTGTCGCGGACTCCAATCTCTCTACCCTTGCCGATTTCCGCTTCAAGCGCAAGTTCGAAGCGAAGAAGGGCGCGAACGGCTCCGGCGGCAGAAAGTACGGCAAAGCCGCCGACGATCTGATCGTCAAGGTGCCGGTCGGCACGCTGGTGCGCGACGCGAATACCGGCAGGATCATGGCTGACCTTTCCGGCAAAGACCCTGTCGTCGTCGCGAAAGGCGGCAAAGGCGGCTGGGGCAACAAGCATTTCGCGACCCCGACGCGCCAGGCGCCGCGCTTCGCAAAGCCCGGTATGCCCGGAGAAGAATTCGAGGTCACGCTGGAGCTCAAGCTGCTCGCAGACGTAGGTCTGGTAGGCTATCCGAACGTCGGCAAATCTACCCTGATCTCCGTTGTATCGCAGGCAAAACCGCAGATCGCCAATTATCATTTCACCACGATCACGCCTACCCTCGGCGTGGTGTCGATGGGCGACGGCGTGTCGTTCGTGATGGCGGATATCCCCGGTCTGATCGAAGGCGCCGCCGACGGTACGGGGCTGGGTCACCAGTTCCTGCGCCATGTGGAGCGCTGCCGTCTGTTGGTGCATATCGTTGATGTGTCGGGCAGTGAGGCGCGTGATCCGAAGGAGGTTTTCCGCGTCATCAACGAGGAATTGGAGAAGTTCAATCCCGAGCTTGCGGCGCGTCCGATGCTGGTTGTCGGCAACAAATGCGATCTCGCGACCGACGAGCAGATCGCCGATTTCAAAGCGTGGGTCGAGAATCAGGGTTACAAATTCTTTCCGATCATGGCGGCGATCCGATACGATGTCGATCCGCTGTTGAAGCAGATCGTTGAGGAGCTTTCTAAGCTGCCGCCGATCAAGGTGTATGAGCCCGAGCCGATGCCCGACTTGGAGGAAGAGCAGTTCGGCGACGTGACGATCACCGTCGAGGACGGCGTCTACATGGTCGAGGGCAAGTGGCTGCTGCGTATCCTACGCGGCGTCAACTTCGACGACTACGACGGACTTAGCTATTTTGAGCGCCTGCTGCAGAAATCAGGCGTGATCGACAAGCTCCGCGAGGCGGGCTGTCAAGAGGGCGACACCGTTTCCATCTACGACCTTGAATTTGAGTTTATCGAGTGATGATGATGGATGATAAAACGCTGCAATCCGTTCCAACCCTGAACCTCGCCTTTATCGGCGACGGCGTATATGATCTGCTGGTGCGTGAGTACCTTGTGACCCACAGCTCTGCGCATGTCGGCGAGCTGAACCGCAGGAAGGTGGAGCTGGTCAACTGCAAAAGTCAAGCGGCTTTCATGAAGCAGATCACGGAGCAGCTCAGTGAGGAGGAGCTCGAAGTATACAAGCGCGGCCGCAACGCGAAGGTCAATTCCGCGTCCAAGCACTCTACGCTGTCCGACTATCACGCCGCGACCGGCATGGAGGCGCTGTTCGGCTGGCTTTATCTCAAAGGCAGGCAGGAACGCATAAATGAATTGTTCACGCTCATAATAAACCATATATAAACGTATGGGTGTGTGAATAATGAAACAAACCGGCAGAGTATGGAACTGCGTGCGGGATTACTTTGTGATGATCCTCGGCGCGTGTATCTATGCGCTGTCGGTCGATTTTTTTACCGCGCCCAACAATATCGCGCCGGGCGGTGCAACCGGACTTGCCACCATGCTGAACCACCTTTTCTTCACCCCGATCGGCGCGACGGCGCTGATGCTGAATATCCCTTTGTTCATCTGGGGAGCGTTCGAGAGCGGCAGACGCTTCATCTTTCGTACGATCATCGCCACAGGCGCCGTATCACTGCTGATCGATATATTGGCGATATGGGATGTTTCCTATCACGGCGACCTCATTATCGCCTCTGTCTTCGGCGGCATCCTCTCGGGAGCGGGTCTCGGACTGATCTTTCTGCGCGGCGGCAGCACCGGCGGCACGGATATCATCGCCCGCAACCTGAACCGCAGATTCCCTTATATCAGCATTGGCAGTATCGTGCTGACGACCGACGCGGTCGTGGTGGCGCTGTCGGCGATCGTCTACGGCAATATCGAGAACGCGCTCTATGCCGTGATCGCCATCTTTACGTCATCGAAGCTGATCGACGCGGTGGTATTCGGATTTTCCCGCGATAACGGCAAGCTGATGATCATCATCACGTCAGTGCCCGAGGATGTCACCGCTGTATTAACAACAAAGATCAATAGGGGAGTGACCGTCCTTTCCGCTCAGGGGGGTTACAGCCATACGCCGCGCGGTGTGATCCTCTGCGCTGTCAGACCACACGACGCTTATCGCGTCAAAAGCGCCGTGCTGGGGGAGGATGAACATTCCTTCATCATCACGACCACCGCTACGGCGATATCGGGACTGGGGTTCAGCGCAAAAACATAGGCTCCGCTAGCAGCAGAGCCTTTTCGAACAAATGTATTGACAAAACCATTGATAAATGTATAATGTAAGCAGGACGTTTTGTCCTCTCGGAGCTATTCATAAACGGTAGGTGGTTAGCCCTCTTCTGACTTCGGTCGTAACAGAGGGACTGTGACCCTCTGTTGATATAGAAACCCTTTCGGGAATCTCAGATAGAGGGTGATACTTATGGAGTATGCTGTCATCATTACCTTAGTAGTGCTGATGTGCATTATCTTAACCATAAAGAAATAACCGCCCTTTAGCACGGACACGGTTATTTCTTAAATAACTATTTCGGGCTGACCGTCTATCGGATAGCTCCTTGTTCATTTATATTATAGCATATCCTTCCGATATGTCAAGCGTCGGACGTTATAATTCACTTATAAAAGGAAAAAGCGCTGCGGTTACAAATAGAAAAAGGCACACGTGCCCCTTGACAAATCGGAAAAAAACTACTATAATAACTCGTGTTATGTGTGCAACTATGCCCATAACGACTATTTTAACCTTGCGCTATATAGATTTGTATAGCGCCAAAGTCCATAAGGAGGTGTAAACATGGCATTGAAGGCTAATTACGAGACCGTAATGGTATTTTCAATGAAGCAGGGCGAGGACGGCATCCATGCTCTCATCGAGAAGTTCAAGGCTCTCATCGAGAAGCACGCTACTCTGCAGAGTGTTGACGAATGGGGCAAGCGCAAGCTGGCTTATCTCATCAACAAAGAATCTGAGGGTTACTATGTGCTGATGAACTTCGAATCTGAAGCTGAGTTCCCCGCAGAGCTCGATCGTATCTACAAGATCACAGACGGCGTTATCCGCTCATTGATCATCCGCAAGCCCGAGGGCGCTGAGATTCCTGTCGCTAAGGAAGAGCCCAAGGCTGAGGCTCCCGCTGAAGAGGCTGCTCCCGCTGCTGAAGAGGCTCCCGCCGTCGACGCGTCGCCGGAAGCTCCCGCAGAAGAAGCGGCTGAGTAATCAAAAACAGACGAATAAAGAATGACTGCGGCTTTTTAAGCCGGAACGAAAGGATTATTTATGATCAACAGAGTCGTATTGATGGGGCGCTTAGTTGCCGACCCCGAGTTAAAGACAACCAACACCGGCATTTCCGTGACCTCTTTCCGCATCGCCGTTGACCGCAGCTATGTCAAGGCGGGCGCCGAGCGCCAGGCTGATTTCTTCGATATCGTCGCGTGGCGCAGTTCGGCTGAGTTCGTATGCCGTAATTTTTCCAAGGGCTCGCTCATCGCGATTGACGGTCAGCTCCAGTCCCGTCAGTATCAGACGAAGGACGGTCAGAACCGCACCGCGATCGAGGTCGTAGCGGACAACGTCAGCTTCACCGGTGAGCGCCGTGATACCTCCGGCACCTACGGCGGCGGCTATTCACAGACTCCCCGCGCGAACGTGTACGGCGGCTCTCAGGCGGCTCCCGAGCCTTCTGTGCAGCAGCCCCCGGTTTATTCCGCAGGCTCGCCCGACGATTTCCAAGCGATGCCCACGGACGACGATTTACCGTTCTGATTTTTCGTAGGGACGAGCATTGCTCGTCCGCGGACGACCGATGGTCGTCCCTACACATCCCTATATAATGAAAGGAGAACCCACCATGGCTGATAGACCTATGGGTAACAGACGCCGCCGTAAGGTATGCGGCTTCTGCGTAGATAAGGTCGAGTATATCGACTATAAGGATATCGCTCGTCTGCGCCGCTATATGTCTGAGCGCGCCAAGATCCTGCCCCGTCGTGTGACAGGTACCTGCGCCGCTCATCAGCGTGCTCTGACAACCGCGATCAAGCGTGCGCGTCAGCTCGCTCTTTTACCTTACACATCAGACTGATAATGTCACACAGGCTCCCTGCGGGGAGCCTGATTTTTTGCTTTGATATATCAATATTATATTGACATTTTGATATAATATTGATAATATATACATATATTAATGATGAGGTGATTTTATGGCAATGATCAGACCCAGTTCCGACCTGCGCAACCATTACAACGAGATATCCGAGTTCTGTCACAGGACTAACCAGCCTGTTTATATCACGAAGAACGGCGCCGGTGATCTGGTTGTGCTGTCTAATGACGATTATGAGCGCCTGACCGGGCCCAAGGCTGAGTTGTATCGGTTGCTGGATGAAGCGGAAAAGCTGTCAAAGGTTACTCCGGGTCGACCGGCGAAAGAAGTGTTTGCAGAGATAGAAAAGGAGTTTGGTTTTGATAAGCTATAGTATTATAATAGAAGAAGCCGCTCGTTTGGATTTGATCGATATCGTAGATTATATCTCCAACAACTTTCATGAACCGGTATTAGCAAAAAAGATGACTTCTGAAATTTTAAAGGAAATTAACTCATTGGAGTCTTTTCCGAAGAGGGCACACGCATTGACTGATGAGCCGTATGTATCAATGGGATATCGAGTGACATATGTAAAAAATTATGCGGTTTTTTATAAGGTGCTTGATAATCAAAACGAGGTTCATGTCATGCGCATCCTCTACAATCGCCGAGAATGGAAAGCTTTGCTTTGATGATTCGCCTTCCCATGCACAGGGGAGGCTATTTTGTTGTGCTTAGCGTTTACAGCCACAATATATAGACAATGCGAACTTGAAAATTGTAAGGTATCACAATGACACATCCTAAATTTTGTGCAATCATACAAAAATTTTCCGCGTATTCTATACCGAATTGACAAAAAACAGCTATCGGGACAAATAATCGTTATAATTCATTGACTATTTTTCGTGATTTTGCTATAATGCTAATATCTGAAAGTGGATGATTAGGGTCACTATGCCCTTTTGGACTTCAGGCTCCCCTGCGTAAGGGGAGCTGTCACGAAGTGACTGAGGGGTCGCCCCGGCTGAAACGAAAGACATAGATGATATTGATTCGTTTCTACCATGTCGACCCTCCGCCCTTATGGGCGCCCTCCGCAAACGCTGTGAGGGCTGTATGAGCATTCTCAACTTAAGTTGACGACATTGCCTCAAGGGGAAGGCTCTATATCGGCATCGATTCTGTAATCAATATACAGATTCAAATAGATCGCAAATATTCAAATGCTGCTGCGTCAGCGCGTGCGAAGCGCGTGCGCCGCGGCAGGGCGTTGTCCCGCGGGGGGTCAGACCCAACGGGCATTTGACAAAAGGAGAGTGAGGCTCCCTTTCCTAAGGGAGCTGTCACGGAGTGACTGAGGGTTCAGGCTCCCTTTCCTAAGGGAGCTGTCACGGAGTGACTGAGGGTTCAGGCTCCCTTTCCTAAGGGAGCTGTCGCGAAGCGACTGAGGGTTCAGGCTCCC
>JAFRBX010000048.1 GCA_017404665.1 Ruminococcus sp.
TACCATGTCTGGCTCTCGCCGGCTGCGTATACGACCTTGAACTGATCGTCAGCCTTCAGCTCGAGTCCGCTGATCGCGTACTCGTCTGTTTCAGCCGCGTCGTTCTTAGCCATTACATAAGCTTCATTGACAGCCCAATCGGTGAAGCTGCCTACTACATAGTAAGCGCCTTCTACGGGTGCTTCGGTGGGCTCGTCGGGAGAGGTAGTCGGAGTTTCGCCGACCTTCTCGAACTTGAACATATAACCGCCGCGCTTGCAGCCGTGCGCCTCTAAGCCGGACTCGTCACCCTCATACGGGATGTAGGTGTAGCCGTCTTCCGCGGTGCCGTCGCCTGCCGGACGGAAGTAAACCATGTACTCGCCGTCTTCGGTAACGCCCTGGTTATTGTCCATGCCGTCCGGATACCAGTTACCAATGCCGGTACCCTTCTTGTTAACGTCGATCGCCTTGACCATATCGGTCGTGGTCAGAGTGATCGGACCATAGGTGTACAGACCGTCGCCTGCGTCGGTCATCTTGAAGCTTGCGTCAAGACCCCAGTTAGCCTTGTTGCCGGTCAGGTAGTAGCCCTTCTCCCAAGTAACAGGCTCGGTCTCAACGGGAGCGTCAGTCGGCTCGACAGGGACGTCGGTCGGCTCGTCGGGAGCGTTCGTAGGCTCTTCAGCCCAAGTGCCCTTATAGTGACCTTGGTCATCTTTCTCGCTCAGGATCGAGAGATGTCCGTCGTTGATAACTGTGAAATCAGCTGTCTGGGCAAGTGCGTTATCCCACTTGATTTCAGCGTCGGATGCGAAGTTCGCAAAGAGGACATTCTCATAAGCTGCGACATAACCGAATTTCTCAACCGGTCTCCATACGCCGTCTTTGCCGTCTTCCCATGTCCACGCGTACCATGTACTGCCGGGAGCATCGGTAACCGCTGTGAAATCAACATTGAAGTGGTTGGGGAATGTTACGGGAGCCTCGGTCGGCTCTGCGGGAGCATCAGTGGGCTCTGCAGGAGCGTCGGTAGGCTCTGCGGGAGTCTCAGCAGCGGCATAGATCATGCCATAGTGCCAATCCTCGCCGCCGTCCTTGTTCGGACGGAAGTAGACGTCATAGGTGCCGTCCGCCGCGACAACATAGTTGTTGTCGTAGCCGTCCGGATACCATGTCTGGCTCTCGCCGGCTGCGTATACGACCTTGAACTGATCGTCAGCCTTCAGCTCGAGTCCGCTGATCGCGTACTCGTCGGTTTCAGCCGCGTCGTTCTTAGCCATTACATAGGCTTCGTTGACTGCCCAATCGGTGAAGCTGCCTACTACATAGTAAGCGCCTTCTTCAACGACGGGAGCGTCAGTCTCCTCTACAGGAGCATCGGTGGGCTCTGCGGGAGCTTCGGTCAGCTCCTCGGGTGCCTCGGTCGGCTCGACTACATCTTCATACAGCGCTTTGTCGCCGCTGTAATTGAAGACATAAGCCTTCTGGCCGGCTACGCCGTCGTCGCCGAACCATCTGTCGCCGTTGTGGACCTTAAATCCTGTCGCATCCGCGGGGATCGCCGCGGTAAACATGATAAAGGTCTGCTGCTCATTGCCCCAGTAATCGGCGCCGACACGCTTGTACTCAATCTCCGCGCCGTCGCGGTTCAAGAGCGCATCGCCTTCTGAGGCGCCACCCCAATAACGAACGTTCCATTCGGAAGTGCCGAGTTCATCAGTGAGGTAGTTGATCACGCCGACCGCTACAATCCCGACGTCTTCGCCGGTCACCGCAGCGGGGGTTTCAGCCGCATAGGCGGGAACGACCAAAGACATGATCATCATGACCGAGAGGATCAGCGCAATAAGTTTCTTTGCCATTCTTTCTTCTCCTTTTCTAAAATTTTTATCAGATCGTTTTGATGGCCCTTAATAAAAGGCGTGATCTTTGATCGCGGAAGATTTGGCAAAACGTTTTGTCTGCCGTGTCCTGCCAAATTTCCCAACAATTTCTAAATCGTTACCTTTCACTAAAAGTCATTATAACTGACAATATCATTTTATCACAATTATGAGAAAAATCAATAAAAAGTTGTAACATTTCTGTGATTTTTTACATAATTCTTTCAGCGCACTAAAGTGATACTATATATGGTATCTGTATGCCGACAGGCACCAAAAATCGGCACAAAGGATGAACCTCTGTGCCGAATCGTTTTGAATGAATATAGTTGAGATTGCCACAGCTCCGTACCGGAGCTTCGCAATGACATTATTATAAGAAATGGGCGCGGAGCTCTTCTCCGGAATGGGCGGAGAGATAAGCCGGAGCAATATCGAACACGGTCTTACAGCCGGTAACGCCCTCAGCGTTCATGCGGCAAGCCGCTCTGGCGCAGGCGAGAAGCACGGAGCCGGTGAATTCCGGGTTGGAATCGAGCTTTAAGCTGTATTCGATGACATGCTTGGTGCCCTCGGAAGTGGTACCGCTGTGGATCACGGAGCCGCCGTGGGGCAAACCGCTGTGGTCGCGCTTCATTTCCTCCGCGGTGATGAAATGTACGGTAGTGTCGTACTCGTCAAAGTAGTTGGGCATGGTCTTGATCGCGTTCTCGATCGCCGCCTTGTCGGCGCCGTCCTCGGCAACGACAAAGCACTCGCGGGTATGCTTCTGGCGGGTGGTCAGCTCGGGATTGGAGCCGGAACGCACCTGATCGAGCGCCGCTTCTACGGGGATGGTGTACTGGCGCGCGTCACGAACACCCTCGATGCGGCGAACCGCGTCGGAGTGACCCTGACTGACGCCCTTGCCCCAGAAGGTATACGCCTGACCGCAGGGCAGGATCGCGTCCGCGTACACGCGGTTGAGCGAGAACATGCCCGGATCCCAGCCGGCGGAAATGATGCCGATCTTGCCCGCCTTCTTGGCGGCGGCGTCGACGTTGGCGAAATGCTCGGGGATGCGCGCGTGGGTGTCGAAGCTGTCGATCACGTTGTACAGCGCGGCGAATCGCGGGGTCATTTCAGGCAGGTCGGTCGCAGAACCGCCGCAGATCACCAGCACATCGATCGGCTCAACACCCTTTTCCAGCTCTGTAACAGAGCGCACGGGCACGCCGGGCGTGTTGATGGTCAGGCTGTCGGGGTCACGGCGGGTGTAGACAGCGACAAGCTCCGTGTCGGGGTTCATCTTAACGGCAGCCTCAACGCCTCTGCCGAGATTGCCGTAGCCTAAGATTCCGATTTTGATACTCATACATATACCTCCGTTTATTTCATACTTCATTATTTTAGCACTTCAAAGTGATGATGTCAAATCGTTTTTGGAACAGCGTCAACTCATCTGCTCCAAAGCCGTCATCAGGGGTCCGAGCACCTGTTTCTTGCGGCTGACAACACCCGGCAGAACGACGCTGCCATTATCTGCGGCTTCCTCGGAAAAGGCGGATTCGACAACCGCCTTGGCTCCCTGTCCCACAAAGAGCAGCTCGGTACTTTGATCGATAATGTTGGTCAGCATCAAGAACAGCATATCCATGCCGGAGTTGGGCAGGAGGGTGTCCATGTAAGGCAGCATCTTTTCTTTGACGCGCTTGAGGTCGCGGCGGCTGACGCCGGTTACCTGCGAAATGGTGATCTTGTGCTGATCCGCCTTGAACGCCTTGCAGTCGATGTGGAAGATTTCATCGGGCGTCTTGTTGCCGAGCTGGGAGCCCGCGTGGAACATCGCCCGGGCGTGCTCTTCAATATCGATGCCCGCGACAGCTGCCAGCTCCCGCGCCGTGTTCTCATCGATCGGCGTACAGGTCGGTGAACGGAACCGCAGGGTATCCGAGAGGATAGCCGAGCACAGCAGCCCCGCGATGGTCGGCTCGATCTCGATCCTGTTCTCGCGGTACATCAGCGAAATGATGGTCGCGGTACAGCCAAGCGGCTGGTTGCGGAAATAAATCGGGCTGTTGGTCTCCACAGAGTCAATGCGGTGATGGTCGATGACCTCGATCACCTCAGCGGAGCGGATGCCGTCTACCGCCTGACCCTTTTCGTTGTGGTCGACTAAGATCACCTTTCTGCGGTCGACGTCCAGCAGGTTGCGCTGAGAGATCATACCGACGTAGTGACCGTCAGGATCGAGCACGGGGAAATAACGGATGCGCAGCTTGGAAACAGCCGCCTTGACGTCCGCGACCGAATCCTCCAGCGAGAAGGTGATGATATCGTTTTTGCACATCAGATGACCGACGGGAACGCTCTGGGTGATCAGCTTCGCAGCGGTATAGGTATCCAAGGGAGAGGTGATGATCGTACAGCCGGCTTCCTCGGCGATCTTCATGATAGACGGCGAGACCTTTGCGTCAAGACAGACGATCAGACAGCTTGCCTTGAGCTCGATGGCGCAGAGCATCGCCTCGCTGCGGTCGGCAAGGATCACCATGTCGCCTTCGCTGATATGCTCCTCCATCAGTTCGGGATTCGCCGCGGCGACCACGACCTTGCCCTTGGTGAATTTTCCGTCGGGATCGCCGACGACGATTTCACCCCGCAGTGTATCGGCAATATTACTGAAGGGTGTTTTCGCCTTGGAAAGGGCTGACGCGTCCTGATCCTCCATATAGAACCGCGCCTGATCGCCGAGCGTCAGGATGCCCTTGATCTTGCCGCGCTTAGACAGGATGGGGACGGTCTGGATATTCTGGTCACGCATATGCTCCCACGCTCTTTTCAGCGAGAGCGGCGCGTCGATGCCGCCGATACGCCGGAACGGAACGTCGGCAACGGTCGGCTCCAGCGATTCGAGCAGTTGAGGAACCGGCACGCAGAATTTGTCCAGCACATACTTTGTCTCGCCGTTGATCTCGCCCGCGCGGCAGGGGACGTATTCCTCGCCGGTCATACGGTGCTTGAGATACGCATAGCAGATCGCGGAACAGATCGAATCGGTATCGGGATTTTTGTGTCCTATAACGATGGTTGATTTCATCTGGTTTCTTCCTTTACAGTTACTTCACTCAGCACCCACCAGATGCACGAGCACAGGCTCTCTGTGCAAAGCCGGCAATATCTTTTCGGTCAGGTCGGCTGTTTTAAAGCGGATAGAGGAGGTATTCTCACACGGATGACAGCCGAAGTATTCCTCCCCCAGCACATCCTCGTCGATGACGAGCTGAACCGCGTGATCGTGATCGTTCATCAGCCCGAGCACCGACACGCTGCCGGGGCGCAGATCGAGCAGCTCCCCCATCGCCTTTTCATCGGCAAAGGACAGGCGGCTGATGCCCATCTGACCGGAGAGCTCCTTGGTTTTGAAAGGCTTATCGCCCGGCATGACCAGCAGATAGTACTTCGTTTTCTGGCGGTTGCAGAGGAACAGATTCTTGCAGATTCTGACGTTCAGCACCGCGTCAATCTCGGCGCATACCTCCATCGTCGTAGCGGGCTCGTCGGGATGGTCGGTACGGTCAAATTCAACGCCCAGTTCATCCAGAAACCGGTATGTACGTATTTCTCGCTCATTTCGTCCGCTCATATCCGCGGGCGAACCGTGATAAATCTTCATCCTGTTCTCTCCGTCATCATATTTCTTCTCAATGATACTACAAAGCGGACTCTTTGTCCATAAATTCTTGCGGAAATATCGGAAAATTATCACGTTTTCGATTTACTTTCCCTGCGTGCTCTGTTACAATAGAAAAAACGACCGGGAGGTGCAGTGATGTCCGACGACAACAGAAAATACATGCGGCTGCTCGCGGAAAAATATCCGACCGTGAGCGCTTTGGAACGCGAGATCATCAACCTGAGCGCGATCCTGAACCTGCCCAAGGGCACCGAGCATTTCATGAGCGATATCCACGGTGAGTACGAAGCCTTCTGTCATATCCTCAACAACTGCTCCGGCGTCATCCGGGAAAAGGCGGAGCGTGTGTTCCGCGGACGGCTGAGCGATAAGGAACAGAGCGAGCTGTGCACCCTGATCTACTATCCCAAGGAAAAGCTGAGCCTTCTGAACAAAGAAAACGCTGTCAATCATGATTGGTACCGCATCACGCTGGAGCAAATGCTGGAGCTGGCGCGCGACCTCTCCTCCAAATATACGCGCTCCAAGGTGCGCAAAGCGATGCCCGCCGACTTTGCCTACATCATCGACGAGCTGATGCACGCCCAGCCCGACGAGGACGATAACCAGGTACGCTACCACAACAAGATCCTCGAAACAATACTATGCATCGACGCCGACGGCTTTGTGATCGCGCTCGCCGAGCTGATCAAGCGGCTGGCTGTGGATCGCCTGCACATCGTGGGAGACATCTTTGACCGCGGCGGCTCCGCTGACAAAATCATTGAGCTGCTGATGCAGCATCCCGGCGTTGACGTCGAATGGGGCAACCACGATATTCTGTGGATGGGCGCTGCGTGCGGCTCGGACGCCTGCATCGCGAACGTCGTGCGCAACTGCATCAAATACCGTACGATGGCGACCCTGGAAAGCGGCTACGGCATCAGCCTGAGAAAGCTGACGCTGTTTGCCGAGCAGCTCTATCCCGATCTGCCGCCGATGGACGCGGCGCTCAAGGCGATCACCGTGATTCAGTTCAAGCTGGAGGGACAGCTGATCCTGCGCAACCCGGATTACAACATGAACGACCGCCTGATTCTGCATACGATCGATCAGAAAGACGGAACCTTCCTCAGCGAAGGGCAGCGGTACGCGCTCAACGACACCTTCTTCCCCACCCTGAACGCGGAGGATCCGTATCAGCTGACACAGGGCGAAAAAACCGTCACAGCTCAGCTGCGCGCCGCCTTTCTCGGAAGCGCACGGCTGCAAGCCCATGTTTCCTTCCTGTTTGAGCACGGCGGGATGTACCTGCGCTGCAACGGCAACTTACTGTATCACGGCTGTGTGCCGATGAACGAGAGCGGCAGCTTTGAGACTGTGTATCTCTTCGGAGAACAGCTCAGCGGCAAAAACTTTTTTGATACGGCAGACGAGGTGGCGCGGCTGGTATTCTTTGAACCGGAAAAGAATCTGCTGGGGCTGGACTTCATGTGGTATCTGTGGTGCTCTCCGCTCTCTCCCCTGTGCGGCAGGAGGCTCAAGACCTTTGAGCGCGCCTTTACCGACGATCAGCGCGCATGGCACGAAGAAAAGAACCCCTATTATCGCTATTATCACGAGACGTTCACCTGTGACAGGATACTGGAAGAGTTCGGACTCGATCCTGCTGCGTCGCACATCATCAACGGCCATACGCCTGTGCGAACCGTCAAGGGCGAGCTGCCGATCCGCGCCGGCGGCAAGCTGCTGGTGATCGACGGCGGTTTCTGTGAAAAATATCATGATACCACCGGCATTGCGGGCTATACCCTGATTGATAATTCACACGGTCTGCGGCTGAAAACACACCGACCGTTCCGCAGCGTGGAGGAAGCGCTGAAGGAAAACTACGATATCGTCTCAGAGTCAGAGATCGTAGAAACCCGCAGTCAGCGAGCAATGGTCGCCGATACCGACGACGGTGCGAAGCTGCAAGCGGATATGGAGGATCTGCGGCAGCTGCTGTATCTATACCGATGCGGCGAAATCCGACCGCAGAAGGGCTGATTTTTCTGCAATATAAATGGTTGAGATTGCCGCAAACCCCGGTTAGGGGCTTCGCAATGACCATTAAAATGACCATTAAATAGAAACGACGGGGTACCAAACCGGTATCCCGTCGTTGTTTTATGCACCTTTGCATCAAGTATATTCGAGCAGCAAATTGATATTGTAGCTCTCGATGGAGTTGAAGTCGGACGTGGTAAAGCTCTCGTCGGCATAGTACCACGGCTGCGCCTCATAATAGTTGCGGATTTTTTCATCGCGGAAGCAATAACCGTTGCGGGCGTAGATCTCGTTGATTGCATCCTGTGCAAAGCTGCCGGAGATCGGAGAACCCGTCATGCTGTACAGCACGGAGGTGATCTCGCTGCGGGTGAGCTGGCGCGAGGAGGAATCGGGGAATACGAAATCGGACGCGCTGTAAACATACGACGGAGCGAAGTGTCCGTAAGGAGCGTTATTTGCCGGCTTCGGTGTGTTGTTCACCACATTATTGTTGTTATTGCTGCTGTTATTGCTGCTGTTACTGCTGCTTTGGCTCGAACTCGAAGAGGAAGAGCCCTTGACGGTAACGGTACAGGACGCTTCCACGCCGCTCTTCGCCGTGCAGACGATATTTGCGACGCCTTCCTTGACGCCGGTAACATAGCCCTCGCTGTTGACGACCGCCACAGAATCATCGGAGGACGACCATGTCAGGTTGGTATCAGTCGCGTCGGTGGGCGTGAAGGTCGCGGAAAGCTGGATCGTTTTGCCGCTTTCAACACTCGCGGTCGAGTGGTCGAGCGCTAGCTTGGTGATTTCCTTTTCAGTCACGGTCACATTACAGGTGCAGGTCTTGCCGCTTTCGGCAGCCGCTTGGATCACCGTGGAGCCCGCTGCCTTTGCCTTGACGGTACCGCCGTCTACCGAGACGATATTATCATCGGCGGACGTCCACGTCAGGGGCGACACCGCGTTGCCGGCGGCATCGGTGACGCTCAGGCTCGCTGAGGAGCCCGCCGTCAGACTGAGTGAGGTTTCACTCATCCTGATCTCGGAGGGGGCGCTGCCGGAGCATGCCGCGAGCGTGCCGATCACAAATACCAGCAATAACATCATCGCAAAAGAAACACGTTTATTCATCATCATCCATCCTTTTCTGAAAAATAGTGTCATATCAGTGAACACACCGCATTGAAGCAGTGCCGTTACGATGCATTTCGTTTTATACTATTATAATGTATGGGTTTCGGGAAGCGTCCAGCTTGCTTAAGTAGCTTAACACATGATCTCTGTCCGTACCGACACACCCCGCCGTACCGCCGTAAGAGATATGGAAGAAGATCGCGGAGCCGGCGTTGTAGACCGCCTCGGTGTTGTAATCAATCACAAAGCCGTACTCATACTGCGGGATATCGATCATGTGCTCGGCGGAGCTCCAATCCTTGTTCGCCGTGCCCTCGACGCGCTGATTGTAATAAGCGGAGTCGGGATCGTCGACCCAGTAGGTATCGGCGGTGACCTGAAAAGAGGACAGTCCCGTATCGGGCTGACTGTAGATATAAAAGGCGTCGCCGATATGATACAGTCCCATAGGAGACGCGTAGCCGCCCTCATGCATATCCGCGGTCACACCGTTCCTGCCGACATAGCCCGAACAGCGCAGGCTTTCGTCCTCTGTCCACGTGTTGTTATCTTCCAGCTCATAATAGCGGATAGCGGCGCTGCTGCCGTAGGAGGAAACGGTAACAAGCTGACTGCAGCCGAGTGAAGACAGATCGTCGAGCGAATTGCCGTTTTGCGCCAATATGTCGGTCATATCGCCGGGAGCCGCCGGGGGAGCTTCGGTCGGAGGCTCTGTCGGCGCTTCGGTAGGAGCCTCGGTCACGGGCGCCTGTGTGTCTGCCCGTGCTTCGGTAATCACGGCTGCGGTTTCGCTCAGAACAGAAGTCTCAGAGGCTGCGGTCAAAGGCGCCTGCGGCGTATTCAGTATCAGGATCACCGCCGCCGCAAGCAGGACGACCGCCGTGCTTGTCAGCGACAGGATGATCACCATGTATTTCTTTTTCATCGATCAATCCACCGTCAATTCGATGACCGGATGCTTGTCGGCATCCAGCCGGGAGATCAGATCCTTCATATCGCTCGACGAGATATCCACATCGCCGTAGGTCGGGGACAGCGAGCCGCTCTTGCCGCGCACACAGATCGCCGAGCCGCCGCCTCTGACGACGCCGTCAGACGAGAAGCCGTTTCCGTTGAACTCGATAAAGATCGCGGCATAGGAAAATTCGTTGCTGAGCAGGTCGAACTTATTGGTGCTGGGCGCCTGATAGGACTCCATGATCTGATTGTAATAGGAGGAGTTGATATCCGACACCACTCCCGTCTGGGAGGTAACCTTGTAGACGTCCATGTTGGTATCGATATCCTGCGACGTGAGGATGACGCCCAGCTTGTGGGTGCCGATCGGCGTGGTGCTGGAGCCCTCGCTCGCGGCGCCGATGCCGTTTCTGGCTAAGGAGCAGCTGTAGGACGTGACCTTTGACCAATCGCCGTCCTTCCACTCGTACAGCGTTGCGGTACCGTAGGAGGAGCCGCTGCCCGCGGTGACGGTGAGCTTTTGATCATAATCATAGGGACTGGATTCGGGACCCTTGGACACGGTCAGGGTCACCGCGGTACCCTCGGCAACCTCAGTATCGGCGGCAACGCTCTGGCTGATGACACAGTCTTCATCCACGCTGCTGCTGTACGCGTACTCGGTCTTGACGACAAGATTCTGACCTTCCAGTGCGGTCTGCGCGTAATCAAGGCTTTTGTTCTCACAGGCGGGGACCTTGACTGTCAGCGCCGCGGTCGGCGCGATCTCGCCGCTTTCGGTCGCAGAGACAGTCGTCGCGGCAGGAATAATGTTATTCTGAGGTGCGGCGCCGCGGATCGCGAGCAAATATACCAATATCGCGATCGTCGAGATAATCACGACTGCGGAGGCGATGACGACAGCGGCAATGACCTTCTTGTTCGGTCCCTGCTTTGACGCAGTCTGCGGTTCATAGCTTTGCTGCTGATAATACTGCTGATGGTAGTTCTGCGGATAATTGTTCTGTGCGTACTGATTCTGCTGTACGCCGCTCTGATACGGCGGCTGTGCGGTCACGCCCGAATGTGTACGCGTCTTATAATAGACATCAGCCTCCTGAGCACGCCGTACATCGGCATATTCGTCCTGCGCCTGACGGATGGTTACCGGCTGCCGGGACAGCGCCTGTTCGATCAGAGAGGCGAGCTCGACCATATCCTGACAGCGATTCTCCTTGAACACGGCAAGACCGTACATCAGAATGTTTTCGAGCTGCTCCGGGATATCGACGCCCAACTGCGACGGCGGTATCAGCACATCGCTGTGCAGACGGTCAAGCGCGTCGGCGGGGATCTGTCCGGTGATGCACCGGTACATCGTCGCGCACAAGCCGTAGACGTCCGTCCATGGACCCTGACTGCCGTTTTTGCGGTACTGCTCCTCGGGCGCGTAGCCCTGCTTGAGCATGACCGACATCTCTCTGTTCTCGTTGGTAAAATAGCGGGCGGAGCCGAAATCCATCAGCTTGAAGCTGCCGCTGCTCATGAACATGATATTATCGGGCGAGATATCGCGATGGATGATGCCCGCTTCATGGATGCGCTGCAGCGAATAAACGATGGGAAGCATCAGCCGAAAAATCTGCTCCGGGGCAAAGGTACCGTAATGCTTGATATACGCCGCCAGATTGACGCCCTCCAAATAATCCATGATGATATAGGCGGTACCGTTCTCTTCAAAATACTCGCGCACGCCGACGATGCCGGGCTCTCCGGCGAACTTGGCAATTCTGCGCGCTTCCTCCAGAAAGCTCAGCTTACCCTTATCGAACACGTCCCTGCGGCTTTCGGTGGAGGCGGTCACATCCTGACTGTAAGTGTTGTTGCGGTTAACGTAGCCGTTGGGATAATACTCCTTGATCGCGACCTTCATGTCGAGCGTCAGATCGCGACCGATATAGGTGATGCCGAAGCCGCCCTCGCCGATGCAGTCGCCTACCAGAAATTTGTTGTGCAGGATCGTGCCGGGTCGAAGCCGGTAAACGACCTCCTCCGCAGCGTGATCCGCCCCGCAGTCAGGACAGACGCCGCCGTCGGGGAGCTCATTCATACAATGATAGCAATAGTTTTTCATAATTCCTCCAATATCCGATCAAAACACGATTCGTTTCCTGATTATTAAACAGAACTGCAATCTTTTTTCGCAAATCAGATCGTAAAAGGCAGCAGCCCCGCCGCCCATGAAAAGACGACAGACAGCACCAGTGCAGGCACCGCGTTGAGCACCCGGATTTTCTTGAGTCCGGTCTGTCCCGCCAGCATATTGTAGCCGACCATAAAAGTCAGCACGCCGCCGACCGCCTTGAAGTTGCCGATCGCTTCCTGTGTCAGCACCGGCGCGATCCAGCTCGCTGTGAAAAAGCAGAGCGTGAAGACGATGAGCTGCGGTATCGAAAAAGTTGTCACAAACCAGCCTGTCTGCGTTGCGATGACCATGATCGTAAACAGATCCAGCACCGATTTCGCCAGCAATATGCTGTGGTCGGCGTCAAGGCCCTCACTCAGCGCGCCGAAAATTCCCGTGCCGGAAAAAGCAATGATCGCCATTGCCAGACACAGCAGCTCCATGCGCTCCTGCGAAGCATCCTGTTTTTGACCGATCCTGCCCATGATGAAGCGGATCAGTCTTTGAACGCCGCTGTCGATCCGGCACAGCTCGCCGATCACCCCTCCGAACAGCACCGACAGGATCACCACCGTCAGGCTGTGCAGCTTGACCACCGACGCCACGCCGATACACAGCGCGCAGAAGCCGAACGACATATACAGCATCTCTGTCACACGCTTCGGCAGATACCTTCCGATCACGGAGCCGATCAGTCCTCCGAGGATTACCGCGGCGACATTCGCCGCGATCCCGATAGGAAATTTCATGTATTCCCTCCATCCAGAAACTCTCAAATTATCATACTACAAATCCGTACACTTGTCTAGAATATCTTAAAAAAACAATCGGATTTCTGTATAAACCGATAATAATCATCAAATAAAATACCGCACATGAAGGGTGCATCCCTCGCGTGTGCGGTTAAGTGCTTACTTTTTTCTGCGTTTGAATAGCTTTGAGAAAAGATTTTTGAAGAAGTAGCCCGTATGCTTTGCCGCCATCTTCAGCCAAGTGGCAATCGCGCTTCCGAACCGCTGATACCACGCGCGCTTCTCAGTCGGCTCCTCAAAGTAGGTGTCAAAATAGTCGGAGCCGTCGTCGATCCCCGAGCCCTCATCCTCAAAGAACGCAATGCCCTTGCTGGGATCCCGATCCTTGACCTTGATATCGGAGTCTGCCATCTCGTCGGCTTCCGCGCGCACGGTGAACTCTTCGTCGTCCTTATAGCCCAGCGACTCGTCAAAGGTCATCGGTCGAAGCTCTTCGGCATGAGCGGGCGCCTCTTCTTCCATCACTGAAGAAAACCTGCGCATAAGGCGCCGCTCCTCGAGCTTGCGCTTATTCGCCTTGTTGTACTGGCGATAGATGAAAGATATCGCGATCGCCAGCGCAGCCAGAATCACTACCCACAGCAGGAGCCTCCACCAGTCAAAAACGGGACCGGTGTTGCGGCGCACATGGTCAAAGCTCAGAGAGTTTGCCGCATTTGTCAGCGCCTTTGCCTCTTCGGGAGTTATCTCTTCATCCGGCTTTTGCAGGGTAAGGTCGATCTGCATACCGTTCACGATCGTATTGGACTGATTGATATAGACTGTCTTGCCGTCTGCTGCTGTCTGCCGCTGTAAATCGATAAAAATATTGCCGTTATGCTTGACCTCGGTCGCCGTGCTGACGCTATCGTCGCCGAGAATTGTTTCGATGATCGATTTGCGCTCCGCAGAGGTCAGATCGGCATAATTGTTGACAGAAACGGAATTGTCGTTCTTCGTCACCGTCATACTGATCTGATAAGCCATATCGGGCTCATAGGCACGCAGATAGATATCAGCAGCCTTAAAAGCGGTAATCGTCTCATCGTAATCTAACTCGACCTCTTGAAACACCTCATCATCAGACTGAGAATTGACGGTGATCACATGAAAGCTTTTGGGGAATTTGATCGACATCTCCAAATCGTCAAAACGGTAGGTATCATCCAGCGCCGATACATGCAAGGTCAGACCGAATACAACGGCCGCCGTCAGCGTCAACGCGGCAATAATCCTGATCATGCGTGAACGCATAGGATACCTCCCCTCCCCATTTATCATGCGCAAAACGATGTTGTTGCGGCGTTACAGCCGCCTTTGCAACATGTATTATATCCCTTTTTGCGACAAAAAACAATAGCCAAAGCGGCGGTTTTTGACGGTTGACAAAAATTTTTTCTTCGGGTATAATGAAACTCGTTCCGCGAGCAATTGTCTGTGAGAAAAACACGGAAAAGCAGCAATCACCGGACATGGTTTTTGCCGGGAATCGCCAAAACCGCAATCTCAAACGCGTATAAAACAGCATATCGGGGTGTAGCGCAGTTGGCAGCGCGCCTGCTTTGGGAGCAGGGTATAAAAATCACTTTTTGATTTGATTATCCCCAAATATTGGCTTAAACAGTGAGGTTTTTCTCTGTATAGTATCGGCTAATAACCTCCTGACCACAACGATGACCACAAATACTTATGCACAAAAAATATTTTAATTACTTGTGCAAAGTGAACAATAAATTGAATATCCGGGTGTAGCCCAGTTGGTAGGGCGCGACATTTGGGAGCAGGATGACTTATCGGGCTTTTTTAACTGCTAAAGCCTCAATTATTGGCTTAAACACTGAGTTTTTTCAGTTTAGGATAATCAGTAAAAAGGGCGTTTGACCACAACGACGACCACAAATGGTACAATAAACTAAATATTTCGGGGTGTAGCCCAGATGGTAGGGCGCGACATTTGGGATGTCGAAGCCGCGAGTTCGAGTCTCGCCACTCCGACCATAAAAACCGCATTGGTAAGCCTTTTTTGGCAACCAATGCGGTTTTCTTTTTTGATTTATTATTCTGTCAACCCTTTTCTGACTTTCCAATCCTGTATGATCTGGTCGAACTCGTCTTGTGTTTTTTCTCGCGCCTCAAGAATGCTCTACGGTCATGTCCACAACTCAAGAGAATGGAAGCTCGTCGAGAAGTGGCAAAAGGAAGAGTGGGATGAGGGTATCCCATGCAGAGTGATCAATGTCGGATGTATGATGGATTACATGAACTATGCTCCCCGTACCCTCGAGGAGCTGCTTGAAGCTAATCCCGCACCGGAAATCATTGAAACTCGTGAGGAAAACAGAGGTGAACTACATGGCAATGAATAGAAGAGACCGTCTGAAAGCGATCTTTGAAGACACAATGATCAGGATCAAAAACACACCTTATCTGAATGAGGCTACCCGGCGCAGTAGTCTTCAAACCAAGTACTATGCTCCGGAAAAATATCCTCAGTATGAGATAAAGCATCAGACTAAAGGTGATATTACCGTTATCCGCCATTCCACTTTTGAAGCAGTGAAAAGGCTTCATACAGCATATCCCGATAAGAAGATTGCTGTATTGAATTTTGCTTCTGCTACAAATCCCGGTGGAGGTGTAGTTAACGGCAGCAGTGCGCAGGAAGAATGCTTATGCCGCTGTTCTACTCTTTATCCCACCTTAACTCAAAAGGATATGTGGAATCAATACTACTTAATGAACCGTGCCGAACATAATGCTTTGCACAATGATGCTTGTATCTACTCGCCTGACATCGTTGTGTTCAAATCCGATGGTTCTTTCCCTGTAATCATGCCTGAGAAGGAATAGTTCAAGGTTGATGTGATCAGTTGCGCTGCGCCTAATCTTCGGAAGGTTGTCAACAACCAGTATAATCCTGAATCCGGAAAGGCTGTACAAATCGAGCCGGAAGCCCTGTTTGCTCTCCATGTAAAAAGGGCAAAGCATATCATGGCGATCGCGGCGTCGAAAGGCGTCGATCAGCTTGTGCTCGGTGCATTCGGCTGCGGTGCGTTTTGTAATGATCCCAATATAGTCTCTGAAGCGCTATTTACCGCGGCCGATGAATACGCAAAGTGCTTTGATCTGATTGAATTTGCTGTTTACTGCAGGCCGTATGAAACGGAGAATTACGAAGCGTTCCTAAACGCTCGCGATAGAAGAATCTCTTTTGACTGATTATGAGGAGGCAATTGTGGATAAGAAAGAATCGTTATACAAGGATACCTCTCATCTGGTGAAAGCTGCAAATGAGATCTACGACCGTGCTTATTCTGATTATTCCGAAATGGTAAGCAACGCCATAAAGGGTACGCCTACTCAAAAGCAAGCCGAGCACATTTTGGACGGGATGCTTGATTTTTGTTATGATGAGCGTTTCCAGATCCTGTATAGGCAATTCTGCAGATACATTTATCGGCTTTATCCTGAAGTTGCTGTAGACTATGTTAGGATCTTCAGAGATCAGATAGGAGAAGATGAAAATGAGCATGACGACAATAACTGTTAAAGTTCCAACTGACATATACGAACAGGCAAAATCTATCCTTATGAAGCATGGGTTAACAGTGGAGGATGCGTGTGTTCTGTTCCTAGAAGAGACAGTTGCACAGGGGAAGATTCCCTTTTCATATACCCAAGAGGATATAGAAGAAGTTAGAAAATTGGAAATCTCCGAGTAGCCGGGTTTCCGGTGTGTGAGTTCGAATCTCACCCGTTCCGCCATAAATGGAGCGATAAGCCTAATTGGTAAGATAGAGGATTGCTAATCCTTGAGTAGCCGGTTCTCCGGTGTGTGAGTTCAAGTCTCACTCGCTCCGCCACATGGCTCCTTAGTCAAACGGTTACGACGTCGGATTCTCAATCCGGAGACGTGGGTTCAATTCCCGCAGGAGCTACCATATGGCCCCTTGGTCAAACGGTTAAGACATCAGATTTTCAATCTGGGATCGTGGGTTCAACTCCCGCAGGGGTCGCCAAATATGGGTAGGTAGCACGTAATTGGCAGCGTCGCGGACTGTAACTCCGTTGCCCGTCAGGGTCTTGCTGGTTCAAGTCCAGCCCTGCCCACCAAAAAACAGAGAGCTTCCTTATTGGAGGCTCTCTGTGTGTCTTGATTTTAGTGAGTTGTAATGTTCATCAATTATTTGGTATCATCCTCATATTCAGACAATGCATTAAGTTGATCACGGCGGCTGTAGATAACCTTTAATACATATACGCGGTTTTCTTCATTCGCTGTCTTATAATAAACATAAAAGTTTTTGTGAAGGATGCGTCGAATCCCTTTTGATCGCCAAGGCTCCTCAGTGACGGGAGCGGTGGCATTTGGAAATGTGCGAAGTTGCTCAATCCTGCTTCTGAGTGATTTTATATATTTCAGCGCGGCTTGAGGTTCGTTGAGAGTGTTTGCAATATACTCTTTCAGCCGGTACAAATCCGCTCCCGCATCCGGAGTGATAATCACATCATATTCTGTCATTATTGAATAGTCCCTTCAAGTTCATCAAAAAACTCTGCCGCGCTGAGACCCTCTCCTCTTTTCGACTGCTCATAGCTATGCTCCATTTGAGTATCAAATTCAGCCTTTGTCATTGAATCCAAAGTAGGCAAGCTGACAGGAACTGTAAGTGAAAACGGAACCCCGTGTTTAAAAATAATCTGACGGTATAAGGAATTGATCACAACAGATACAGGTATACCGAGCTTCTGTAAAATCTCTTCTGCTTCATATTTGATATCTGATTGCACTCTTGCACTGACCGTTGAATCTTTAATCATAGTAAAACCACCTCTCAACAGTATTGTACTACATTGTGTTGCAATTTGCAAGACAAATATTAGAGATATTAGAGATGTCGCTCTATCGTTCAGTGAAAACTTTTTCAGTAAATTGTTTCCAGTAAATCTAATCGACATATTACAATTTATCTGCGTTTATGATAACAGAAAAGCAAGGACTTGTCTATGTACGACGAAGGCATCGACTCTCGCCGATGCCTTTGCCTTTTAAGTTGTTTGCGGTTGTTTATAGAAGCTAAACTCATATTTGTCTATTAACTTAACATTGGGGTTATGGAAAAATCTTTCACCTCTCTGAGTATAAGAAGCAACCTCATAACAAGAATCAAATTCTCTTTCATTTCAAACATCTCCATTGAAATAGAAAGCGCCCCGCGGTTGGCAGGACGCTGGAGTAGTAATGATTAGCCTTGGATCTGAATGGTCTTGCGTTCCGGAAGCGCTACCGGCTTCTCCTTCGGGAAGTCAAGCGTCAGGACGCCATCCTCAAACTTGGCGTGGACATCTTCTTCCTTGACATTCTCGCCGATATAGAAGCTTCTGGTCATGGAGCCTTCGTAGCGTTCCTGATGAACGATCTTGCCCTTCTTATCCTTGCCTTCTTCTTCGAGGCCCTTGGAAGCGGTAATCGTCAGGTAGCCATTCTGCAACTGCAAATCGATCTGATCCTTTTTGAAGCCCGGCAGGTCCACCTTTAGCTCATAGCCTTCATCGTGTTCCTTCAAATCGGTCTTCATCACATGAGCCGCATGTTTGCCATACAGCTTGCGATCCACATCGGATTCAAAGCCTCTGAACGGGAAGCCCATCCAGTCATCAAACAAACTCTCTCCAAAAATACTCGGTAACATAAGTCATGCCTCCTTTGATACTGCAATTTTTTTGTTTGTTACCTGAGCAAGGGGATGGAGGTCATCTATTCGATCTTCATTCCTCTGTTCGATTATGATTATAGCATCGTTTTTTAGCACTGTCAAGAGGAGAGTGCTAATTCTTACGTGAACATTTTGTGAACATATTTATATAATAATTTCTCCGAGATTCCGGTCGCCATCTAGTTTTACCAAATCTGATACAGTTAATATCACTGCTCCTATTCCTCATCACTACTCAATTACGCCTAGGGCAATCGTTTGATTGTTGCAAAAAATTGTAAATGTCGCAAAAACAAGCGGATGTTGCAAAATACTTAAAATGTTGCATTTTTGCTCGAATGTTGCATTGTATCATTTAGTGAGTTTTTTGCCAACTTAAGACGATACCGTTGATACAATCGACGGTATCGTTTTTTTGCCTTATTCAAGCCATTTCTGAACATTCCGGCACTTATACCGGCATAAATCAATACTATAATCACAGCACAAAAGCCACTCTATTCCCTCAAAAATGGGTTTAGAGTGGCTTTCTTATTTAGTCCTGTCGATGAGTAAAACTCTCCGGTCGATGAGTTAATGCCACCGGTCGATGAGCATTATATTGCCTTCCCTAGATTATCGTTTGTAGGCAGTTCTGACAGATAACGCTGTATTGATGTGGCATCAAGAATTGTCACAGAGCCATCACCGTCAGTATTATCTATTCCTTGTTTGGCAGCTCATTTTTTGATATGTATCGAATAGATATTAGTTTTAGTAAACGGTATTAACAATTACTTGACAACGGCGTCTATCTAAGTTACAATCCAAGACATAGAAATCCTCCTCTACAGGCTCAATTGAACCGTGTAGGGGAGGATATTTTTGACCACAACGATGACCACAAATGGAATCGGAAACATCGGAAACAATGGACAAAAGAGTGTATATCGAAAAATCTCAGTGCAACAGAAATGGCTAAAACAAGCCATTTCCTAAGAAACAGTAAACTTTCAGATCCGTTTGGGATGTCGAGGCCGCGCGTTCGATTCGCGCCACTCGGACCATAAAAACCGCATTGGCATTCTTTCTGACTGTCAATGCGGTCTTTTCATTTATAATTTTAGGACGGCCAATCAATAAGCAGTTATATTGCGTACTTTTTTAATGTACTTAAAAAACTGTTCCAATTCAAAAGCTGCATTATCCGGTATCTTCTTCTCGATAAGTGCATTTGGAATCTCAAGCTGAGAAGTCCCTACCTCGTTTCGAACGAATTGCACTTTTTTTGTAGAGATCGAGCTTTTTCATGTGATAACCTCCACCGATCGATGCCTCTGCTATGCGATTCATGTTCTTTCTTGGCATCCAGAAGTCTTTATATGAATAAGCAGTTTTGGCAATCCTTCACCGAGTATTTCTTCTATCTGCTTGAATGTAAGCGTCCTCTTAGAGAACTCTGCATTCGCAAAATAATCCTTCAGTTTGATGTATTTCCAATCGGCGCTGATTTCTTTTGGCTTTTGGTATGCACCACGAGGCGCACCCATTTCAATTTCATGAAGAGCTGCAAGCACATCATACGGACGATACAAATCTGTGTCCTCAACAGTCTTTACAAGTTGAAAATCGTTCAAAGCACACATTTTATGGACATAAGCTGAATTTTTCAGCGTTTGCCGCTTAGTTCCAAACATCTGAACTAGCCTCAGCAATTATCTCTGATACAGAAATGCTTTAGAGCCTGTTCAACAGCCACGCAAATGCTTTCGCCGTCCTAATATCGGCGTCTTTGAAATGATTGCCTTGATTCCATTCAAGTGTACATTCTATATTGCTATTACTCAAATGGTGATGGATAGATCTTATTGCGTTTCCCGCCTGTGCCATCACAGGATTGCGCGTTTTCTCCTCTTTGTCGCCGAGGCTCAGATAGACCGAATCTGTCTGTATCCGATTCTGAATGACATAGTTCTCAAAATCCGGAAACCATACAGAAGGTGAAGCCGCTGCAACTCCTTTGAATACATCCGTCTGATATGCTGCCCACAGCGCAAAGAGTCCGGCTAAGGAATAGCCGCCGATTAAGTATGTCTTGTTCATATCTTCGCATAATGGGAGAATTGAAGCAAGCGCATCTTTGGCTCCACCGCCGAAGTCATCTTTACCGAATACAGCCGGAGCCTGCCACGGGGACAGATCCGTGTTCCAGTCATCAACCTTGACGGCAATCAATCTGAAATCCTTATCACTGTTATCCGCGATCGCGGCAATCTCGTTCTCGATCAGCGCAAGATCGTGATCATCGACCGGCTGGATCAGGACAATGTCCGACGCGGGATTTCTATACTCATCAATTTCCATTACTGCTCCTCCTGTGGTGATCTAATTAATTATATTGCCTTCCCTTTGACAGAAATCCCAGATACTCGTCAAACACATTGAACAGCATTTCTCCCGAACAGACTGGGAGAACAGCTTCAGTTTTGCCGATCGGGACAAATTCAAACAATTCGTTTACGGTGGTAAGCACTAACGCGGGGATCACTTCGTAATCCGTTCCGAAAACGATCTCTAAGTACGGCGTATACTTCGCCGCTTGGGAGACCTCTTCGGGATCGACCTTGTCTTTCATCTTAAATTCCAGCGAGAACACCTTGCTTTTCGTCACCACAAGGACGTCTGCATAGATGCGCACATAGCGCGCCCGTTTCAAACGAAACTCAAACGCGATCTCCCAATCAAGGCAATCATCGCCCATCATATCTCTCAGATCAGCAAACAATCGCACCATTTGCTCCCGACAGTCGCGGAAGGAATGGAGCAGCCCTCGTGTATCGTTGAGATTTCGTCCGATCCGATAGCATCCCTCACGCAGCCTGTCCATCCACTCGTCCTCTGATAGGGTGAGAAACTCTGAGACGAGAGAATAGTAGCCGGAAAAATCATACAAGCCGTTATGAGGTTGTTCCTGCCGGATGATTCCATGCCATCGATATTTGTCATCCTGATAGCACAGCTCCTTCATGAGCGGAGAGTTGTACAGGATATGGTTGACGGTATTGCGTTCTATGTGGAGAAGTTTTGCAATCTCTTTTGCTTTAATGCCGTTGCTTTGGCAGATTGCCGCACATATTTTTCTTTCTGTCTGTTCTGAATTCATAGCTTAATGGGTATCTTCGAATCAATTCTTATTTCATTCGTTGTAATCCTACTGCCTGATAAATCTGTTTTCCGATTCGGGAGCATCGGCGCTGACATACCGCTTGACCGTCATGTGCAGGTCGTACTTCTCCCGTAGCTCTGCAATTGTAGCCATCATCGGTGAAGCGTGGTGGATATCGAGCGCCTCCTGATCCTCCCAGCTGTCGATCAGCAGGATCGTTTCGGGATCGTCAAGTGAACGATAATACTCATACCGCAGGTTGCCTTTCTCTGCCCGTATCATATCGACCGTACCGCTCTTTAGCATTTCTTCTGCAAAGCGCAGAGCGCTGCCGTTTTGTCCTTTGTATCTCAGATTGATCGTAATAGCCATAATGAACTCCCATTTTTCATGTCAATCAGCATTTATATGATTATTTCAGTTTGAAAGTATTGCTCTTGAAAGTACACTTGTTCAAATATTTCTTCTTTTGTAAACGTACAGTCAACCGGGCAAACTACCCACTTGTCCTCAATATCATTTATACGATGAATGATTGCAATAATTTTTCCTGTGAATTCTTCGATCGCATGGTTTACGCCGAGAATATAAGCATCTTGTTCCTCGCCGTCAGGCGCAAGGACGCCCTCAACAAATCCGTAATTAATTGGATAATAAATATCCCTGTGTTTTGGATGATAACTTCCAAGCGGTCTATCAACTGTTACTTTAACAATATCTCCAATCATTTATATATCTCCGTAAACTCCGATTTTCGACCTAAGATTATTATTATGATAGCAGAAAAGCTCCCTGCTGTCCATAAAAATCTCATTGCCGAGAAATCATCATTCATATGGACATACGACTAAGCATCTGTTATGATTAATATTAACGAAAAGAAAAAGGAAAAGACGACGCGCGTCCAAAAGTCCCGTTTATTGTCACAAAGATAGTTTATAATGGTAGTACGAAAAACTATCATGGAGGACCAGCATGAAAGATACATTTGTCAATCTAAATCCAACACAGATGGAGGCAGTCACCTCAACGGAGGGGTTCATCCGCGTGATCGCGGGCGCAGGCTCGGGCAAGACAAGAGCATTGACCCACCGCTTTGCCTTCCTCGTCAACGAGGTCGGTATCCTTCCCGGCAACATCCTATGTGTGACTTTTACCAACAAGGCGGCGGACGAAATGCGTCAGCGCATCCATCTGCTTACGGGCGACAACGACACCGGCTACATCTGCACCTTCCACAGCTTCTGCGTGAGCATCCTGCAGGAGGACAACTTCGCCGTGCAGTATCCGAAGAGCTTTCTGGTGCTGGACAACTCCGACATCGATGATATGCTTCGCATCATCTATGACGAGCGCGGGCTGACTCTGCGCGACATGACTTTCCGTGACGCACGCGATATGATCGAAATACAAAAGCTGTTCAAAAAGCCCGAATACTACCTTGACATGATCGAAATGTCGCTCGACACCCTGCATGACAAGTATATGCAGGCGACGGAAACGAAGGAGATCATCTTCTACGGCTACCTGTATCAGGAGAAAAAGTGCTTTGGGCTGGATTATAACGATCTGATCAAATTTGTGCTGTACATCTTCTCGCAGAACGCGGAGATCAAACTCAAGTGGCAGAAGCGGCTCGAATACATCATGATCGATGAGTTTCAGGACATTGACTTCCTGCAATATGAGCTGATGGAGAATCTCTGTGGTTACCACAAGAATCTGTTCATCGTCGGCGATCCCGATCAGACGATCTACACATGGCGCGGCGCGGACGTCAAATACCTGATGGAATTCGATAAGGTGTTTCCGAACGTCAGGACTATCATGATGACGCAGAATTACCGCTCGACCCCGCAGATCCTCGCGGCGGTCAACTCGCTGATCGACAAGAACCGCTACAGGGTGAAGAAAGACCTGATCCCCATGCTGCCGGACGGAGAAAGCGTTCTGTGCCATCACGCGGCGAAATCAGAGGACGAAGCAAAGTGGATCGTGTCGCAAATGCTGGAGCTGAATGACAGCGGCGTTCCTTTCCGCGACATGACGGTGCTCTACCGCGCTCACTACATTACACGGACGATCGAGGACGTCCTGAGAAAGGCGAAGATCCCGTACACCATCTACAGCGGGGTGCAGTTCTATGAGCGGATAGAGATCAAGAACGCGCTTTCGTACCTCAGGATGATCGCGTACAAGGACGATCTTTCTTTCCGCAGGATCGCCAATGTCCCGAAACGGAATCTCGGCGAGCGTCGGATAAAATTCCTCGAAGAGTTTGCTGCTGAGCATGGGTGTTCTCTGTATGAAGCCCTGCGTTTCACAGCGGATGATGAGATCTTCAAGCGAACCAAAGCGCATCAATTCATCAAACTGATCGAAAGATTCTCAGCGAATTACGCCGACAGACCGATCTCGGAGCTTCTGTCGGGCATCCTCGACAAGAGCGGCTATGAAGAAGCGCTCCGTACCGAGGGCAGTCAGGAGCGCCTTGACAATATCGCGGAGTTAAAGCAAGCCGTCTATGATTATGAACGAAACTGCGGGGAAGAAAGCACGCTGGAGCATTACCTCACGCATATCGCCCTGTATACCAACACCGATACCGAGGTCAAGGGCGAAAAGGTCAAGCTGATGACCGTTCACGCGGCGAAAGGGCTGGAGTTTCCGTATGTATTTCTCTGCGCGATGAATGAGGGTATTTTCCCATCCAAGAAAACAAACACGCTGGAGAAGATGGAAGAAGAGCGCAAACTGGCGTTCGTCGCTATGACCCGCGCCGAGAAACGCCTATATCTCTCCGATGCGGAAGGACGCAACCTCGACGGCTCACCGCGTTTCCCTTCACGCTTTATCCTCGATATAGACGACATCTTACTGGAGCATACCGCCCCGCCAAGTGACTCCCTGATCAGCGACGCGAAGGAATATATCGAATCGACCGTCAGATATATGCCTGAGAACCTAAATGAGATCGTGTTGCCAATCGGTCAGCGTGTAAGACATTCTGTGTTTGGCGAAGGCGCCGTGATCGATACAGATACCGACAAGGGCGCGCACCTTATCAAATTCGACAGCATGGACACCCCTCGCATGATCTCCTTCAAGGTCAAAATCGAGAAAATATAAAGAGGTATTTCGTAAACATGGAAGAAAAAGATTAGTTGTACAAAGAGACAATTGATTGTAACTATCTTGATTTTATACCACAGGTTTATTGACTTCTGAAAATGGGTATGTTATATTGATGGCAGAAAGCAGAGAGGCAAATCCTCCCAGAAAGGAAATTCAAATGTTCAGATTACGTTTTGTTTTAACTGTATCAGAATATGAGCGTCATGATATGCTGCGTAGTTATTACGACAGCTCTGATACTTTGCGCTCATATGAGATAGGTAAAACAAAATGGTTGGACACGTCTGAATAATCCGCGATCCCGCGTTCTGTGATGACAACCGCTTGCCTCTCATGTGAGACAAGCGGTATTTTTATGTCCATTTACAGGCGGATTACAGACAAATTTGAATTTCGGAGGTGAAAGACATGACCCGCCTTCCTGTTATCAATATGGTTGCCACCGGTCAGAATATCACGCGTTTGCGAAAGCAAGCCGGATTGACGGTCGGCAATTTACAGCAGATATTTGGGTTTACGACACCGCAGGCTATCTACA
>JAFRBX010000049.1 GCA_017404665.1 Ruminococcus sp.
AGGAAAGATACAGAGGGGTCGCCCCGGCAGAATCGAATCATGTCAGATGATTTCTATTCGTTCCTGCCATGTCGACCCTCCCGGTGCTTCGCACCACCCTCCCTTACGCAGGGAGGGCTGTAACTGCTCCTTTAAAAGTTAATATAAGATTACTAAATTAGATTCACGTGCTTCACCTCAAGGGGAAGGCATACAAATCCGAAAGGAATCCATCACCATGCCACAAATCAAATGCACCGACCTCACCCTCGGCTACGGCTCGCAGGAGGTCCTCTCAGGGCTGAGCTTCGAGGTCAACGCGGGCGATTATCTCTGTATCGTCGGCGAGAACGGCTCCGGCAAATCCACTCTGATGAAAACGCTCCTCGGGCTGACAAAGCCCCTGTCGGGCTCCATCGAATTCGGCGGCGGCGTCACCGCGCGCAAGCTCGGCTATCTGCCCCAGCAGACCGACGTCCAGCGCGATTTCCCCGCCTCTGTGCGCGAGATCGTCCTGTCCGGCTGTCTGGGCCGCGACGGCTTTCGACCCTTCTACAGCCGCGCTGACAAGGCTCTTGCCGCGCGTTCCATGGAGCGCATGAACATCACCGAGCTTTCCCGCCGCTGCTACCGCGAGCTGTCCGGCGGTCAGCAGCAGCGTGTGCTCCTTGCCCGCGCCCTCTGCGCCACCGAAGATCTGCTCCTGCTCGATGAGCCCGTCGCGGGACTCGATCCCAAGGTAACTGCCGAAATGTACGAGCTGATCGAAAGCCTCAATAAAAACGACGGCGTCACCATCGTCATGATCTCCCACGATATCGACAAAGCGATCGATTACGCTTCCCACATCCTGCACATCGGACAAGATATCTTTTTCGGTACGAAGGAAGCTTATTTAAACGCCAAAAAGGAGGAAACATCCCATGACTGATATTTTCTCCACCCTCGCCTTTTACATGAGCAAGCCCTTTGTCACCAACGCGCTGATCGTCGGTGTCCTGATTGCCCTGTGCTCCTCGCTGCTCGGCGTGACACTGGTGCTCAAGCGCTATTCCTTCATCGGCGACGGTCTTTCGCACGTCGCCTTCGGCGCGATGGCTATCGCCGCCGTCATCCGGCTCACCAACGACATGCCGCTCGTGCTCACCGTCACCGTTGTCTGCGCCGTGCTGCTCCTGCGTATGGGCAAGAACGCGAAGATCAAGGGCGACGCCGCTGTCGCCATGATCTCCGTCGGCGCACTCGCGGTCGGATATCTGCTGATGAATATTTTCAATACCGGCTCCTCCAACCTTTCCGGCGACGTCTGCTCCACGCTCTTCGGCTCCACCTCCATCCTCACGCTCAGCACCTTCGACGTGTGGATGTGCGTCATCCTGTCGGTGCTGGTCGTGCTGTTCTTCGTGCTGTTCTACAACAAGATATTTTCCGTCACCTTTGATGAAAGCTTCGCCCGCGCCACAGGTCAGCGCGCCGGGCTGTATAACCTGCTGATCGCCATCGTGATCGCGGTCATTATCGTAGTATCCATGCAGCTGGTCGGCTCCCTTTTGATCTCCGCGCTGGTGATCTTCCCCGCCCTCTCCGCGATGCGCGTGTTCAAGAGCTTCAAGAGCGTCACGATCTGTGCCGCGGTTGTTTCGGTGTTCTGTGCCCTGCTCGGTCTGCTCACATCGATCTTAGCCGGTACGCCCGTCGGCTCCACCATTGTCGCGGCGGACATCGTTGTATTCATGATCTTTGCCCTCATCGGCGCTGTCACCAAGCGCTCCGCTTGACTTTGATCTATTCACCGGTCACTTGCCACTGGTCACTAAAAACGAGGTATTACTATGAAAAAATTTTTATGTCTGATCATGATATCCCTACTGCTCCTTTCCCTTGCCGCCTGTTCCGATAGCGGCAGCACAGCGCCCGATACCACTGAACCCGCCGCAGAAGCGGTTTCCGATAACGGCGATACCGGCTCTTCTGCCGATTCAGACGGCGTCGACGTTGATCTCACCGCCATGAGCTCCACCATGGTCTACTCCGAGGTGCTGAATATGCAGCAAAAGCCGGAGGACTATCTCGGCAAGACCGTCAAGATGGCGGGTCCCTTCAACGTCACGGAAATCGGTGAAAACCGTTATTTCGCCTGCATCATTGCCGACGCCACCGCCTGCTGCTCCACCGGCATCGAGTTCGTCCTCAAGGGCGATTATTCCTATCCCGACGATTACCCCGAAGCAAACACCGAGATTACCGTCGTCGGGACCTTTAACACCTACATGGAGGGCACGAGCAAGTACCTCCAGCTCAAAGACTCCGTTATGGAGTTCTGATTCCTTAACAAAATCTGTCGTATCAAACCGACGAACGGATATATCAACTTCAACATCAAAAGGGGCTGTCATGTTGCGACAGCCCCTTTTCCGTGGAAATAATACTTTTTCTTATGTATTGACAGCCGTATCGGTTTTCCGGGCCCCCTCTTTTTCCGGATCCTTATCCGGTTCGATCTTTCGTTTTTTCGTAAAGAGCTTCATCACCGCCGTGATCAGCTCATGCAGCGCTGCCGCCAGCGCAATCGAAACCAGCGCGATGATAAAGTAATACCATTTTGAATAAACCCTGACATGCAGCGTCGAAAAAACCGTATCACGGAACGCCGTCAGCCGGTCGCCGTTCATCATCTCCATGATTCTCTGATGGAACAGATAAATCTCTAAGCTATATTTACCGCAAATGTAAAACGGCAGCAGCAGCACCTTGCCGACGATCTTGAGATATTTTTCCGCGAGCAGGAAGACTGCTCCCAGAACCGCGCACAGCGCGGGCGCCGCCAGCAGCGCAGGATAACAGTTCAGCCCCCAGAATACGGTAGGATTCTTGATATAGGTCTGGATGTAATACACCAGCGCGATACCGACAAACAGCAGCGGCAGATGCACCATCCAGCTCGCTTTATCCTCTTCCCTCTTCTCATACAGGAACCAGCCGATCCAGTAGCCGACCAAAAACACCGCGATACGTACCGTGCTTCCGTACAGCACCTGCTGTCCAGTGTGATAGAAGACGATGCACAGCAGCGGCGATACCGACATGCACAGCAGCGTGAATTTCCATTTTACGCTTGCTTTCTGAAACAGCATATCATACAGCGGCGTCAGCAAATACAGCACGAACAGCGTCGGCAGAAACCAGTCAAAGTACTCGGGTCTGCCGTAGATCGTCCCGCGAAAATAGTTGATCCCTAAGATCGACAGCAGTTTGTCGGTAAAGCCGATCTCGGTCTTGTAGAAAGCATACCAGCAGATCGTGACGATCAGGTAAGCGGGCAGAATCCTCACCGCGCGCTTTTTGTAAAACTCACCGACGCTTTTCGATTTGCGCATGGAAAAATACAGTCCCAGACCCGATACCAGCAGGAACATATCCACACCGTAAAACCCGATATTGTGGATAAAGTGAAATACCTCGGTCTTTCCCGTGAAAGCAGAATGGAACCACATGATCCACATCATCGCCGCACCCATGATATGGGTGCGGTATTTACTGATCAACGATAATTTCATAAGAACCTCTTTCCATGCCTCCATTTCCTAAGGGAGGTGCCGCAAAGCGGCGGAGGGTTTAAAATCGGACCGACCGAAGGGAGATACCGAAACCACTAACCACTAGCCACTGATCACTGTTTTCCCGCCCATATACGGTCTGAGCGCCTCGGGAATGTTCACACTGCCGTCAGCATTCAGATTGTTTTCAAGGAAAGCGATCAGCATGCGCGGCGGCGCCACACAGGTATTGTTCAGCGTATGTGCATAGTATTTCTTGCCGCCCTCGCCGTTGACGCGGATCTTCAGCCTTCTCGCCTGCGCATCGCTGAGGTTCGAGCAGGAGCCTACCTCAAAGTATTTTTTCTGTCTGGGGCTCCACGCCTCGACGTCGATGCTCTTCACCTTCAGGTCGGCGAGGTCGCCGGAGCAGCACTCGAGCGTACGCACCGGGATATCCAGCGTGCGGAAAAAATCTACCGTGTTCTGCCACAGCTTATCGAACCACATCTTGCTGTCCTCAGGCTTGCAGACAACAATCATCTCCTGCTTCTCGAACTGATGGATGCGGTATACGCCGCGCTCCTCGAGCCCGTGCGCGCCCTTTTCCTTGCGGAAGCAGGGGCTGTAAGAGGTCAGCGTATAAGGCAAATCCTCTTCCTGCAGGATCGTATCGATGAATTTGCCGATCATGCTGTGCTCTGAGGTGCCGATCAAAAAGAGATCCTCGCCCTCGATCTTGTACATCATCGCGTCCATCTCGGCAAAGGACATAACGCCCGACACCACGTTAGAGCGGATCATATAGGGCGGGATGCAGTAGGTAAAGCCCTTGTCGATCATAAAGTCGCGCGCGTAGGAGATCACCGCCGAATGCAGTCTGGCAAT
This sequence comes from Ruminococcus sp., assembly GCA_017404665.1. GTDB lineage: Bacteria > Bacillota > Clostridia > Oscillospirales > Acutalibacteraceae > Ruminococcoides. Next base: position 4,404 of record JAFRBX010000049.1, read on the forward strand.
ATCTCCCATCAGGTAGTAAAAGCCGTTGCCCGCGACCCTGCGCGCCGCGTCGAGGTCGATGCCGCTGAGCTTTTCCATGATTTCTGTATGATAGGGCACTTCAAAATCCGGCACCACCGGCTCGCCGTAGCGCTCGATCTCAACGTTTTCGCTGTCATCCTTGCCGATCGGTACGCTCGGGTCGATGATGTTAGGGATGACCATCATGATCTCGGTCACCTTAGCATTTAACTCGTTCTCCTGCTTTTCGAGCTCAGCGAGCTTCTCTCCGTCTGCAGCGACCTGAGCCTTGAGCTCCTCCGCTTTCTCGCGTTCGCCGCGGGCGTAGCAGCCGCCTATTTCCTTGGAAATTTTGTTGCGTCTCGCACGCAGCGCGTCGGCTTCTCCCTTAGCAGCTCTTGCCTGTTTGTCAAGCTCGATCACCTCGTCGACCAGCGGCAGCTTTTTCTCTTGAAATTTGTTTTTGATGTTTTGTCTGACAATCTCGGGGTTTTCTCTTAAGAATTTGATATCGATCATGGTTTTTTCTTCCTTCCGTTTCGGTTAATCATTTTCATCTTCCGCGTTAAAAAGCGGTGTATTCCATAATTTTTCTATTTTATTTGCAAACACGAACAGCTCTGCCGGATCGTAGAATTCGATGCACAGCGTACCTCCCATAGAATCCTTATTCTGTGTTATATGTACCTTCGTGCCCATATGCTCGCTCAGAGCAAGCTCTACCTCTGTAAATACCGGGATTTTTTTATAGACAGTCTTTTTCTTTTCGGGCTCCGCGTAGCTCATCTTTTTGACCAGCTTTTCCGTCTCGCGGACCGACAGCCCTTCCTTGACGACCTTCTCCGCGACTTCTCTGATCGTATCGTCATGATCGGCTGAGAGCAATGCCCGCGCGTGTCCCGCGCTGATCTTCCCCTGCTCCAACAGCTCCTTGGCTTCATCCGGAAGTCCCAGCAGACGCAGCGTATTCGCGACCGCGGATCGCGATTTTCCGACCGTTCGCGCGACCTCCTCCTGCGAGAAGCCGTATTCCTCCATCAACGTCTGATAACCTTTCGCTTCCTCCAGCGCGGTCAGATCGCGGCGCTGCAGGTTTTCGATCAGCGCGATCTGCATTGTTTCACTGTCGGACAGCTCCCGCACGATCGAGGGGATCTCCGTCAGACCCGCAAGGCGCGCTGCACGGTATCTGCGTTCGCCCGCGACGATCTGATAGCCGCCGTAAATTAGCGGACGCACTAAAATCGGCTGCAGAACACCGTGTTCTTTGATGCTCTGCGCGAGCTCGCCCAGCGCATCCTCGTCAAAGCTGCGGCGCGGCTGATTACGATTGGGCTCGATCTGCGAGATTTTCAGGCTGACGACTTCATTTTTATCCTCGGTATCGTTTTCACTGAATATTGCCGAGAGTCCCTTTCCCAGTCCTCCGATTTTCTTAGCCATTCTTTCTCTCCTTGCTGATGATCTCCTGCGCCAGACCTAAGTACGCTTCTGTTCCCTTACAGCTTTTATCATAATACATGATCGGCATGCCGAACGACGGCGCTTCGCTCAGGCGCACGCCGCGCGGAATCACCGTGCCGAACACCTTTTTCGGGAAGAATTGCTTTACCTCGCTGACTACCTGCTGGGTCAGGTTCAGCCTGCCGTCATACATCGTCAGCAAAACGCCCTCGATGTAGATATGCTCGTTAAGCTTCCGTTTGACATAGCGGACCGAATTCATCAGCTGGGACAGACCCTCCAGCGCGTAATATTCGCACTGGATCGGCACTAGCACGCTGTCACAGGCGGTCAGCGCATTGGTGGTAATGATCCCCAGCGACGGCGGACAGTCGATGATGATATAATCATAATTCGCCTTGAGCGGCAGCAGCGCTTTTTTCAGCCGCTGCAGTCGATCGGGTGCGTCCATGATCTCAAACTCCGCAGCAGCAAGATCGATTCCCGCAGGTATTAAGTCCAAGTTATTGTACTTTGTATGTAAGAGAGCCTCTTCTGCCTTTGCTTCGCCGAGTAATATTTCATAGGTGCTCTTCGCGATTCCGCGCTTGTCAAAACCTACGCCGCTGGTGGCATTGCCCTGCGGATCGATATCGACAAGCAGGGAGCGCTTGCCGTAGTAGCCCAGCCCCGCGGCAATATTGACGGCGGTCGTGGTCTTCCCTACTCCGCCCTTCTGGTTGGCTACCGTAATGATTTTAGCCACTTTCTCACCTTCCTGTTTCATTTTATCGAACAAAGAATCGCTGCCAATGATTACGATTTAGGTCGTTCTTCGGTTTGATACGCCCTCTATTGTATCACAAAGCCGCTCCAATTGAAACCCTTTTTCATCATTTTGTCTTAAAATGTTTCACGTGAAACAAATGTAGTGACAAGTAGTTAGTGACCATGATTTAATTTTTATTATGAACCATAGTTTTTCTTCATTCTTATGCCGACGATTTCGGAGACGACTAACTAATAGTAAGAATCGGTTGCCAATCACTTGCCATTGGTCACTCGTCACTAAATACTATAAACGCCGACAACCGCACGCTTTCGCGCACGGCTGTCGGCAAGGGGTTCAGATAAGGAAATGGGTATGAGTGGATAGGAATACGGTGATATCCCTATCGGGAAAGAAATGTATATCAGGCTTTCGCCGTGATACCTGTTTTAGTGAACTGTGGTCAGTGATGAATGATCAGTATTTTTATATTTTATCATTGCGAGGGCAAAGACTCCCTTTTCTAAGGAAGCTGTCTGCAAAGCTGACTGAGGGTTCTCCCGTGGCAATCTCAACCTAAATTATTGACCTGCCGCCTTCGGAATCTTGACGGTGTATTCGATGTAATCGTCTGTCTCGCTGCGTCTGGAAATCGCATTGATGCCGGACAGACGCATCGTATCAACCGCTTTGTTGATCGTATTGACGAATATCCGCACATCCTTGACGGCGAATTTTCGCTCCGGCTTCTTACGCGGTTCAGGCGCAGACTTTTTTGTCAGAATCTCTGTCACCAATTCTTCTGCCTCATTGACGCTCAGCCCTTCGGCAATAATCTTGCTGAGCACGTCGCGCCGCAGCGCTTCATCATTGATTCGCAGCAGTGTTCTCGCGTGCCGCTCCGACAGATTTGCGGTCAGGATCCATTCCTGCTCCTCAAAGCCGAGGCGCAGCAGCCGGAGCTTGTTAGCAATAGTGCTCTGCTTCTTGCCGAGCTTGATCGCCGCCTGCTCCTGTGTCAGACCGTATTTGCGGATCAGCCGCGCAATCCCCCGCGCTTCTTCAAACATATTCAGATCGGTGCGTTGGAGATTTTCGATCAGCGCCAAGAGCGCGCTGTCCTTGTCGCCGCATTTATGTACGACGCACGGCACCTTGCTCAGTCCCGCCATCACAGCGGCGCGCAGGCGTCTTTCGCCCGCAATCAGTTCAAACTCCGTGCTGTTGATGCGGCGCACCACCAGCGGCTGCAGGATCCCGTTCTCGACGATCGAACGCGACAAACTTTTGAGCTCTTCTTCGTCAAAGTTCCGGCGGGGTTGAGTACGGTTAGGGCGGATCTGAATCGTTGAAATATTCAGCACCTTGTTATCTCTGCCCAATTGCAGACTCACCGTCCTCACCTCACCTCCGAAACTTCTCGTTACTGATCCTCGATAAAACTTAATAAACAATCAATCAAGCATCAGTATGAACCATAACCGCAAGGCTTGTCCTTACAGCTATTATCTTAGCAGATACCCATCAAAGAAACTGTCGAAGCCTGCGCGATTATTTTATAACCTTTTGTCATGAACAAAAAGAAAAGCGAGGCTCATGTCGAACCTCACTTTTTATGATTCGTCATTGCGAAACCCTTGAACGCGCGTGTTCAAGGGCTGTAGCAATCTCAACTGATTGAAAAGATAAAGACACATCGCAGCTATGAAAGAGATAATTTACAACGGTTTATTCTGTATCGCTTTGCTTCTGCGGGGATAATTCTCAGGCGTCGCCGTGATCTTTTCGATTTCGATGATACTGCGGTCTCCCGCCGCGCTTAATACAAAATCATGCTTTGCGATCAGCCTGCCGCCAAGCGCTGAAACAGCGTTCTGAGCGTTTGCCAGCTCTTCCCCAGCTTCTTTGCCCTTCATTGCGATGAACCTGCCGCCGATTCTGACATACGGCATATCATATTCGCAAAGGGTATTCAGCGAAGCGACCGCTCTTGATACCGCGATATCGAAGCTGTCGCGGAGTCCGGTGCGCGAACCGTCCTCCGCACGGCTGTGGATCAGTTCGACATCCTCCAAGCCTATTTCACGGCACACTACATCTAAAAAATCCAATCGCTTCTGCAGGCTGTCCAGCAGTGTCAGCCGGATATCGGGCCGCGCGATCTTGAGCACCAAACCGGGAAAACCCGCACCCGTACCGACGTCAATGACGCACGCACCCTTTTTTATCTCAATATAACGTAACAGCATCAAGCTATCCGCAAAATGCTTCAGCGCCACATCCTCCGGCGCAGTCAGCGCAGTCAGATTGATCTTTTCGTTCCACGCAATAAGCAGATCATCATATCGGCATAATCGGTCGATTGCTTCATCATCAAGCACGATATTAAACTCATCTAAGGTTGAAAGCAGAAGTTCGTTAAATTCACTCATCCGTAAACCTGCCCTTCTTTTTAACCAGAAATATCATCAGCACATTGATATCCGCGGGCGACACGCCGCTGATCCGGCTCGCCTGACCGATGTTCAGCGGACGGATCGCGCTCAGCTTTTCCTGCGCCTCCAGCCGCAGTCCTGTGATTTCACGGTAATCGATATCTTCGGGCAGAAGCTTATGTTCCAGCTTGCGCATGTTTTCCACCGCCGCAAGCTGTTTTTTGATGTAGCCCTCATATTTCACGGCAATTTCCACTTGTTCAAAGACTGCGGCAGGTAAATCGGGACGCAAAGTATCAACGGAGGTAAGCGCCTCGTAACTCAGTTCAGGACGCTTCAACAGCTCTATCAGCCGGATCCCCGTCTTAACGTCGGATGTTTCACGTGAAACAAGTACCCGTGTCAGCTCCTCAGACGGAGCGATCACAGTGGATGCGACGCGCTGTTTTTCCTGCACAATCAACTCCTGCTTATGCAGAAATCGCTGCCAGCGTTCCTCGTCGATCAATCCCAATTCGTGACCGATGGGAGTCAGCCTCTCGTCGGCGTTGTCCTGCCGCAGGATCAGGCGGTATTCACTGCGGCTGGTCATCATGCGATAGGGCTCGTTCGCGCCCTTTGTGACCAGATCATCGATCAATGTTCCGATATAGGATGACGCGCGATCAAGGATCAGCGGCTTCTTGCCTTGTACCTTCAGTGCGGCATTAACGCCTGCGACAAAGCCCTGCGCCGCTGCTTCTTCATAACCCGAAGAACCGTTAAATTGCCCCGCGCCGTACAGCCCGTGAAAATCTTTGAACTCCAGTGTCGCCAGCAGCTCCGTCGGATCGATACAATCGTATTCGATCGCATAAGCGGGACGCATGATCATCGCATTCTCCAAGCCGGGTATCGTATGATAAAACGCCGTTTGCACTTCTTCGGGCAGCGAGGAGCTCATACCCTGCAGATACATTTCCTCCGTATCCTCGCCGCACGGTTCAATAAACAGCTGGTGACGCTTTTTATCCGCAAAACGGACGATCTTGTCCTCCAGACTCGGGCAATAGCGCGGACCGATACCCTCGATCTTACCGCCGTACAGAGGAGAACGATGGATATTATCAAGGATGATCTGTTTGGTTTGCTCATTTGTCCAACTCACATGACAGACAACTTTATTCTGCAGGGGAAAGAGGGTGTCATAGGAAAACGGAACCGTCGGCTCGTCGCCCTCCTGTACCTCCAGACCGGAAAAGTCGATCGAAGAGCGCTTCACGCGCGCGGGCGTCCCGGTTTTAAAACGACGGGTCTTAACGCCGAGTTTACGTAAACTCTCTCCCAAGAATGCCGCGGGAAAGATGCCGTCGGGACCGCTCTCAAAGCTGACCTCGCCGACGTAGATGCGTCCGCCGAGATAGGTTCCGGTCGCTATCACAACCGCCTTTGCATGAAATACACCCAGCATGCGGGTCGTCAGCAGCCATGCACCGTCAGCGTTCTGTTTGATATCGGTAATCTCCGCCTGACGCAGATCAAGATTCTCCTGCAGCTCCAGCTTATGCTTCATAACAGTGGAATATTTGCGGCGGTCGATCTGCGCGCGCAGTGAATGGACAGCAGGACCTTTTCCGCGGTTCAGCATCCTGCTCTGCAAAGTACATTCATCTGCCGTCCTGCCCATCTCGCCGCCCAGCGCGTCGATCTCACGCACCAGATGACCCTTTGCCGTACCGCCGATCGACGGATTGCAGGGGCAGTTGCCGACAGCATCCATATTAATCGTGAATACAGCCGTGCGGCAGCCCATCCGCGCCGCCGCCAAAGCCGCTTCGATCCCGGCGTGTCCCGCACCGATCACAGCGACGTCATATTCACCTGCAAAATAGGTTGACATTTCTATCACCTTTTCATTACTATATATGCTTATTTAATTGATATCTACTAGTTACTAACCACCAGCCACTGACCACTAAAAATGTTTCACGTGAAACAATTTCAAAAACTACTTGCCAACACAGAACTGATGAAAGACCTTGTCGATCACCTCATCGGTAACACTTTCGCCGGTCAGCTCACAGAGATATTCGATCGCTTCTTCGATCAGAACCGTGACGGCGTCCAGCGTTAACCCTATATGTAGTGTTTCTATTGCTTCAGAAATACTATTTACAGACTTCTGTGTCAATGTGCGCTGCCGCTCATTATAAATCAGCGTACTTGCAGAATTGATATCCCCAACAGCGCATACACGCTTGATCGCTCCGATCAACGTTTCAGCGCTGTCGTCAAATTTTGCCGACATGCTGACGATCTCATTAAAACTCTCCCTGATGATGCTGTCATCCAGTCCTCTTGGCAGATCGCTTTTATTGAGGATGGCAACGGCAGGGACGTCCTTGGCCATAGCGATGATATCGCGGTCGTCGTCCGACAGGGGAGAGGACGCGTCAAATACACACAGCAAAAGGGCAGCGCTGCCCGCACGTGTTTTGGCTTTGTTGACGCCGATGCTTTCGATCTCGTCTTTTGTTTCACGGATACCGGCGGTATCACTGAGATTAAGCACGATGTCACCTAGGCTGACGCTTTCCTCTACGATATCTCTCGTCGTTCCGGCAATAGAAGTAACGATGCTTTTATCATAGCCCGCCAGCAGATTCATCAGTGTGCTTTTTCCGACGTTCGGCTTGCCTGCAATTACCGTGTCGATACCGTCCTTCAATACGCGTCCGTTATCGTAATCGTGCAGAATGTCCGTCAATTCTGTTTTCGCGGTCTTTAATGCTTCGCGCAGAGAGTTGTCCTCAACAGCGGGGATATCCTCCTCGGGATAATCCGCCCACGCGTTCAGGTGCGCCGCCCGATCCAGCAGATTGTCCTTAACCGCATTGATACGGCGTGACAGCGCGCCTTCCTTAACCTGTAATGCAGCTCTGAGTGACGCCTTGGATCGGGACGATATCAGATCCATCACCGATTCCGCTTCGATGAGATCAAGCTTGCCGTTCAAAAAAGCTCGTTTGGTAAATTCCCCCGCCTGTGCCGCCTCAGCGCCCGCATTATAAACAGCTCTGAGCACGCGCGCGGTGATATACACGCCGCCATGACAGGAAAGCTCTACGACATTTTCTCCCGTATAGCTGTGAGGCTCGCGGAAGACGGTCGCGATACATTCGTCGATCCTGTCGCCGCAGTCATAAGCGGCGCCGAGCATGCAGGTATAACCCTTCATTTCACTCAGATGTTTTCCCGATTTTGATTGAAAAACCTTGTCCGCAATCATAATTGCTTCACTGCCCGAGATACGGATAACCGATATCCCGGCGCTTGCCTGCGCGCTCGAGATTGCGGCTATAGTGGATATTCTTTCCATAAACTTACCTATCCAATCATCTTCTATCATCTACTGATCACTAGTCATTAGCCACTGACCACTAAAAATGCGGACGGATTACTCCGCCCGCAGTCACTTATAATACCATATCGGTTGAGATTGCCACGGGAGAACCCTCAGTCAGCTTTGCTGACAGCTCCCTTAGAAAAGGGAGCCTTTGCCCTCGCAATGACATTATTTATGATCGATTCTGCCGTAAAGACCGATCTCGCCGCCTTCATTGATAGGCTTGCGGTCGGGGTTGGGAGCGGGAGCAGACTGCTTGGGCTTCGAGCCTCTTCTGCCGTAGTTGGAGCGTCTGCCACCTCTGCCGCGGTTGAAGTTCTTGCTCTTGCCGTCGGGACCGATTACAACATGACGGTTCATATTCTCGCCTTCGCTCCAGGAGGTAGCGCCATCGATTTTCTGAACTGCCGTATGGATGATGCGGCGCTCATAGGGATTCATCGGCTCTAAAGAGCTCTTTCTGCCGGTCTTGGCGGCTTTAATCGCCAATCTGCGGCCAAGAGATTCCAGCGTTTTTTCACGCTTCTCGCGATAATCTCCGGTATTGATGACGACTCTCTTGTAAGAGTTGTCAACACGGTTAGCCGCAAGACAGGCAAGATACTGCAGCGCATCGAGTGTTTCGCCGCGTCTGCCGATGATGAAGCCGACGTCCTCGCCCTCGATATCGATGGTGATAACGTTATCTTCATCCGTTGTTGTAACGGTGATATCGTTCAGATCCATATTACGGATGATATTCCTGATAAAATCCTCCGCAGTCTGTGCGGCGCTCTGCTTGAGCGTGACCTTTACCTTGGCGGGTCTTCCGCCGAAAAGACCCAGAACCTTCTTGCTCTGCATCTCTAAAATTTCAAATTCAATACGTTCATCAAACGTTTCTACGCCCAATTCTTTACAGGCGGCTTCTTTTGCTTCTTCTACGGTCGCGCCGGTAGCGATAGCTTCTTTTAACAAAATGACACCTTCTTTTATTTAGTGACCAGTGGTCAGTGACTAGTGGTTAGTTCCGATTATTTTAAATAATTACTTTTTCTTTTTCGCGTTAGCGGATTGCTGCGGCGCCGATATAGGCTGATAATCATACGGTACCTTGGCTTCCTTCAGCTCCAGCAGAGCGATATGTTCCGCTTCGGATCTGGCTATCATATGCGCCGGTGAATAGAATTTGTTGATGATCAGCGACTGGACAAAACCGAAAATCGTGGACCATACCCAGTAGAAGCCGACAGCCCCGGGAACGATATAAGAGATATATACCGTGAGCAGCGGCAGCGCGAGCATCATATACTTCATGCAGCCCTGCTGTCCCTGCATGGGGTTGCCCTGCATCCTCATGGTCAGCAGCTGTGATCCTAAAGAAGTTACCAGACAGAGGATCGGGATGATGATGATCCAGGAGGTAAAGCCGGTATCCTTCGGAATAGACAGAAGATCGAGTCCCAAAAATTTAAAACCGCCGGCAAGATTATGTATCTCGCCGATCTCTTTTGCCGGCAAACCCTGTCCTATCAGCAGATTGACGTTGTCGGCATTCGTAAAGAGCTTGAGCGCGTTCATTTCGGAGTAGATGCTGTTCTGCGTGACATAGACGCCGGGGATCATATTGATCTGAGTGAGTGCCTGAGAAGAAAGATGGATAACGTTGGAAAGCGGTCTGACAACCGAATAATAAATGCCCAGCATGATGATCATAGGGAAGAGAGAGGTTGCGCAGCCGGACATGGGAGATACGCCTTCTTTTTCATACAGCTTTTGTATCTCTTCATTCTGCTTTGCCTTATTATTGGCATACTTTTCTCTGATTTCCTTCTGCTTCGCCTGCAAGGAAGCGTTCGCAGCCATACTTTTCTGCTGCTTGATCGACGAAGGAAACAGAATAGCTCTGAATATCAGGGTAAACACGATGATGGCGATACCGAAATTCTGAAATACCCAGAATATCGCCCACAGGACGTAGCCGAAAATGCTACCGATAAAATTGAAAACTGTAAACATACAACAAAGCCTTTCAACAATGATAAGTAGTCTTTAACTTATTTCAGCTTATGCTTTTTTTCGGGGACGGGGTCGTAGCCGCCCTTTGACCACGGATTGCATCTGAGTATTCTCCATAATCCCATCAATCCGCCCCTGAAAGCGCCGAAACGCTCGATCGCTTCATAGGTATACTGAGAGCAGGTGGGATAATACTTGCACTTGGGTGAGGTTCGCGGTGATATAGCAGTCTGATAAAAACGGATAAGCGCTAAAAATATTTTTTTCATGTTATAGAAGAAGAGGTACGTTGATCATGATCCTTAGGGACCGTAAACCGAAGTTCAACTGATGACGCCGAGCATCTTTAAATGCTCGCGCATGTACTTTTCTACTTCGTAGCTTTTGCAGTAGGCGGTGCGGGTACGGGCTACAAAGATGATATCGTAGGAAGCGCTTTGATCTGCGTTTATATGAGCGAATGCCGCCCGGATCACTCTGCGGCTGCGGTTGCGGTTGACTGCTTTGCCGACCTTTTTTGAGGTGGTGATACCTATCCTGAGGTTATGACTTTTTGTTTTGATCGCATAGGTAACAAGAGCGGGAGATACAAACGATTTACCTCTTCGGTAAATACGCTGAAAATCTCTGTTGCTCTTTATCGTAGTAATTTTCATGGAACCACCGGATGCGTCACAATGACGATTCTGATCCCGTCAGGGATCGAAAATGATGAAAAGCATAACATCCTATAAATGAAAAGAAAGACCACTGCCTTCAGTGGCCTTTTTGACAACTCAGTAGGACAACTGCTTTCTGCCCTTTGCTCTTCTTCTGGAAAGAACCTTGCGGCCGTTGCTGGTAGACATTCTCTTTCTGAAGCCGTGCTCCTTTTTGCGATGGATCTTCTTAGGCTGGTATGTTCTGAACATTGTTCCTCCTCCTTTCGGGTGCATAACCTTACAAGATAGCATTATAGCTTAATTTTTCTTATTAGTCAATATCTAAAATCGTTTATTTACGCTATTTTTTTGATCTGTTTTTATCGATTTTCAAGGATACCACAATATATAGTATTCATCCTATTTTTAGACACAATCAAGGAAAAAATACCGCTGTCATAATGCACATTTTTATGGATATATATAATACTTATATATATAATTTTTTCCACAATTAAGGTTGCTTTTATGTGGAAAATTTGATATAATAATTTTGATTATGGGCTCAATATAGTCAGTCATACTATAGATTGGTTTACCAATCATCAAAGGGGAACGATATGGATAACTTTAAAGAGGGCTGGGAAATCATCTGTGATTATCTCAGACAGGAAAAGAAGATAGCGGATGTTGCCTATAAAACCTGGATATCGAGGATCGAACCGATCGGTATAGATTTCGAAAAGGGCGTCATCACCCTCATGGTGCCGAACGAATTTCACCGGCAGACGCTGATCAAGGGTTATCTTCCGAAATTTGAAGAAGCATATGAGGCGGTATTCGGAACTGCCTTTGAAACGATCTTTTTGATTCCGGAGGAGATGGACACTCAAAAGGAAAAGCTTCTCGGCGATGAAACCTCCGCCGATACGGGATATGAATTTACCTTCGATACTTTCATCGTGGGCTCTTCCAACAAATTTGCGCACGCTGCTTCGATGGCAGTCGCTCAGAATCCCGCATCCGCCTACAACCCGCTGTTTCTGTACGGCAATTCCGGATTGGGTAAAACGCATTTGCTTTATGCGATCGGCAATGAGATCAGACAATCGCATCCCGACTACAAGGTCATTTATATCAAGGGAGAAGATTTTGCTAACGAGATCATCCAGTCCATCATGAATAAAACCACGGCGCAGTTCAGACAAAAATATCGTCTTACCGACGTGCTGCTGGTTGACGACGTCCAGTTTATCGGAGGAAAGGACAGTACGCAGGAGGAATTTTTCCACACCTTTGACGCATTATATGACGCGAAAAAGCAGATTGTGCTGACGTCCGACAGACCGCCTAAGGAGATCAAAATATTGACGGACAGGCTCAGAGGACGTTTTGAGATGGGTTTGCTCGCCGATATTCAGGCGCCGGATTTTGAGACGCGCATGGCGATCATCAAACGTAAGGCTGAGATCATCGGTCTGGACCTGAGCGATGATCTGTGCGAATATATCGCCAACAAATTAAAGACCAATATCAGACAGCTGGAGGGCGTCGTCAAAAAGCTGATGGCACGCTACAACCTGACAAAGGAAAAGCCCACGCTTTCAATCGTCAATGAATCCATTTCGGATATTCTGAATGACGATACGCCTCCCGCGCTGACAGTCGAAAAGATCGTCGATGAAGTCTGCCGCACCTTCGGCGTCGACAGCGACGACCTGCGTTCGCAGAAATCACGCCGTGCCAATATCAATAAACCCCGACAGATCGCGATCTATATCGTGCGCGAGCTGACAACTCTTTCGATGGAGGCGATCGGTAAGGAGTTCGGCAACCGTCATTATTCTACCATCGTTTATACCGTTCAGCAGGTTGAAAAGGATATCAAAAAAGATCCTGCTCTCAGAGAAACAGTAGAGGATATCATCAAGAATATCAGAGAAAGGTGACGCTTCACTTTATTTCAGTGAAAAGTGATAAGTATTCAGCAACCGATTATTAATCAATTTTTTCAACATTCACTCCACAGATTTTAACATCACGTTGATAAGTCAAATAATCAGAAAAAACAAGTGCGCTTGTTCCATAATGCTTGGAGAGAAGTATGGAAAAATAATCCAGTAAAAAAGCAGGCTGAGAAAGATTTCCTCATTTTCACAGTCCCTACTACTATTACTATAATAATTATTATCATATCATTATCAAAGAAGGTTATCACTATGAAATTTCAATGCATGAGAACGGATTTATCCAACGCAGTATCCAACGTTTCCAGAGCGGTCGCGTCTAAAGCGACGGTTCCCGCGCTGGAGGGCGTACTGATCAAGGCATACAATAATCAGCTGGAGATTTGCGGCTACGATTTGGAGATCGGAATTGTCACCAAAATGGAAGCCTCCGTTTCGGAAGAAGGCGAGATTGTCGTCTACGCGAGATTGTTCAATGAGATCATCCGCAAGCTGCCCGAGGAGATCGTCAGCATCGAAACCGACGACAGAATGATCACCTATATCCATTCCGGCGCCGCAGATTATCAGATCGTCGGTATCAGCTCGGCGGAATATCCGGAGCTTCCGAATGTGGAGGAGATCAGCGGACTGACAATCAACGCCGAGATTCTGAAGAATATGATCCGTCAAACTGTGTTTGCTACCTCTGATAATATGGCAAAGCCGATTTATACTGGCTCACTGTTTGAAATCAAGGACGGTATTTTCAGGATAGAAGCGGTCGACGGTTTTCGTATGGCAATCCGTGAAGAAAATGTGGACAGTGATATTGAAGCAAAGTTCGTTGTTCCCGGCAAAACGCAGAATGAAATTTTGAAGCTGATCACGGACGTTAAAAAGGACGTCAGCATTACTGTCGGACAAAGACATATCATTTTCAAAATTAAGGATTACAGCATCATATCCCGTCTGCTGGAAGGAAACTTCTTGGATTATAAAATGCCTGCGGCCGCGTCGACACAGTTTGTGATCAACACCCGTATTCTTGCTTCCTCGGTAGAGAGAATGGCGCTTCTGACCAATGAAAAGATTCAGTCTCCCGTGCGCTGCTCTATTTCTTCGGATGAGATCAAGCTGTCCTGCTCGACGACGGTCGGCAGAGCAAACGATATGATTCCCGTGTCCGTGATCGGCAGCGAAATGGAGATCGGATTTAACAACCGCTATTTGCTGGACGCGCTGAAGTATGCCGATACCGATGAGGTAAGGGTGATGCTCAACGGTTCTCTGCAGCCGATGATTATCCGACCCGTTACGGGACAGAGCTTCACGTTCTTAGTGGTTCCGATGCGCTTGGCTTCGGAATAAGATAAACTTGTAGGGACGAGCAATGCTCGTCCGCTGAAAAGGGAATTTCGATGGAAATAATAAAGATTAAGGAAGAATATATCAGATTAGATAATCTGATGAAGTTTTCCGGTCTGTGCGATACCGGCGGCAGGGCTAAATATCTGATCCAGAACGGTGAAGTAAAGCTCAACGGTGAAACATGCACCATGCGTGGAAAGAAAATCAGACCGGGCGACCGGATAGAATATTCGGGTAAAATAGTTGAGGTTGTCGCAGAATAAAGATAATTATGAGGTAAAGGTTGAAGGTAAACGCACTTCACTTTGAAAATTTCAGAAATTTAAAAGATGATACGATTACACCGTGTGAAAAGGTCAATGTGATCTACGGCGACAACGCCAACGGAAAAACCAATCTGTTGGAGGCGCTGTGGCTGTTCTGCGGCGGTCATTCCTTTCGCGGAGCGAAAGAAAACGAGCTGATCCGCTTCGGGATGGATCATTACCAACTGAAAATGGAGTTTTATTCGGGAGAAAGAGCTCAGACCGCGGAGATCTGTTTTGATAAGAGTAAAAAGCTGATCAGAATTAATGAAGTGGAAAAAAACTCATCCTCTTATCTGACGGAGGTATTTTCGGCAGTCGTTTTTTCGCCGGAGCATCTGAGTCTGATCAAGCAGGGACCGAACGTCCGAAGAAGATTTCTCGACGCGGCGATCTGTCAGCAAAAGATTCGCTACGCGACGCTGCTGTCGCAGTACGGCAGGATTATCAATCAGCGGAATGCTCTGCTGAAGGATATCTATCATAATTCATCGCTGAAGGAAACGCTGTCGATCTGGGATGACAGCCTTGCCGCGGTCGGCGCGCAGATCATCAAGGAACGCTTTGATTATATCAGACAGCTGCAGAAAGAAGCGCGCGTTTTTCACAGCGGTATATCAGATAAAAAAGAAGAACTGGATATCGTTTGTCTGTGTACTGCCAAGGCGGATGAAAACGATAGTCTTGAGATAATCCGCGATAAGCTGAGCAACGCTTTTTTGGCTGCACGTCATGAGGATTATCATTCCGGCTATACCTCTGTGGGTCCTCACAGGGATGATATCGAGATCAAGATCAACGGTATTTCCGCCAGAAAATTTGGTTCGCAGGGACAGCAGCGTTCAGCGGTTCTGTCGATGAAGCTCAGCGAAGCGCAGCTGCTGTATCGGAAAAACGAAGAAAGACCGGTTATCCTGCTGGATGACGTATTGTCTGAGCTTGACAGCAAAAGGCAGGATTTTTTACTGAATAAGGTAGAGGACTATCAGGTATTTGTTACCTGCTGTGAAGAAAGCGGCAGGGAACAGCTGCAAAAGGGAAGGGTTTTTTACGTAAAGGACGGTATAATCAGTTGAGATTGCCGCGTCGGGCTTGACACGCGTGTCCGCCCTCCTCGCAATGACATTTTAATGGACGGAGAGATCAGCGGATGAAATATCTTCATTTGGGAAAGGACACATCGATAGAAATCAAGAATATCGTCGGGATATTTGATCTGGATACCAGTACGGTGAGCAGGCATACCAGAGATTTTTTGAGCGTATGTGAAAAGGAAAACAGGATTGTCAGCGTCAGCTACGAGCTGCCGAAGTCATATATCCTGTATGATTTCAGCGGAGAATATTCGATATACCTGTCACCGCTGAATACGGCGACGCTGCTCAAGCGTATGACAGAAAGATAAAGAAAGGAAAATATTGATGAATAGCTGCAAATGTCCGTACTGCGGCAAGCGCATCTCCTATTTCAAGGCGATGTCGATCCGCAGAAGAGGAGAATATTACTGTAAAAAATGCAAAAAAGAGAGCAATATCCATATCAATAAAACGATATTGGTGCTGTTTTTTGCCGCGCTGGTGCTGGCGCTGATCATCATGGGTTATTATCTGCTGCTGACAGACAGATCCAATCCGTGGTTTATCCTGTTCGTTCTGGTGCCTTTCGTCTTATTTTATTTGTTTTCTCCGCTGTTTGTCAGGCTGCGTCCGAAAAAGAAGTTTCAGGACTCCTTATATGACACCGATATGGTGAACGCGCCGATGGCGGATCCCGATCCAACCATGGCAACCTCCGCTAAGGTTGCGCCGGCGTTTGTGGATGATATCGTTTTAGGCGACGATGAATATAAGCCGACGATCAATACGGACGTTTTCAATGCAATCAAGGAAGAGCGCAAGGTGGTGGCGGAGACCGACGGCGGCACCAAGCCTTTTGATAAATTTGAGAATATTTCCAGCTCCGGTACCGGTGAGAGTGGCGATACCAAATTGATCGGCAATATCAAGCATGTCACATCATCCTATGATATTCCCGATGATGTGTAATAGGTAAGAAAGATGTTTCGTTTGCCTATATGTCCGCATTGCGGTACGATTTATCGCTATCAAGATACGAAAAAAGCTATTCGGAATAAAGAAAATACCTGTTATCACTGTCAGAAGAAATTCAAAGCGAAGATTTTTCCCGGTATGCTCGTCGGAGCGTTGATCCCGCTGGTATTGTGTATCGGTTTCAATATATTTCTGCTGTCAAGGATGAAGGATCTGCTGCTGCTGCCGCTGTTCGCGGTGACGCTGGTATTTTTGCTGATCGTTTATCTGATCGTTCCGTTTTTTACAAGATTCAAAAAAGATGATAAAGAAGAATGAAGTTTGGTAATGATGGAGGAATTGTCTTGGATAATAAGAAAGATGAAATTAGAACTGTTGATGAAATAGTCGATGAGCTGGTCGAGAGATCGGAAATGCCGATCGAGACCGTCGACGTGGTCGATGAAGAAAAGATGACAAAGGTCGAGGGTAATTACGGCGCGGATGAGATCCAGGTTTTAGAGGGTCTCGAAGCGGTCAGAAAGCGCCCCGGCATGTACATAGGCTCGACCGGCGAGCGCGGTCTTCATCATCTGGTATATGAGATCGTAGATAACTCGATCGACGAAGCGCTGGCAGGCTACTGCGATAAGATCAAGGTAAGCATCCTGCCCGGCAACGTGATCCGCGTCAAGGATGACGGACGAGGAATCCCTGTCGGCATCAATTCGAAGATGGGACTGCCGGCTGTGACGGTCGTCTTTACCGTTCTGCACGCGGGCGGTAAGTTCGGCGGCGGCGGCTACAAGGTATCCGGCGGTCTGCACGGCGTAGGCGCTTCGGTCGTTAATGCGCTGTCAGAATGGCTGGAGGTTCGTGTCTGCGACGGCAAGGATATCTACTATCAGCGTTATGAGCGCGGCAAGATCGTATCGGAGCTCGAGGTCATAGGTCAATCAAACCGCCGCGGTACCGAAGTGCGCTTTAAGGCGGATCCCGAGATTTTCAAAGATACCGATGTCTATGATTACGCGACCTTAGCACGCAGACTCAGGGAGCAGGCATTTTTGAACGCGGGCGTCAATATCGAGCTCAAGGACGAGAGAGATCCCGAGAATATCAAAGATAAGACCTTCTACTATCAGGGCGGCATCAAGGAGTTCGTCACCTATATCCATCGTAAAAAGGGTTATACGCCTATCCATGACGAGATCATCTATCTGCGCACGGCGAACATGGAGAACACCTGCGAGGTGGAGATTGCCATGCAGTATAATGACAGCTACAACTCCGATATCCGTTCCTTCGCCAATAATATCCACACCACCGACGGCGGCACGCACGAGGAAGGCTTCCGCAGAGCGATCCCCCGCGTGATGAACAACTACGCCGCGAAATTCAATAAGATCAAAGAAAAGGATAAAGATCTGAAGCTGGAGTTCGAGGATTACAAAGAGGGATTAACGGCGATCATATCGGTCAAGATCACTGAAGCGCAGTTTGAGGGTCAGACTAAAGCAAAGCTGGGCAACACCATCGTGCGTTCGATGGTGAGCAAACTGATCACGGACAAGCTCAGCGAGTTTCTGGAGGAGAATCCCGCTTCCGCTTCGGCAATTTTAGATAAGGCGCTGGCTTCCGCAAAGGCGAGAGAGGCGGCGCGCAAGGCGAGAGAAAACGTCAGACGCAAGACGGGGCTCGAATCCGCTTCACTGCCCGGCAAGCTCGCTGACTGTCAGTCTAAGGACAGAAGCGAGACGGAGATATACATCGTAGAGGGCGATTCCGCAGGCGGCTCCGCTAAGCAGGGACGCGACAGAAAATTTCAGGCGATCCTGCCGCTGTGGGGCAAGATGCTCAACGTAGAAAAAGCACGCCTCGATAAGGTATACGGCAACGATAAGCTGACGCCGGTCATCACCGCGCTGGGCGCGGGCATCGGCGATGAGTTTGATACGGAAAAGCTCCGTTATGACAAGATCATCATCATGGCGGATGCGGACGTCGACGGCTCGCATATCCGCACGCTGCTGCTGACTTTCTTCTTCCGCTATATGCGTCCGCTGATTGAGCAGGGGCATGTCTATATCGCACAGCCGCCGCTGTACCGCATCAGCAAGGGCAAGGATACGCACTACTATGCGTATACGGATCAGGAGCGCGACGAGCTGCTCGCTTCTATCGAGGGCAAAACGACGATCCAGCGCTACAAAGGCTTGGGTGAAATGGATCCCGAGCAGCTTTGGGAGACGACGATGAATCCTGAAACGCGTACGATGCTGCGCGTAGAGCTTAACGACGCGCAGGAGGCGGACGAGACTTTCTCGATCTTAATGGGAGATCAGGTAGAACCCAGAAGAGAGTTCATCGAGACGAACGCAAAATATGTGCAGAATCTGGATATTTGATCAGTGGATAAAGCCTTCCCCTTGAGGGGAAGGTGGGCTTTTCGGCTTTTAGAGAGCCGAAAAGGTCGGATGAGGTGGAAACCGATCCACTATATCAATACACGGGATGGAGTGGAAACGCTTCCACCTCATCCACCGCAAGCGGTCCCCCTTCCCCTCAAGGGGAAGGCTAAAAAATGAGGTGTAGATTTTGGATAACGAGAATAATATCAATAACAATATGGAAAACGAAGATTTTGAGCCGGATAATAACGAGACGAACGGACAAGCCGCGTTTGGCGCAGGCAAAATCATCGACGTCGATATCAACCGCGAGATGCGCAAATCGTTCTTGGACTATTCCATGAGCGTTATCGTTTCGCGCGCACTGCCGGACGTCCGTGACGGACTCAAGCCCGTTCACAGAAGAATCCTCTATAATATGTATGAGAACGGCATCACATCGAGTAAGCCGCACAGAAAGTGCGCTTACACGGTCGGTGAAGTGCTGGGTAAATATCATCCCCACGGCGACACGTCCGTTTATGACGCGATGGTAAGATTAGCGCAGGATTTCTCGATGCGCTATATGCTGGTGGACGGCCACGGCAACTTCGGTTCCGTCGACGGCGACCCACCTGCGGCGTACAGATATACAGAATCCCGCATGAGTAAGATCGCGTCGGAGATGCTGGCGGACATCGATAAAGAGACGGTCGACTTTATGCCAACCTTCGATGATGTGCTGACCGAGCCGACAGTTCTGCCGTCCCGCTTCCCTAACCTGCTGGTTAACGGATCGAGCGGTATCGCTGTCGGTATGGCGACCAACATCCCGCCGCATAATCTCGGCGAGACCATCGACGCGATGTGTCTCTTGATCGATAATCCCGAGGCGGAGATCGCGGATTTGATGGAATGTATGCCAGGTCCGGATTTTCCGACCGGCGGACTCATCATGGGACGCTCCGGCATCCGCGCCGCCTACGCGACCGGAAGAGGCAGGATCGTAGTGCGCGCGAGAACCGAGATCGTAGAAGCGAAGAACGGCAGATTTAAAATAATTGTTACGGAAATACCCTACGGCGTCAATAAAGCGAAGCTGATCGAAAATATCGCGAACCTTGTTAAAGATAAAAGGCTGGAGGGTATCTCGAACATCGAGGATCACTCCGACCGCAACGGCATGCATATAGAGATCGATATCAAGAGAGAAGCTTCTCCGCAGGTGGTGCTGAACCATCTGTTCAAGATGACGCAGATGCAGACGACCTTCGGTGCGATCCTGCTGTCCATCGTGAACGGCGAGCCGCGCGTGCTGACGCTCAAGGAAATGCTGCAGTATTATATCGAGCATCAGGAAAAGGTTATCGAGCGCCGTACGATCTTCGATCTGCGCAAAGCAAAAGAGCGCATGCATATCTTAGAGGGCTTGAAGATTGCAATCGATTTCATCGACGAGGTCATCGCCATCATCAGAAAGAGCAAGGATCAGGCGGCGGCAAAGCTCGCGCTGTGCGAGCGCTTCGGGCTGGATGATGTACAGGCGCAGGCGATCGTCAGCATGCGTTTGGGTCAGCTGACCAACATGGAGCAGGCGAAGATCGAAGAGGAGATCGCCGCGCTGACCGCGAAGATCAAGGAATATAACGAGATCATCGAGAGCGAGTCAAAGCGGCTGGAGATCGTCAAGGAAGAAGCGATGGAGATCCGCAATAAATATGCCGATCCCAGACGCACCGAGATCTGTGCGATCACCGGCGAGGTGGATATCGAAGATCTGATCCCGCAGGAGGACTGTGTCGTCACGATGACGAAGTTCGGCTATATCAAGCGTCTGCCGCACGATACCTATAAGACCCAGCGCAGAGGCGGCAGAGGCGTTGCCGGCATGACGCGCCGCGATGAGGACGTCGCGACGGAAATGTTCCTGTCCAACTCTCACGATTATAACCTGTTCTTTACCAATAAGGGCAGGGTATACCGCATCAAGTGCTATGAGATCCCCGAGGGTAACCGTCAGAGCAAGGGCATCAATATTGCCAACATCCTGCCGCTGGGCGCGGAGGAAAAGGTGACCTCGATGATCCGTATCCCCGAATTTGAAGAGGATAAATACCTGATCATGGTCACCCGTCAGGGTATCATCAAGCGTATCGCGCTGAACGCGTATAACACGGCGCGCAAGGGCGGCTTGATCGCGCTCGATCTGAACGAGGGCGACGAGCTCGCTTGGGTGCGCATGACCGACGGCAATAATGAAGTGATCATTGCGACCAAAAAGGGTATGGCGATCCGCTTCAAGGAGACCGACGTCCGCCCGATGGGCAGACTCGCCCGCGGTGTGAAGGCGCTCAAGCTCAAGGAGGGCGACAGCGTCGTCGGCATGAATATCATCGAAGAAGGCAAATTGATCCTGACCGTTTCCGAAACCGGATACGGACGGCTGAGCTCGCCCGATGATTACCGCCTGCAGAGTAGAGGCGGCAAGGGTCTGACCAACTACCATGTCAAGAAGTACGGCGACGTTGCCGCGCTGACCGTGGTGCCGCTGGAGGACGACGTCATCATCATTTCCGAAAACGGCGTTATTATCCGCATACTGGCTTCTACCATCCGCGTGTGCGCGAGACCCGCCAAGGGCGTGACAGTCATGAAGATCAAGGACGGCAACAAGGTCGTATCCGTTTCCGGCGCGCCGCATGACGAGGACGAGGCAGTGAGCGCGGAGAATGACGAGAACGCCGAGGAGCCGGAGGATATGGTGGAGAGTGAAGAGTAAAGAGTAAAGGATACTCGCTTTGCTCAAACATTTATATAATCCCTCAGTCACCGTGCTGTGACAGCTCCCTTTACCAAAGGGAGCCTTATGTTGGAGGATAACTATGGAAAATAAAAAAATCAGGGTGAGCATTTTTGTCGCGGGTCAGCGATTCAACATCCTCACCGATAAAAGTGAAAAATATGTGCTGGATATCGCGTCGGAGATCGACGCGCGGATTAACTCGCTGGTAATCTCACAGGAAATGTCGCGCGAACGTGCGGCAGTGCTGACGGCGCTGGATTATGCCGACGACGGCAAGCAGGATAAAGAGGATATCGCCGCCGTCAAGGAGCAGATGAAGGATTATTTGCGTGAGATCGAGCGGATGCAGGATAACAACGCGAAGCTGGTCGGCGACTATAATCTGCTCAAAGCGGAATATGAGAGATTGATCGAAGAACGTCAGTCAGGGGAGGACGCCGTGAAAGCGGCAGAGGAATGTCGGTCGCAGAACGCGGCGCTGCAGGGACAATTTGATGATCTCAAAGAAAAGCTGAGACAATCCGAAGAGCAGGTCGGCGAACTGCGGGAACAGCTGAATGATGCGCAAAGACGGGCAGAAGAGCTGAAGCAGCCTGTCGGCGATCCCGAAGAGGATGTTCCGCTTCCCGAGGAGCCTCCTGTACAAGAGGAAGAAACGATCACCGCCGAGGATGATCTGTTCTTTGAACCCGAAAATGAAGAAGAGCCGATCAAGCCACAGAAAAAGAAGAAGAAAAACCGTCATGAGCACAATCATGAAAATCCCTATCAGCAGAAGGCTAAACAAAAGGAACAGGGTTATCAGCAGCAAAGGCAATATTCTTTCTTTGATATCAACGAGGATGAATGAGTAATACGATAGAAATATTAGCTCCAGCCGGCGGAATGGACAGTGTGATTGCCGCGGTGCGCTGCGGCGCCGACGCGGTGTATATCGGCGCAAAGCAGTTTTCGGCGCGCGCGTCGGCGCATAATTTTGAAGATGATGAGATCAAGGAATGTGTACGCTACTGTCATCAGAGAGGCGTTAAGGTGCATCTGGCGCTGAATACCCTGATCTTTGATGACGAGATGCAAGAAGCGCTGGAGCTGGTAAAAACTGCCGCGGCTGCGGATATCGACGCGCTGATCATTCAGGACTTAGGGTTGGTGTCGCTGATTAAAAGGATGGTTCCCGACCTGCCGCTGCATGCTTCAACACAGCTGACGGTCCATACGCCGTTTGGCGCACGCGCCCTGTATGAGATGGGCTTTGAGCGGGTGGTGCTGTCTAGAGAGCTGTCGCTGAAAGAGATCAAAGAGATTCGCGAATCCTGTCCCGAGGTCGAGCTGGAGGTATTCGTTCACGGCGCGCTGTGCATGTGCGTGTCGGGTCAGTGTTATTTCTCGGCGATGCTCGGCGGACGCTCCGCAAATCGAGGGATGTGCGCTCAGCCGTGCCGGCTGCCGATGAAATACGGCGGCAATGACCACGCGCTAAGCCTGAAGGATAACGGCTCGCTGCATTATCTGAGAGAGCTGCAGGAGATTGGGATCGCCAGCGCAAAGATCGAAGGGCGCATGAAACGTCCCGAATATGTGGCGGCGGCGACTCTCGCCGCGCGGGAGGCGCGCGATCTCGGCTTTATCACCGAGGCATCGCAGAAGCGGCTGGCGTCTGTTTTTTCCCGCACCGGCTTCACTGATGGCTATCTCAGGGGTGAGATCGGGGAAAAGATGTTCGGTTTTCGGCAGAAAAGCGACGTCGTTTCCGCTGACAGCCAATTGTTCATGGAGATACGCTCCTTATATAAGGATGAATATCAAAGAATTCCCGTCCGCTTTGATTTTCAGGCGCAAACGGGGGATAATATGCGGCTCACGGTATCCGACAGCAAGCATACTGTGACAGTCGAAAGCGATGAAGCGGTCGAAAAGGCGCTTCATCTGCCGTTGTCAAAGGACAGAGCCGTACAAAGCCTGAAAAAAACCGGCAATACGCCGTATAAGGTTGAGCATATTTTCGCGCAGATCTCTCCCGACGCGGCGGCATCAGCGGCGGCAATCAACGCGCTGAGAAGAAGGGCGCTGGATGAGCTCAGCCGTCGGCGCGAAAAATGTCACAATTACGCAATATCGGATATCGATCCCGAACATTGGCTGACCGATGAAGAGAAAATATCGCAGAAGCGCTATGCAGTTGTCAGAAATCTTGATTTTCCGGACAGCTTGCGCGAGATGGACGCGGTGTATGTCGACGTGTTCGGCTTATCCGACGAGGATATGCTGCAAAAAAGGCTCGCGGAAGGATTCCGCATCGGCGTGGAAGTGCCGCGCGCGACCTTCGGCAATGAAGATGAGGTATTCAAAAGGCTGAAAAACCTGAAAAATGCCGGCATCCGCGACTTGACGGCGCACAATATCGCTGCCGTATATATGGGCAAGCTGCTGGGCTTTCGCGTTCATGCGGGATTCGGTATGAATATCGCGAATTCCTATACGCTGCAATGGGCGAAGGAGTACGGTATCTCTGACGCGGTGCTGAGCGTGGAGCTCAATATCAGGCATATCGAGAAAATGCGCCGATGCATTCCGGTAGGAATCCTCCGTTACGGGTATTTGCCGCTGATGATCACGCGCAGCGCGCCCGCGGGGAAATCCTGCAAAACAAATGGATTTTTGCAGGACAGAAGGAATGAAAAGTTCCCTGTGATTCAAGGGGAAGGAGCCTGTGAAATTCTCAATTGCGTGCCGCTTATAATGCCTGAGAAGGATTATCCGCTTGGGAATAAGGTTTTCTCGGTTTTCCTCTTCACTGTGGAAAACTCTGTGGAAAACATGGAAAACACCTTGCGAAAAATAAGAAAAAATCAAGATTTTGAACGCAAAACCCATGGTTTATATCTCAGGGGTGTTAAAAAGTTCACAATCTTTTAAAGAATTATTTAAAGGAATTTTATTATTATTCTTTATGATAATATTGCATCTGTATCGCTTTTCGGCATCATTATAGAAAGTCGTTGGATTTGCAGGATTAAAGAATAATTTGCAGGAAAGCGTCTTTTTTGTGGGATCATTACGGTCGTGCGTCATAATAGGTTGAGATTGCCACACCCCATTAATGGGGTTCGCAATGACAAATGATAAAAATGTCTGCGCAATGACAATGAAATGGAAAGAACTATGAGTATATTGAAAGTAAAAAAATTGAAGGAAAAGGCGCGCGTTCCGTTCCGGGCGACAGAAGGCTCGGCGGGGATGGATCTGGCCGCCTGTATCGACGAGGCGGTCGTGATACCGCCGCATGAGATCCGGGTGATCCCGACCGGTATTGCGATCGAACTCGAAAGCGCCGATTATGTTGCGTATGTTTTTGCGCGGTCGGGACTGGCAATCAAACACGGGATCGCTCCCGCCAATTGTGTGGGCGTTATCGACAGCGATTATCGCGGCGAGGTATGTGTCGGTCTGGTGAATCAGACCGACGAGAGCTTTACTGTACAGCCCGAAGAACGCATTGCGCAGATGGTGATCTCGCCGGTGATTTTGCCTGAAATCAAATTCGTAGATGAACTGACGGAAACCGAAAGAGGCACAGGCGGTTTTGGTTCGACAGGAGTCAAGTGACCGGTTAGCGGTGAGTGATCAGTGGATAGTAATCAGATTGTAAATGAAATGGGTATGAATGCGGCATATCAATAAAAAATAAACCAATAATAATATATAAAACAGAAATCAAACTGCGCCGCGCGGCGGAAAGGGGAAAGGTATGTTTGCAAAGGATATAGGAATCGACCTGGGTACGGCGAACACGCTGGTATTCATGAAAGGAAAGGGCATCGTTATGCGCGAGCCTTCGGTCGTGGCGGTCGACGTCAAGCGTGACATGGTGCTGGCGGTCGGTCATGAGGCAAAGGAAATGATCGGCAGGACGCCGGGCTCGATCGTAGCGATCAGACCCTTAAAGGACGGCGTGATCGCGGACTTTGAAATCACCGCGACGATGCTGAAATACTTTATTAAAAGTGTGGTGCGCTCAAGCTTTTTCAGCAAGCCGCGCATCATCATCTGCATCCCCTCGGGCGTGACCGAGGTTGAGCGCAACGCCGTGGAGGACGCGGCGCGTCAGGCGGGCGGCAAGTACGTAGAGCTGATCGAGGAGCCGATGGCGGCGGCGATCGGCGCGGGATTGCCCGTGGATTCACCCATTGGCAGTATGGTCGTCGATATCGGCGGCGGTACCAGCGAGGTCGGTATCATCTCACTGGGCGATATCGTGGCGTCGTGTTCGGTACGTATGGCGGGCGATAAATTTGACGAGGCGATCGTGACCTATATCAAAAAGAAATATAATCTGCTGATCGGCGAGAGGACCGCCGAGGACATCAAGATCACCATCGGCTCCGCGTATCCGTATGAGGATGAGGGCGCAATGATGGTCAAGGGCAGGAACCTTGTAGACGGTCTGCCGAAAAATATCCGCATCACGGCGGCGGAGGTGCGCGAGGCGCTCAAGGATCCGCTGATGATGATCGTGGACGCAATTCTGAATACGCTGGAAAAGACCCCGCCCGAGCTGTCGGCGGATATCATCGACAACGGCATCATGCTTACCGGCGGCGGGGCGCTGCTGAGAGGACTCGATAAGCTGATCGAGGAAGAAACCGGCATGCCTGTGAAGGTCGCAGAAAGACCGCTGGACTGTGTCGTTGACGGCGCAGGAATGCGGTTAGATCCGAATTTCAGAGCAAATAAGAGAAGTAAATGAAAGATATTTTTCAATCCACAAAAGTAAAAGTCTTTTTGTCGGTGCTGCTGGTGCTGATCATGCTGGCGGTATTTACGCGAAATGTGGAAAACAACATCATTTCCACCACGCTGAATGCCTTTACCTTCGGTTTATCCAAGGTCAGCGCAGCGGCGTCTGCAGACAGCAGCGACAACAAAAGCATCGACGAGCTCAAAGCGGAGAACGAGGCGCTGGCGCAGGCGAACCGCGAGCTGCGGGCGAAATTGGTCGATTACTACAACGTCAAAGAGGAAAACACCCGCCTGTGGAGCTTTTACGGGATCAAAAAAGAGCATGAGGATTACGCGCTGATCCCGGCAATGGTGCTTCGGCGTGACAGCAACGACGAATTCGGCTCCTTTACCATCGATAAGGGAACTGCTTCCGACGTGAACGTCGGCGACCCCGTGATAGGAGAGAGCGGGCTGATCGGCTGGATCAGTGAGGCGGACGTCTATACTGCTAAGGTGGTCACGGTTCTCTCTCCGCAAACCAGCATCGGCGCGGTAGATAACGCGACGGGCGATACGGGCATCGTCACCGGCTCGGCAAAATACGCTGACGACAGCTGCACGACCTTCACAAAGCTCAACTCTGAGAACAAGGTGGAGGAAGGCGATATCATCACGTCTTCGGGTGCTTCGGGTATCTATCCCAAGGGAATGATGCTGGGCGAGGTCAAGGAGATCGGCTACGATACATATGACAGCTCTTACTATGCCGTAATAGAGCCGTATGACGATATCAAGGAGATTCTCAACGTAGCGGTTGTATCCGACTTTGACGGTCAGGGTGAGATATTGAAGAAAGAGAGCGGTGAATGATGTCGGACAGGTCAAATTCTTTCTTCCGCTATCTCTCATATGTGATCGAACTGCTGCTGATGTTTGTGCTGGGAACGACGCCGGGACTCATGCCGGAGCTGTTCGGCGCAAAGCCGGCGCTGCTCGTCTGCGCTGCGCTGACGGTCGCGGTATTTGAACGCGAGATCCCCGCGATGATCTTCGGTATGCTCGCAGGGGTGCTGACAGACTTAGGCTACAGCAACAGCATCGGCGTATTTACGATTTCGCTGACGGTGATCTGCTTTATCGTCGGCTACGCAGCGAACAATCTGATCGTGGCGAAATTCCTCAACTATCTGCTGTACGCGGCGGTGGCTGTGGGAATTTTATTTATGCTGTACTTTCTGGTACGGTTCGCGATACCCGGGACGGAGGATAGATGGCAGTATTTTACGGCGCATATTGTGTCGCGGATGGCACAGACATTTTTGTATTCTATCCCGTTTTATTTTATCAATCGCTTTATCTATTCGAGCTTGAGTCCGGAGGAGTGAACTCAAATCAGCCTAAGGATGACAAGAAACGAATCCTTACAATAATAACAGGAAGGAGGTCATGCAGATGAAAAAAGATCAAAAACCGCTGTATCGGATGCGGCAGAATACCGACAGGATCCTCAGCGCCAACAGCCGCAGCACGTCGACCTCTTCCGGCGGCGAGGAAAAGCAAAAGGATGCGACTACGATTCGGGTAATCATCTGTGTGATCCTTCTGATCGCCATTTTCGGCGGCTTCGCGCTTCGGCTGTTTGATTGGCAGATCGTGCACGGCGACGAGTACAAGGAGCTGTCCGCCGCTTCAACCGCGCATACCGTGGAATCCGACGCGACGCGCGGCGAGATCCTCGACGTCAACGGTAAGCCGCTGGCGGTCAATGAGACCGCATATAACATTGTGATCAACAAGGTGTACGCGGGGGACGACAACGATCTGAACCTGATCATCATCAACCTGCTGAATACGCTCCATGAATGTGACGAAGCATATATCGACGAGCTGCCGATTTCGTATATGGACGGGGGATTTGTCTTTGACGAGGGCAGCGAGGGCGATGTAGAATATATCGAGTCACCCGTGATGCTCGACAAAGAAGGATTGTCGGCGGATGAGATCGTTGACGGGCTCGCTGAGCGCTATCACGCCAAAAACATAGAGGATCCTTTCACCAAGCGTTCTGTGGTATCGGTGCGCTACAATATGGAGAAAAAGGGCTTTTCGTATGAGCAGGTCTATGTTGTCGCGGACGACGTCAGCAGCGATACGGTCGCGGTGGTATCGGAGCGGAACCAGACGGTGCCCGCGGTGGAGATCCGCACCGTGAACGAGCGCGTGATCCAAAACGGCGACCTGATCCCGCATATTTTAGGTGTTGTGGGCAAGCTTGATGAGGAAGAATACGCGTCGCATAAGGATAAAGGTTACGCGTTGGACGACGTGATCGGCAAGTTCGGCGTCGAAGCGGCGATGGAGGATTATCTGCGCGGGGAAGCAGGCGAGAAAACGATCATCACCGATGCGGACGGCAATATCGTCGGCGAGGAAGAGACGGTGGAATCCAAGCCCGGCGATACAATCTATCTGACGATCAACTCGCGTATTCAGGAGGTCGCCGCCTATACGATCGGCAAGAATATCCGTGAAGCACAGCGGCTGGGTCTGGAGGACGTCAAAAAAGCCAAGGCAGCCAACGCCAAGCAGCAGAGCAAGCTGGGCGAGGACTGTGTCGCGGGCGCTGCGGTGATGCTGGACGTCAGAGATAATTCGGTGATCTGCGCCGCTTCTTACCCTAATTATGATATCTCACGCTATTACGATCCCGATTATTCGGAGTATCTGTTCAGCGATGAGAGCGTCCCGATGTTCAACCGCGCCTTTGAAGGCGCGTTCGCGCCGGGTTCGACCTTCAAGCCTTGTGTTGCGACGGCGGCTTTACAGGAGAATATTATCACAACGAATACGACGATCCACTGCAACGGTGTGTACGATTATTATAAGGATTATGTGGTACATTGTCTGGGTAACCACGGCGATCAGAAGCTGGAAAGCGCGATGGCGCATTCCTGCAACTGCTACTTTGCCGAGGTCGGCAGGCGGGTGGGCATCACCACCATGTACATGTACGCAGAAAAGCTGGGACTGGGCTCCAAAACGGGGTTGGAGGTATATGAAAGCACCGGCGTGCTTGCCGGAAGAGATTCGACCACATGGTATGAGGGCAACACCGTACAGGCTGCGATCGGTCAGAGCGACAATGCTTTCACACCCGTACAGCTGGCGACCTATGCCTCGACGATCGCGAACAACGGCGTGCGTTACCGCACGCATCTGGTGCGCAAAATCATGGACTATGAGCGGGACGAGACCGTGCTGTACAACGATCCCGAAAAGCCGGAGATCGTCGCTCAGACAGGCGTATCACAGGATAATATCGATCTGGTCAAGGAAGCGATGAACGCGGTCACCAAAACGGACAGCATGCGTCAGATGGCGGGCAAATATCCGATCGAATTAGGATGCAAGACGGGTACCGCCGAGAACGCGGGTTCCGACCACAATGTGTTCATTTGCTTCGCACCGTATGACGATCCCGAGATCGCGCTGTGCGTGCTGTTTGAGCACGGCGGACGCAGCTATCTGCCGCAGCAGGCGGCTTGCGATATCCTAGACGCGTATTTTTACGATAAGGACGTCGACGATATCAAGAAGAATCCGTGGAAGTTCTGAACCATGTATAGTGAATGGTGTTTCTGTAAAATAATAACGGCTATGTTAAGCTGTATTTATTGAAGTTGAACAAATTTCATATAGATAATTCTACAAAAAGAGCAGCGCGCGACGGTTGCTCTTTTTTTGATTATGTGATAAAATATTGACAGGTATAGCTTTTTATTGAATTAGTCATTGCGAAGCTCCTTTGGGAGCTGTGGCAATCTCAACCGAATAAAAAAGATCAATATCTCGCGGCATGCTGTTTATTTGTGATTAGCAGCAGGCGGCTATCTGCGAACAAGCGAAAGGATTTTGAGAATTCAAAGCGGATGTGTGAAGTGATCGTGATCGCTTCCGGCAAGGGCGGAACCGGAAAAACGACGGTGTGCGCCGGCTTGGCGGTAGCGCTGGCAAAAGCGAAAAAAAAGGTTTTGATCATCGACTGTGACAGCGGAATGCGCGGCGTCGATTTGATGCTGGGGATCTCAGACCGGCTGGTTTATGATATCTCTGATGTGATCAGCGGCGCGTGCGAAGCGGATGACGCGATGTATAAGGTTGACGGCGAATTGGAGCTGTACAGCATTGCCGCTCCGCTGTATGCGGACGACGAGGTGAGTCCGTCGCTGATCAAACAGCTGGTGGATCGGGTCAGGGCGGATTTTGACTATATCCTGATCGATTCGCCCGCCGGAACAGGCTCCGGCTTCTACGCTGCGGCAAACGCGGCGGACAGGGCGCTGGCGGTGATCAACACCGAGCCGATCAGCATCCGCGGATGCCGCAATATCGGCAACCGTCTGCGCGAACTGAAGATCACCGACTGCAGGCTGATCATCAACCGATTTGAGCAAAAGCGATTTTTTGAAATGGGGCTGTACCGCGACCTCGACGAGGTCATCGACGAAGCGGGGATGAGGCTGATCGGGCTGATTCCCGAAGACGTCAGGGTTATCGCGCTGAGTCAGCGCGGCGCTCTTGCCAACAACTGGTCACAGACTTCTGTGATTTTTGATACCATCGTCAAACGTCTTCAGGGCGTTGACGTACCGATAGTAGTCAGATAACACTCAGCAGCGATTATATGGAGGTGCGTGTATGAATATTGCCATTATAGCTCATGATGAAAAAAAAGAATTGATGGTACAGTTTTGTATTGCTTACTGCGGTATTCTGAGCAGAAACAGAATGTGCGCTACCGGTACCACCGGCAAGATGGTAGCGGAGGCGACCGGTCTGGAAATCCAGACATTTTTGGGAGGCTCACAGGGCGGCGACCAGCAGATCGCCGCGCGCATCGCCTGCAACGAGATCGATATGCTGATTTTCTTCCGTGATCCGCTGACCCCCAAGCCCCATGAGCCCAACGATATGAATCTGCTGCGCCTGTGTGACATGCATAATATCCCCGTGGCGACCAACATCGCAACAGCGGAGGTACTGATCCACGGTCTGGAGCGCGGCGACCTCGACTGGAGAAATATCGTCAGATAAGAAAGGATCGTAAGCAAATCTCAAACATATGTTTCACGTGAAACAATAAGGAAAGGCTCTCTGTATGGATACAGGGAGCCTTGTATTTATCATTCATCTTCATCATCGGTGGGGATGATGGGCAGAGAGAACCAGAAGTCGGAGCCCTCGCCGATCGTGGAATCGACGCCGTATGCGGCGTCATGTGCGATCAGGATGTTTTTGACGATGGATAGCCCGAGTCCCGTGCCGATTTTCGCGCGGCGGTGTTCCTCCTTGACGCGGTAATAGCGATCCCAGATGTAGGAAAGCTTTTCTGCGGGGATGCCGTCGCCATGGTCGATAACGTCGATGCGGACGCGGTCATTTGTGACTGTCTGACGGACGATAACGATTTTATCGGCGCCGATATAGTTGATCGCGTTATTGATCAGGTTGTAGAGCACCTGTGTCATGCGGAGCTCGTCACCCATGACGAACACCTCGCCGTCATGTTCAAAGACGATGTTCAGTCCGTCGTTCTCGATCAGTTTAGTATAACGGGAGAAGATGCTCTCGATGCATTTGGTGAGAGAGAACGGCTCTTTTTTCACGTCGGCGGTGTTGCTTTGCAGGCGGGAGATATCGAGCAGGTCGGTGACCAGCGAGTTCAGGCGGGTCGCTTCGTCGACGATAATCTGGATGTTTTCGGGCGTCATCTCGCCGGGGAGGTCGCGCATAACCTCGCCGTAGCCGATGATCATGGTCAGCGGCGTGCGCAGATCGTGAGAAATGTTGGAGATCAGCTCCTTTTGGAGTGAGTCGACCTTTTTCAGTTCTCCCGCAGCGAAGTTGAGGGTCGAGTTGAGCTCGGCGATTTCTCGGTAGCGACCGCCTTCGAAGGTGACGTCGTAATCCTGCTTTGCGAGGGATTTTGCTTTTTCGTTGGCGTCGTAAATGGGACGGGAGATCATCTTCGCAAGAAATACGGCGATGAGGATGCTGAATGCGACGATGACGGCGGTCATGATGATCAGCTGGAAACGAAGGGTATCGACGACGCTGTTGACAGGCGTGATCTCGCTTTCGACGATGAGCAGCAGCTCCTTGTCGGAGGTCGTGTTGATGATCATCGCATAGGCGAGGTTTTCGGATTCCTGGCGCTCAAAGGACGGCTCGCGCTTTTGCATGATCTCATCGCGTGTGGCAGCTTGTGAAAACAACTGACTCTGTCCGCCCTGCTGTCCATTGAAATCGGCGCCGGCACTGTTTGCGTTATCGAGCGGAAGCTTTTCATCCGGCTTGAAGGAATGCATATCGCGCTTGATGCGCGTGATGGCGGCATGTTCGCCGCCGCTGCAGACAGCCTTATCATAAAGATCGCGAACGGAATCATTAGAGATATCGGAGTAAAAGCCGGGACGGTTGCCGGATGAATAGACGCAGGAAAAGATGTCGGTATCATAGACACTGACGATCATGGAGTTCTGTTCCTCAATTTCATTTGCAAGCTCGGTAAAGCTGTCGGACTCGATATAGTCGGACAGAGAATAAGCGCAGGACTTGACCTGTCGGGTCTTGATCGTTTTGTAGAACGACTCCAGAAAAACCGTCTGGAACATCCACAGCACGATCAGCAGCAGTGCCGAAAAGATCAGAAAGCCAATCGCGAGGTGGACGCGAAGCGGCAGTTTTTTCTTAGGTTTCAAAGCGATATCCAACTCCTCTGAGGGTAACGATCAGCTTCGAGTAGGGTCCGAGGCTTTTGCGAAGCAGCTTGATGTGGGTGTCGAGGGTGCGGTCATCACCAAAGAAATCGTAACCCCAGACCTTGGAAATAAGCTGTTCACGGGTGAGAGCAATGCCCTTATTGTTGACCATGTAGAACAGCAGCTCATACTCGCGGGGCGTGAGGGAGACGCGCTCGCCGTCGACAGTGACGACGCGCGCGGCAAAATCGATGGCTAAGCCTTGATAGACAAAGGAGGTCTTTTTATCGTCCTTTTTGTCGCTGCCGGCACGGCGCAGCACCGCGGCGGCGCGCATCATCAGCTCCTTGGGGGAGAAGGGCTTGACGACATAATCGTCGACGCCGGACTCAAAACCCGAAAGGCGATCGTACTCCTCGCCGCGGGCGGAAAGCATAATGATGGGAGTGTTGCTGAAGCGGCGGATCTGTTCTACCGCACCGAAGCCGTCCAGAACAGGCATCATGATGTCCATGATGATCAGGTCATAAGTGTTGTTGCGGCATTTGAGCACCGCCTGTTCACCGTTTTCCGCTTCATCGACCTCGTGACCCTCATACAGGGCGTATTTTTTGATCAGCTCGCGGATGCGGAATTCGTCGTCGACAATGAGTAATTTGCTCATGTTGAACCTCCCCGTTAGTTTGATGATGACCGGCGCATTGTCAAAATCCTGCGCATTGACCGTTAATGATAACATATCATGAGAATGTGACGGTTGTATGATGAAAGGGTTACAGATATATATATTATAGCGTATATCCGGAGAAGGAGCAAGAAAAAATAATAGGGACACAGCAGGAAATCGCGCTCCGCGCGTTTGACGCCTCTATATCCTGTTACAGTGTCGGGAAGGCATACAAATCATTTTGCTTTGATACGCGTGTCCGGAAACGAGCAGGTTTCTGTAAAACAAAAAGCAGCGCCCTTTCGGACGCCGCTTTACTAAACCGTCAAGAAAAATTATTCTTCGTTCTTATAGGGCTTGGTACCGTCGATGTTGCAGAGCTTCGCCAGATATCTCTGGATACGGGTAGCATCAATGATGGTAACATAACCGTCGCCGTCTACATCAGCAGTAACCAGATCGATGGACTGACCCTCGGGCAGCTCTTTGCCGGCAAGCTGATACTGGATGCAAAGTACGTCGAGTACGTCGACGCTCTTGTCGTTGTTGACGTCGCCGGGCTTGGGATGGTTGTGCTCGGGATTGACGCAGGAGGCATACTTACCGTGATAGTTCGCGCTGGTAGTGGGATAATATCCGTAGCAGCCGTCGCCGTAGTAAACATACCAGTTGGAGCCGTAGTTGTAGAAGCCGGTCAGAGCGTTAAGGGATTTCTGTTCGTAGTCGATGATCTGGATGCAGCCGTCCATGTTATCTTCGTTGGGAGTACCCTCGGGAAGTGTATCATAGTCGCCTTCGTACGCGCCTTCGATGTTGGCGTCGGCGAGCTGACGGGCATAGTTAAAGATCTCTTTGGTATCATCCATACCGCCGTTGACGCCGTTGTTCCAGATGACCAGCGGCGTATTGCCGTCGTTCGGAACAGCCGCTCTGTAGATGCGGTTCTCGGGATCGACGAGAGTCGTCTTGTAGCCGACCCATGCAACGCCTGTGCCGTCCGGCCACTTGGAGCCGATGCCGCCCCACCAGTACAGACATACCTGGCAGTAGTCAAGACCGAGGTCGGTAGAGTTGAACTTATTCGTCCATGTAGTATTCATTTCATCTCCCTCAACAGGCAGGGGGAGCTGGAAATAAAGATACTGCACTTCGTTTTTGGAGTCGCCGCCGCAAGCGTCGATCGCTTCTTCACAGGTAGGGGTATCATTGGTGACAGTGTAGGAATCGGTGGGATGATATTCCACAGCGCCCGACGAGACTGCCGCGACAGATACTACCAGCATTACAGCAAGCAAAATGCTAATAATTTTTTTCATGAGAAATCCTCCTAATAGATTGGTAATCATATTATAGCATAACAATAATAAGAATTACAAGTATTAATCGCTCACAATTTCGTTAATTTTTAATAAAAATATGAAAATTCTGTAATATTGCATAAATTTGGAGGTCAAAAATTCACACTATCGACGAAGGGATTTCAACTGAATACAAAAACGTAGAGACGGAATAAACAAAATAAGAAACAATGAATTACATACTTATATAGTAGGTTATGTTGACAATTGTGATTTTGTGTGTACAATGGAAGTAGTGATCGGCGGAGGGAGTATATGAAAGATCGAATCGTGGACAAGTTAAGACAATATCGTGATCTCAGCGACGCCCAGCTGCGGGAGCTGATCAAAAGCCCTGCGCACGACGAGGCGCTGATGCAGGCGGCGGACGCGGTGAGACGCGAATGGTACGGGGATAAGGTCTATCTGCGCGGTCTGATCGAGTTTACGTCGTACTGCAAACAAAACTGCCTGTACTGCGGACTCAGAGCGGGTAATAAACGCGCGCAGCGGTATCGGCTGAGCGAGGAAGAGATCCTCGCCTGCTGTGAGGAGGGGTATCGGCTGGGATACCGCACCTTTGTCCTGCAGGGCGGGGAGGACCCGTATTATACCGACGAGATGATCTGCGGGATCACGGCGGCGATCAAGGAAAGATTTCCCGACTGTGCGGTGACGCTGTCCATCGGCGAGAAACCGCGGGAAAGCTATGAGCGTTATTATCGCGCGGGCGCAGATCGCTATCTGCTGCGGCATGAGACCGCCGACCCCGTGCATTACGCAAGGCTGCACCCGGATAACATGAGCATGGAGAACCGCAGGCGCTGTCTGCGGGATCTCAAGGAGATCGGGTATCAGGTCGGCGCAGGCTTTATGGTGGGTTCGCCGTATCAGACGACGGAGTGCCTGCTTGCCGATCTGCGGTTCTTGCAGGAGCTGCAGCCGGATATGATCGGGATCGGTCCGTTTATCTCGCACAAGGAAACGCCGTTCAAGGATGAAAAGAACGGTACGGCTGAGCTGACGCTGCGGCTGCTGTCGATCCTGCGGCTGATGTTCCCGTATGTGCTGCTGCCGTCGACCACTGCGCTGGGGACGATCCATCCGTCCGGCCGCGAGCTGGGGCTGAAAGCCGGCGCCAACGTGGTGATGCCGAATTTGTCGCCGGTGCAGGTACGGGACAAATACGCGATCTATGATAATAAGATCTGTACGGGAGAAGAAAGCGCCCAGTGCCGCGGATGTCTGGAAAGGCGCATCGAGAGCGCGGGGTACAGAGCGGTGACGGACAGGGGAGACGTCAGGCGCGCGAAGAGCGCAGTGAAGATGGAAGAATGAAGAGGGAAGGTTACTCGGCTTTGCCTCGAACAATTTGTACAATCCCTCACTTGGCAAGGGGTATTCTCTGTTTGTGGGCTTGCCGGTCGCTTGCGCTCCTCGCAATGACAGTGTGAGATGGGAGTCTTGGCAACCCTCCGGCGCGTGATACGCGTGTCCGCGCCACCTCCCTTAGAAAAGGGAGGCTCAGAAAGAGGTATTTATGATCAATGAGTTTTCACGCACGGAGCTGCTGCTGGGTGCGGACGGGATGGCAAAACTGAAAAAGGCGCGGGTCGCGGTGTTTGGGATCGGCGGCGTAGGCGGCTACGCGGTCGAGGCGCTGGCGCGGTCGGGCGTTGGAGCGCTCGATCTGGTCGACAGCGACGACGTTAGCCTGACCAACATCAACCGTCAGATCATCGCGCTGCAATCGACCGTCGGAAAGCCGAAGGTCGAGGTGATGGCGACGCGCGTGAGGGATATCAATCCCGACTGTGTTGTGCGGACGCATCGGAAGTTTTTCGGACCCGATACGGCGGATGAATTTGATTTTACGCAGTATGACTACATTATCGACGCGATCGATACCGTGACGGGGAAGCTTATGCTGGTGATGCAGGCGCAGAAAGCGGGCACGCCGATTATCTCGTCAATGGGCACGGGCAACAAACTCGACCCGACTGCGTTCACCGTGACGGATATTTACAGCACGACGTTTTGTCCGCTGGCGCGGATCATGCGCAAGGAGCTGAGAAAGCACGGGGTCAAGCGGTTGAAGGTGGTGTACTCACAGGAAGAAGCGCTGACGCCCGAGGGAGAGACGGAGGAGCTGCCGCAGGGGCGGCGATCAATACCGGGCTCCGTGTCATTTGTCCCGTCAGTCGCGGGGCTGATCCTCGCGTCGGAAGTGATCAAGGATATCATCAACCAATAAAATTCAGGCTGTCGTAAGGCTGATACGGCAGCTTTTTCTTTTGATAACTTAGCATGCGTACCAAAATAACATTCAGATTTTTATGCAAAATACCTAATTATTTTTATGGAGCTTCGGAAAGGGTTTTAACAATATTTTCTTGCAGTTTGCGGCTAAATATGGTATGATAAAATCAATAATGTATGCCTATATGCTATCGCTCGGGATCATCGTGATATGAACGCCCGCAGTAACGGATTGAATAGGTTGAGATTGCCACAGGGCTGAAGCCCTTCGCAATGACATTATGAATAGCAGAATTTTGAAAGGAGTTTTGCGATATGTGCGGTATTTGCGGCTTTACGGGTAAGCTCGAGCAAAGACAGGACGTCATACAGAAAATGACGGAGGTGATCACCCACCGCGGTCCCGACTCGGACGGCGTCTACATGGATGATTACATCGCGATGGGCTTTCGCAGGCTGTCGATCATCGACCTCGAGACCGGCGATCAGCCGATTTATAACGAGGACGGCAACCTGGTGCTTACCTATAACGGCGAAATATATAACTACAAGGAGCTCAAAAAGGAGCTCGAGGAAAAGGGTCACCGCTTCTCAACGACGTCGGACAGCGAGGTACTGCTTCATGCCTTTGAGGAATGGAGCGAGGATATGTTTGAGCATCTGCGCGGCATGTTCGCGTTCGCAATCTATAACAAGGACACCAAGGCGGTGTTTTTGGCGCGCGATTTCTTCGGCATCAAGCCGCTGCATTATACGCTGATCGGCGACGATCTGTGCTACGCGTCGGAGATCAAGAGCATCTTAGAGCATCCGGATTTTATGAAGCGCTTCAACGACAAGGCGCTGGACGCTTATCTTTCGTTCCAGTTTGTGCCCCAGCCGATGACCTTCTTCAAGGACGTCTACTGTTTACTGCCGGGTCACTATATGTGGTACCGCGACGGCGTGGTAGAGACGCAGCGCTACTTTGAGGCAAAGTTCAAGCCTGATATGGAAATGACCGAGGAAGAAGCGGTCAACAAGATCGAGCAGGTCTTTGAGAACAGCGTCGAAGCGCATAAGATCGCGGACGTTGAGGTCGGCTGCTTTTTGTCGTCGGGCGTGGATTCGTCCTATGTCGCCTCGTATTTTGAGGGGCAAAAGACCTTTACCGTCGGATTTGACTTCGGCGAGAAATATAATGAGATCGACTGGGCAAAATCCCTGTCGGAGAAGATCGGCGTGGAGCATCACGAGAAGCTGATCTCCAGCGAGGAATTCTGGGCGGCGGTGCCGAAGGTGCAGTATCATATGGATCAGCCGCTGGCGGATCCCTCCTGCATCGCGCTGTACTTTGTGACAAAGCTCGCGAGCGAGTATGTCAAGGTCGTGCTGTCCGGCGAGGGCGCGGACGAGCTGTTCGGCGGCTACACCTGCTATAATGATCCGCGCGTATTCAAATGGTATCAGAAGATCGTGCCGTATTTTCTGCGCCGCGCCATCGGCTGGGTCTGCAAAAAGCTGCCCGACATCAAGGGCAGGGATTATCTGATCCGCGCGACGCATCCGCTCGAAAAGAGATATATCGGCAACGCTTATATGTATGATGAAAAGCAGAAGAAGGCGCTGCTGAAGAACCCTGAGATCGCGTCGGATCCCGCGCGCCTGACCAGAAGGAACTACACCCGCGCGCGCCGCTATGACGACGAGACGAAGATGCAGTATCTGGACATCAACATGTGGATGGTCGGCGATATCCTGCTCAAGGCGGACAGGATGAGCATGGCAAACTCCCTGGAGCTGCGCGTGCCCTTCCTCGATAAAGAGGTGTTCGAGGTAGCGGCGACGCTGCCGACGCCCCTGCGCGTGAACAAATACAACACTAAATACGCGATGCGCAAGGCTGCGGCGCGGCATCTGCCCGACGAGGTTGCCGAAAAGCCGAAGCTGGGCTTCCCCGTACCGACCAGAGTGTGGCTCAGAGACGAGCATTACTATCATGTGGTCAAGGATATGTTTATGTCGACGACTGCGGAGAAGTTCTTCAACACTGAGCTGCTGCTCAATTACCTGGACGATCACTTTGAGGGCAAAGAGGACAACTCCCGCAAGATCTGGACGATCTATGTGTTCCTCGTATGGTATCAGATCTACTTCGGCGCGGTAGCGCCCGAGGATCTGAAGCCTGCCGAAAAGCCCGCGGCTCCCGCTGTCTCAGCCGAGACAGAAGAACAGGGAGAGGATGAAGTGTTCGAAGAGGAAGAAAACGGCGAAGCAGGCGAGACGAAGGTGTTCACGCCCGTCAAGGGCGGCGATGCTGCCGAAGAAGAGCCGCAGGAGGAAGCCGAAAAAGAGGCTGAACCGGAACAGGTGTATGAGGATATCTTCTCTTCCTCCGGCAAGGGCACGGCAAGACGCGTCAAGGTCGAGGAAGAAGAGGACGAGGCGCCGATATCCTTTACCGACGATATCGACCCCGATGATTTCTTCGCGAGTCTGAAGGACAAGCTCAGAGAGAATTTCGATTCCGACGAGGAATAAACAGTGATCAGTGATTAGTGGTCAGTTAAAAAATGATGTTTGATTAACAAGCGCCGCTCAATCGAGCGGCGCTTTGTTACCATTAGTTGATTATGAGAGTTTTATACGGTTTAGATGAATATCAGCCGCCTCAAAACGGTTCGAGCATCGCGCTGGGCTTTTTTGACGGCGTGCATTTGGGGCATAGGGCGGTCATCGGCGGATGCGTCAGGGATCGCGGGGCGCTTAAAAGCGTGGTGCTGACCTTTGCACAGAGCCCGGCGAAGGCGCTTGGAAGACCGGCGCCGCCGCTGCTGAGCAGCAACGGGCGCAAAGCGGAGCTGATCGGAGCGCTCGGCGCGGACGAGTTGATTTTTGCGGATTTTGCCGCTGTCAAGGATATGAGCCCTGAAAAATTTGTTGAGGAGATCCTGTACGAAAGGCTGAATGCGAAGCGGGTGACCTGCGGGTTCAACTATCGCTTCGGCAAGGGCGGCGCGGGGGATACCGCGGCGCTGGAGGCGCTGTGCGGCGCGCGCGGGATCAAGGTCTGTGTGACACAGCCGGTATATTGCGGCAAAGAGCAGGTCTCGTCCTCGCTGATCCGCGCGCGGATCGCGGCGGGGGAGATCGAAAGAGCGAATGAGATGCTCGGCTATCGCTATGCGATCGGAGGTGAGATCGGCGGCGGGAATCATATTGGCACGATGATGGGGTTCCCGACGGTGAATATCCCGATCGGGGACGGGCTGACCGTGCCGCGCTGCGGCGTGTATGCCTCGGATATCACGATCGGCGGCGTCAGGTACAAGGGCGCGACCGATATCGGTGTGCATCCGACCGTCGGGGAGAATGAAAAGCCGCTGTGCGAAACGTTTTTGCTCGATTTCGCGGGCGGCGACCTGTACGGGAAAAAGGCGGTTTGTGAGTTGACGTCGTTTGTGCGTGAGGAAAGGCGGTTTGGGTCAAAGGAAGAGCTGGCGGCGCAGATCAAAAAGGATTGTGAAATGATATCGAAATTGAATAGATGAGGATAAGGCGCTCGGGTGAACCGGGCGCCTTTTCAAATAAGGAAGAAGAAATATGGTTATCAGCCGTTGACAAGATAGCGCTGGAGCTTGGTCGCGTCGGTGACGTCACGCTCGCCGTCGCGGTCGAAGTCGGAGTAGTAGTGTACTGTCGCGCCGAAGTCGGCGGTGAGATAGAACGCGTCGTCCTCGGGATAGCTGCGGATCTTTGCTTCACAGCGCTGGATGATCGTCGCGTCGATGATCGATATGTCATTATCACCGTCGAGGTCGCCGAGCAGCCTGCCGCCGGTCAGCACTTCTTTGGTCACCTTGGTAAAGCCGTCATACTGAGCGGGATCGGTATAGACTGCGTCGACGAATTTGTCGTTCTTCACATCGTACACGCCGTAGCCGGTCTGGAAGGGTTTTTCCCAGTTGCTCGTTTCGATGACGCGGCTGCCGATGATCGCAGTCACCGGCATGGGGGAGCCGTAATTGCAGCTGCAGTTTACCAACGCCCAGTCGGTCTCGCCGTTCTTGTCCTGATGATAGTATAGCTCTTTGTAGTACACCAAGCCGTCTTGTCCGGTGGAGTAATCGCAGTCGTCGAGGTTGTAAAACGCTTTGAGCCGTTCCTTATACAATTGACCCTGAGAGGGTTCGGTCGGCTGATTCGGCTCCGTCGGTGTACCGAAATTGGTCGAGGTCGGCGGCTGGGTGGGTTTTTCCTCACAAAGCTCGGTGGGATACTGTTCCTGCAAAACTGCCTTCAGCATGCCGTCGATATAGGTTTCGCCGCCGCTGCCGTCGGGACGGAAGAAAACGTTGTAGTCGGAGCCGGTCGGATAGCTGTTGATCTCGCCGTGTTTATTGATCCAGCCATCGGCGGGGTACTGCTCACAGTCGCTCACCTGAGCGCCGTCCATATAATGAACGAGCTTGAAGCGGGTGCTTTGGCTTATATAGCGGCAGCGGTAATACTCGTTGTCAGAGGCGACGTAATAGAGCTTGTTCTCGGAGCGGATGACGTCCGGCTCGCGGTCGGTGACAAAGTACCAGCCGTTGATCGCGGACTCCGGCTCGGTGTCGACGGGAGCGCTTGCGGGGGCGGCGGGGGCTTGGAGGTGCGCGCCGCCGATATGGTTGCCGTCTGCGTCAAAATGCTCGGGATTCAGGCAGTTGGCTTCGACGGAAATGAAGTTATCGCTCGTCTGTGCATAGCTGCCGTAGCAGCCGTTGCCGTAGTAGATATAGGGCTGGAAGCTGTAACTGAACGAAGGATGCATTTCAGGTACGACCACGCTGTCGGGATCGTAGACGAAGATACAGCCGTCCATATTCTCCTCATTCGGGCTGCCCTCGGGGAGCGTGTCGAAATCACCCTCCCACGCGCCCTCGACGTAGAGATCGACGGAATGGGTCATTTGGCGATACTTCTCTGTTTCGCGCTCCGCTTGTGTCGCGTAAAAGCCGTTGTCCCAGATCGCTAAGGCGACGCCGTCGGGGATATCGGCGTAATAGACGCCCTGCTCATAGTCGTCGATCGACGCGCGATAGCCGGGATAGGTCTCGGGATTGACAGTGTCGCTGCCCCACCAGTAAATACCGGCGTAGTATTTGCCCTGATACACGCTGTAGTCGCTGTACCAGTTATCCACCGCGGGCATTTTGAAATAGATGCGGCTCGTGGGGACGGACGCGCCGGTTTGGGCTTCATAGACGGAGATCGCTTCATCGGTGAACTGCAGCGCGGATTGGTT
Source organism: Ruminococcus sp. (assembly GCA_017404665.1). Lineage (GTDB taxonomy): Bacteria > Bacillota > Clostridia > Oscillospirales > Acutalibacteraceae > Ruminococcoides. Next base: position 46,935 of record JAFRBX010000049.1, read on the forward strand.
GACGATCTCCGCGTTGGCGGTCGCTGTGACCGTCAGGGTCAGCAGGATGATCGCGAGAATGATACTCACTGCTTTTTTCATGTTAATTCCTCCTATTTTAGTGGTCAGTGGTCAGTAGCCAGTGGTTAGTTGTTAGATTTTAAGAGGCGCTGAGATAGGCGCTGCCGGTGACGAGGCTTTTGCCCGAGCCGGTATAGAACTCGTAGCGGTAACAGCCGTCCTCGGGGAGGATGCCGTAGTCGCGCGGGGTATAGGAGAGGGTCCTGCTGTTGTAGGTCAGCGTCAGCGTCGCGACATGCTGATCGGAGTACAGATCGCTGTCGCCATAGAGATTTCCGTCGCTGTCATAGATCCGACAATAAACCACGCCGCCCTCTCTGTTGATCGCCGATACCGTGAACGCTGAAACATAATAAACGTTGACAGACTCTTTGTAGCGGCTTTCGGTCGACTTGGGTTCGGTCGGCGTCGTCGGATCCTCCCATGTCGGCTCCGTCGGGTTTTCCCACGGTGTGGCGGTGGGAGAGGACTGCCCTTCGGTGGGAGCTTCGGTGCTGTCCCATCCGTGGGGTCCGTTCGGGATGACGCCACCTTCGGTCGGCTCTTCGATATCTTCCTCGGTCGGCAGCTCGGTGGGGCGGACAGCGGGCACGGTGGGAGAGGGCTTTGCCGTCGGATCGGTTTTGCCGCTGTTGGTAGGAGATGGGGTCGTCGCGGCGGGTCTGCCGCCTGTTTCGGTCGCTTGGGGCTTTGTCGTCGGGGAGACACTGCCGCTTGAGGTGGGATTTGGGCTGTTGGTGGGCGCGGTATGATCGGAGCCGCCGAAGATACGTTCAAAAAATTGAGCGATACCGGACTTGGGCTCGGTCGGCTGTGTGCTGTCCTGCCGATCGGGGTCGGCGGGGACGATGACGATCTCGGTGGCGACGGTCTCGCCGCTTGTATTGGTGGACCATACGATCTCTGTTGACAGTGCGTTGTCGGTGGAAGACGGCTTAACGATGACGGGCGTTTTACCGCCGGTGGCAAAAACCAGCGCGAGACTCAATGCCGTGACTAGAACGAGGCTCGCCGCGGCGGCGATCACGCGGGGCTTGCGCCAAAGGGGGACGGCGCGTTTTTGCTCCACAGCTTCGGGGATCGCGAGCAGGCGCTCCATCAGCTCATCGGGAACGGTCAGGTTATCCAAGGTACGGAATTTCAGCTCTTTCATGCGTCATCACCTCCGTACAGTTCTTTGAGCATGCGGCGTCCGCGGGAAAGAAGTGATTTGACGGTGCCGCTTTTGGTATTGAGAATAACCGCGATCTCATCGACCTTGTAATCTTCATAATAGTGAAGATAAAGCACCTCGCGGTATTTCGGCTTGAGGCTGAGCAGCGCACGGGTCAAGTCGCGGGCTTCGTCGTCGTCTCTGTCCGAAGAGGGGGAAGGACAGTTTTCGAGCTGATCCAGCGGCACAAAGCGGCTGCTCAGGCGGCGGCTTTTGCGGCATTCGTTGATCGCAACGCGCAGCAGCCAAGCCTTGAGATGGTTTTCATCATTGAAATCGGGGGAGCTTCGGTACAGCTGAACGAAGGTGTTCTGCACGCAGTCATCCACGTCGGCGTTTCCGCTTAAGCGAACGACACAGGCGGTGTATACCGTCTTGGCGTATTTGTGCACTGCTTCCTCGTAGCTGAGCTGAGCATAAAGCCGCGCCATCTTCATCCCCCCTTCTACTATATAAATGCATGAACGCGCCGTTTGGTTGCGTATGATGATAAAAAAAGTCATTCTGAGGATCGATACGGGAATATCTCCTCAGAATGACAATATGATCGTTTATTCTGCTGCGGGTATTTCTTCCGTTTCGGCAGAAGAGGAATCTTCTGTCAAAACATCCTTGCTGTCGGCGGGAGTTTTTTTCACTTTGACTTTCGCAAACAGCTTCTCACGCTTCGGGTACAGGATGCACAGCGCGATGAAAATGATCAGCGCGAGCAGTGTGCAGCACAGACCCGGGACAAAGCCCTGAGGCGTGTACTTCAGCTCGATGTTGTGCGTGCCTGCGCTCAGCGGGAATGCTACCAGCGCTTTTCCGACGGGGGTCAGCTCGGTCTCCTGTCCGTCCACATAGGCTTTCCAGCCCGCAGAGTAGGAAATTGAGGTGTAGAACAAGCCGTCCTCCTTGGCGTTGATGATGCCGGAAATGCGGGTATCGGTCACCTCTTTGGCGCTGAGCGCGGACTGTGAGAGCTTTGCATAGCCCTGTTGGAAAAGCTCTTCGTTGAACATCGCGCAGGTGGCGGTGATGGAGCCGGAGGTGCTGTTGTTCATAGCTGCATGCAGGGTGATCTTATCGCCCTGTTTGACGCTGCCGACCATCATGATGAACGGACGCTTGATATAATAGCCGATCACCTCGCTGTCGTTGACAAGGATGGAGACGTTGTCGGTGGAGGCGGAATAATAAGCGCAGACGACGCCGTCGCTCGGGGCGATATAGTCGATGTCGTACGCTTCGTTGCCGGAGGAGGAATTGTAGGTGAAGGAGCCGTTGCCCGAGGAGCTGACGGAGCCGCTTTGAGTGCCTGCCGACTGGGAGGTGCTCTCGATATAGTTGTAGATATTGCCCTGCAGTCCCGTTACCGTTTCAAAGAGACGGTTCTGGTTGTCCATAGGGTTGGAAACCGCGGTCTCGACGTTGTAGTCCGCAAGGGCGGAATTGACCATGAAGCCCTGCGGCAGATAATACTTGCTGCGCATGAGCTTGACATTGCCGCTCTGGTAAACAAGCTCGTTATGGGTGGTATCGAGATAAGCGCCGTAGGGAGCGATCAGGTATTTGACGTTGAGCATCAGGTTAGTGAAGGGGGAGCTCTCCTGATAGGTGAAGCGGTTGGAGGCGACCCATCCGCAGATGCCGAACTTTTCCATGTAGGCGGTGACGTCTTTATTCGTCATCGAGTTGAACATAGAAATGCCGTCGGCGCCGATGAGGGCGTTATCGTTGAGGGAATGGTACTTGTTGACCTCGGTGCGGGGCAGATCGACGGTCCCTTCTTCCAGCTCCTTGGCTTTTGCGACGCAGTTGAGGGTGTCTTGTCCGCCTAAGGGGAAGGAGGTCGCGTCGGTCACGCCGTTGGTTTTGACGCCTCCCGCGGCGGAGAACATGCCTTCGACCAGCGCGATGATCAGAAGAAGAACAGACAAGACGACCTTGGTCATCGCGTGGTTTTTGTTCATATCCTTAGAGGAGATCAGCAGCACTGCCGCAGCGGTGAGGAGAATGATGACGATCGCCATGAAGATATAGAAGCTGTTTTCGGCGTTCTGACTGATCGCCGCATTGATCAGCTTGCCGTTCGTCAGGATGATCACTGCGGCTGCGACGCCGATCGCTCCGGCGCCGATTGTCACGGCGATGCGCGGGATGCGCGTGCGCAGGGAATACAGCAGAACCCACGCGGCGATGACGCCGCCGATAAAGCCGGACAGCAGAATGGGATCGACATCTGAGGCGGATTCGAAGATCGAAGAAACCTTGACGCTCTCACCGTCAAAATACGTGGAGGCGATGCCCAGATAGATAGCAAACGCCAGTAACGCGCCGATGACGGAGACCGGCTTGATGCTGTCGATATACATGAACACGCGGAATGCCATGTAGATCAGCAGGAACGAGTACAGGAACGAGAAGCGGTGCGGCAGCATGTTGGGGAAGTGGAAGCCGTGCCACACGAAATCGAGCTGGCGGATGATGAAGCTGAGCATGAAGAACAGCCATAACGCGCCGCAGAAGATGCGCTCGCGCTTTTTGATCTTGGGGCAGAAGAAGAACAGCAGCCCGAGGAAGATGACGAAAACGCCGCAATAGACGTTGGGCAGACCTTCGCGGATCGTGGGCTGGGTAAACGCGACGGAGTTGGCAATCGTCTTGCCGATGCCCTCCAGCACGCCGCCGAAATCAGCGGTGCTGCCGATATTGATGGCAAACTGCTTGGGGAAGGTGTTGTCGGACGAGTGGGTATACTGCAGCGCAAAATACGCGGGCAGGGTGAGGATCGCCGACATCAGAATGGACAGGATCGAGAAGCCCGCCATCCTGAGAAAACGGAACAACAGATCTTTCCAGCCTTTGAATTCGACGATGCAATAGCCGACAGAAACAAAGAATACAAAAATGCAGACAAACAGTCCGATGTAGTAGTTGGCGAGGATCGACAGCGCCAGCGCGATGACATACAGGCGGAACTTGCCCTCCTTGAGCAGCGCGAAGGTGCCCGCGATCACCAGCGGGAGCAGCGCGATGGAATCCAGCCAGATAACGTTCCAGTAATAGCCCATGATGAAGGCGCACAGCGCGTACATGACGCCGAACGCGGTGATGGAGACGTCCCGGCGCTTGAAGGTGATCTTGAGGAACAAAGCGTAGAAGCAGCCTGCAAGACCGATCTTGACGCAGGTGATGATATACAGGAACTCTTTGAGCTTATCCGCGGGGACCAGCACCGACAGGAAGTTGAGGGGGCTCGCGAGATAGTAGGACATCAGCGCAACATAGTTGGTGCCGCCGCCGCTTTTCCAAGTCCACAGCAGCGAGCCGCCGTGCTGGAGCTTGTCCTGAAAATCGACGAGGAAGGGGTAATACTGGTGCCACAGGTCGGTGACCAAAATTTGGTTGGTGCCGAAGGGCGACACACCCGCGATCTTGAACCCGAAAAACATCAGGACAAATGGAATGAAGAACGCAAGGAAGAGGTATATCCATACCCCGAAGCGGTCAAAAAACGACCCTTTGGCTAAGGTCGGCTGTCCGCTCGGCGGGGTAAAGGCGGCATTCTTTTTCGCCTTAGTAGCTTTAGCTGTCATAGGTTGCTCCTTTATTTGGAAATCGGGTAAATCGGCAACACGATCATGGCGATCGCTTTACGGTTTCATCCCGGAAATGCATACACAACTATATTACCATCATTTTGCGGTGAGGTAAACACTAATTCCGGATTTTTTGAAAAATTTTTTCACAGGCGTTTACACGGTATGATTATTTTGATATAATAACATTTTAGAGTATACAGCATAACTCCTCAATATCTGCTTGATACAACCATCACGGAGGTGTGTGAATGAAGCTGATCGATATCGTTGTCCCCTGTTATAACGAGGAAGAGGTCCTTCCGCTGTTTATCGAGGAGACAAATAAGGTGATCGCGACGATCCCCGACTATGATTTTCGCTATATTTTTGTGAACGACGGCTCCAAGGACGGTACCCTCAGGGTGCTGCGCGAGCTTGCCGATACCTATTACAACGCGAAATATATCTCTTTCTCCCGCAATTTCGGCAAGGAGAGCGCCATGTACGCGGGGCTGGAGCACTCCACGGGCGATTATGTGATCGTCATGGACGCCGATCTGCAGCATCCGCCGGCGATGTTCCCGCAGATGATCGCGGGCGTGGAGGAAGGCTATGACTGCTGTGCGCTGTACCGCGCCAAGCAAAAGGGAGAGAACCCGATCAGACAGCTGGTCTCGAAGATTTTCTTCGGCTTCCAGAATAAGATTTCTGATGTAAAGATGCCCGACGGCGCAGTGGACTACCGCATTATGTCGCGCCAGATGGTGGACAGCATCATCCGCCTGTGTGAGAAGCAGCGCTTTTCGAAGGGCTTGTTCTGCTGGGTCGGCTATCAGACCAAATGGATCGAGTATCAGAACGTCGAGCGTACCGTCGGCACCACCAAATGGAGCTTCTGGAGCCTGTTCAAGTACGCGCTGGACGGCATCACGAGCTTTTCGGTATCGCCGCTGCGGTTTATCGCGGTGCTGGGCTTTGTGATCTCGGCGCTGGCGTTCATCTGGATCATCATCACGCTGATCCAGACGCTGATCATGGGCATCGCGGTGCCGGGCTATGTCACGACGCTGTGCGCGGTGCTGTTCATGGGCGGCATCATCGAGATGTCGGTCGGCGTGCTGGGCGAATATATCGGACGCATCTATATCGAGTCGAAGGACAGACCGATCTATATCGCCAAGGAAACGAACTTAGAGGATGAGGAAGACTACTAAGATGGAAAAAATCAAAAATCTGTTTATCAAATACAAAGAGATCGTCATGTATATCATCTTCGGCGTGCTGACCACGCTGGTCAACTGGGTGGTTTACTGGGTGACAGAACCGCTGCTGAGCTCCGCGATGCACGGCGATCAGGTGATCTGGACGATCTTCGGCAAGAATATCACGATGTCTATCTTAGCGATCTTCCTCGCGAACTTTATCGCGTGGGTCGCGGGCGTTGTGTTCGCGTTTGTCACCAACAAGATCTGGGTGTTCGAATCCAAGTCGTGGCGGTTCGGGCTGGTGATGAAGGAGCTGTGGCTCTTTGTACTCGCCCGTCTGATCACCGGCGTGCTGGAGTGGTTCGGCGTGCCGCTGCTGGTCGCGATTGGACTGAATCAGCCGCTGTTCGGCGCGGAGGGCTTTGTCGCCAAGCTGATCGTCAGCGTGGTCGTCGTCATTCTCAATTATGTTTTCTCAAAGCTGATCATCTTCCGGAAGAAGGATAAGAAGAAAGATCAGTTGGAAAAAGCGGCGGAAAATTTGAATAAATGATACGGGGCGCGGAGACCGCGCCTTTCCTATAGGCTCCCTTAGAAAAGGGAGCCTTATGTGCGGAAAAACTGCTTTTGCTGGTGATTTTATACAACTGAGAGCCGTTTTTTTCTACATCGAATGAAGAAAAAACGCTTTTTTTGGCAAAGTTCATATGCTATACTATTTATATATAGCATTTAAGCATATAAATTTAAACATTCCGGAGGTTATTATGAGTTATAGAGTAGGTATCGATTTGGGCGGCACCAACATCGTCGCGGGCGTTGTGGACGACGACTACAACATCATCGCGAAAGCCAACTGCAAAACCAACGTTCCCCGTCCCGAGGCGGAGATCTGCGACTCGATGGCGGCTGTCGTCAAGGAAGCCATCAAAAAGGCAAAGCTCAAGATGGATGACATCGACTATATCGGCATCGGCGTACCCGGCGCGGTGAACCCCGAGACCCGCATCATCGAGACCTCCCCGAACCTGTTCTTCAAAAACTGGGAGATCGCGAAGATGATGGAGGAACGCCTCCATAAATATACCAAGGTCGAGAACGACGCGAACGCCGCGGCGCTGGGCGAGTTCCTCGCCGGCTCCGCAAAGGGCGCCAGAAACGCGATCGCCATCACGCTGGGCACCGGCGTGGGCGGCGGCATCGTCATCGACGGCAAAATCTATTCCGGCTCCAACTACGCAGGCGCCGAGCTGGGTCATATGGTCATTGTCAAGGACGGCAGAGAGTGCGGCTGCGGCAGAAAGGGCTGCTGGGAGGCGTACGCTTCGGCTACCGCGCTGATCAACATGACCAAAGAGGCGATCCGCAATGAAAAGGCGGAGTTCTCCTATATGCTCCATCTGGCGGACGACGATATCGACAACGTCAACGGCAAGACCGCCTTTGACGCGCAGCAGGCGGGCGATAACACCGGCGCTGAGGTTGTCGAAAAGTACATTGGTTATCTGGCGACGGGGCTTATCAACATCATCAATATTTTCCAGCCCGACGTACTGTGCATCGGCGGCGGCATCGCGGGACAGGGAGAGAATCTGCTGGCTCCGCTGCGTGCGATCATTGAGAAGGAGCGCTTCACCAAGTATAACGAGAAGCAGACAAAGGTTTGCATCGCAACCCTCGGCAATGACGCCGGCATCATCGGCGCGGCTTGTCTGTAACCGCAATTATAATAGTATAAGGAATCGCGGCGTCGGAAGGCGCCGCGATTTTTTGGTTGCTTTTATCAGCTTTATGTGGTAAGATGGAGGTGCGACAAAATTTCATGGTTCGTTTTTACGGATTATGGTACCTTAATTCAATAGATGTAAATCAGAGCAGTACTGTGCTTCAGCAAAAGCACAGGGCTTCTTTGTGCTCCTCTGATTTACGGTAGGTACCACGAGTTTTGTCGCAGAAACTGGAAGTCATGTGTTTTTCGCGCGCGGCTTCTCGGAGCTGCGCGTTTTTTTGTGAGGGGGAGGCACTAAACATGGAAGTCGATTTTGAAAAGTCTTTTTCGGATTTTTTAGAACGGGAAGAGTACGACTGGGCGGAGCAGGCGCTGTTTGCTACAGTACGAGCTGCATATAAAGCAGGATGGAAAGCCGCGGGCGGTCAGCCGCCGCAGCGGCAGAACGTTATGCAAATCATAAAGGATAAAGAGAAATAAGCCGAACTATGCCGATTTATGGTACTTTATTGCGGTAATGCACAAAACGGATAACAAGATGTTGTGATGGTGTTACAAAAAACATCAAGAAATTGGGTTTGAAAAAATTTGAAAAATTTTGCGAAAAAAGGCTTGACTTTTGTGTTTGTACGCAGTATAATCTAAATGTTCGCTAATCAAGAAAGCGACCTCAAAATCCGTTGTTTTTCACAACGAAACGAGCTTGTTTTCGTGATTTGTGACAAAGGACCTTGAAAATTAAACAACGAAGAAGATAACCCGTAATTACTTTGAGAGCATTTGTGGAGACACAAAGAGTACTCAAGAAATTACAGATGTAAATTTACATCTAAAGTAATCTGGAAAACAGATTATTCAAAACGC
>JAFRBX010000050.1 GCA_017404665.1 Ruminococcus sp.
TCTGTTATCTATTATCTATACTATCATAAATTATCTGCCAAAAAACCCTTGCATTCCCCGAATAACCGTGCTACAATGCTTCTATTAACAGTTTGTTAACATCTATTGCACATCTTGTGTGCATACACTCAGACAGATACCAAATGTAAGGAGAGAAAATGATGAAAGGAACAACCAAGAACCTGCTTTGCGTGCTGCTGGCTCTCGTCATCGCGCTCAGCGCTCTGTCGGCTGTCGGCTTTTCCGCGGCGCAGACAGATGAAGCGCAGACAGCGGAGAACGTGACGGTCGAGGAGACCGCCCCTGCGGACGCAGACCTCGCTCAAACAGCCGTGGAGCCCGAGCCCGCAACCGAGGCGCCCGCGCAAGAACCCACCGAAGCGCCCGCGCAAGAGCCCACCGAGGCTCCTACCGAGGCGCCCACCGAGCCCACCGTCGGCAAGGTCAAAAACATCTCCCGCGACAGCTACGAAAGCGACAGCTGTCTGCTGAACTGGGACGCTGTAGACGGCGCGACCGGCTATTACATCTACTATCTCAACGCCGACAATCACAAGAATTTCTCGAAGGTCGGCGACGTCAAGGGCAATTCCTGTGTGGTGAAGAACCTCAGACAGGGCACCCAGTACCACTTCAAGATCAGCGCTTACATCGAGTATGACGGCAGGATCATCGAGGGCGAGACCACCCTCAAGAAGACCGCGACCCAGCCCGCCAAGGTGACGGGGCTGACCAAATGGCGCTCCTCAACCGTGCTGGAAATGGAATGGGACCGCAACGACAAGGCGACCGGCTACCGCATCTACCGCACCGAGGGCAGCGGCAAGGAGGTCCTGTACAAGACCCTCCGCGGCAGCAGCAATACCACCTATACCGAGAGCGGCGTCAAGGGCGGCCGTATCTACAAATACCGCGTCAAAGCCTTCCGCGAGCTTTACGATACCTCCTACAGCTCCGAAGCGGCGACCATGACCTTCATGGGCGGTCTGTGCGGACCTGACTACTCCATCACCTCCCGTCTGGGCAGAGTCAACCTGAGCTGGAACGCTAACCCCTACGCGACGCACTACGAGGTATTTATGTCCGACAGCGCGAACAACGCTTCCTTCAAAAAGCTGTACACCACCCCGCGCCTGTACTACAACACCTCAAAGCTGACCGTCGGCAAGACCTATTACTTCCGCATCCGCCCGATCTACAAGAGCGGCTCCACCCTGATCGAGGGCACCAGCAACAAGAAGAGTCAGAAGATCACCGACAGAGCCTACGGCGACTATGTCGGAAGCACCTACATCGAGATCAGCATCGACCAGCAGCACATGTGGGTCTACAAGAACGGCAGTCAGATCGCATCCACCGACGTCGTGACCGGCAACAAGGGCAGCGCCGACACCCCCAAGGGCTACTACAGCGTACGCAGCAAGTCCCGCAACATCTATCTCAGCGGCGACGGCTACAGCTCCTTTGTTGAATACTGGATGGCGTTCATCGGCAGCTCCTACGGCATCCATGACGCCAGCTGGCGCTCCGAGTTCGGCAACCCGATCTACAAGGGCAACGGCTCCCACGGCTGCGTCAACACCCCCTACAGCGCCGTCAAGACCATCTACAACAACATTTCGGTCGGCACGCCGGTCATCATTTATTAGTGGCTAGTGGCTAGTGATTAGTGGTTAGTTGACTTCGACTATCCTATCATCAACAACAAAAAGAGGTACTGACTGAAATGTCGGTACCTCTCATTTTTTATCTTCTCAGAAGACAGACAACTCCTCGCTCAAATTGTTTTACCGCTTTATTGACTTGAAGTATCAGGTGTGATACAATAGTCTGGGTTATTTAAATTTGGAGGAAAAATATGAGAATCGTGATCAAGGTGGGCACCTCGACGCTCACCCATTCTACCGGGCTTTTGAACATCAAGCGTGTAGAGCAGATGTGCAAGGTCATTTCCGACCTCAAAAACGCGGGCAACGAGATCGTGCTGGTATCCTCCGGCGCGATCGGCATGGGGCTGGGAAAGGTCGGCGTCGCCAAGCGCCCCGACGATATCTCCACCCTGCAGGCGGGCGCGGCGATCGGTCAGTGCGAGCTGATGTATGTGTATGACAAGCTCTTCGGCGAGTACAACCATGTGGTCGCGCAGATCCTGATGACAGGCGCCTTTGTCGCGATCGAGGACTACGGCAAGAATCTCGACAACACCCTGTACCGTCTGCTGGAGCTGGGTGTGATCCCCATCGTCAACGAGAACGACACCGTCACCACCGACGAGATCGTCATCGGCGACAACGACACCCTCGGCGCGATCATCGCGCAGCGCGTCAAGGCGGACACGCTGATCCTCCTCACCGATATCGACGGTCTGTACACCGCGAATCCCTCTATAGACCCCGACGCAAAGCGGCTGGAGGTCATCGAAGACATCACCCCCGCGATCGAAGCGCTGGCGGGAAGTGCGGGCTCCAAGCTCGGCACCGGCGGCATGGTGACCAAGATCAAGGCCGCGAAGATGGCGACACAAAGCGGCATCGAGGTCGTGATCGCCAACGGAAAGGACCCCGCGATCCTGTACGACATCATGGACGGCGGCGCGGTCTGCACAAGGTTTTTGGCGAAGAAATAAAAGCAAAAGCCTCCCTCACTAAATGAAAGGAACACCGCTATGACCACACAGGAACTTTTAATAAAGGCAAAACAGGCAAAAAGCAAGCTCGGCAGTATTCAGGCTGCGGACATCGACCGCGCCCTGCTGCGCATGGCTGACAAGCTGATCGGACACACCGACGCGATCCTCTGTGCGAACGCCCTCGACGTCGAGGCGGCGCGCGGGAACATCAGCGACGTGATGATCGACCGCCTGATGCTCTCCGAGGAGCGCATCGCGGGCATGGCGCAGGGCATCCGCGAGGTCGCGGCGCTCCCCTGCCCCGTCGGCAGAGTGCTCAGGCATCACGAGCGTCCCGACGGGCTCGTTATCGAGCGCGTATCCGTCGCGCTGGGCGTAGTCGCGATCATCTATGAGAGCCGCCCGAACGTCACCTCCGACGCGGCTGCGCTGGCGCTCAAGAGCGGCAACGTCTGCGTCCTGCGATGCGGCAAGGAGGCGCACAAGAGTGCCGCCGCCATCGTGGAAGCGCTGAGAGACGGTCTGAAAGACGCGGGGCTTGACGAGGACATGGTCCTGCTGATCGAGGATACGACCAGAGCGAGCGCCAACGAGCTGATGACCGCCGACGGCTATGTGGATCTGCTGATCCCCCGCGGCGGCAAGGGGCAGATCAGTGCGATCGTCAAAAACGCGACCGTCCCCTGCATCCAGACGGGCACGGGCATCTGCCATATCTATATCGACTCAGCCGCCGATCAGGACATGGCGCTGAACATCGTCGAGAACGCCAAGTGCTCCCGCCCCTCGGTCTGTAACGCCGAGGAGGTGCTGGTGGTCGCCGAGGATATCGCCGCAGAATTCCTGCCGAAGCTCAAAAAGCGTCTGGTCGATGACCGCAAGGTCGACCCTGTCGAGCTAAGGCTCGATGAAAAGGCGGCACAGATCATCGACGGCGCCCCCGCTGGCGCAGACGACTTCGACACCGAATTCCTCGACTACATCTTAGCGGTCAAGGTCGTCAAGGACGTCGATGAAGCGGTCGCGCACATCAATGCGCACTCCACCGGTCACAGCGAAGCGATCGTCACTCGTGACGAAAGAGCCGCTGAGATCTTCACCCGCGGCGTCGACAGCTCGTCCGTTTACGTCAACGCCTCCACCCGCTTCACCGACGGCGGCGAGTTCGGACTGGGATGCGAGATGGGTATCTCTACACAAAAGCTCCACGCGCGCGGACCCATGGGTCTCGAGGAGCTCAACACCTATAAATACATTATCAAAGGAAGTGGCAACATCAGATGAATCACGACTTCGGTTTCAACGGGATCAACAACATCAACACGGAAGCCTCCGTGCCGACGATCCGCTCCATCAACTATCGGTTCGGCTTCATCGGCGTGGGCAACATGGGCGGCGCTTTGGCAAAAGCCGCCTCCCGCTCCACCAAGCAGATCATATTATGCGACCACGAAGCGGAGAAGGCGTCGGCGCTGGCGAACCGCATCGGCTGTGAATTTGCCGACAGCCGCACCGTTGCCGCTGAGAGCGAATACATCTTTCTCGGCGTAAAGCCCCAGATGATGGCGGATATGCTCACAGAGATCAAGGCAACGCTCGAAAAGCACAAGGACGTCATCCTCGTCAGCATGGCGGCGGGTCTGTCCATCGAGACCATCCGCAGAATGGCGGGCGGCAGCTACAAGGTCATCCGCATCATGCCCAATCTGGCGGTCGAGGTCGGCAAGGGCGAGATCCTGTATACCACCTCTGAGAACGTCACGAAGATGGATATCGGCAAATTTCTGAACCTGATGAAGCACGCGGGCCATCTGACCGGCATGGACGAATGTCAGATCGACGCGGGCTGCGCGGTATCCGGCTGCGGTCCCGCCTTCGTATACAAATTCGTCCGCGGTCTGGCGCAGGGCGGCGTGGGCGCCGGGCTGGATGAAGAGACCGCGCTCGCGCTGGCGATCCAGACGGTGCGCGGCTCGGCAAAGCTGCTTGAACAGACCACCGACAGCCTCGACGTGATGATCGAGAAGGTCTGCTCCCCCGGCGGCAGCACCATCGAGGGCGTCAAGGCGCTCGATGAAGCCAAAATGGAAGAAGCGGTCAGCGGCGCGGTCGCCGCCTCGTATCAGCGCAACCTCGAACTGGGCAAGGCATGATGAACAACAAAGTCGGACTCGTGATGGAGGGCGGCGCGATGCGCGGGATGTTCACCGCGGGCGTGATCGACGTTTTCATGGAAAACGGGATCGAATTCCCCGCTGCCGCGGGCGTGTCGGCGGGCGCAGTGTTCGGCTGCAACCTGAAAAGCCGCCAGATCGGCCGCGTGATCCGCTACAACAAGCGCTATTGCCGAGACAAACGCTACTGCTCCGTGCAGTCACTCATCAAAACCGGCGACCTGTACGGCGCGGATTTCTGCTACCGCGAGCTGCCCGAAACGCTCGACGTCTTCGACAAGGACGCTTATGAACAGAATCCGATGACCTTCACGGTCGTATGCACCGACGTGCTGACAGGCAAGCCGGTTTATCAGCGGCTCGACAAGGTCGACGAGAACTGCTTTCTCTGGATGCGCGCGTCCGCTTCGATGCCGATGGTGTCAAAACCCGTCAGGGTCGGCGGTTACACCCTGCTCGACGGCGGCATGAGCGACGCGATCCCCCTGCGCTATATGCAGGAGCAGGGATACGAGAAGAATATCGTCATCCTGACCCGTCCGCGCTCCTATGTCAAAAAGCCGTCAAGCCCCATGCTGATGCAGCTCGGTCTGCGGCGGTATCCGGCGATGGTCAAGGTGATGCAGAAGCGTCACGAGATGTACGCCTATCAGCGCGCATACGTCTTTGCAAGCGAAAAGCAGGGAAACACGCTGGTGCTGTGCCCCGACAGCGATCTGCCCCTGTCCCGCACCGAGCGCGATCCCGAAAAATTACAGCAAGCCTACGACGAGGGACGCAGGATCGCCCTCAGAGAGCTTGACAATATCAAAGCATTTTTGACAGATGATAACGGAGGACAAAATGGCAACTGAATTCAAGATCAAGACCCGCAACCCCGAGCTGTTCCTGCGCGTACAGCGGGGACATTTCGCGACGATGCACAGCCACACTAACTACTACATCGACGTGACAACGCAAAAATTCCGTATGTCGGAGGCAAAGGCGGTCGCAAAGGAGATCGTGTCCTTCTACCGCTCCAACACCATCATCGACACCGTCATCTGTCTGGACGGCACCGAGGTCATCGGCGCTTTCGTCGCGCAGGAGCTGTCTGACGCGAGCTTCATGAACCTCAACGCGCACCAGACCATCTACATCCTCTCTCCCGAGTTCATCGGCAATGGACAGATGGTATTCCGCGACAACACCAGCCCCATGATCGAGAACAAGCACGTGCTGATCCTCGCCGCCTCCGTCACCACCGGCAAAACGGCTTTGGCGGCGATCGACGCGATCAAATACTACGGCGGTCATATCGTGGGCGTATCGTCCATCTTCGCCACCGTGAGCGAATGCGACGGCATCCCCGTCACCTCGATCTTCAACCCCAACGATCTCGAAAAATATCAGAGCTACAAGCCCCACCGCTGCCCGATGTGCCAAAACGGCGAAAAGCTGGAGGCGCTCGTCAACAGCTACGGCTACTCGAAGCTGTGAAGCTTTTATACTTTTCGATCAGCATAGGCGCAGAAAACCCGCGTTCACGTCGAACGCGGGGCTTTTGTTATGGTTTATTATTCGGTTGAGATCGTCATTGCGAGGAGGAACATGGTTCCGACGCGGCAATCTCAACCTTATCTTTTGCGCCCCTCGCGATGACAATTGAATACTTTCCGAAATATCCGTCTGTCGGGGTGTAAGAAAAGCACAGCTCCTCCCCCGTGAAGGGATGGGTGAAGCGCAGTTGTGACGCGCATAGCATGATCTCGCCGCCCGCTGAGGCGCCGTAGCGCCGGTCGCCGGCGAGCGGGTGCCTGCGTGACGCGAACTGCACGCGGATCTGGTGCGTCCTGCCGGTCAGCAGACGGATCCTGACGAGCGTTAACGTCATGCCGCCGATCTCCTGCGTCTGCAAGGTCTCATAGCGCAGGATCGCCTCCTTGACGCCCCTGCGCTGCCGCCTGACAACGAAGCTTTTATTCTTTTTGCGGTCAAAATAGAGCAGGTCGCGCATTTCTCCCGCAGGCTCCTGCGGTTCGCCTTCGATCACCGCGAGATAGGTCTTTTCCATCCCGCCGTTTTGTATCAGCTCACTCAGGCGGGAAGCCGCTTCACGGGTTTTGGCGTAAACCGTCACGCCCTGTGTCGTGCGGTCAAGGCGGTGGACGGTATATATTTTCTCACAGCCCAACTGCGCATTCAGCAGCGCGGGCATATTCGGCTTTTTATCATCTTCCTCGCTGAGCACCCCATAGGGCTTGTATGCCGCGACGATATGCTCGTCATTGTAATATAGCTTCATTTTGGACTAACACTAAATACTCGCCACTGACCGCTGACCGCTAGAACAACCCGCTGATCACGCCGTCGTCGCTGACGTCGATCTTCTCGGCGGCGGGCGTTTTGGGCAGACCGGGCATGGTCATGATGTCGCCGGTCAGCACCACGATAAAGCCCGCTCCCGCCGAGATGCGGATATCCTTGACGTGGATCACAAAGCCCTCGGGCGCGCAGAGCTGCAGCGCGTCGTCCGAAAAGCTGTACTGGGTCTTGGCAATACAGACGGGCAGACCCGCATAGCCCATCACGGTGAGCTTTTGCAGCTCCTTCTCCGCCTTGCGGGTGAAGGCGACGTGGCTGGCGCGGTAAACGCGCTTGGCTACCGCGCGGATCTTCTTTTCGATCGGAATATCCAAATCGTAGACGAAATGGAAAGCATCATTATTTTCTTCCTCGCACAGCCGAACGACCTCGCGCGCGAGCTCCGCGCCGCCGGCGCCTCCGTCCGCCCAAACGGTGGACAGCACGGTGTTCACGCCCAGCTCCTTACAGCGGCGGATGACCATCTCGATCTCCGCGTCCGTATCGGTCGGGAAACGGTTCAGCGCGACCACACAGGGCAGTTTGAACACGTTCTTGACGTTGTCCACATGGCGCAGCAGGTTCGGCAGACCCTTTTCGAGCGCCTCTAAATTCTCGGGAGCGAGGTTCTTTTTGTCGACGCCGCCGTGCATTTTCAGCGCGCGCACCGTCGCGACGATCACCACGGCGTCGGGCTTCATGTCCGCATAGCGGCACTTGATGTCGAGGAATTTCTCCGCGCCCAGATCGGCGCCGAAGCCCGCTTCGGTCACGGTGTAATCGGCGAGCCTGCGCGCTGTTTTGGTGGCGAGCACGGAGTTGCAGCCGTGGGCGATATTGGCGAAGGGACCGCCGTGCACAAACGCGGGTGTACCCTCCAAAGTCTGTACCAGATTGGGCTTGATCGCGTCGATCAGCAGCGCGGTCATCGCGCCCTGCGCGTGCAGGTCGCCCGCAGTAACGGGCTTTTCGTCATAGGTGTAGCCGACGATCACGCGCGACAGCCGCGCCTTGAGATCGCTGATGCTCTCGGACAGGCACAGGATCGCCATGACCTCGGAGGCGACGGTGATGTCGTAGCCGTCCTCGCGCGGTACGCCGTTGACCCTGCCGCCCAGACCGTCGGTCACGAATCGCAGCTGGCGGTCGTTCATATCCACACAGCGCTTCCACGTGATGCGGCGGGGGTCGACGCCCAGTTGGTTGCCCTGATAGATATGGTTATCGATCATCGCGGCAAGCAGGTTGTTCGCCGCGCCGATCGCGTGCATATCGCCCGTAAAATGCAGGTTGATGTCCTCCATCGGGACGACCTGCGCCCAGCCGCCGCCCGCGGCGCCGCCCTTGATGCCGAACACGGGTCCGAGCGACGGCTCGCGCAGCGCGACGTTCGCGTTCTTGCCGATCTTGCGCAGTCCGTCCGCAAGTCCGATGGTGGTGGTCGTCTTGCCCTCGCCCGCGGGGGTAGGGGTCATCGCGGTGACGAGCACGAGCTTGTTACCGCGCTCCTCCTCCCTGAGAATATCCAAGCCGATCTTCGCCTTATACTTGCCGTAGGGCTCCACATATTGCTCGGGGATCCCCGCCGCCGCGGCGATCTCGGTGATCGGCTTCATCTCAAAGCTCTGGGCGATCTCGATATCAGTCAATGGTATCATCTCTCATTCATCATTTTGGTAGATTATCTTTTATTATCATACACATTTTCGGTAATAATCCACAGTAGATTATACCCTAATATTTCCTTTCGGTCAATATGGTTAAAAAATTTCTTGTTTCCTGTCAAAACCACTTGCCAACCGTCACAAAATGTAGTAATATCTATATACTCATATCTATATATAGATGTTATGAGTATTGGCAAAAATCTTTTTTTGGGTCAAATGCGGGGAGGAACTGACATGAAATTACTGGAAGACAGAATCGTAAAGGACGGCATCGTGCGCGAGGGCAACGTGCTGAAGGTGGACAGCTTCGTCAACCATCAGATCGACGTCGACTTTATCGCCGAGCTTGCCAAGGAGTTCAAGCGCCTGTACGAGGGCGAGGAGATCACCAAGATCCTGACCGTCGAAGCCAGCGGCATCGGCATCGCCTGCATCGTCGCGCAGGAGTTCCACGTTCCCGTGGTATTCGCCAAGAAAAACAAGACCATCAATATCGCAAACGACGTCTATACCTCCAAGGTCGAGTCGTTCACCCACAAGCGCACCTACGACATCATCGTGTCCAAGGACTTTTTAAAGCCCGAGGACAAGGTGCTGATCATCGACGACTTCCTCGCGATGGGCTCGGCTCTGCAGGGGCTGATCAGCCTGATCCGCGACGCGGGCGCGACCATCGTCGGCGCAGGCATCATCATCGAGAAGGCGTACCAGCAGGGCGGTCAGATGATCCGCGACATGGGCGTGCGTGTCGAGTCGCTCGCGCGCATCAAGAGCATGGATAATAACGTCATCGAATTCATACACTAACACAAGGCTATAATAAAATAAGACAATCAATGCTGAGCACGGAGCAGGACGTCTACTCGGCTCCCTCTGACGAGGGAGCTGTCTCGGCATAACGCCGAGACTGAGGGAGAGATAACGCGGCATTAAAGCGGCGATCATATTTCTGACACAATACTCTTTGCAGTTACGCCGCAGCGACGGCTTGAGTCAAAAAACGGATTGAAACCGTCATGCTGCGTTATCTCTCCCCCCAACCCCCTCGTCAGAGGGGGCGGTTTCAGCCGGCTTCTTTCTGGAGGGTTTCATACGAAAAAATACATCATCATCGGCGCGACGCTGATCGTATCGGCAGCGCTGTTTGTAACGGGAGTGCTGCTGCTGACGCGCAGCGTGCCCATCGCGGCGCGCGATGTGCAGGGCGTCGCCGCCTCGCACTCTGTCAAAGAGACCGACATGATCAAAATAGTGATCGGAAAGCGCGACTTTCTGGCGGCGACCGCGGATGAAGCGCCAAAAGCCACATCCGACGAGGCGCAGAAGCCGTCCGCGCCGACCTATACCAAGGAGAATATCCCGCAGGTCACGGGACTGACCCGCCTGAGTGAAAAAGCCGACAGCCTGACGATCGGCTGGGACGACATCGACGGCGTCAAGGGCTACCGCATCTACCGCCGCGACGACAACGATCCCGAAGCGGATTTTGCGCTGTTTTCCGTTGTCAGCCGCACGGGGCTTAACATCCGCAATCTCAGCAGTGGCTGCAAATACAGCTTTCGCGTAGCGCCGTTCATTGTTGAAAACGGCACGGCATACGAGGGCGAGGCGACCGAGGTCACCTTCGGCACCGCGCCGACCGACGTCGAGGGCTTTCACATGACCGACGAGACCAAGACGACCGTCTCCATGAGCTGGGAGAGGAATGACCGCGCGGACGGCTACCTGCTGGAGCGCTGCTGCAAGGGCAAATGGAGCGACTATCAGACCTTTGATCAGGATACCACCGAGTTCACCGATACCGACCTTGAGCCCGGCAGAGCCTACTACTACCGCATCCGCGCCTATCGCGAGGACAGCACCGGCGTGATGCCCGGCGCGAAGTCGGCGATCCGCACCGTCGCGGGGCTCTTAGGACCTGAGGACGATCACTCCGCCTCCAAGCTCGGCAGGGTATCGCTCGACTACAAAGCCAGCAAATACGCCGACGGCTATCTGATCTGCTACAGCAAGGACAAGGAAGAGTGGGAACAGCTCGCCGACACCGACAAGACCCACTACAGCACCTCGCGCTTAGAGGACGGCGAGACCTATTGGTTCCGCATTTATCCGTACAAGACGGTCGACGGTCACGATATCGTCGGCGCGTACACCGAAATGGACTTTGTCGCCAAAAAGGAGATCTATGACAAAAAGGTCGGCGACACCTATGTGGAGGTCAGCCTGACCGACCAGCACATGTGGTATATCGTGGACGGCGACGTCTACCTCGACAGCGACTGCGTCACCGGCAACTACGGCACCGCCGACACGCCGAAGGGCTACTTCTCCGTCAATTCTAAGGCTTCGCCCTGCACGCTCAAGGGCGACGACTACACCTCCTACGTCACCTACTGGATGCCGTTCATCGGCGGCGGCTGGGGTCTGCACGACGCAGACTGGCGTTCCAGCTTCGGCGGCAGCATCTACAAGGGCAACGGTTCCCACGGCTGCGTCAACCTGCCGCCCTCCGTCGCGAAGAAGATGTACGCCCATATCGAGGTCGGCACGCCGGTCATCGTTTATTAGTGGTCAGTGGTTAGTGACCAGTGGTTAGTTGACTCCGACTATCCTTTCATCAGCAACAGAAAGAGATACTGACAATCATGCCGGTATCTCTCTTTTTTTTCGGACTCAGAAGAACCGTCACTCCTCACTCCTAACTACTTGACAATCCCTTGTCAAAAAGGTAAACTATACCTTGGCTGTCAAATCAGCGTAATATTCCCGTCACAGCCAGTGACGGAATGGAGGTTCTATCATGAAAAATACGGAAAAAACAATGGAAAAATTAGTCGCTCTGTGCAAGGGCAGGGGCTTTGTCTACCCGGGTTCGGAAATTTACGGGGGTCTTGCGAACACATGGGATTACGGTCCCCTCGGCGCGGAGCTGAAGAATAATATCAAAAAGGCATGGCTCAAGAAGTTCGTGCAGGAAAACAAGTACAACGTGGGGCTGGACTCCGCGATCCTGATGAACCCGCAGACATGGATCGCCTCGGGACATCTGGGCGGCTTCTCCGATCCTTTGATGGACTGCAAGGAGTGCAAGACCCGCCACAGAGCCGACAACCTGATCGAGGACTTCGACGGCACCAACGTCGCGGGCTGGTCGAACGAGCAGATGATGGACTACATCCGCGAGAAGGGCATCACCTGCCCCAACTGCGGCAAATCCAACTTCACCGACATCCGTCAGTTCAACCTGATGTTCAAGACCTTCCAAGGCGTGACTGAGGACACCAAGGCGGAGCTGTATCTGCGTCCCGAGACCGCGCAGGGTATCTTTGTCAACTTCGCGAACATCCAGCGCACCACCCGCAAGAAGGTACCCTTCGGCGTCGCACAGGTCGGCAAGAGCTTCCGCAACGAGATCACCCCGGGCAACTTCATCTTCCGTGTGCGCGAGTTCGAGCAGATGGAGCTTGAGTTCTTCTGCAAGCCCGACACCGACCTTGAATGGTTCGACTACTGGCGTTCCTACTGCCGCGACTTCCTGTACAGCCTCGGCATCAAGGAGGAGAACCTCAGGCTCCGCGACCACTCTAAGGAGGAGCTGAGCTTCTACAGTAAGGCGACCACCGACTTTGAATACCTCTTCCCGTTCGGCTGGGGCGAGCTGTGGGGCATTGCCGACCGCACCGACTACGACCTGACCCAGCACCAGAACGTCTCCGGCAAGGATCTGAGCTACTTCGATCCGACCGACAACACCCGCTACATCCCCTATGTCATCGAGCCGTCGCTCGGCGTAGAAAGACTGTTCCTCACCGTCATGACCGAAGCGTATGACGAAGAGGTCGTCGACGAAGCAAAGAACGACACCAGAGTCGTCCTGCGTCTCCATCCGTTCTTAGCACCCTTCAAGGCGGCAGTCCTGCCCCTTTCCAAGAAGCTGGGCGAGCAGGCTCAGGCACTTTCTGACAAGCTGTCCGAGAGCTTCATGGTCGACTACGACGACGCGGGCTCCATCGGCAAGCGCTATCGCCGTCAGGATGAGATCGGCACGCCGTTCTGCATCACCTACGATTTCGAAAGCCTTGAAGATAACTGCGTGACCGTCCGCGACCGCGACACCATGCAGCAGGAGAGAGTCGCCATCGCCGACCTCGATAAGTATATTGCGGAGAAGATCAGGTTCTGAGAAAGCGCGCTTTCATTTTAATGTCATTGCGAGGGGCTTTTGCCCCGTGGCAATCCCCCAAACAGAGAATACCCTTTTCAGCAAGAAACCCGACAGGCGTGAAAACCTGTCGGGTATTTTTATGCGTCGTATTCGTCAAATTTGTACGCGATATTCTCCGCGCTGTGCGCGTCGGAGGATAATACGAACCTCCCGCCCTTTTCGCGGATATAATCTTGTATCTCCTTGCTCGGATAGGGCGAGGTGCGGTATCCGCGCGATATCGCTCCCGTGTTGATCTCAAAGGGAACGTCGTATTTCAGCAGTTCATCGGCGGCGGCTTTCCATGCCGCAGCATAACGCGGATGGTCGGCGTCAAAGAGCGGTTCGCGCTCGATGAACTTCGATATCAGATCAAAGTGCCCGATGATGTCGCAGTCAGTTTGGTTCACCACATCGGCGACCGTCTGAAAATACAGCTCGCAGAGCGCGTACATATCGCCGCCGAAATACTTCTGAGCGGCTTCTTTCAGTATCGCGATACTCTCGTCGACGGGGATGTAGTCCTCCCCGACCTTCACATAATGCACGGAGCCGATCACATAGTCGAACGCGTCAGTCGGATAATCGCTGTAATAATCCTGCTCCACCCCGCAGAGGACGTGGATAGTATCGTAATACTTTGTCCTCAGATACCGTAACTCCGCGAGATACCGTGGGATATCCGCCTTTTTGATACAGTAGCTTTCATCAAAGAACGTATAGCTGTGGCAGCAAACGCCGACGGTGGTCAGCCCCTTATCAATGGCTGAGAGAACCATATCCTCAGGCGTATTCCGACCGTCACAATACGCGGTGTGCATGTGTAAATCTTTACTGATCACCTGTCATCTTCTCCTGCTTGACCTTTTTGTCGATGACGTGGCGGGACGCAAGCTCCCTGTGGATGTCCTCAAGAGAGATGCCCTGCTCGATCATCAGCACCATAACGTGGTAGGCGAGATCGGCGATCTCATAGATGGTTTCCTTCTTATCCTCAGCTTTGGCGGCGATGATGACCTCAGTACATTCCTCGCCGACCTTTTTCAGGATCTTGTCGAGACCCTTGTCGAAGAGATAGGTGGTGTAGGAACCCTCCTGCGGATCGGTCTTGCGGCCCTTGATGAGCTCGATCAAGCCTTCATAGGAGAATTCCTTCAGCTCGCCGCTCTCCCAAACGGGATTCGTGAAGCACGAGGTCGTACCCAGATGACACGCGGGGCCGTCGGGCTCGACCATGACGACCAGCGCGTCCTTGTCGCAGTCGGCAGTGATGCTGACGATGTGCTGGTAGTTGCCCGAGGTCTCGCCCTTGAGCCACAGCTCCTGACGCGAGCGGCTCCAGAAGCAGGTCAGCCCCTTTTCCATCGAGATCTTCAGGCTCTCCTCGTTCATATACGCGACGGTGAGCACCCGCTTTGTGATGCTGTCCACGACGACGGCGGGGATCAGACCCTTTTCATCAAATTTCAGTTCGGATATATCGATCATGTTGTTTTCCTCCCGGAATATTCTCTGCAAGCGGAGCAGAATCTCCGTACCGTCCCCTCTGACGGACACGCGTGTCACGGGGGTTGGGGGAGAGATAACGTAACATGACAGTTGAAATCCGCTTTCTGACTCAAGCCGACGAGACAGTACCATTACATACAGTATTGAGTCAAACGTTTATAGCCAATTATTACGTTGCGTTATCTCTCCCTCAGTCATCGGCAATGCTTTGCCGATGACAGCTCCCTCGTCAGAGGGAGCCGAGTAGACGCCCTGCTCCTTTTATCACACCCTCGTGGGGATACCGGCTTTTGTCATCGCGGCTTTCAGGTCGGATATCTTCACCTCGCCGAAGTGGAAGATCGAAGCCGCCAGACCCGCATCGACCTTCGGCAAGGTCTTGAACAGGGTGATGAAGTCCTCGATTTTTCCCGCGCCGCCCGAGGCGATAACGGGCACGCTCACAGCGTTAGAAACTGCTTCGAGCATTTCGAGGTCAAAGCCGCCCTTGACGCCGTCGGTATCAATGGAATTGAGCACGACCTCACCCGCGCCGTTGTCGACACAGGCGCGTATCCAAGAGATTGCCTCCATGCCGGTGTTCTCGCGCCCACCTTTCGCGTAGACGCGGAATTCGCCGTCCTCGCGCTTGACGTCCGCGGAAATCACAACGCACTGGTCGCCGTAGCGCTTTGCCGCCTGATAGATCAGCTCGGGGTTGCGGATCGCACCGCTGTTCACGCTGACCTTGTCCGCGCCGCATTTGAGAACGCGGTCAAAATCCTCGACGGTATTGATGCCGCCGCCGACGGTCAGGGGGATGAACACCCTGCGCGCCGTTTCTGTTAATATATCGGTAAAGAGCGCCCTGCCCTCGGCGGACGCGGTGATATCGTAAAAGACCAGCTCGTCCGCGCCGCAGGAGGAGTAATACTGTGCGAGCTCCACGGGCGAGGCGACGTCATTGAGCCCTTCAAAATTCACGCCCTTGACGACCCTGCCGTTCTTGACGTCGAGACAGGGGATGATACGTTTGGTGATCATTGTACCGCCTTCACCGCCTCTCTGAGGTCGATCGCGCCGGTGTAGTACGCCTTGCCGATGATCGCGCCGTACATGTTCATCTCTTGGAGCGCCTTGACGTCATCCATCGAGCTCACGCCGCCCGACGCGGTGATGTCCACGTGATAGCGGCGGCTCATGGTGCGGTAAAGGTGCAGGTTGGTGCCCGCCATCACGCCGTCGCGGTTGATATCGGTGCAGATGATGGTGCGTACGCCGAGGTTCTGCATCTTTTCAAAGAACTCGTCGGCGGTGACCTGAGAGCGCTCCAGCCAGCCCTTGACGGCGATGAAGCCCTCGCGGATATCCGCGCCCACGGCGATGCGCTCGCCGTATTTTTCTATCGCTTTCTTCAAAAAGACTTCGTCGGTGATCGCGGCGGTGCCGAGGATGACGCGGTCGATGCCCGCGTCCAGATAGTGGTCGACGACCTCCATACTGCGGATGCCGCCGCCGATCTCACAATAAAGACCGCTTTGTTTTTTGATCTCCAATACCGTCTCCAGATTCGGCGTGCCGCCGTCGCGGGCGCCCTCCAGATCGACGATATGGATATGGGTCGCGCCGCAGGCTTTGAAGTCGAGCGCGATCTGAGCGGGGTTGTCGCTGTAGACGGTCATTTGACCGTAGTCGCCCTTGTACAGGCGCACCGCCTTGCCGCCGACGATATCGATAGCGGGGAATAATATCATAAAGATGCCTCCTTACAAGGCCCCCTTTCCTAAGGGGGCTGTCGCCGGACACTTGTGTCTCGGCGACTGGGGGTTGTCGTTGTCAAATAACAGCAACCCTCTGGCGCGGACACGCGTGTCCGCGCCACCTCCCTTAGGAAAGGGAGGCAAATCAGTTTGTCGCTGCGCTCCGTTTATATCTCACAAAACGCTTTCAGTATCTTCAAGCCCACGCCGCCGCTTTTTTCGGGGTGGAACTGGCAGCCGTATACATTATCTCTTTCCACCGAAGCGGTCAGCTCGGCGCTGTACTCGGCGACGGCGGTCACGGCTTTATCACAGTCGGCGGCGTAGTAGGAATGGACAAAATAGACGCAGTCGCCGTCGGAGAGATACTTGAACAGCGGGCTTTGACGCTTGACGATCAAACGGTTCCAGCCGATGTGCGGGATCTTTAAATCCTTGTCGATCACGTCGGCGATCGGACGCACATTGCCGCTTATCAGCCCGAGCCCCTCGTGCTCGCCGTACTCGTAGCTTTTCTCCAATAATAACTGCATGCCAAGACAAATGCCCATCAGCGGCTTGCCCGCGGCTGCCTCGCACTTGATAACGTCAGCCATGCCGCTGTCCCTGAGCTTCTTCGCGGCGTCCTCAAACGCGCCGACGCCGGGCAGGATCAGCCGATCGGCTTTGGCGATGATCTCGGGGTCGGATGTGACGACTGCCTCCTGCCCTATCGCGGCAAAGGAGCTTTGCAGGGAAAAGAGGTTGCCGACGCCGTAGTCGATGATCGCGATCATCACAGCACCCCCTTGGTGGAGGGGATCTCGTCGCGGAAATCCTCGTCGACCGCGACAGCCTGCTTCATCGTTCTTCCGAAGGCTTTGAACGTACCCTCGATGATGTGGTGGCTGTTCTTGCCCTCGAGCTGTTTGATGTGGAGGGTCAGGTTCGCGTTGCGGACAAAACCGAGGAAGAATTCCTCCGCAAGCTCGGTATCGAAGGCGCCGACCTTCTCAGTCGGGATGTGCAGGTCAAAATTCAGGTAGCTCCTGCCCGAGATATCAACAGCGCACAGGATCAGCGTCTCGTCCATCGGCAGGATGAAGCTGCCGTAGCGGATGATGCCGCGCTTGTCGCCGAGCGCTTTTTCAAACGCCTGACCCAGCGCGATGCCGATATCCTCGACAGAGTGATGGTCGTCGACATAGGTGTCGCCGTCGCAGGTAAGTGTCAGGTCAAAGCGGCCGTGACGCGCGAACAGGGTCAGCATATGGTCGAGGAAGCCCACGCCGCTGTGTATCTCGCTTTTGCCCGTGCCGTCAAGGTTCAGGCTCAGGCGGATATCCGTTTCGTTGGTTTTTCGGTTGATTTCGGCGGTTCTCATGCGGTCTCCTCCAAAATTTCTTTGATGTTTTTCAGCAGGACGTCGAGCTGTTCCTTTGTGCCGACAGTGATGCGGTTATAGTCCCTGATGCGCTCCTTGGTAAAGTGGCGGATCAGCACGCCGCGCTTTTTCAGCTCCAGATAGAGCCGTTCGCCGTCATAGGACGGATGCTTGGCAAAGACAAAGTTCGCCGTTGACGGCGTATGGGTAAACCCGAGCTTTTCGAGCTCAGCGGTCAGATAGGCGCGGTTGTCGGCGATTTCGGCGCAGTTGCGGCGGGAATAAGCATCGTCAAGGATGGTGCCGACGCCTGCCGCCTGCGTCATGGTATTGATGTTGTAGGGATTCGTAGAATACTTGATCGTGTTCAGATCCCGAATGAGTGACGCGCTGCCGATCGCCATGCCTAAGCGACCGCCCGCAAGGGAGCGCGACTTAGAGAAGGTCTGGGTTACCAGCAGATTGTCATAGGTATGTATCAGCCCCACAGCGCTGTCCGTGCCGAAATCGACGTACGCTTCGTCGATGATCACCACGTTATCGGGATTGCTTTGAAGGATACGCTCGATGTCGGAAAGCGGCAGGGCGATGCCCGTCGGGGCGTTGGGGTTGGCGATAAAGATCGTCTGATTGATTCCGCAGTAATCGTCAACGTTGATAGTAAAATCATCGTTCAGCGGTATCTCAACATACGGCACATGATTCAGCTCCGCGAACACGGGATAAAAGCCGTAGGTGATATCGGGGAACGCGGCGGGATGACTTTCGTCACAGAACGCCATGAACGCGAAATTGAGCGCGTCGTCGGAGCCGTTGGTGAACAGCACCTCGTCCGTACCGATGCCGTAGAGCTGAGCGAACTCCCGCGTCAGCACGGTGCACTCAGGGTCGCAGTAGAGCTGTAAGCGATGTGCCGCCTGCGCGGCGTACGCCTGCGCCTTTTCGGACGGCGGGAACGGGCTTTCGTTAGTATTGAGCTTTGTATATTGCATATCCTTGGGCTGTTCACCGGGGGTGTACGCCTCAAGGTTACTGTATTTCTGACTGAAAAACCGGCTCATGCCTCTTCATCCTCCAAACGGATGACAGCGCTCTTGGCGTGAGCGGTCAGTCCCTCCTTCTTCGCGAAGAAGGCGACGTCCTCAGCCACACGCTTCAGCGCGTCGGCGGTATAATAGGTATACTGGGTCTTTTTGACAAAGTCGTCGACACTCAGGGGGCTCGAAAACTTCGCCGTGCCGGAGGTCGGCAGGGTGTGGTTGGGACCGGCGAGATAATCGCCGAGTGCCTCGGGACAGTTGCGGCCCATAAAGATCGAGCCCGCGTGGCGGATTTTATCCAGCCAGTCAAAGGGGTTGTCCACGCACAGCTCCAGATGCTCGGGAGCGATCTCGTTGGCAATGTCGATGACGACGCTGAGGTTATCGGCAACGATGATCTTGCCGTTGTTGTCAATGGACGCGCGCGCGATCTCGGCGCGGTCGAGCAGGGGTATCTGCTTTTCGAGCTCGGCGGATACGGCGTTCGCCAGCTCCATAGAATCGGTGACCAGCACGGCGGAGGCGTTCTTGTCGTGCTCCGCCTGACTGAGCAGGTCGGCGGCGACCCAGCGGGGGTTCGATTTGCCGTCCGCGACGACCAGGATTTCACTGGGACCCGCAATCATGTCGATGGATACCGTGCCGAACACCTGCTTCTTCGCTTCGGCGACAAAGGCGTTGCCGGGGCCGACGATCTTGTCGACCTTCGGGATACTCTCGGTGCCGTAGGCGAGGGCGGCGATCGCCTGTGCGCCGCCGACCTTGAAGATCTTATCGACGCCCGCGACTGACGCCGCCGCTAAGATAGCGGGGTTCACCTTGCCGTCCGAGGAAGGCGGGGTCACCATGACCACCTCGCGCACGCCCGCGATCTTGGCGGGAATAGCGTCCATCAGCACGGTCGAGGGATAGGCGGCGGTGCCGCCGGGGACATACAGACCCGCGCGGTCGACGGGGATGATCTTCTGCCCCATCACGACGCCGTTTTCATCGTTGAGGATGAAGCTCTGACGCTTCTGCGCCTCGTGGAATTTGCGGATGTTCTTCGCGGCGTGCTCTAAGATGCCGATGAACTCGGGCTCTACCTTGGAGCGCGCCTCGTTGATCTCTTCTCTTGTGACCTGCAGAGACGCAAGCTCTGCTTTGTCAAAGCGCGCGGTATAGTCAAAGAGCGCCTGATCGCCCTTTTCTCTGACGGTTTTGATGATATCGGAAACGACGTCCTCCACCGACGAGGTCGGCTCAAAGCGCGCGAAGATCTCGTCGTAGGACAGCTCGTTGTAGTTGAGTATTTTGATCATAGTATTCCTCCGGGGTAAATGCCGCCGTAGGGACGACCATTGGTCGTCCGCGAGCAATCGTGTAGTACTTCTATCTGACGTATCAGCGACCTGCAAAGCCCGTCATTCTACGGACGAGCATTGCTCGTCCCTACATAGACGTTTTCAGCTCACTCGCGAGCTTCGCGATGCTGTCGCCCTTGAATTTAAAGCTGCTCTTGTTGGCGATCAGCCGCGCGGAGATCGGAACGACGGTCTCGACGACCTCGAGATGATTTTCCTTCAAGGTGGTTCCCGTCTCGACGATATCGACGATGACGTCGGTCAGCCCTAGGATAGGCGCGATCTCGATAGAGCCGTTCAGATGGACGATATCGATATCTCTGCCCTTAGACGCGTAATGATCCGCAGCGATCTTCGAAAACTTCGTCGCGACGCGCAGGGTGCGGTTCGGATAGTCCTCAAAGCCCTCGGGAGCGGCGACCGCCATGCGGCATTTGCCGATATCGAGATCGAGCAGTTCGTAGATCTCGGGCTCATATTCGAGCAGGATATCCTTGCCCGCTACGCCGATATCCGCGGCGCCGCGCTCGACGTAGATCGCTACGTCGCTGGGCTTGACCCAGAAATAGCGCACGCCCGCCTGCGGGTTCTCAAAGATCAGCTTGCGGTTGTTCTCTTTGATCGACGGACAGGGATAGCCCGCCGCCTCGAACATCGCATAGACCTTTTCGCCCAGTCTGCCCTTGGGCAGCGCGACGTTCAGCATGGCGTCCGCGGACGCTTCTCTTTCCGCGTTTTCATCCACGCGCTCAAGCGCGTCGAGATAAACGGCAAAGCCGACCGCCTTGCTCCCCCTCTTCATGCGGCGCATCAGATTGTCGTAGCGTCCGCCCGACAGCACGCTGTCGGGAACGCCGCTGACAAAGCCCTTGAAGATCACGCCGTTATAATAACCCCGGTCGCTGACGACCGAAAAGTCGATTTGTATATTGCGAAGAAGCTCGCTGTCACTGAATACGGACAGCGCTTCGTTCAATTCATCAAACGCGGATGTACAGCCCAGCGTACCGCACAGCTCCCTGAGCCGCGGCAGCACTCTTTCGGGAGCGCCGCACATCGTCAGAAGTGATAATAATTCCGAGGCGTTCAGCGTGTCGACGCCGTTCTCCTCACACAGGGCAACGATGCCGTGGGCGTTCTTTTCGCTGACGCACTTGATCAGCTCCTCCTGCAGAGAACGGCTGTCGGTGATCTTCTCGAGCGCCGCGCCCAAGATATCGAGAGAGGACACATCGAGCACAAAATGCCCGCTGACGAGCGCCAAGCTCTTTGCCGCCAGCATCAGGCTTTCGCCGACCAAAGCGCTGTCGACCGCGCCGATGCACTCTACGCCCGCCTGCATAATCTCCTTGTAGCCCTCGGCGCCCTTTGCAACGCGGTAGACGTTCTCGTTATAATAGAGCTTTTTGGTATCGCCGTCCGAATGATTCTTGATGATAGAGAGGGTCACGTCGGGCTTGAGCGCCTTTAACTTGCCGCCGATATCGGTAAAGGTGATGACCTGATCGGAGATCAGGAAATCCTTGTTGCGGCTGTACAGGTCGTAATCCTCGAACTTTGACATCCGATAGGGCTGATAGCCGCTGCCGCTGTAGAGCCCGCGGAGCAGGAAGGTCAGCTTTTCGGAGAAGCTGAGGACACTGCTGTCGATATTCATCCCTCTGCCTCCTTCATGCGGTCGATGACCGCGCGGTAGCCGCCCGCGCCGTAGTTCAGACAGCGGCTGACGCGGCTGATGGTGGCGGTGGACACGCCGATCTGCTCGGAAATTTTCTGGTAGCTGATGCCCTGATCGATCAGAAAAGCGGTCTCGAGCCGCTGGCACATATCCCTGATCTCGGTGATCGTGCAGATGTCCTCAAAAAAGTTGTAGCATTCATCGATATCCTTCAGGCTCAGGATCGCCTGAAAAAGCCTGTCGGCGGATTCAGAATGGTTCATCAAACATTCCTCTTTCATTATTACTCACGGTCAACAGTTTATCACTTTATCATGATAAAGTCAAGTTCGCATCACTACTTTCATCATCTTGACGGAACATCATTGCCGTGTGGAAAACTTTTTGGATAGTTGAATCATAAAAAACGACATCATCCGATGTCGGAGTGTCGAACAACAAACGGTAAGTGAAGCAGGAGATTTCCAAAGCTCCCTCTGACGAGGAAAGATACAGAGGGGTCGCCCCGGCTGAAACGAAAGACATAGATGATATTGATTCGTTTCTACCATGTCGACCCTCCCGCCCTTACGGGCACCCTCCGCAAACGCTGTGAGGGCTGTATGAGCATTTTCACCTTAA
>JAFRBX010000051.1 GCA_017404665.1 Ruminococcus sp.
CACGCTGTACCCGCCGGAACAAAGCCCGCATTAATGTCGCCCTCGACCATCTGCACGTCAGTATCTGCCGACTCCGCAAATACCGTTATCGGCAGACACGAAATCAGCAGAGCCGCACACAAAAGTACAGCGAGCAGATTGGTAAATAATCGTTTTTTCATATTCTATATCTCCTTGATGTATAGATTCATATTTCCACTTCATTATATTAATATTATCAAGGTTTTACAAGCAATTCAACTATCATGCACCCTCCTCAAAGGTTGAAGGAGAAGGTGTCTGCGGCATACGCCATGTGTATCATTGCTATTGGATTTGAAATCCTTGACGCAGATCACGATACCTTTGTCGAACTGATTGTTGATGCAAAACATCGGGAGTTTCTCTTAACATCAGAAATCTAAAGGCTGCGCCGCATCGATAGCGGGCAAAAGACGCTGGCGCAGTACCAGATCGACTCTCGTTTTGATTGCCCCACTGTCATCACCTGCTATGGATAACGCGTGGAAAGACATCAGCAGCAGACAGTAAGGCATGAGCTTCATTGTCATCGCTTTGATGTCGTCGGGCGAAGATAAGCCGAAGTAAGTCGCGCACATCACGCCCCATACTTTCTGAGCGTATTCAAAATCAAACCCCAGCAGCCCTCTGAGATCCTCGTCACTTCTCGCACCGCCGCGGGAGCTCGGGATGATGATATACGCCAGCATCAGTCCGGCGATGTCAAATACGGGGTGACCGATGGCGGCGTCACCAATGTCGATCAGCTGGAACTCGCCGTCACGAACCATGACATTCTTCGCGTTATAGTCTCCGTGCAGGAAGGTATCGCGGTCAGGGATTCTGCTGATAAAGTCTTTGATCTTGTCGGATTCCTCCGCAGTGATATGCTCTGAAAGAGTATCCACCCACGCGATCAGCTTCTCTTTTCGATCCGGCAGGCCGGAATCAGCGCCGGGTACGATCTGATGCAGCTGTTTTAAGAGTATAGCGCTCCTTGCGCTGATCTCCGGTATTTTTGAAGGATCGGAAGAAATGATCTGCGCCATCGTCTTTGCATCCAGCATTTCATAGACGACGCCGTAGCAGTCGCCGCACCTTATCACATCGTACGAGATCGCCGTGGGCACCCCGATAAGAAATGCTTTCTGCGAGGTGCTGCGCTCGCGCTCAACGAATTCAAGACTGATCCCGGGATTATAGATCTTCGCGATCGTCTCGCTGTCGATCCGATACACCCTGCCGTATCCGCCTGCGCCGATAAGTTCACAACCCTCTACCGAAATCTCACGCAGCGCTTTTTTGACATTCAGCATACTTGTAAAGCCTGTTACGTCAAGAATCTCATAGACTTCGCCGCTGACATTAGTGATCGTTACATCATCGACAGCCTTTTTCAGCTTAAGCAATACGCGCAAGCCTGCGCTGGAGATATATTCCAACTCGCTCGCGTCGATCTCAACAGGCATAGCCGCCATGATCTCCTTCTCAAATTCAGGCGCGTTGGTCGAGTCGATTTTTCCTTTGATTTGAACCATGATACCCTCCGGTTATACTAAATATTTTTCTTTTAAAATCTCTATTTCACTTTGAGATATATTCAATCCATCGCGGATATATCCGTTGGCGGAACCGTATTCCTTTTTCAGATAGGCTATCGCATTATGCAGATAGCGCTCGTTGACAGCATCAAAGACGAGGATCGCTTGATCGATATAGGCGTCGTCACAGCCTTTTGATCTCAAAAGCTGCTTCATCCCCGCGATCCGCGGCGCATAGTAATCATTTGTCAGCAGATAGTCCGCAATGATCGTTTCTTCGTCCGCGCCGAGAGCCGAGAGCAGGAGCATCGCAGCAAGTCCTGTGCGATCCTTACCGCTTGTACAATGCCACAGAACGGCACGTTCAGGATCGGCGCTGAGCAGGATGCGGAAGAATTCGGAATATGCCTTCTTACCCATATCGTTCGCAAGAAACCCGGTATACATGTTTTCGTTGATCATTCCGCTCTGCAGAGAGAATTCGACGATCTGCAGCACATCGAGTTTGGTCATGTCCGGCGCGGCACCGTTCTCTACGTCCATCGCCGATAGATCGATCACGTCGAGATGGTGATACTCCGCACCGTTGATCGGCGGATCCTCAGCACCGGAAAGCTCCATTCCCAAGCGAAAATCAACGATATGCTGTATATGGTAAGTATCCGTCAGCATACGGATATCCTCATCGGAAATCATATGCAGATTTGCTGTCCTCAGCAGGACGCCGTCTTTGATCTTTCTTCCGTCGGCGGCCATGTAACCGCCCAGCTCGCGGGCGTTTTGAATACTGCTAAGTTGGATTGAGTGTTTGAGGTTCATCTTTCTCTCCGAATCGTTATATTTTTACGTATAAGGGCAATCAGGTAAACAACAAACAATATAACTGCGGCAGAAGCCCCGGCTATGTAGGAGATTGTTTGATTCAGCCTGAAGCCTTCCTGTGCCATCAGAATATAGGTGATGCTGACCCCCGTCATAAAAGTTGCAGGAAACGCGGTGTGCAGGGAGCCGAAACGATACTTTCCCTTCTTCAACAGATAAGCGGTCGAGACCCACAGCGCGATCATCGCGAGCGTCTGGTTGCTCCATGAGAAGTAGCGCCAGATCGTCTGGAAGCCGTTGTCGTTCACGATAGCAAACCATGTCAGCAGACCGCCGATGATAAGAAGCGGTATGGTGATCAGCAGACGATTTTTGATCTTCTTCTGTTCGAGCTTGAAGGTCTCGGCGAGGATCAGACGAGCGCTTCTGAAAGCCGTATCGCCCGATGTGATCGGACAGACGATAACGCCCGCAACAGCAAGAACGCCGCCGAATACACCAAGCACGCCCGTAGAGATCTCATAAACCACATTGGACGCGCCGCCCTTCAACGCTTCATTGAGCAACTGAGTGGTGCCGTAAAAGGACACGCCTGCCGCTGCCCATACGAGGGCAATGACCGCCTCGCTGATCATCGCGCCGTAAAAAACGTTTCTGCCTTCCTTTTCTGACTTGATGCACTTCGCGATCATCGGAGACTGAGTAGCATGAAAGCCCGATACCGCGCCGCAGGCGACCGTGATGAACATATACGGCCATATCGGCGTTCCTTCGGGATGAAGATTTTGTAAGGAAATCTCAGGGATGGTATATTTGCCGCCGGAGAAGATGATCCCGCCGATCACAGCGCCTGCCATCACGATCAGCAAAACGCCGAAGATCGGATATAGCTTGCCGATCAGCTTGTCGATCGGCAGGAGCGTCGCGAGCAGATAGTAGACAAGGATCACGATCGCCCAGAAGGTGCCGTTCAAGGGGGCGGGCGTGAGCTTGTCGAGCAGTCCTGCGGGACTGGTGACGAACACCGTGCCGCACAGCACGAGCAGTACGACCGAGAACACGCGCATGACCCATTTCGCGGCCTTGCCCAGATAGGTTCCGCTCAGCTCGGCGATCGACGCGCCCTCATGGCGGGAGCTTATCATGCCGCTCATATAGTCATGGACAGCGCCGCCGAGGATCGAGCCGAACACGATCCACAGGAACACGACCGGTCCGAATACCGCGCCCATCAGCGCACCGAAGATCGGTCCCGTTCCCGCAATATTCAAAAGCTGTACCAAAAACGCCTTCCATGTTTTCATTGGGACGCAATCGACACCGTCGTTGATGGCGATGGCGGGCGTTTGTCTGTCATCGGGCGCAAAAATCTTTTCCGTTACTCTGCCGTAGACAATGTAGCCTACGATCAAAACGACAAACGAGATCAATAATGAGATCATGCTGTTTCCACTTCCTTTACGCTGAATAGTTTATGCTTTATCTCGTCAGACAGATCGGGTTATTCTCCGATCGGTTTTCCGATCCCGTCGGGCGCGGGCAGATCAACTAAGAAACGCTGGATAAAGGTCGCGTCAATGATGGCGACTTCGCCGTCGCCGTCGCTGTCGTACTGATCAAAGTCGATCTGATCCTCCAGCGCGGTGAGCGCCTCGTTCATCAGGTATGAAGTATCATACGGGGTATAAAAATCCGCGTCGTCATAATCACTGCGGCTGTACTCCGCGTTACAGCTGTAGACCTTGTCGCAGTGCAGACGGAGCTTGCCGTAGGACGAGGTCTCATAGAACGCGTTGATACTGTCCTCTGAACCGTCAAAATAGGACAGCAGCGTCTCTTCGCTGTCTGCGGGATATTCCTCGTTGTCGACGTCATAATCGGCAAAGCCGACCCGTACTATCAGTACGTTGACGTCGCCCGTAGTCGGGGTATGCGAACGCAGGATATACTGTGTCCCGTCCCTTTCCACTGTGATCGCGCTTGTGCCGATCATCGAAGATGACAGCAGCATCAGAAAAGCGATCAATACTGCAACTGCTTTTTTCATATTGTTTCCTCACATTTCATTGTAATTGAGAGATAGCGCAAGGCAACACCGCACACAAAGATCGCGCGGTGTTGCCTGAACATTTTTATCAGAACGTAACGGTAACAGGTTCGGTCTTTTCGACGATAGCGTCTCCGGTATCCCAATCGTAGATCGAGAACGACAGGGTAAGGGATTCGATCTTTTCCGGTCTTTCTTCATCACCGATCGACAGCAATTCAATACTGTGCTTACCGGCAGCGGGATCGGCGCCGAAAGAGAAGTCATTGACTTCTTTTCCGTTGACTGAGCCGGAGGCAACGCCAACGGCGATGCCCTTGTCGGAGTTGTTTGCTATATAGATTTTGACACCGGGACCGAGATACTCATCCTCTTCCAAACCCTGAGCGACGATCTTGATACCGTCGGCATCATACAGGACAGTACCGCTTTCGTCATACGTGTATTCAAAGCCCTCATACGCGGAGGTCTTGACGCTGATGGGATCGCTCTCGACCAGTGTCTCATAGGTTTCTTCATCCTCTGCCACAATGCAGAATTCATAGTCGGCAATGGTGGTGACGCCTAAGGCTTCCAGCTTGGCGTCGTCAAAAGCTCCGGGATAGGTATCGGTTTTGCCGGCTTCAATGGTATAGCTGTAATTTGAATCGATCATATATCCGTTGACGGAGCAGCGACTCAGTCCAAAGGAAATATTCTTCCCGGTGCTGTTGGTGACTTCGATCAGCAGCGCCTGATCAAAAGAAACAAAATCACCTTCATATTTTCCTAAGCCCTTGACGACAGCCTTGATGCCCTGATCGTCAAAGACGGTCTGCTCTTCGACAGTGACTTCACCCGAACTGCTCTGAGAGTCCTGAGCGCCGCTGCCTGTATTCTGTGTATTGCCGCAGGCGGCGAGAGCCGTCACGCACAGCAGCAGCGCGATCAGTAATGCTAAGATTTTTTTCATCATCGGAACATCCCTTCCCTATTCTATCATCGGTTCAGTAGCCGAAAGATACGACTTCCCATCCGCCGTCCGAAGTGCGGGCAAGCCACCACTGGTAATTGGTGTAATCGGCGTCCGGGTTGAAGGTAAGCTCACCGATCTCAGCGGGCGTATGGAAGCCCATCAGGAATTCGGCGACCTGCGTATAGCCTGCGTCGGGAGCGAGCTCGTTCATCCATTTCAGGTTTTCATCGGTGACAGCCTCGTCGCCCGCGTAACGGATGCTCTTGAGATCAACGTCGCCCCAGAAGGCGAATTTGCACTTGATCTGGATGACGGCGTCTTTCAATTCATCCTCGGTATAGATTTCGGATGTACCGTAATCAACGGTAACATCACCGCCGGTGTATGCGCCGAGATATTCTTCAAAGGTGATACCCTTAGAGGTGATCTCCTTTGCTGTATCCACATCATCGATATAGCGGATATGCCACGGCTCATAGCCGTACCCGGTGATATGCTCTTCACCGTCGAGATAGCGGAGGATAAAGCCATAGTCGGCGAGCTTCTCGTGAATTTTTGCCCAAATATCCGTATATACGATCATGTCCTCGTTCTCGACAACATCTTTTCCATCGATGATCAGATACAGGTCAAGCGCAAGGCCGGTGTGGTGCTCGGAATAACCGGGCTGTGCAACAGTCTTTGCGGCGTAGTCAGCGCCGTATTCCTCGGTGAATTCGTCCATGATCCGCTGCTGATCGGCAACGCTCCTGCGGGCAGAGTCGAGATCGACATGGATATCTTCTGCTTCAAGGGCAGTTTTGAGTTCAAGATAAGCGTCATACGCCTTCTTCTCCACTTCAACGTCGTCGCCGACGGAGTTAGTCATGTGAACGGTCTCGAGCTGATCTTCCCAGTTTTCGGGTAACGGATGGGTCTTGTTGACAAGCGCCATATAGTCGATGCCGTCGGTTTTTGCGGAATCAACCGTCGCCGCCTCGGTAGAATCAGATTCGGACGTCGAGGCGGTTTCGCTGTTCGAGCAAGCAGATAATACCAGTGTGACAGTCAGACATAAACAAAGCAATAAACTGATAATTGATAACTTTTTCATTTTTTCTCCCTCATTTGAATCAGAATTCAGCGCCGAAATTATCCATAGAATCGATCACAACGACACAGTCAGGATCGACATGCTGCATCACGAAGTACATCTGCTCCTCGGGGATCGCAACACAGCCGCCGGTGCGGGGCTTTCTGTCGCCGAAGCAGTGCAGGAAGATCGCCGAGCCTGCTCCAGCAGTTCCATCCTCGTTATAGCTGATGTTCAGGCAGTAGCGGTACTCATACTGATAATCAACGATATGCTCGCTGTCATCTGTTTTGAGATCAGGATAATCCTTGATGCTGACCATCTGATTATACTGAATGTCGTTGTCTCCCGACCAGTAGGTATCATCATCAACCTTTGTGTAAGGGATCGCACAGCCGGGATCATCCGCAATACCGAAGGCTTTGTTGAAGCTGAACGTACCGACAGGCGTCATACCGTCGCCCTCTTTGGTTTTGCCTAAGCCTTCTTTACCGATAAAGCCGGGTGTAGAAGTAATCATCTTCCAGCTGCCGTTTTCATCCTTTTCATGCATGGAGACCCACGCGGTGGAACGCTCATAGCCCGCTACGACGAACAGCTGCTTTGCGTCCTTTGCGGCGTCGAGCTTTGTCACCCACTCAGGGGAATCGGGAGCGTCCAGTGCGAGGCGCTCTCGCGGAGTTGTGAACAATGCAGTCGATCCTGCCGTGTCGTCAGCGGCGGCAGTTGTTTCGGTGTCTTTTGTCTGTGTGTTTGAACACGCGCACAAAGACGCGATCAGAGCAATCGCAAGTAAAAGTGTCAATAAACGTTTCATATTGCTTTTCCTTTTTGTTTTAGATTTTTTAAGAACAGTGCTTATTTGGTTTGCCGTATTAACTGAGTTTCGTCATCCTCATATTCAATACCGCTGGTCATGATGACATCCTCGGTTTGAAATTCAAAGACGTCCAGTTCGGTGCGTTCATATTTTTCTTTATTCATCTGGAACCCCCCGTTATTCAGTGAAATAAGCGTCAGCCGCCTGAGCATACAGGTACAGTGCCTTGACGACATTGATCAGATTCTCGTCATCCGTGCCGCCGTTCAGGGCGTTATAGCAATAGTTCATCGGGCTGTAAATGACGCTGCCGGTTGCTTCTCCCGCCGTTACGGTCAGCGTAAAGCGTTCTTTCAGCTTCTTTGCGGGGATGCCGCGGATACGAGCTGCCTGATAACTGCCTGACTGTACCGTTTCTACGGTATAGCCATCACAGCTGAAGGAGAGCGTTTGACTGCTCGTAAAGTACAGCGAAAGCGAGGTTTCGGATTTCAAAGAGAGTGTTGCGCCCACAAAGGTCGTGCCTTCGGGGAGATTGTCAATCACAGGCTCCGCAGCGTTGATCGTTACGTTTCCGAGCTCCTTTTCCGCTTCTTCCAGCTTCGTATTGGCAAGCGCTCCCGGATTCTTGTCAAAGTATATCTGCGCATATGCGCCGTAATTGAGCATTGCCTTGACAAGCGGAACAGCTGCTGTCAAATCTTCTCTTTCGTCGGCGTGTTCCAGCAGATAATCCGCGTATTCCTTGACGGAATAGGTGTACTCTGTGCCTGACTTGTCACCGTCGATCATCTGCGCCTTGATCTCGGACGTCATTTCCTTCGCGGCAACTCTGCACTTGAATACATAATATTCCTTGCCGTTCCATTCATTCATCAGCGCATCCTTGACAAGCATATCCTGTTCGGTCGTGCCGCCGCCGATCGGGATGGTGAAGTGCATATAGGCGGTGTCTTTGTGAGCGATCACACTGTCGGAAAGCTCCATATAGAAGTTCACTGCAATGTCTCCGTCAAGGCTGATCGAGTGTCCGGCAAGTCTCGCGCCGACGCCGTCTGTAAATGTGGTCTGTATGTCAGTGTAGACGGTGCCGTCATACGCTGCGGTGGCAGTATAGGTGATCACGCCGTCCGCAGTCGCGCTTGTGACAGATGCGGTGACGGTTCCCTCATGCGCACATTCTGCGTTGGTGCAGGTGACGGTCAAGGTCGCTGCCGAGTGATCCGCGCTCCAGTTCCAGACGGGGTCGCCGTAGGAATGCTCTTCGGTCGCGGTATCGGTGTAAGTCTCGCCGTTCAAGGTTGTTGTCGCGGTATAGAGATGGCTTTCACCGGTGTAATCGGCTGTTACCGTCACATCAGGTGTTTCCTGATGCTTACACCTTGAATCGGTGCAGGTAAAGGTCGCGGTCGCTGAGCTGTAATCGTCCGCCCATGTCCACTTGGGATCACCGTAAATGTGCGCGTCGGTGAACTGATAGGTCACCTTCTGCGCGCCGAAATTCGTTTTGCTGAATGTCGTCGCGTGCTTCAGCCGCAGGGTGACGTCCATATGGTTGAACACATAGGCGCCTACCGTGATCTTACCCGGATAATCGAGCTGCAGATCGAGGGCATAGCCGCCCGGGCTGTTCGCCCACGAGAAAGCATAGTCGCCGATCTTGTTCAGACCGGAGGTATCGCCGCTGACCTTGGTGACGTAGTACACATAGAAGGTGTAGGGTCCGATCTCGCGGATGTTCTCGTTCAGCACAAGCTCGAACTGAGTCTTTTTACCGGAGTAGAAGCCTTTGTTGCTTGTGGAGCCCAGCACGGTGATCGGCTTGTTTTTAAAGGTCTTGGGGATCTCAAGTCTGCTGAGATCCTCGGTGGGACCGGTATAATAATTGATCCGATATTCGGTATCATTATTGATGAGGGCAAAGTCGAAGTAACTGAGCTCGACAGACTCAACCGAACTGCCGACAACGCCGTCCTTGACCTCGTAACAGAAACCATCTTCATCCTCATAATAAGCGATATTGCCGAGGTGATATGCGCCGCTTGCGTCAATATACGGCTCTGCCATCGGGGTATACGGGACGAATACGGCAGATACGATCACGTCGTCATCAGGCATAATCAGATTGCCGTCGATAATGTTGACAGGATCATCTTCCCATGTGACGGGCTTAGCCTCAATATTCCAAAGGAGTGCGTAACCCTCCTCGGGAGTAACGGTAAGCGGTACCTCGTCGTTGAATTGCGCCGTACTTGGACCCGATACTGTACCTTGTCCCTCATTTTTATAAGTGATTTTCAGATCTTTCTTTTTGAATGTCGCGGTGACAGTCACGTCGCTCTCAGGCATGATGAAGGAATCTTCATTCACGATGATCTCCTGATCGCTGCCATCCTTGACGGTGAGAGTATCGCGCTCATAGCCGCTCGCGGCGTCAACCGTGAGGGCGACTGTTGTGCCGGCGTCGGCGGAATACACGCCTCTCACCCATCCGCCGTCTGCCTCAGCGTAATTGATCGCGTAAGCGCTCCGGGTGAATTCGGCGCTGACGTACACATAGCTGTCGGGCATCGTAAAGCTGTAACCGCTTACAGGGATCTCTATCTGATCTCTGCCGGCAGTGACCGTCAGCGATTGGAGCTTGTAGCCGTCATTCGGAGTGACTGTGAGGGTGACCGTCTCTCCCTCATACGCCTGAGCTTTATCAGCGCTGACGGAGCCGTTTGCCAAATCTGTGACGGTGACGGTGTGCTGTGTTTTCTGAACTTCTACAACATCCGTATAGGTATTGCCGTTGATCACGGCGGTGGCGGTGTAGGTCATCTTGTCAACTGATTCAGATACGGTCACTGCCGCATCATAAGACTCCATATTCTGACAGCGGTCATCGGTACAGGTGAAAACAGCTTTCGCTGTACTGTGATCGTCAGCCCACTCCCATGTCGGAGTCGGGTCATCTCCGAAGATGTGATCGTCGGTGAAGTCATAGGTCACATAGATCGCACCGGTGATTTCGTTCAGGAACCGTACCGTATGCTTCATATGGAAAACGACCTCTGTATCGGTAAAGCAGTCATCCGCGTTGAAAATCAAACCGGGCCATTCGAGATAGAAGTGGAGCTGTTGACTGTTACCGGCAAAAGCCTCACTTCCGATCATCATCAGCTTAGAGGTGTTGCCCGCGACGGAGAGAACATCGAGTTCCTTGAAGCATTGAGCATTAATCGCCGAGATGTTCTCGGTCAAATAAACGTTGACAGTTTTGCCGGCGTCATCATAGAGCTTATTCTCTCCGTTGCCCAGCATGGTGATTGCCTTGCCGTCGTAGGTCTTGGGGATCATGAGATCCATTCCGTCGGTAACAGGACCGGTATATCCCGTGATCTTCAGCGTGTCTTCACCTTCGAAATCGAAATAAGAGATCTTGACGTCGCTGAGCTCACTGCCGACGGAACCGTCCGCGTTTGCGGCATAATACCGATCACCGACCGCGTAATGCGCGACGTTGCCGGGGATATACGCGCCTTCTTCGTTGATATACGGCTCGGTCGCAGCGACGAATAATGTGCTCGACTGTACTGTCTTGCTGTCGGTGTAGGTTACGCCGTCGATGACGACCGTCGCGGTGATCGTACAATTACCGTTGTTTTGGAATGATCCGGACAGGGTCGCGTCAACGGCAGCCTGCTTGCGGCAGCGCGAATCGCTGCAGGTGTAGGTCGCGGTCGCCGCGGTAAAACCGCTGCTCCATTTCCACGTGATATTACCGTCACAGAGATGCTCGTCGGTGAAGTCATATGTCAGACTCCGCGCAGCGTGATTGCCGCTGAGCGTAGTGGCGTGCTTTAAGTGTGCGGTCACATTTGTATATTCAAAGGCGTATGAGGAGCATTTGATCTCGCCGGGATAATCCAGCCGTATATCCAGATTGTTACCGCTGGTTCGATTATACGAAAAGGCTTCATTGCCGATCTCTTTGAGTCCGGAGGTATCGCCGGAAACCTTTGCGATCCTCGTATACCTAAAGGCGCTCGACTTGATCGTAGTTACATTTTCGGTCAGAACCACCTCATACGGGGTAGACATCTTGGCGCCCAGTGAATTGCCGAAGTAGAGCGTTGTAATTTTTTTGCTCTGATAGGTTTTGGGGATCTCGAGCTTCGTCAGATTTGCTGTAGGTCCGGTGTAACCGTAGATTTCCAGATCCGAGTCGTCCACATCATCGAATTTGAAATACAAGAGGGAAAGATCGGTGAGTTCATCGCCCATACAGCCGTTTGATTTGACGGCATAATTCTTGCCGTTAAGAACAAAATGTTTGACCGTACCGGGGATATATTCGCCATTCGAGTCGATCGTTGGCTCTACGCGGTCAACATAGGTCACAAAGTTTGCCGTTACCGTCACGTCATCGGGAACCATGGTGAAATCGGTGTCGTATACATTATAGGTGCTCCCGTGATCTTCCGCGACGGTCAGATAAGCGAGGCGGTAGCCGTCATCCGGTGAAGCTTTGACAGCGACCCTCGTGCCCTTCTTCGCTTTAATGACATCACATGCTGCGTAGCCGTGTCCGGCAGAATTCACGGTGATATCGTAGATTCCCATGCTCTGAGGGATAATAACGCCATAGTATGAATTAATAGGGGTCGTACCATCCCAGTATTCATATGTAGGAGTCAACCCGGCATGGTATTCATAGTTTTTATTGATATATTGGTATGTTACTGCGGCGCCGCTCGCTAAGGAGCTCTCGGTCAGCCTGACGCCATAGAACAAAGCGTTACTTGAGTAGGCGTCGAACGTACTTCCCTCTTCTATATCGATGGCGCCCGTCCTCGCTGAGTTGGATCCAACAGCATAAGAACGGGAACCATACATCGAGATCGAAACACTCGCGTTATTCTTGATCGATAAGCCGTCCGCTTCTGCCGCAAGCCAGATGCCATATTTATACAAATCATAACCGGCAGCGTAGATATCAATCTGACAGGCGTCGATCGTCAGAGGCACTTCGGTAGCGATCCCATACATATTTGTGTATGTAGAATCGCCGTTAAACTCGATGGACAGCGAGCCGCTGCCGGAAATCGTCATACCCGGAGAGACCGATTTCATCCATATGAACGTGTTATCATTTGCACAATCTGCGTTTCCGATCCGGTTCTCTCCCTTGAGGACGATATGAAACGGCTTGTCATGCTTTTCATTGTATCTGATGCCGGCGGCAGAGAATATGCCATATCGCGCTATGTTGAAGTTCGCGTTGTTGAGGGTCAGGGTGTTGGTATCGGTGTTGTAGCTGACCGTACCGTCGCCGAGGACGTCGTTATAGTTGTCCTTGGTGATATATGTACCGCCGATAAGGATATCCAGCGATCGCTCAAAGGTCGCCGCGCATCTGTCGGTATACTCAACGCCGTCGACCGTCACGGTCGCGGAATAACGGCGCTCGAATAAGTGATCCTCGGCGGTCACGGGCGCGTTGATCGAATGAGGATCCGACCAGCAATCCGCGCAGTTGTATTCCGCGGTCGCGGTGATCTCGCCCTCGGTGTTCCATGTCCAGATCGGCTCGGTGTGCCGTGAATGATCGCAGTGCGGCGTGAGCGTTTTTCCGTCCAGAACGGAAGGGTCGCTGACCTCACCCTTGGGATAATCGGTCGAGCCGTCGGTAAAGCCGCCAAGCAACGTTACCTTTCCGGTGTACATGGTCGAATAGATTTTACAGCCGTCGAGACTTTTCCAACCAAAATAGAGTGAAGCGTGCGTGCTTGTATAGCAACCAATCGGACCGTTGGCATACAACTCACCGCCGGTTATGCTGATCACGGCGTCCTTTGCCGATTCTGTTGAAGCTCCGATAACAGGATGTCTGCTATAAAGATCGGTGTGCGAAACATCGACCTTACCGCCGGTCATGTAAAAGGCAAAGTTTCCTGTGTTTTCCGCTCCGAACGTAGGCCGATAAGAAGATCCGGATGAGCGGGCATACACATCGCCCCCGTTGATCGTCAAGGTCAGGCTTTGCCCTTTTATACATCCGATCACCATGTCGTCATAGCCACCTTTGAGATCCAGATCGCCGCCGTTAATGGTAACGGAAAAGCTGTTTGAATTCGGGTAGTGCACGGAGTCAGCCCCGATGGCGGCGGTATATAGACCGTATTGATCAATGTTCAGCTTACCCATGTTGTCGCCGTCGCTCTGCGCCCAGATCGTCAGGGATGATGAATCGCGCATACCGATGCCGTTTTTTGAAGAGCATTTCGCGCCGTCACAGAGGATCAGGTTGACGTTGCCGTCACAGTACACGCGAGAGTTGATCGTGACGTCATCCGTGACCGCGTACCAGCCGGAGGTAAGGGTCGTCTCATCGCCGACGATCTTTGCCGCCGTAACGGTTTTGTTTTGTTTGCTGAGGTTCTGATAACTTACTTGGACGCTGCGGTCGAGATTGGGCAGCGTTTCGTACAGCACGTCGGTGTACTCGGCGCCGTCCACAGTCGCCGTCGCGGTATGGACGCGCTCGCCCGCTGCCGTATAGGTCGGCTCGCTGGTGGTTTCATGGGTGACCGTCGCGTCGGCGGTGACAACCTCGCCGT
This sequence comes from Ruminococcus sp., assembly GCA_017404665.1. Lineage (GTDB taxonomy): Bacteria > Bacillota > Clostridia > Oscillospirales > Acutalibacteraceae > Ruminococcoides. Next base: position 13,863 of record JAFRBX010000051.1, read on the forward strand.
CGACCGTACAGGTCAGGGTCAGGGCCGCCGCCTCGTAGCCGTCCCACTCCCAGACAGGATCGCCGAAGAGATGGCTGCCGGTATGGGTGGTGCGGGATTTCGTATCAGTATATGCTGTGCCGATGACGATAAGGATCGCGGTATAATCGGTTCTGCCGTAGCTTGATGCGGTCGGCTCGGTGACGACCTGTGCGGTGATCGCGTCGCCCTCGGCGGTATGGGTGACGGTCTCTCCGCATTCACGGCAGACAAAGGTCGCCGTCGCAGAGGTATAGCCGTCCCACGCCCATGTAGGCGCGCTGAAATTATGGACATGACCCGCGTGACGGAGCGTCTTGTTCGCGAGGGTATTGTTGTTCTCAACCGTGCCGATATTATAGAGGTTAACGCCGTCGGTCAGATAGGCTGTGATCTGTACCGTACCTTCGTAACCGGTCGAGCGGACGCTGGAAGTTTCGTCGGTCAGGCTGAGGGTGATCGTACCGCCCGCGGTGATCGCGCTGACGTCCGTATCAGTGGCTTCGACCGTGCCGCCGGTGATCGTGATATCCGTATCGGAATACAGTTCGGGAACGTTGACGGTTCCGCCGCTGATCGTCAGCGCACCGCCGGCGTAGATAACGGCGTTCATCACCGAACCGTTGATATTGATATCGCCTAAGCAGAAAATCTGGGTATACTCATCATTGGGGTCGGGCGCGGTGACCATGCCGCCGCAGAGGTTGAAGACAGCGTCCTCAGAGGTCAGGCTGATGACGTCGCCGCCTCTCTGAGACTTGATCTTGCCGGTGCCGCGGCTCTGAGAATAAACATTGAGCGTGACGTCGTCCTCGGACCAAATACCGAGGGTCGGGTCGGCAAAGGTCAGCGTCTCGCCATCCGCGATGATGAGATTAAACTCTGTTGAGTCATCATATTCGCTGAGCTTTAACTCGAGCCGGCTGTTGAAGGTCATGTCCGCGGGGACATAGTACCAGCCCGGGTTGATAAAGGTACTGCTGTTTGAAAGATAGTTCGCGTCGACCGTCTGTGTATCGCCGTTCGCGTCGAGATAGTCCACGCTCACTGTCGCCGCAGAAACAGAGGCGGGAATCACCGTGAGCATCGTCATAATCATGACGACCGACAGCAACAAACTGACGGCTTTTTTCATTATCTTCATGGAAAACTCCTTTCCGGTTGACAGCCCTATAGGGAACCCCGCGCGAGGTTCCCTATAGACGTATGATTATTCCGATATAACGGTTCCGATCTCTTTCTTTGACGGAAGATTAATCTCCCATCTCTGAATGAAGGTCGCGTCGATGATGGTGACTTCGTCGTCTCTGTCGACGTCGGCACGCTTTAACGCGGATTTCGTCAGCGTAGTCATTTTCGCATCATACCGCTGTATCCAAGTCGCGTCGACAATAGTCACGCTGCCGTCGCCGTCTGTATCGCCGAGGATGTATTCGCTTACCGGCGCGACCGTAACGCTGTATTCGCGCACCGCGTCATAGATATCGACCGACGCATACAGGATCGTACTGCCCTCGGAGACCGCGGTCAGTACGCCGTTTTCATCGACGGTGGCGACGGTGGTATCCTCTACAGAGTAAACGACCTTGCCGTCTCTGAAATGGGTCGAGGGCTCATAGCTGCCGCCCAGCGTAACAGTCTCGCCCTCATGGAGCTCGATCAGACTGTCAAGCTCTGTATCGCTGTCCTTATCCTTGACGCTGACATAGTACGGCGCGTCGGACTCGATGTTGATATACTGTGTAGAGGAGAGCGGGCGACCGTCCTTGTCGACGATCTGGGTATAAATCGTCGTGAAGCCGTAGGTGAATCTGTCTTCAGGTATATTGAACTTAGCTGAATAGGATTTTGCTGTGCCGATCTCGCACTCGACATCCTCGAGCTCAGAGAGCGGAACGTCGAGGAACAGTGCGGAGGACACATACTCGCCGGCGGTGTCGATGTTCGCCGGACCGACGACCAGTCTGTCATTGTCGCGCATGGGGATATTACCGTCACCGTTGACGACCGCGCTGTAGGTAAAGTCGTTGGAGCTCAGCGAGCCGGTCTCGTGGCGGATGGAATCCGCGATCGCGTTGACCGAATAGACGGGATCGACCTTGACGGCGTCTTCAAACGCCTTGTAAGGAGCGTTGTTAAACACATAGCTGTTCATATCTTCGCTATTATATTCTAACGCTAAAGCGACGATGACATAGCCGTTCTCGGCGAGCTTGTCAGGCGCTGCCAATTCAAGAGCATAGTCTTCATACCGTATGGTGAGCGTATTATCATCGTCGATATGGACTGTGGTGATCTCGCTCGGATTGAGCTTAATGTCCTCAAAATCCGAGAACGCGATCAGTGCGTAATCATCCTTGTCAGGGTCAAAATCTTCAGCATAATCTTTGTTCTCGTCATACTGATCCTTTTCAAGCATCAGTAACGCTACCACAAAGCCATCAGCCTTTTTCAGACCGTCGTTCTTGACGGTGACGTCGAATTCGAGCTCCTCACCGGGAGCGGGATATTCGTTTGCCGCAGTCAGTTCAACCGGCTTGACGGAGGCTACCGTCTCAAAGCGGATACCGCGCATCGTCAGGTTGCGGGTCTTGAAGTCATTTGCATCCGTAGATGTGGCAAAGCGATTGCAGACCACCAGCAGCTCGCCGCTGCCGAGGCTGGCAATGGCAGGCTCGTCGTTATAGACGCCTAAATAGCTGCCCGCGTCGGTCTCGGTCAGGCGGATGGGATCAGACCAGCAATAGCCTGATTCTTCAGAATCGTTATCAACGATCAGGGATTGCGCGTACAGCTCCTGCTTCTGCTTGCCGTTTTCCTCGATGCCCTGCAGCCAAACGACATAGAGGTTACCCTTCTCGTCGGCATAAGGCTGGAAGCCCGCGTAGGTGGGCTGTACATCGGCGCCGTAGGTGGGATAGAAGATGTAACTCCATTTCACATTGTCCCTGTCACTGATCGAGCCGTCGCTGTCGACGATACCGTTGTCGATCATTTTGCCGAGGTTGCTCCATGCAACGTCCTCTTGACCGTGCTGCCAGAACAGGTAGAGCGAATCACCGGTCGTAATCAGCTGCGGACGGGATTTCGCAACGCCGAGGTGCTCTGTGCCGTCATCGTCGGTGTAAGCGGCGTCGTTCGTGAGCTGGTTGACCGTCGCGTTGCCGGTGATAAGATGCTGGATCTTAACGAAGACCTCTCTGTCCTCGTCGGTCTTAAGGTCGTTGTCCTCGTCGACGACAAAGGTGTAGACGAGCCAGTCCTTCCAGACGGTGTTCTCAAGGTCAATCACATTCGGGTTATTTGTGGTCAAGCCTACGCTGTCCTCGATAGGCGTCCATGTATTTGTTTCACTGTCATAGGTGCTGTTGAGCTTGAAGGGATCGAACTGCGTCTCCCATTTGCCCGTCTTGGCGTTATACTGAGTGGTACGCACATAGCTGTTGTTGGTGGCACTAATCGTCATTGCCATCAGCTGATCGTCGCCCTCGAAGCCCTCATGGAGCGCATCAAGTCCGCTCGAGAGGTAGGTCACGCCGATATATTCATTCTCCCCGCTCTTGTAGTACAGACCGCAGGGATTTGTGTTATACTTATCGCTGTCTTCTCCGCTGACAAGCTCGCCGTCAAACTGAGCAGGAGCTAAGGAAGAAGCGTTGATCAGCGCCGATTTCTCGATCAGCGTCGAATAAACATTGCGCTGTTTCAGATACTTCTGCATATAGTCGTCGTCCTCATGGGTCGCGTCGGGCAGGATCGCCGCCGTCCATGTGATCATGACCTTGTCGCCCGCGTCGGTGAGCTTCGGCTCCAACGCGCCGTTGACGGCAGTATCGCCGTTCTTCGCCTGGATGACGCCGGGTACGGAGAGCCACAGATCCTTAGCCTTGTCATAGACCTGATAGCGCAGCACGGTGCGGTCGTCGCCGGGGATCGAGCTGTCCTCGTCGACATAGACGAGCAGGAGCTTATTGCTGCCGATATCGAGCAGCTGCGGATCGGCGTGATCATAGCCGCCGGTCTTGAGCTCGAAGTCGGTCGTTTGTTTATAGGTGCTGCCGGTCGGGGCGAGGTCGGTATTTGCGTTCGCGGTCCAGTGCGACGGATCGCCTGCCTCTTTATAGATGAACGTCGAGGTCATCTGCGGCGTTTCGCCGGAAGCGCCGGTACTTGCAACACCCTTTTTATTCAGATCATCCAGCCATTTAAGATCCTGATAGTAACCGAAATCCTCGTCTACCAGAGGATAAGAGAAGGTCTTTGTGCCGATGACAAGATCGATCCATAACTTTAGCATGACATCCGCGTGGAAGCCGCCCTCTCGGATACCGTCGGAATGACCGTTCTTCTTCAGCAGCGCGTCCTGATCCGGGAAGCGGTCGGCGACATTCGGCCACCAGATAAAGTTCACAAGGGTGCTGACGCCGCCGCGCGCGCCGAGGACGCCGCGGATACCGACGCCGGCATAGGCGTTGAAGTTAACTGAGCCGTTAAGAGTGAAATCCGTTACGTTCTCAGGTTCAAAATATTCGATCGCCTTTTCCTTATTGGCGTTGTCGGGCTTTCCGACGCCGAGCGTTCCCATGGCGCTTAAGTTGATATCAAAGCCAAAGTAAACGGGAACGGGACCGATCGCTGTATACCATACCAATCTGTACCACGCGTAAGCACCGATGAAGACGCCGCCGCCCATAAATTCGAGCGACTCGCCCTCTGAGGTACAGATTCTGCCCAGATCCAGATAGATGCCGAACGTCGCGCCGACGCCGCCGCCCTTGATCGGTACAAGCGAGCTTGTACCGGCGTCTTTCGCAGCCTTTTTGTTTGCCTGCAGGAATTGTCCCATTTCCTTCGTGTCCTTGAATGCCGACGGGATGCCGGATAAGCCGTGCGAGCCGACGCCGTAGTCGTTGCCGGTGTCGGTACCGGAATCGCCTGTGGTCTTGGACAGTTTCTCAGGCATGATGCCGAAGCAGAAGCGTAGACCGTTGCCGGGCAGAGCGGTCGTCTTGAAGACGATGCTGCCCGCCTTGAACATGGCGCTGAAAGCGCCGAAGATCGGGAAGTCGATATATTCGGACATCAGGCTGTCTGTCTCGAGCATCGTGAATTCCTCGACGTCGGGGAGGGTCGCCGCCGGCTGGATGAACACCGTGCCGGAATCGATCGGCGGATAGACCGTCTCGGACAGAGCGCCGCCCGTGACAGGCTTGCCGTTCTCGTCGTATACCTCCTCGTTCATCACGCGGTCTGTTGTCAGGCGAACGTACAGCTTGTCGCTCGACAGCAGTCCGGTCGAATTGTCCGACGTAAAGCGGAACGTCCAAATCTCTTTATTGCCGTCGACCTTGGGCTTATATTTCAGCTCGTCATCCGGATCGTTCTTATCGAGCGTCGCGAGTTTGATCGGCTCGGCGTTCTTGGGATGATAGGCGAAAAGCTCCATTCTGGTCGTATTCTCTTTTTTTGTTACGTCATATTCCGCGCCGCAGTTGTTGACGACCACTTCGACGGTCGCGATGCCCTGATCGGTAATCGGGATCTGACTCGTCGTCCTCTGCGACTGATCATAGGCAACCAGCGAAGCGATGTAGGGGCGCGTCTTGTCGATCGTAGAAACCTTAAACTTGCCGACGTCAAGCGTGATGACGCCGTTCTCGTCCTTCTCTCCGTCGAGCGTGGTGCTGAAATAGCGTGTCGTGCCGCTCGCCTCGATCCGATAGGTCAGAGCGGAGCCGGAGCAGACATAGAGCGGGTAGTTCACCGTGATGTCATCCTCGCCGGTGACCGTACCCTCCAGTGACTTGACGGTGAACTTGCCGTCGTCGCCGGTGATATCATAGTGCATCGCGTCGACGCAGACGATCGCGCCCTTGGCGGGCATCCATGCCTCGCCCTCGACGCGGCGGTCGAGCGTCGCGCCGGAATAGTAGGCGGTACCGTTCATCACAAGGGTCGCGTCGGCTTTTTTGGGAGCCAGCAGCTCGACGACATTCTCCGCCCGCTTCCATGTGGTGCGGAAGAAGTGGGTATTCTCATAATAGCTGACGACGCCGACGTCCTTTTTCCAGCCCGCGACGTTGCCCGCGGTAACGGGGACGGCGGTGAGATCATAATACTTATTCGGTACGACCGTGTCGGAATCGTACAGCAGATAATACCGATAGCCCGCCTCGGGCGAGGTGATCTGCTTCGCCGTTTTGAAGAAGCCCTGCGTCTGTTTATAATATTTCAGGTTTTTATTTGCGACCTTGACGACCAGCCGGTTGTCGTTCGACACGATCTCCGGCATCAAGTACAGATAGGCATAGTCCAACTGTCGTACGGTATAATTTTTATCCGTATCGTTGTGCCACGTCGTGTTCTTGATGTCGTCCAGCGTCGTTTTTTGCTCGTTGACGGACACGCCGTTCGGATAATACTCTTTTTTATACCGGTCGTAGATCACCGTCTGAACGGTGATGTAGTCGCCCTTGTGCCAGCGCCAGCCCTCGGGAGCATTCTCCGGCTCAATGACCTTGACCTCGCCGCGATAGTCATCCTTGGAAATCCCGAAATCGAAGTCATAGGGAGCTAAGACCGCGCGAACGCCGATCTTGCCCTTGAGACCTCTGTCGCCGTTCTTTTCGTAGGTGATAAAGCCGCTGTCACTGAACTCGTTGACTAACTCGTCGGTAAGCTTGAAGGAAGCCGACGTTTCCGTCAGTGAGCTTTTTACGGTCTTTGTATCGAGGACTGTGATCTTGCCGCCCATATCCTCTTTATACTTGACGATCTCGAGGCCCTTGATATAGCTGTATGATGTGTTTGTAAGGGTGACGGAAACCTCATCCTCACCGTCCTTCATCCACTTGAGGTCGCCGCCTTCTCCCAGCGTGGTCTCCGCGGTGAAGCTGAGTCCCACATGCTTGGCGTCGCCGAACGTGCCGTCCGGTCCCACAAACTGCAGGGCGCTTGAATCAGCGTCGAGCAGCTTGATTTCAAAGGGGCGCAGGATCGGCGTGATCGAATAAACATTGATGGTCGGGTCCTTCGACCAGTTGCCGGTGATCTCACCGACGCCGACATAGACGTTGTCCAGATATCCCTTGTCGGTATAATAGGTGTCCGTATCTTTGCCCCATGTTTTGGACTCCGTACTGTATTTTTCTTCTTCCGCCGTATTTTTGCTGTTGTTGCCTGACCTAAAACTCAGCTTGTTCTTAGAGTTAGTGGTAACGCTGCTGCCGTTCTTACTCCATACGATCTGTATGCCCGAGTAGCCGTAGCTCTTCAGCGCCCATGTAGCAGAAGACCACCAGTAATGTCCGTCTGCGTCTGAGGACGCTTTGATCGCATAATGGTCGCCGTCCATTTTTGAATAGCCTTCCGAATGTGCAGACATCGCGTTATAAGTCTTGCTCAGATCGATAGGATCCGCGTATTTTTCCTTAGCCTCGCTTGCGGAAGTACCTGTCTCGGCGAGGTCGGCGCTCGTCTTCGGGTTATAGCTCTCACAGCCCGCGGGGATCAGCGCCTGTGCCTCGGTCTTGCCCATCGCACAGTCGACAGGGTCGGAGAGCGTCAGGGTAAAGCTGCCGCCGTTCTCGAGGAGCTTGCTGCTGACGGGGATCTTGAGCAGGCGCTCTTTGATACCGTAAGGGAAAGTGACCTCGGTATCGACCTGAGAGAAGTCGCGCCCTGCCGTCGCGGTGCCGTCGGTCGAGGTCATATGGACAGAGCTGACCATGGTGGTCAGACCCTCGCGCTTGACGGTGACCATCGCGTAGCCGCCTTCCGGCTCGAAGGTATCGGCGGCGAAGGATACGGTGGGCTGTTCCCACTCCTCGTCGTCCTCGATCTTGAGGTTCAACATGCTGTAGGTCTCGCTGACGAGCGTTCTCTCAGCGTCGGTAACGAGCTTGAGCATGGTGAGCTTGTCGCCCTCGCCCTTATCGTTATTGACAGTTTTGATGACAACGGTCTTCTCGGTCTCGCCCTCGGCGAAATCGATCGTCAGGTAGGGCACGTTGAGTGCGTTCGCCATCTCGTTGAGCGCGTCCAGACCGTAGCCTGCCTGCAGTACGTCGCCTAATTCCTCATCGGAAACGGTCGATCTCATCGGCGTGCGGTCGTCGATCAGACCGGTTTCTGCTTCAAATTCACGCGAGATCGCGCTCTGCGCCGCCGCGCCGGAATCCTCGTCGTCGGAACCGCTGTACAGCGCGTCGAGATCAAAGCCGTCCTCAGCCGCTCTGTAATGGACGTAATCGCTCCATACCTCGTCGGCGCTCTCGGAGAGAGCAGCAGCTTCGCTGTCAGCCTGCTCCTGCGCGGCTTCCTCGGTCAGCGACAGATCGTTGCCGTTGTCGTCGACCATGGTCTGCTCGACGTCATCGCCGGACAGCGCCTCCATAAAAGAAGTGCCGCCCTCTGCGTTGCTGACGTCTTCACCTGAGCCGAGCAGCTCGACGGTGTAGTCGTTGCCGTACTTTGCCGAGACGTCGATCATCTCGAGCTTCAGCGTTGCCGCGGGGAGTATCTCGCCACTGCGCGCGATACGCAGATAGTACGGTGCGGGTTCGAGCTCCTTAACGGTCGTGTTCGTTGTCATGAGATAAAACGCGCCGGTATCGGCGATCGCTTCATCTATGGTGTTCTCGGCGAGTCTGATCGGCTCGAGCGCCTGTGCGATCGGTGTCGCGCCGACGATCATCGTCACCGTGAGTATCAGGCACAGTAATGTGCTGAGTACCCGTTTTCCGTTGAATTTCCGCAAAAGTTTCATGCGTAGATTCCCCCTTCAGAAGCATTTTGTTCTCTTTTGATGCAATATAGTTTTTACCTAAATTGCACAATGAACCTATTCTGTTGTATTATAACATACCACTCGTAACAAAAGCGTGACAAATCTTTCTGCAAAAGAAAATAGTCACGCTTTTTGAAAAAATTTTTAAAATTTTTTATTTGTAAAAATACTTGCCCATCGATCAATTATTGTTGATTTTGCCAACATTACTCAGCAGGGGTACAAGTGTCGGCATCGGCATAGAAATAGTAGACCGACGCCTGCGAATCAGCATAGTTCGTCACACCGATATAGTATACAGTTGAACCGTCGGACGAAGTCTGCTGTTCAAAGCTTGATACGCCCCAGTTGCCTTCACCATAGAGCTCCTCGGCTTTTGAAACCGCGTTGTAAGCTGCCTTATGTTTGTTACCTTGTTCCTCCTGTCCTTCGGGAGCCGCTGCCTGAGCGTTTGCACTGTTATCAGGAGAGCAGTTTTCGCCGTCAACATAAAAGTAATAGGTCGGGGACTGTGAGTTGGAATAATCGACCAAGCCGATATAGTACATTTCTGTTCCCGTGTCGGAGGTTTGCTTTTCAAAGCTCGCTACGCCCCACTCACCTTGACCGTAGAGCTGTTCAGCTGATTCTACCGCTTTCTGAATCGCTTTTTGCTGTTTCATATAACTCTCCTGTTCCGGAGACGCGGTTTCGCTCTGAGCTGTGTCTGCGGGAGCTGCAGTTGTCGACTGAACCGAAGGCTGTGACGAAGCAGATGAAGTCGGCGCGGTTGTTGCGACATCAGTAGCTGCGGTTGTTTCGGAAGATTTCTTACCTTCCTTTTCGCTGCAGGCTGTGAGACATCCGGCTGAGAGTGTTGCGATAAGCGCAATAGTAATGATGCTAATGATTGTTCTTTTCATGGAGTATTCTCATCCTTTCAATATATTACTTTATGTAACAGATTCATTATAACATATCGCTCGTAACAAAAGCGTGACACATCTTTCTGTAAAAGAAAAATCGTCACACTTTTAAAAAATTTTTTGGTTTTCAATAAAAATACTCGCCCAGCGTTTTCTCTGCCCAACCGTACTGCGACATATACTCTCCGTGAAACGCCTTGACAGCATACGGCTTGTCGTCCAGATAATCGTAGAAGTCACATTCGATCAACTCCGGTACGATTCGATACTCTTTGAACCGAGCAATAAAAACATCCTGAGCGCCGACTGCTTTCAGCGTTTCACGCAGGTCTTTGGTCAGCTGGCGCAGATAGTCGGGCTTTTCTTCCTCCCACAGAGCGGAGCAGATCTCTCTCGGCGTGCATACGGCTCCCCGCCTGTCGATCAGGTAAGCAAAAAGCTCCTTTGTCTTTTCACGCTTGAATCTCAGCGGTTCGCCGTTTGCTGTGACGTCAAAATATCCGAAGCATTTCGCGCATACAATTCGACCGCTCGGCGGCTTGGGCATCGGATAGCGCAGGTTGTCGATCTCCACCTTTATCTTTTGCTCGGTCGCGGGCTTACTGACATAGCCGCTCGCCCTGAGTTCAAAGGCGTCGGGCGCGTATTCGAGAAATCCGGTAACAAAGACAATATTGATCTTCGGATTGACCGCTTGCAGCTTTTTGGCGATCCTGATACCGCTGACCGCGCCCATTTCAATATCGAGAAAAGCGACGTCTGCATCGGCTGAGCTCCCGCTTTCGATCCGGTTCAGCAGCTCGGTCGAATCCGAAAAAGCAACGATTTCGGCAGAAGGGACGACCTTGCTGACCGATCGTTCCAGCCTATTGAGCTGTAATCTTTCGTCGTCGGCGACGATGATCTTCATCTGCTTTTCTCTCCCTTCCCGGATTTAATCTTGGGGACTCTGATCATAGCGGTTGTACCTATCCCCGGTTTACTTTCGATCTCAAATTTGTCGCCGAAATACTTAAGCCTTGTGCGGACATTATCGATCCCGATATGTGTCTCGCTGTCTTTGTTTATGCTTTCCATATCAAAGCCGACGCCGTCATCGGAGATCTCGATGACATACTCACTATCCGTTTCATAAGAGCGGATGGCGACCGTGCCGCCTTCGGGTCGCTTACAGATACCGTGCCGTACCGCGTTTTCCACAAGGGGCTGTACGGTAAGGGTCGGGACTTCAAAATCCGTCATTTCGATCTCATAGACAGTGTTCACACGATCACCGAACCTTGTTTTTTCGATGTTCAGGTAGATCTCCGTTTGTTCCAACTGTTTTTCAAAGGAAACCAGCTTCTCAGTGCTGAGCGCCGTGAGGTTGTAGCGCAGATATTCGGAAAAGTCATCGGTCATCTGCTGCGCTTTCTTCGGATCGGTCTCGCACAGCTCCGATATCGACGACAGGCTGTTGTAGAGGAAATGCGGCTGAATCTGCGACATCATCAGCTTGATCCGCTGCTCCGCTATCAAATCATTTTCATGCGCTTTGACGAATTCAAGATGCAGCCAGATGTAATAGAACAACCCGCAGCACACGACGGAGATCGTCAGATAGCTTACGGGATAATCGCGGTATAGAGGCGAAATATCCATAAACACCGCTATCATGACCAGAACGATATTGGCGATCGGTATCCATATCCACGTTTTCTTCCTGCGGTATTCGCTGACTGTGCAATAGATCAAATGAAACAGCAAAATAAAGCTCACAACAAATTTTGTTTGGCTGATATACGGTAAACCGCCTTGAAAATGATTGTTTTCATCGATATAAAACGGAATATGCGAGAATGTGCCCGTGAGATAGACGGCGGCGTTGAACGCGGCTAAGATCCACGCGATCGTATTTCTTCCGTTCGGTTTCACCAGCTTGCAGAAGAAAATGATGATGATCGGTCGGATAATGTAACCTGCGATACTTATCAGTGTCCTGACATGCGGCATACTGACCGCTGTCTGCAAGATATAGTCGGCTACATTTTGAATCACAAGCAAAAAGATAAGACCGATGATCCCTGTCATGATTTTCTTTTGATATTTATTAAGATAAGAATCCCGCGCCACGATAGGCGTTAAGCCAAACATCAAAATGCCGAGAGGCATCAATATAATATATTCTGTCATCACACAGCACCCTCATAACAGCTTCTGTAAAATGATTTTAGTAATATGTTATTCATTTTGAATGATAACAAATCATTTTCTCAAATATTCCGACGATACAGGAAACTCAAAGTAAGTATCGGGGTACGGTTCATCCTTTAGAGTGAAGTGCCACCACTCACAGTCAAAGGGCTCAAAGCCGTTGCGGAGCATAACGCGGCGTAAAATCATCCGATTATCGTACTGTTCTTCTGTGACACCTCTGTAATCGGGATGCGACGCCTCACTGAACAGGTCAAAGGGACTTCCCATATCGACCTCTTTGCCGGTACGCATATCAAGGAGAGTCAGGTCAACTGTACTACCGCGGCTGTGACTTGACCGCTTGGCAATATAACCTTTGTCAAAAAGCTCCTGCTTTTCCAGATCGGGATAAAAATATGGCTTCATCCGTATATCCTGATCCTCGATCCCCCACAGGATGAATTGCTTAACAGCACTAACAGGACGGTATGCGTCAAAAACTTTCATCCGATAGCCTTGAACGATCAACTCGTTACTGACGGATTTCAGCGCACGCGCCGCTTCTTTGGTCAGCAGGGCGACAGGCTCCTCATATCCGTCGATCCGCTCACCAATAAAATTGTAGGTGGAATGGTATCGGATCTCTTGGACGATATGCGGCACATAGTCCGCAAGCACCACAAAGCCCGAAGGATCTGCCGCTATTTCCGATGGATAACTTTTCATTAGAGATCACCCTCAATTTGATTTATTGTTCATTATAACATATGGTGAACCAAAAGGAAAGATTATTTTGAATGACCATCTTCATTTAGAATAATTGCATACTGAAAAGGAAACGTGCTGCCGGATAAAGGGGTGATAGAGATCCGACAGCACATCATTTAGTTGTTATTTTTATAATATTATGAATCGTATCGCAGTTAAGTCCTTTTTCTCAGAATGCGTACTTTTTGACAATATACTTAAAGAAAGGTTTCAATTTAAAAGCAGCATTATGAAAAGCAGTTTCAGATCTTGTGCGACGAAGCAATAATATCAATGATCATCCTTATGATATTAAGATCATCAGCATTACAGCATTCATCAACGCCGAACAGCTTAGCAAACATTTTGAGACCGTCATCCCACTTTGTTGAGACGGCGATTATCGTCACCTGAGGATGGAGTTTTCTTGATAACTCCATCAAGACGGTCTCTTTTTTGTTTGATCCGAAAACATCGTCAAAGTTGACGATAATCAAATCAGGAAGAGGATATAATCTCGGTCTGCGAATCGTACCGGTAATTACCCTTGTTTCTTTATGTTCATTTACCATTTGAAGCAGATTATCATCTGTGTTATCAAGTATCAGTACATTCATTTTGTTCCCTCGGTTCTGATTCATTTATACTCTGTTCTATACCGTGTTCGACTTTCCAATCGCTGATCATCTTTTCGATCTTATCCTGCGTCTCTTTTCTGCCTTTCTTTAGCTTATCGTTGATCGTATCGTTAACAATGTTCATCTTATAAAAACTGCCTATGCGTTCACCGGTGAAAACATAATAATAGGAATAAGTATGGTTGGACAGAAATCTTGCTCTGTGAGTAGCCCACCATAGCGAGCGGAACTTTCTTGCGTCTCTGTACCTGACAGCCGAATTGACACTTATATCAGAATTACCGGAACAATAAAAAGGCAGAGGAATACTTAAAAAGGAACGATACATCTCTCCGTCTTTGGTAGATACAATGTACTCTTGACGCATTTGCTATTCCTCCTTCACATCGATAATCGTAAGCCCTTTCTTTTTTGTATAAGCAAGCGTTTTACCAGCGCCGCCTGTTGTAGAGCGCATATATATGATAGCGACACTTGCCGCGTCAACCATCTTCTTATTCCTCTTATGGATATTTCCGACATAGGTATAGTATGATTCGATATGCTCTTCAAAAGGAAAGATGACTTCATCATACAGCGAGGCGTCATAATTCTTGAAGGTTCTGTATGGGAGCATGAGATAGGATTTGATGTCAGGATACCGTTCTTTCAGATGGTGTACAGCGCGAGCGGCAGTACGGTCAAAGTAGCCTTGACCGCCGTTGAGGAAAATGCGGATACCGAAGTTAATCGCTTTGATAACCGCTTTTTCAATATCTTCTGTTTTTATTTCGGTGCAATCCCTGTTACCGATAAACAGCGCCGTTATATCTCTTTCGTCCATGATTAAGGATAAAAAAAGAGCGCAGCAACACATAGTGAGCCACGCTCGAAAAACACTTAGGCTCATATTGTTACCACACAATAATAACGACTTCGATTAATCTCTAAGCAGTTCATGAACCTGTGTTTTTACCACAGTATAAAACTGCTTAGAAACCAAATCCAAATAAGCATAGGCAGATTATCTCCTATGCGTAATCGAAATCATATTTAGTTATTATTATGTGGTATCACCATCATACCACAATCGAGCTGTAAATGCAATAAAAAAAGCGCAGCCAACGATGAATCGCAGCTACGCTCAAAAAAACACGCAGCTCAACATTGTTGCCACACAATTTATACCAACTACTATGAAAGCATGTCAGGATAAGCGGAGCCCGTGTTTTTTACAAGTATAGGCTTACCCCAACGCAAGATGATATACCTATGCCAAAGACATAGGTATAATAATATTAAATTTTCATAGTATCATTTTTTTGATATAAATAATGTGGCATAATCATCATACCATAGATGTTTCGGAAAAGCAATCGCGTTGTTCAATTATTTTACGGGTTCTTTATTGCAATTTATATTCGGAAAGTGTATACTGAACAGGAAGATTTTTATAAAGAGAGGTCTTAATTATGCTTAACATCATCAAAACGATCAATAACGGTAATGTGATTTTTGCCCTCGAGGGTCGACTGGATACCACCACCGCTCCTGAGCTTGATCAGGAACTAAAAAACTCTTTGGACGGCGTCACAACTCTTATCATAGACATGAAGGACCTGGTCTATATTTCTTCCGCCGGTCTGCGCATATTGTTGTCTGCTCAGAAGATTATGAACAAACAGGGCAAAATGATGATCAGAAATGCGAACGAAACCGTCATGGAGATCTTTGAGGTAACCGGCTTCTCGGATATCCTTACCATCGAATAGGAGTAACCTGATGCCGAAGAAAAGCGTAAGAGAAATGAGCGCGCTTGAGCGCAAGCATTATTCGCTTGAAGCACGCGTATTCCATACCGCGATGCTCGGTTCGATCATTTTAGGCGTTGTATCGCTTTTGATCGGACTTGGGCTGTATGTATATGCCCTTGCCGGTCAGTATATCGGCGAGGCGTTCGGTCTCTCGTCCAGCACCTCTGTCGTCGTGAATGCTGTTGCCGATACAGAGAGCCTCAGCAAGGAAGTGATGACGATCTATCACGGCCTATCAGACGAGGAACGTGCTGATCCCGAAAGTGAAGCATATCATGCGCGCTTTGCACAGATAGAACAGCGCGAAGATTATCAGTACCTTTTGTCGGTTCTGCGAACCTTCCGTGATTCCGGCAATGTATATGATTTGTATATCGCCGTATATGACAAAGAAACCTCCGCTCTCGTTTATATCGCCGACCCCGAGGAAAACGAAGATTATGCCTGCCCTGTCGGATATTGGGAGAGCGTGGGACAAGACGAGATTGACAAATTTTTGAACTGGAACGGCGAAGGCAAGCTCTACGATATCGGGAACACCGATAAATATGGCTGGATGTGCACAGCCGGCGTTCCCCTCAAAACCGCCTCCGGCGATATAACTTGCTTCGTACTGTCGGATGTGACGCTTGATGGATTGATCCACGGCGCAAGAATGTTTGCACTGCAGTTCTTCATCGCGACGCTTATCGTCATGGTAGTGTTTGCCCTTTTGCTGGTGCGACACATGAAGAAAACCATTGTCAGACCGATCAACGCGATCGCTGACGCCGCCGAGAGCTACGCATCCGATAAACGCTCCGGTGCAGATGTAAACGATCACTTCGCCAAGCTGAATATTCGCACAGGAGACGAGATCGAAAATCTCAGCCTTGTCATGGATGATATGGAGCGCGACCTTTTAGAGCATGAAAAGGATCTCACGAAGATCACGGCTGAAAAGGAGCGAATCAGTACCGAACTCTCGCTTGCGACAAAGATACAGGCAGATATGCTGCCGAATATCTATCCCGCCTTCCCCGAGCGCCCCGAATTTGATATCTATGCGGCGATGGACCCCGCGAAGGAGGTCGGCGGCGACTTCTACGACTTCTTCCTTGTGGACGACGACCATCTGTGCATGGTTATGGCAGACGTCTCCGGCAAAGGTGTTCCTGCGGCACTGTTTATGATGGCGTCGAAGATCATATTGCAGAATAACGCCATGCTCGGTAAATCTCCCGCTCAGATCCTTACGGACACAAACGCCGCGATCTGCTCCAATAACCGTGAGGAAATGTTCGTCACGGTATGGTTGGGTATATTGGAGCTGTCTACCGGTAAGCTCACTGCCGCGAACGCCGGTCACGAATATCCCGTGATGCGCAAAGCAAACGGTCAATTTGAGCTTGTGAAGGACAAACACGGCTTTGTTATCGGCGGTATGGATGGGCTCAGATACAAAGAATATGAGCTGCAGATGGAACCCGGCTCTAAGCTGTTCCTGTACACCGACGGCGTACCCGAAGCGACTGACGCAAATCAGGAACTGTTCGGCACGGAGCGTATGCTTGAAGCGCTCAACAAGGACGCTTCCGCAACACCTGAGGAAATATTAAAACAAGTGCGCTGTGCAGTAGACGGCTTTGTCAATGAAGCAGAACAGTTCGACGATCTGACGATGCTCTGCCTCGAATACAAGGGAGGCGAACAGTATGGAGCCTAAAACCTATGAGCTGACGGTTCCTGCCGATGTCGATAGGCTGCATGACGTGCTCGCGTTTGTTGATGACCTGCTCGAACAGCATGACTGTTCTATGAAAGCGCAGATGCAGATCAACGTCGCGCTCGAAGAATTATTTGTCAACATCGCGCACTATGCCTATCCTGACAGTGCGGGTAAAGCAACGATCCGCGTGTGCGTTCATTCCGAATATGCCGAGATCACCCTGATCGACAGCGGTATCCCGTATGATCCGCTGGCAAAACCCGATCCCGATATTACGCTGGGTGCTCAGGATCGTCCGATCGGCGGCTTGGGTATCTTTATGACAAAAAAGCTGATGGATTATGTTTCATACGAATATAAGAATGGCAGAAATATTCTTACAATCAAAAAAGTGTTTTGAATAAAAAAAGCGCTTGACTGTATGATCCATTCTGATATAATAATGATATGGCAACTAAACGATGTGCTGTCGGTAAAGTGTTTCTCCTTTCGCCCCTTTCCCCGACAGCACATTTCGTTTAATGTTTGTACTTTATGCTCAAATCTGTCAGGATAAACATCATGGACGATAATCTTCAGACGATAGCAAATCAGTCGCTGGAATTAACATTGGAAATATTTGCTTTATCTAAAAAAACAAGCACCGACAACGCTCAAATCATTTGTGAAGCATTATCATGCGACACGGCAGTTTTTCAAGATTGCTGGGGACATATTCTATCAGCAGATGAAAGAGAGTCTGTTGAGGCCCTCAGAAAAGCATACCAAAAGATAGCTGCTATCAAATATCTATTGACGGTTATTGAAATGGCGCTTTTGCTCCCATCCTCCGACGTTCATCCGCTGCTCAATAAGACTAAAGTGATCGAAACTGCCTTGGAATCGTATATTAAAATGCATGAAGATGATTATGAGGAAGAAAATGACGACGAACTATCTGATGCATTAAGCGATTTCATAGAAAGTTATTTTACAGATGATGATTCGTTAGAATTATTAGATGAATAATAAAAAAGTACCCACCTTTTATCCTTAATGATGTGCTGCCGGTTATCATCTCCACGGCAGC
>JAFRBX010000052.1 GCA_017404665.1 Ruminococcus sp.
AATCCCATATGTTTGTTTTTCTTTTCGCTATGTATCATTGTCCGGGACCTCCTTTTCCCAGACTAAATTCTACCGCATTTCCTTTCCCACACTAAATTCCACTTCCAAATTCCACTGTGGAATTTACTTTGGGAATTTACACAAAAAAGCGCTTGATGTGAAAAACCTCTCTTTTCTTGTTGATTTTCACAGTACGGAGTGATAAAATAATACGAGATGTTTACCGTTTAATCGGAGGTGAGTGATTTGCAGGATATGATCAAGAGGATCGTCGAGGCAGACAGCGAGGCGCGGGCGCTCGAGGAGGACAACCGCATCGCCGCCGAGAAGGAAAGAGCGCGTATAGAAGCGCAGGCGCAGGCGATCCATAAGAAATATATGGACGAGGCAAAGGAAGAGATCGCGAAGAATGAGGCGTATCTCGAAAAATATTATGACAGAAAGCTCAGCGAGGCGGCTGCGAAGCAGGAGTCCGCTCTGATCAAGCTGAAGTCCGATTATGAAGCAAACCGCGACAGATGGGTCGATGAGATTGTCGCCCGTGTGATCGGCTGACGGGGGTGAATGAATGTCCACCACATCCTATGCCGTATCCGCCAAAGCCAGAGCGAAATTCGGTAAGTTTTTGTCCGAGCATGACTATGACGGCGTTCTCGCCTGTCAGAGCGTCGCCGAGGTGATGGTGTATCTGAAATCGCACACGCACTACGGCGCCGTGCTTTCCGGCGTCAGCGACCGCGACGTACACCGGGGACGGCTTGAGGCGCTGCTCAGACAGTTTCAGTTCAAAGAGTTCGATTCGCTATGCCGCTATGATTCGAGCGTCAGCGCGGGGTTTTCGCGCTATGTCGTGGAAAAAGCCGAGGTCGAGCAGATCATACACTTTTTGATCCTGTTCAACGCGCGTTCCACCGATCGGTTCATGTTCCGTTTTCCGGCGTTTCTCTCCAAGCGCACGGAGCTCGACTTCAACAAGCTCGCCAATGTGCGCGATTATGACGGGCTGCTCGGGGTGCTTGCCCACACGCCGTATTATGATATTCTCAAGGCGTTCGAGCCCGATGAAAAGGGCAGGCTACCCGTATCGGATATCGAAAACAGGCTGTACGACCTGATCACAAGGCACATGACCGCATATATTGACAAGCAGACCAAGGGCAGCGAGCGCAGAGAGCTGACGGATATCTTTGAAAAGCTGACCGATTACAGCATGATCTCACGAATCATTCGTTTGAAGCGGTACTACAAGCTGCCGCCCGACGTCATCAAGGCGAATGTCCTGCCGGGACGCAGCGGGCTGCATCCCGCGCTGATTCGCCGCATGTGCGAGGCGGAAAGCGCCGAAGAGGTTTTCGCAATCGTGCAGAGCACCAAGTACGGACGGCTGATCAGCAAGGCGGGCGCTGATGATCAGGGCGATATCGGTCCCCGCGTGCAGTATCAAATCGCGAAGAAAAATCTGCATTTTTCCAATAATCCTTCGGTCGTCATGATCTCGTTCATGTTTCTCAGCGAGACGGAGCTGATGAATATCATCTGTCTGATCGAGGGCATTCGGTATCAGGTGGATCCCAAAACGATCCGGTCGATGCTGATCCGGTAAGTAATAGAAATAAGAAATAACTAACCACTATCCACTAATCACTATATAAAGAGGTGATTTCAATTTGGCAGTAACATCAATGCAGGCTGTGAACGTCATTGGTCTGATGGAGCACATCGATGAGGTTATCATGGTCCTCGGTGAATCGGGCGTGTTCCATCCCGATGAGGTCGGCAGCTTTTATGACGACCTGCAGGAATTCACGCATCTGCAGACAAAGAATATCTACGCGGAATCTCTGACAAATCTGAAAACGGCGCTTCAAAAAACGCGGCGCAGCTTTCCTTTGGAGGATGTCAGCGATTATGCCCCGTCCTTTGATGAGTTAGAGGGCATGTCCGCTTTCATCGCCGCGAACATCGACGATCTGCTGGAGGACAGAGAGATCGCGATGACGCGTCTGCGCGCGGCAAAGCAGAAGCTGAGCGTCGCGGAGCATTTTGCCGGTCTGGACGTTGAGATCGGGGATGTGCTCAAGCTCAAATACATGAAGGCGCGGTTCGGCAGACTGCCTAAGGACAGCATGCCGAAGCTCGAAGCGTTTAAAAACAACCGATTTGTTGATTATATGGTGTGTACGGAGGACAATACTCACTGCTGGGGCGTATACTTCGCGCCCGCCGATATGATCGATCAGGTCGACAGGATATTTAACGGGCTTGACTTTGAGCCGGCTTTTCTGGAGGGCGGAAGCGCAACGCCCGGTCAGAGGATCGAGGAATACCGCAAGCTGATTCCCATGCTGGAAAAGCAGGTCAAGGATGAGGAAAAGAAGCTCGACCGCTATCTCAAAGAGAACCGCGAGGTGATCGTGCGCTGCCTGTCAAAGCTCGAAGAGCTGTATCTGTACTCCGGCATCCGCAACAAGGCGATGCAGCACGGCAAGAGCTTTATCATCGTCGGCTGGGTGCCGACGGAAAACGCCAAGGAGCTCAGAGGAAAGCTCAAGCTGATCAAGAGCGTCGAGCTGGACTTTTCCGACGCGAAGGACGAGATGGACAAGCGTCCTCCCGTCAGGCTGAAAAACTGTTTTTTGGCAAAGCCCTTTGAGTACTACACTGAAATGTACGGCGTGCCGAAATATAACGAGATGGATCCCACGCTGTTTGTCGCGATCACCTATGTGATCATCTTCGGCGTGATGTTTGCCGATCTGGGTCAGGGCTTCTGCCTGGCGATCGTCGGATGGCTGATGTGGAAGCTCAAAAAGATGAAGATCGGCAAGATACTCGCGCCGTGCGGTATATCGTCGATGGTGTTCGGCACCCTGTTCGGCAGCTTCTTCGGCTTTGAGCACGCGCTTGATCCGATGTACCGGTCTATGGGCTATTCTTCCAAGCCGATCGAGGTCATGGCGTCGGAAAACACCAATCTGATCATTATGGGCGCGATCGGCGTCGGCGTATTCCTGCTGATTACGGCGATGTTCCTCAACGTGTACAGCTCCTTAAAGCAGAAGGATTACGGCAGGGCGCTGTTCAGCACCAGCGGCATCGCGGGGATCGTCTTTTACAGCGCGACGGTATACGGGCTGTATGCTGAGATTTTCATGGACAGGCATGTGATGACGCTGCCGTATATCCTCGGTCTGATCGTGCTGCCATTCCTGCTGATCTTCTTCTGTGAGCCGCTGTCGGGGCTTATAAACCGCAAAAAGGACTGGAAGCCCGAGAGCTGGGGCGGCTATATCGTGGAGAACCTTTTTGAGTCGATCGAGGTGCTGCTCAGCTACGTTACCAATACGATGAGCTTTTTGCGTGTCGGCGCGTTCGTGCTGGTGCACGCGGGTATGATGCTGGTCGTGTTCGTGCTCGCCGAGACCGTCGGCGGCGCGGGCTACTGGGCGGTCGTCGTGATCGGCAACGCGATCGTGATGGTGCTGGAGGCGCTGCTCGTCGCGATACAGGTGCTCCGACTGGAGTACTACGAGATGTTCAGCCGCTTCTATTCGGGCGAGGGCAGAGCCTATGAGCCCGTAAAGCTGAAGATAGAATAAACGGATAACGGTTTACCGTTCACGCGGGATGTCGCATAGTCATCCACCGCAAGTTAAAGATATGGAGGAAAATATCATGTCACTGTTTGATTGCTTATTACTTGCTTTGCCTGTTGTTTTTTTGATCGGCTCCGTGCTGATCGCCGTCAAGGCGGTTGCGCGCGGCAAAAGCAGAAAAACTGCTTTGCTGCTGCAGCTGGCTTCGTTCGCATTTGTTTTCGCGGTATGCATGATTTGTCCGTTTGCGGCGAGCGCTGCTGAGGAAACGGCGGTTTCGGCTGCCGGCGGCGCGGACGGCATGGCGTTCATCGGCGCGGCTGCGGCTACGGGTCTGTCCTGCATCGGCGGCGGCATCGCGGTCGGCAACGCCGCTCCCGCGGCGATCGGCGCCACCAGCGAGGATCCCAAGGCGTTCGGCAAGGCGATCATCTTCGTCGCGCTGGGCGAAGGTATCGCGCTGTACGGTATGCTGATCTCCATCATGATCCTGTCGAAGATCGGTTAAGGATAATAAAATGAAGTTCTATCTGATCAGTGATAACGTCGATACACAGGTCGGCATGCGCTTTGCCGGTATCGAGGGCGTTGTCGTGCATGAGGAGCAGGAGGTCAGGGAGGAGCTCACGAAGGCGATGGAGCGCGAGGATATCGCCGTCATCCTGATGACGGAAAAGCTCGTGTCCCTGTGCTCCGACATCGTCTATGATCTCAAGCTCAACCGCAAGCAGCCGCTGATCGTCGAGATCCCCGACCGCCACGGCAACGGCAGGACCAAGGACAGCATCACCAAGTACGTTCAGGACGCGATCGGCGTCAAGCTGTAGAAAGTGAAGGAAACACATGCCAAAGGATAAGACAGATAATTTTCTGAAGGCGATAAAAAGATACGCGAAAGAGCAGAAGAGCGCGATGCACGGCGAGGTGAAGCTCCTCAAGACCGAACGCCTGAAAGAGGCGGAGGAAACGGCAAAGCGCGAAAGCCAGCTGCTGATCAAGGAAAAGCAGCGCGAGGCGCGCAGCCGCCGCACCGCCGAGCTTGCATCGAAGACGCAGGAGGGTCGGCGCAGGCTGTTTATCGCGCGCAGCGAAATGGTCGACGAGGTTTTCGCTCTGGCGGCTGACAGGCTCATCGAGTATGTTAAGACCGACGCGTATGCGGCAATGCTCAGAGAGGGCGCCAAGGCGGTTGCGGAGCTGTTCGGCAATGACAGCTGTGTGCTTTATGTCTGTGAACGCGATCTGGGCGCTGCCGAGGAGCTGAAAAGCTTCTTTTCGGGCAGCGTCGAAGTGAAAGCGGATCAGGCGATCAGGATCGGCGGCGTCAAAGGCTTTTGCGAAAGCAGGGGCATGATCGCCGATGAGACTCTTGACAGCAGGCTGGAGGCTCAGCGGGAGTGGTTTATCGAACACGCTGCTTTGAGCGTGCAATGATCGGCTGCAACGATTTGAAAGAGAAGTATGGATATGAACAATGATGTAATATACGGAATCAACGGCCCTGTCGTCACCGTCAAGGAGACCGACAGCTTCGAGATGATGGAGATGGTCTATGTCGGCGCGCAGAAGCTGGTCGGTGAGGTCATCGGCATCACCGACAGGCTGACGACGATCCAGGTGTATGAAGAAACGACGGGGCTCAAGCCCGGCGACCCCGTGACGGGCACCGGCGCTCCGATGAACGTACTGCTGGGACCGGGTATCATCGATAATATCTTCGACGGTATCGAGCGCCCCCTGAAGGCGATCGAGGAGCAGGCGGGCGCCTTTATCAGCCGAGGCGCGGCAGTTCCATCGCTTGATCCTCAAAAGCGCTGGGCGGTCACGATGAAGGTGAAGGCGGGCGACAGGCTCGAAGAGGGTCAGATCTACGCGACCCTGCCCGAAACGCCGATCATCGAACACCGCCTGATGGTACCCCCCGGTCTGTCCGGTACGGTCGTCGAGATCAAGCCCGACGGCGATTACCGCGTGATGGATACCGTAGCGGTACTCAGGGATGATGCGGGCGAGAGCCACGAGCTGACGCTTTGTCAGCAATGGCCGATCAGAACGGCGAGACCGGTCAAAAAGCGCCTTGCGCCCACAGTACCGCTGATCACCGGTCAGCGCGTGATGGATACGCTGTTTCCCATCGCGAAGGGCGGCACCGCCGCTATCCCCGGCGGCTTCGGCACCGGCAAGACCATGAACCAGCATCAGCTGGCGAAGTGGTGCGACGCGGATATCATCGTCTATGTCGGCTGCGGCGAGCGCGGCAACGAAATGAGTCAGGTGCTCGACGAGTTCTCCGAGCTGATCGACCCCAAGTCCAACCGTCCGATGACGGACAGGACCGTGCTGATCGCCAACACCTCCAACATGCCCGTCGCGGCGCGCGAGGCGTCGATCTATACGGGCATCACGCTGGCGGAATACTACCGCGATATGGGTTATCATGTCGCGATGATGGCGGACTCCACCTCCCGCTGGGCGGAAGCGCTCAGAGAGATATCGGGAAGATTAGAGGAAATGCCTGCCGAAGAAGGCTTTCCGGCATATCTGCCCTCGCGTCTTGCCGAATTCTATGAGAGAGGCGGCAGAGCCGACGTACTCAGCGGGGGAGAGGGCTCCGTAACGCTGATCGGCGCGGTGTCGCCGCAGGGCGCGGATTTCTCCGAGCCCGTTACCCAGAACACCAAGCGCTTTACCCGCGTTTTCTGGGCGCTGGATAAGTCGCTGGCATATGCCCGGCACTATCCCGCAATCAACTGGATCAACAGCTACAGCGAGTATTTTAATGATCTCGACCCGTGGTTCAGAGAGAACCTCGGCGATGAGTTCGTCGAGTACCGCAATAAGATTAGCGCGCTGCTGCAGGAGGAAAACTCCCTGATGGAGATCGTCAAGCTGATCGGCGCGGATGTTCTGCCCGACGACCAGAAGCTGGTCATCGAGACCGCGCGCGCGATCCGCGTCGGCTTTTTGCAGCAGAATGCCTTCCACGCGGAGGATACCTATGTCCCGCTCGAAAAGCAGAAGCGGATGATGGAGGTCATCCTGCATCTGCACGAAAAGGCAAAGGAGATCGTCGCGCGGGAGATCCCGATCTCAAAGATCACCGAGCTGGGTCTTTTTGACAAGCTCGCCAAGATGAAATATGACATTCCGAACAGCCGTCTCGAAATGTTTGACGAATATATCGCCGAAATCGACGACAAGCTCGGCTTACTGATGCTGTAAAGGGGGGAACGCAGTTGATTATTGAATATGTCGGCGTGAAAGAGATCAACGGATCGCTGATCGTCATGGACGGCGTCAAGGGCGTTTCCAACGAAGAGATCGTCGATATCAAGCTCGAAAACGGCACCGTCCGCCAGGGGCGCGTGGTGCAGATCGAGGGCGAACGCATCGTGGTGCAGGTATTTGAGGGCACCAGAAGGATCAGCCTGAAAAACACCCGCACCCGCCTGACCGGTCATCCGATGGAAATGCCGCTTTCTCCCGAGATCATCGGCAGGGTGCTGGACGGCGCGGGCAGACCGCTGGACGGTCTGGGCGAGATTTTTCCCGTCAAAAAGGCGAACATCAACGGTACGCCGATCAACCCCGTGTCCCGCGTCTATCCCAAAAACTACATCAATACCGGCATCTCGACGATCGATACGCTGATGACCCTGATCCGCGGTCAGAAGCTGCCGATCTTCTCGGGCTCCGGTATGACGCATAACGACCTCGCCGTACAGATCGTGCGGCAGGCGAAGATCAGCGGCGCCGACAGCAGCAACTTCGGCGTGGTCTTTGCCGCGATGGGCGTGCAGAAGGACGTTGCGGAATACTTCCGCAAGAGCTTTGAGGAGAGCGGCGTTCTCTCCCGCGTCGTCATGCTGCTGAATCTTTCTAACGACCCGATCATCGAGCGAACGCTGACGCCCCGCTGTGCGCTGACGATCGCGGAGTATCTCGCGTTTGAGCTTGACATGCATATCCTTGTCATCATGACGGATATGACCTCCTACGCTGAGGCGCTTCGCGAGTTCTCGTCCTCTAAAGGCGAGATCCCCGGCAGAAAGGGCTATCCCGGCTATCTGTACAGCGATCTCGCGTCGCTTTATGAGAGAGCGGGCATGATTCGGGGCGCTTCCGGTTCCGTGACGCAGATCCCGATCCTCACGATGCCCAACGACGACATCACCCATCCGATCCCCGACCTGACCGGCTACATCACCGAGGGTCAGATCGTGCTCGACCGCGCTTTGCAGGGGCAGGGCTTCTATCCGCCTGTCAGCGTCCTGCCGTCGCTGTCCCGTCTGATGAAGGACGGCATCGGCGAGGGCTATACCCGCGTCGATCATCAGGCGCTCGCGAATCAGCTTTTCGCGTCCTATGCGAAGGTTATCGACGCCAGAGCGCTGGCGTCTGTCATCGGCGAGGAGGAATTGTCGCCGATCGACAAGAAATATATCACGTTCGGCAGGCTCTTTGAATCGCGCTTTGTCAATCAGGGCTTTACCGAAAACAGGAGCATCGAACAGAGTCTTGATCTGGGCTGGGAGCTGCTCTCTACGCTGCCCAGAGCGGAGCTCGACCGCGTGGACGACGCGCTGCTCGATGTCTATTATAAGGGCTGAGAGGTGTTTTTATGGCTGTACAGGCTGTACCCACCAAGGGTAATCTGATGAACACCAAAAAGTCGCTGGCGCTCGCCAAAAACGGCTATGAGCTGCTCGACCGCAAGCGCAATATCCTGATCCGCGAGATGATGACGCTGATCGATCACGCCAACGCGATTCAGGAGAAGATCGACAACGCGTATGACGAGGCGTATCTCGCGCTGCAGCGCGCCAATATCACTAACGGCTTTTGTGAGGATATCGCCGAGGCGGTCCCCGTTGAAGAGGGCTTGAAGCTCGATTTCCGCAGCGTGATGGGCGTCGAGATCCCCGTGCTGGCGATCGCTCAGTCCGAGCCTCACCGGTATCTGCATTACGGCACGCGAACGACCAATTCGGCGATCGATAACGTTTTTGTCCACTTTACCAAGGTAAAGGAGCTGACGGTCGAGCTGGCTGAGATCGAAAACAGCGTTTACCGGCTCGCGGACGCGATCAAAAAGACGCAGAAGCGCGCAAACGCCTTGAAAAATATCATGATCCCCCGCTTTGAGGAGACCGTGAAGTTTATTGCCGACGCGCTCGACGAAAAGGACAGAGAGGAGTTCAGCCGCCTGAAGGTCATCAAGCGAAAAAAGCTCAGAGAGAGCGCTCAGAAATAATAATATGATGAAAGGCAGGGAAGTATATTCTCTGCTTTTTTCGTTTTCTACAGATCATCTTCAGATGAATATGATATGCTGATAACGGTGATAGACATGAAACGATTCTTATGTTTATTTTTAATACTGCTGACCGTTGCTTTTTGCTGCGGCTGTGGCGGTGATGAATCTGAAGACAGCGAGCAGCTCACCTATTACTATACCGCGGAGTATCAGGACGATATGGTTAATACGATACAGCGGTATAACCGATGGTGTTCCTCTCACTCGACCGAGGATATGAAGATCAAGCTGATCGAGTTCGACAACTATGAGACCATGAGCCAGCGTCTGAACATTGAGGTGATGTCCGGCGGCGGTCCCGATCTGTTCTCCAATTACATGGATCTGCCGTTCGAGAAGCTGATGCAGGGCGGCACGTTCCGCGACCTCAACGAGCTGATCGAAAACGATACCGCAGAGGACAAGATCGACCTGAGCGCGTACAATCAGACCATCATGGACGCGGGTATGTATGACGGCAAGCGATACTTCGCGCCGGTGTTCTACCGCATCCATACGCTTGTGGGCGAGAGGGAGGATCTGGAGCAGTTCGGGATGCCGACCGAGCAGGGATATCACCTGACCTTTGACAATATGGACGAGGTCTTTGCGGAGTATCTTGAGAACCCCGGCGATCTTCGCTTTATGAACGACGACGTCAGAGTCGGCGGCGTGAACGCCGAGACCGTCATCTTCCAGCTGGTCAACGCGCAGTCGGATTTTGAGAACAACAGCGTTTCATTCGAGGAGGGCTTCCAAGATAAGCTGGAGCTGCTGTCGCAGCTGCGGGAGCATTCCGTCTTCTCCGGTGACGGGACCGAGGCGGAGTCTGCCGAGGAAAAACCGGTGCTGTTCCATCCGGTCGTGTCCTTCTCCAATCCCATCTGGATGGAACGGATGATGAATCTGCTGTCGGGCGAATTTGACGACTCGTTCCCCGAGGGCTTTGTTTATGAGCCCGAGGTGCGTGAGCCCGTGATGTACACCTGCTTCGAGGATGATGAAAGCACTTATACCGCCAGCATCGTGGATGCGGTTTTTGTCAACGCGAAAACGAAGAAGGACGATAAGGTGCTGGCGTTCCTCAAGTATGTGCTGGGCGAGCATCTGCAGAACCTGTATGCCGGTACGGACGAGGAATACTGGTCCGGCGGCGACGGAATGGACTGTCTGCCGGTGCTGAATACCGCGTTCGATCACTGTGTCAGAGACGCGCACAAGATCATCGATTATTACGGGATCGAGCTCAGGACGAAGGATGAGCTCAGCCCGATCACACAGGCGCTGATCGAGCACATCGAAAACGTCAATTCCGTCGTACTGTACTTTGATTTGTACCATTCCAATTATGACAAAAACGTAGCGATACCGATCCTGCAGGAGTATTGGGACGGGAAGATCGACGCACAGAAATGCGAGGACAATCTGGCTTCCGCTACGAAGATATATATACTGGAGTGACATATGAAACTGAAAACAAAAACAGCATGGACAGGCGCAGCCTTTGCGCTGCCCGCCCTGATCGGGATATTTCTGTTCTATCTGATCCCGTACTGTATCAGCCTGTACTACGGCTTTACCCTGCAAAATGAATATGTCGGCTTCACGAATTTTGCGGCGCTGTTCCATTCCAACACCTTCTGGCTGGGCATGAAGAACACGGCGATCTTCTCGCTGATCGCGATCCCGCTTGCGGTCGTGATCCCGCTGCTGATCTCGCTGTTCCTGTCCACCTTTGACAAGCATACGAGCTTTTTCAGCAGCCTGTTCCTCTCGCCGCTGATCGTGCCGATCGCCTCGGTGATCTATGTGTGGCAGATCTTCTTTGCCGACTACGGCGTCATCAACAGTCTGCTCCAAAAGCTGGGACTCGATCCCGTCGCCTTCTTTAAGGGACCGTGGGCAATGGCGCTGGTGATCATCATTTTCGTCTGGAAGAACTGCGCTTACAACATCATCCTGTTCTCGGCGGGACTGCGGAAGATTCCCAAGGAGGTCAAGGAGCCCGCGCGGCTGGACGGCGCGAACAGCTTTCAGGTGCTCACGAAGATCGTCCTGCCGCTGCTGCGTCCGACCACCTTCTTTATCTTTCTGCTGACCGTGATCAGCTCGTTTAAGATTTTTCGCGAGGTCTATCTGCTGTACGGTAAGTATCCCGACGAGCATGTCTATATGATCCAGCATTTTATGAACAACAACTTCTACAACCTCAACTATCCGCGGCTGAGCGCGGCGTCCATCGTGCTGAGTGTGGCGGTCATCGCCGTGATGCTGGTATTCTTCATGGCGGAGAGGAGGAGCAGCGTATGAAGAAGCGTATCGTTCTGATCCTGAAATACGCGGCGCTGGTGCTGATCGTTTTGATGTTTCTGCTGCCGATCGTCTATATGCTGGCGAACTCCGTGATGCCGACCAAGGAGATCACCGACGCCTATACCACCTCGCCCGACCATTACGCGAGCTTTCATCTGATCCCCGACCGGTTCAGTTTAGAGCAGTATTATCAGGCGTTTTTAAGACGACCGCAGTTTTTGAATCTTTTCTGGAATTCGGTGCTGATCACCGTGCCGATCGTGATCATCCAGACGGTCGTGTCGATCTTTGCCGCCTTCGCGTTTACCAAGCTGAAATTCCCCTTCCGCGACGCGCTGTTTTTCATCTTCATCATCCTGCTGATCATGCCGTCGTGGGTCACAATGGTGCCGAACTACATGATGATCCAGCGGCTGGGGCTGCTCGATACGATCTGGTCGCTGATCCTGCCCTCGGCGTTCACGGCGTTCGGCGTGTGCCTGCTCAGGCAGTATATGCGCTATGTGCCCGATGAAACGATCGAGGCCGCGCGCATCGACGGCGCGTCGACGCTGAAGATCCTGTTCCGGATCGTCCTGCCGCAGGTCAAGGGTGGCGTTGCGGCGCTGATGATCCTGACCTTTATCGACAACTGGAACATGGTCGAGCAGGTTATCGTCTTCATCACTGACGAGGAAAAGTATCCGCTTTCGGTGGCGCTGAGCAGCTTCAGCTCCTCCGACCCGGGTGTGATCTTCGCCTGCGGCGTTATCTTTATGATCCCGCCGCTGCTGCTGTATCTTTATCACAGCAAGGAGTTCAAAAACTCGAAGGTGTGAGAAAGTTGTCTGTGTTTTTGCTTTCAGAATCAAAATATACAATCCCGCGGCGTTTATTATGACCGCCTATGAATAACTTGATACAGGTGAATCGTATGAAATCCAACATCAAATCCATTATCATCAAGGTCACGATCGCTTTTGTGGTCGTTGTCGTACTGCTGACTTATTTTTCCGGTACGATCGAAAACTATCTGCTGCCGCATGTGTCCATCACCTTCGGCGGCGAGGGTACGCTCAAGCATGATTTGAAAACGGTTTCGGTTCTGGAACCTTATGCTTCCGCCGAGTCCTACGACAGCGAAGCGATGTGCTTCCGCTTTACGTGCTCAAAGGAGCTGGAGCAGTTTGTCCGGATCGGTTCGACCGTCGATGTCATGGCGTCGGTGGAGGCTGCCCGCGACGAATATGTTTACCGCAGCGGCGTCGGCGTCGTCGTAAGAACGAAGGAGACCGAAGAAGGGGTCGAATGCACCGCCGAGCTGAAACGCATGGAGCTCAAGGACGGGGAGCAAATGCCCGCTGTCGGCGAAACGGTTGTCATCGATACTGTATTTGAAAGCGCGCAATACGGTCATGTCGTGATGAAATCCGCAATTCAGGACGGCAGCTATGTGTATTTGGTTACCAAGGACAAGGATGATAAGCGCTATATCTCCAAGGTGCCGGTGACGGTGGTCGCCGAGTCGGATTTTTATGCGGCTGTGGAGATGGACGCCGAGTCGCTGCCGTTCGTGCTGAGCAGCACAAAGGCGATCCATGACGGACAAAGGGTGATCGTGGATGGCTGAGCGAAAAAACAGACATATCGGGTGGTGGCCGTCGGTCGTCCTGCTTGTTGCGCTGGGTGTTTTGTTCTTTGGGGCGGCTTTTTCCGCCTTGAATGAGCTCCCGAGCGTGTCGGAATACAGGCGCAGCCGCTTGTCCGAAGGGATACCGTTTTCACTCTATGAAAAGCTGCCGAACGAATCGTACAGCGAGCACCTAGCGGCGTCCGCCGAGCTGAACACGGAGAACGTCGACGGTATCGGCGAGGTCATGCCTGTATTGGTCAACGAAAACTTTTTTGACGTTTACAACATCTTCGCGGGCGGCTCCGCAATCACCAAGGAGCATGTGACGGAGAAGCTCCCTGCGGTTGTGATCAGTGATGAAGCCGCATTTCGCATGAGCTTGGACGCGGACGTCATCGGACGAAGCCTCACCCTGTGGGGGAAGAAGTTCACTGTCGTCGGCATCTACCGGAAGCCGGACGGCTTTCTGAAAGAGATGTCCTCGGATATGTATGAGCGCGTTTATCTTCCCTATACCTGTTATGACGGCTGGGAGGAGGTTCCCGTCGATACCTTTGCGGCGCCGAAAAACACCTATTCCCGAAAAGCCCTGCCGCTGCTGGGCATGACGGGTACGGATACCGGCTTTTATATCGAAAACGACCTGATCACCAAGCATGACATGATCGAAAATATCCCGCGGCTGTTCCTCTCGCTGATCGCGCTGATTCTCGCAATCGTCGTCATCAGGATCCTGATCGGGATGTCTCGCGACGCCGCTCGCCGCCTGCGCGAAGCGGGTCAAAAGGAGTATCCGCGCGCTGTGCTCCGTCAAAACGGCAGGTATCTGATCAGCCGTGTGCTGATTGCCCTCGCCTTGGCCGCGGTACCGATCGCTCTGTTCATCCTTTTTCCGCCTAAGCTGATCCTTCCCGCGAGCTACATTCCTTATGATAACGTCTTTGAAATCAGCCATTATGTCGATACCTTTATCAATCGAACACAGCTGACGAACGCGCGTCTCGCGCTCGGCAACGGGTATTACCAGCAGCTGTTTTCCAACGCTTTGCTGATGCTTGCGGGGCTTTTTGTCCTGTTGATCATTTTGCTTGTGATCATCGGCAGCCGGCTGATACAATACATCCGAAAAAGGGCAAAGACGGATTGAAAATGGATCATGTTTTGAAAAAGAATTACGTAACCTTTTCCAGGGAGCTGTCGTTCGTGACATCTCCCTTTTCTTTGTTACAAAACCAACAAAAGAATGTTGACATTTTTCGATCGACTTGTTATGATTGTAATAATAAGTTTTGAAGGGTGAGCTATATGAAGAAACAAATCATCAGCCTGACGCTTTTGCTGTGCATCATCATTTCGTGCTTAGCGTCGATCGGTATGTCCGTTTCGGCGCAGGATATCGACGCGGAGCCGACAGGAGCCGATTACGGTCTGCCGACGGACTGTCAGGACGGCAATATCCTGCATTGCTTCAACTGGACGCTCAGTCAGATCAAGGCAGAGCTGCCGAATATCGCCGCGGCGGGATTTACCAGCGTACAGACCTCTCCTCTGCAGCCGCACGGCGGAAGCAGCCAGTGGTACTGGCTGTACCAGCCGACCAAGTTCTCGGTCGGCAACGAGCTCGGTTCCCTGAGCGACCTGCAGTCCCTGTGCACTGAAGCGCACAAGTACGGGGTCAAGATCATCGTTGACGTCGTTTCCAACCATGTTGCCGGTGATGACAACGGTAATCTGTCCGGCAGTGTCGACAACGTTTTTAAAACCAACAAATCCACTTACTTCCATAATCTCGGTTCCCGCAACAACGCCGAAGACCGCTATTCGACCACACAGAAGAATATCGGTATGCCCGATCTGAACAGCGAGAACACAGCTATCCAGAATATGGTCTATAACATGGTTGTGCAGCTCAAGAACGCCGGCGTCGACGGCATCCGCTGGGACGCCGCGAAGCATATCGCGCTCCCCTCTGAGAACTGCGGCTTCTGGTCAAAGATGGCGCAGATCGACATGTATCAGTACGGCGAGATCCTCGGCAAGCCTGCCGACGGTGAAAGCGACGCCGACAACCAGACATGGATCAACGAATACGCGGAGTATATCGGCGTTTCGGATACGGTATACAGCGCTGCCCTGATGTCGGCTGTCAGAGACGGCACGACCTACAAGACCACCGGCAACTGGAGCAGAAAGGGCGTTGACGCCGCGAAAATCGTCAACTGGGCGGAGAGCCACGACTCCTACTCCAACGAAGTGAATTCCGGCGGCTGGACCAAGAATCTCGATCAGGGCGTCGTTGACAAAGCATACGCGCTCCTCGGTGCTCGCGCGAATTCTCAGACGCTGTATCTTTCCAGACCCTCGGCGACTGCCCATCAGTCCATCTACTACAGCAGAAAAGGCAGCACACACTTTACCTCCAAGGAGATCGCGGCGGTCAATCATTTCCATAACGCGATGATCGGTACGGAAGAGAGAGTACTCGGCTCCAATACGTATTACAGCGTATTACGTTCCGACAGCTCGAAGGGCGGCGCTGTGATCGTCACGAAGAGCGCCGACGTCGATGTATCGGTATCCAATCCGAGCGGCATGGTGCCTGCAGGCACCTATACCGACGAGGTGTCCGGCAGCAGCTTTACCGTTACTTCGTCTAAGATTACCGGTCATGTCGGTACAACCGGTATCGCGGTGATCTATAACGCGTCTGCTCAGCCGACCGAGGCGCCCACGCAGGCTCCTACACAAGCGCCTACACAGGCTCCTACACAAAAGCCGACTACCGCAGTGCAAATAGTGGTTGGCGACGCCGATGATGACGGAGACGTCAGCATCATTGATGTAACCTATATCCAAAGGCATCTGGCGGGGATCATTACCCTGAGCGGAGACTCGTTGATCGCAGCCGACGCGGACCTTGACGATGACGTCACCATCATCGACGCGACCTGTATCCAAAGGCATCTTGCCGGTATCGGCGTTTCCGATTCTCATATCGGGGAGACTGTCACGATCATACATTAAAATAACAGCCTGAGCAGATCATCATGAGCTGCTCAGGCTTTACTTATGTCATCATTCTTTTATGGATGAGTGCCGCCGGAGCATCATCCGAATCTTGAAGTGCGGTAATAAATCTTGCAGGTGAAATTTTCGGGCGGGCTTGCGTCAAATACTTTTGCGGGCTTCTCGGTGAATGCCGCGTCAACGACGTCCTCGACCAATTGCTGTGTACCGGGCGCGGCATAGTAATCCACTATGATTACATCACATTCGTTGAGCTGTTCGCAAAAGCTTTGGTAAAACCATGTATTCTTTGAGGTGAAATTGGCGGGATCCTGTACAAAAACCGGTCCCTGCGGAAAATGATCCGTCAAACCGAAGAATTCTTCATTTTCATTGAAGCCGACGTACTGATAGCGATCCGCTTCGTAAAAATCAAGCAGCGAATCCACATACTGTGCCCTTGCCTTTAACTCGTCAAGCTCTTCGGTCATATCGTCGTCTTGATAGATGGGCGAGGGACTCACCAGCACAGTCAGCATCACCATTGTCCATAGTACCAGCGCCGCTCGGGTAATATGTTTTCCTTTGGGCTTGACCGTGAAAAGAAAGGCTCCGCCGTAAATCACAATTGCACAATACACGGGAACCGCAAAAACAAAATGATGATTGTAGTAAAACTCTCCTACTCCAACGCAGAACGACGCGACAAAGATCGACACGACGATTTTGACTGCTTGGAAAGCAAAGCATATCATATTTTTCCGATGGACGAAAGCCCTCAGCAGCGCCAAAAGGAAAAAAAGCAGTAACAGAACAGGCAGGACACCGCTGTTTTCCCAGAGGTTGGTAATTACGTAAACAATATTGCGTATCCATGAATAAGCGGAAGCTCCCCCTGAAAGCCTTGTCTCAAGCATTCGTTTAATGTATATCGAAAAGTAGGGAACGAGCATACTCGCTGCTGCCAGCACAATGATGACCAGTGCGCCGCCTGCGGCACAGGGGAGAAAGATGTGCCGCAGAAAATCCTTTATATTATCGACAAACAGCAGCGCGCCGAATACAGCTGCAAGAAGGAACGGCTCCTTGAGCATGACGGCACAGCTGATCGCAAGAGCGGACGCCGCAGTCAGGATGATTCTTTTCAAGCGGGTTGCCGCGCTGTTTTGTTTTTTGACCAGATAAATAAACAGTATCGAAAAAGCCGCTCCGATCGCTTCGATCTGAAAACCGCCCGAGTTTTCTTCGCTGTAGATCGTGATCAGCAATCCCATGAAAAGCACCGATATCACGATCGCCGCAAAGCGAATGACTGCGCTGTCGCTTTTATCCGTACGATCACGATCGTCCAGAACCGCTAAAGCCGGAATCACTGCGATCATCAGCGCGGCAATGATGCTGACGATATTGCAGATGATCGTGTCGTCTGTCAGGGCGAAGGAAAGCGCCGAAATAAGAAAAACTCCTAACGGCTTGTTTTCGTACATATCAACGTAAGGCTTGAGCCCATTGAGCATTCCCCTGCCGACAGTCCAGTAAAGCGGCGAATCTCTGGTAAAAGCATGGTGCAGTTCATAATCAAATATCCCTTTGAAAACGCAGTAACAAAAGCCCGCTGCTGTAAGGGACATCAATAACAGTGCGATTTTGGCGGCTGTTGTGAGCCGGTTCACTCCGGCGACGCGTTCGGAAGCGCTGTTTTTCAGTCTTTTGAGCATTTGTTTTCCTCCTGATCGGATCAAGAACCGTTGGCTCCGGAAAAACGCCATCATGTTTGTTTATCTATTGCCTCATTATTTCTTTTTCATGCTATCATATTTGTTTTCCTTTTGCAACAGTTTTTCAGCCTCAAGCGTTGCAAACGAGACGGTCTTATATTCGGTGCAGTCAAATGCTGCTGCTGGAGAAGTTGGGTGATCCATGAAACAAAATTACTAAATTATCACATAACTATTGCTTTTCACTTGTGGATTAATTATAATTTAATTGAATATATTTGACGGAAACAGGGTGATTTTATGAAAGACTTATCAATCAAACTCATCAGTGTGATTTGTGTGATACTGCTGTGTCTGACAACGGTATTGTCCGCCGCGCCGATGTCTGCAGCCGCAACGGTATATCTGCGCGGTACGTTCAACGGCTGGGAGAATCCTGCCGACTATGCGATGACCTATGAAAACGGCCGGTATATTATCACGACCCATCTGGACAAGGGCAGCTACGAATACAAGGCGGCTACTGCCGACTGGAGCACCTTCCAGGCGCCCGTCGAGGGCAACGCGAGCCTGACGCTCGACAGCGACGGCGACGTTACCTTTATCGCGTATACGGACAGCAGCATCATCCAGGCGTTCCCACATTCTTCGCTGGAGGCGGACGTCAATCGAGTCGTACTGCGATCGACATGGATGGAGCACAACGATTTGGTGCTCGTGCAGAAGAACAGCACGGTATCCTATCAGAGCGTGAGTACAAACTACCCCGACGCGGCTTACTGGAATATCATTTCGGACGGCAGCGGTGCGTATTATCTGCAAAACGACGCGACAAAGGATTATGCCGCGCTGAGCGGCAGCGCGGTCGTCTGTGTTTCGTCTGTGAGCGGCGGCAATACGAGCTGGCTTGTCGATACTACTATGGACGGCGCGCGCATCATCAATACGGCGAACGAGAACGCAGTCATCAATATCGAGAACCTCGGCGGAAACGCACAGGCGACGAAGGTCCCGATGTACTACACCAGCTCCCAGTGGAGCTTTGAATACAACTCCTATGATTATCGTTTGACCCCCGATAAGGTCATCGACACGGGTTACAATGCTTATGCCGATTCGCCGACGTCGATCACCTCGTATATGACGGGGTCGCGGAAAACATGGACCCAGTCGATGAACCTCTCCGCTTATCCCGTGTTTACAGCGCAGAATTCTCCTTTAGCGGCGGCGGTATACAATCTCTCTTTGGAGGAAGCGGTCAAGAGCATCCACACCGATTCCTACGGTCAGGTTTTCTATACCGGTACGGCATGGCAGAAGGTCTGGACGCGCGACACGGCGCTCTCCAATCTGTATTCACTCGCGTGGGTGTTCCCTGAGATCAGCTACAACTGTGAGCGCGAGAAGATCAAGACTTCAAACGGGATTTCCGTTTTTGAACAGGATACGGGCACCGGCGGCTCCTATCCTGTTTCCACCGATAAGATCATCACGATGCTTTCCGTCTGGGAGACCTACCTCGCGGACGGCAACACAGAGCATCTGAGCTACTTCTATGATATCTGCGCCAACACGATCCTGCAGGATATGAACGTCGCCTATGACAGCGATGCGGGGCTTTTCCGCGGCGAGACCTGCGGTCTTGACTGGCGCGATCAGACCTACCCCGACTGGACGAGCGAGACCTATGACAGCGGGCTCTCCGCAATCGCCGAGAGCAAGACCGCCTCGGTCAACGCGATCTACTGCCGTGTGTTCGAGATCATGAGCAAGGCGGCAAGGGTGCTCGGCAAGGGTGAAGAAGCCGAGCAGGCTTGGGCAAGATCGGCGCAGGACTTAGAGGCAAAAATCAGCGCAAGATTGTGGAACGAGAACATGGGGCTTTACTCCTCGTGGGAGTACCCGGAATATATGGGCAGCGTTCCTGCCGAAAAGACCGATGTGCTGGGCAACGGCTTCGCGCTCTGGTTCGATATCGGCAGCGATTCTCAGCTTTCTCAGATCAGCGAGAATTATCCGCTGGTCAACTACGGCGCGGATACGGTCTATCCGCAGAAGCAGGGTAAGCTGGCGAATGCCGACAAGGTCTATCACAATCGCGGCGTTTGGCCGGGATGGGATTCGACCCTCATGGTCGGCGCGTCCTATCACGGCAATAAGGCGGTCGCCGAAGAGATCTTCAACTCGAATGTGCGCGGCGCGGCAGTGTCGCTGACCAACAAGGAGGTCATCGATTACCGCACCGGCGAGGGCGTAGAGTCCGACCAGCAGCTCTGGTCGATCGCGGGGACCTTAGCGGGCTACTACCGCGTGATGTTCGGCATGAACTACGATGAGGACGGCGTTACCTTCGATCCGTATATCCCGGGCTGGATGGAGGGCCCGTTCGAGCTCTCGAACTTCAAATACAGGAATTCCGTTCTCACGATCAAGCTTTCGGGCGAAGGCGATCAGGTCAAGTCCTTCAAGGTCGACGGCGTCGCGCGGGACATCGAAAGCTACGTATTCTCAAAAGAGAACACCGGAAGTCATACGATCGAGATCGTGATGGAGCAAAGCGGCACGTCGTACAAGCGCAACAAGAGCGATGACAATCTGGTGATCTGCCCGGAGATGCCGACGTTGACTTACGCGGGCGGCAGACTGATCTGGAGCCCGAAAAGCGGTCTTTCCTACAAGCTGTGGACAGGCAGGGAGTATATCGACGTCACCGGCAGCAGCTATACGCCGGATACGACCGTATACGGCTGCTACAGTCTGATGGCTGTCTCTGAGGACGGCATTTGCTCCGAGCTGAGCAAGCCGATCGTCATCAGCCCCGACAGGGTCAAGATCGAAGCGGAGAGCGGCTCAGTTTCAAGCAGCAGTCTGATTTCTTCGGGATTTGTTATCGACAACCGCTCCCGCAGCGCGAATCTGACGCTGAGCGTCACGATCGACAAAGCGGGCAGATACCTGCTCAGCGGCATATATAACAACACCGGCGACGCTACCTCCGGCGTCAGCTGCGCGATTCGTTCCGTTTATGTTGATGGAGAAGATAAGGGGTCGCTCGTGTTCCCCGAGGTCAACAGCGGGCATACGAACCAGACCGGCACACACCTCTCGCTCGAACTCGACAAGGGCACGCACACTGTCAAGATTTTCTACGATACCGCCAACTGGTACGACCGCAATATGAGCGTTACCAATAACAATGTTTCATATAATTACTTTAACCTTGATTATGTGGGAAGCACAGCGCCGGAGCCTACCCAGCCTCCTGAACCGACTCAAGCGCCGGAGCCTACCGAACCGCCTACAGAACCTCAGAAGCCCCTTCTCGGCGACGTTGACGGGGACGGCGACGTGACGATCATCGATGCGACGCTGATCCAAAGGCATCTTGCCGGGATCACGATCCCGTTTGAGTTTAATGAAACGGTCGCGGATGTTGATAAAGACGGTTCCGCCACGATCATTGACGTGACCGTGCTCCAGCGCTGGCTTGCCGGTATCATCAAGGATGATGCTATCGAAAAACCGATCGGATAATACAGCTGATCATATGGCAGGGCGCCTGCAAAACGCAGGCGTCCGTGCCGTATCGCACAGGCGGCGGATGACCGATACGGCTTTCGGTGAGGGAATAGAAATGAATCGGATGATCTGCGCTCAGCTGTCGAATCGCTTCTGCGTGATCGACGCAAATGAGGTCGAATTGGATAAGCTGTATGCGCTGTACATCTCTGATATAAGCTGCTGAATGACGAGATCCGAGGCGCGAGAGCTGCACCGGTCACGATTCACGAAGGATAGAAGAGTATTGAGGATGGATATGACGAAACAGCAATTTATTTCTGAGCTTCGGGCAAAGCTGTCAGGAATGCCGAAGGCGGACCTGGAGGACAGTATCCTTTATTATAGGAAAAAGCTCGACAGTATTACGGACAACGGCTATACCGAAGACGCGGCGGCGGCTCAGGTCGGCGACACGGATGAGATTGTCGACGGGATCCTCTGTGATTATCCGCTTTCAAAGATCGTGATGGAAAAGCTCAGATCAAGCCGAAAGCTGAAAGCGTGGGAGGCCGTGCTTCTGATACTCGGCTCTCCGGTCTGGATATCTCTGTTGATCGCCGTGCTTGCGGTCGTTTTTTCGGCATATTTTATTGTATGCGCTGTCGTGGTTTCGATGTGGGTGATCAGCGCTTCTTTCGAAGTTGTCAGTCTGATCGTTACCGCGTGGAGCGTGTTGATCGTGATCCGGGGAGAAATTTCAACGGGGATCGCCGTATTCGGAGCGGGGCTGTTCGGCGTCGGGTTTTCCATACTGATATTTTTTGGCGGCAGCGCTTCAACAAAGGGACTGCGCGCCTTGACGCGCAAGGTGCTTTTCAGCGTCAAAAAGCGGCTTGTCGGAATCCATCAAGCTCCAAAACCTGTGCACGCTGTACCGGCGGATGCATAGGTAATCCGAACCTGCTGAAATGAAGTGTTGGATTTCCGTAAGGCGCGGGAGGCCTATAGACGATACGGCGTCGGCGTATCTGATAGAAGAAACGAAACAGGGCAAGTATTCGGCGAGCGGAACGACTGCTGCCTCTTACTCGAAGACTGATGAAAATGATAACAATATGTACGGAGGTAATCTATGTCATTTTTTGAAAAAGAGACCAAGAAGCTCGGCTTCGGCTTGATGCGCCTGCCGCAGAACAACCCCGACAATCCCGCCGATATCGACATCGAGCAGCTCAAGCAGATGGTGGATCTGTTTATGGAAAAGGGCTTCACCTATTTTGACACCGCTTGGATGTATAACGGCTTTGCAAGCGAGAAAGCCGCAAAAGCGGCGCTGGTGGAGAGATATCCGAGAAACAGCTTTACGCTTGCGACAAAGCTCCACGCGGGATTCTTCGATTCCTTGGAGGATCGGGATAAGATATTCAGCGCACAGCTGGAGCATACGGGCGCAGGATATTTTGACTACTACCTGATCCATGGGATCGAGTCCACCAACCTGTCGAAATACGAAGAATTCGACTGCTTCAACTGGCTGCTCGGCAAGAAAAAGGAAGGCTTGGTAAAGCACGCGGGCTTCTCGTTCCACGATACGGCTGAGATGCTGGATCAAATATTGACCGAGCATCCTCAGATGGAATTCGTACAGCTGCAGATCAATTATCTGGATTGGGAAAGCGAGTGGATCCAGTCCCGCGCGTGCTATGACGTCGCGGTGAAGCACGGCAAGCCCGTGATCGTCATGGAGCCTGTCAAGGGCGGAACGCTGGCAAGGATCCCCGAGCAGGCTGAAAAACTGTTCACGGATCATGATCCGCAGATGTCTGTCCCGAGCTGGGCGATCCGTTTTGTCGCGAGTCTGCCGAATGTGAAGATGGTGCTGTCCGGAATGAGCAATCTTGATCAGATGCGCGATAATCTCAGTTACATGGAGGACTTCCAACCACTGACACAAGAAGAACAGAAGCTGTGCTTCCGCGCAGCGGATATCATCAACAGTCAGATCGCGATTCCCTGCACAGGCTGCTCCTATTGCACAGAGGGTTGTCCGATGCAGATTGCCATCCCCCAGTATTTCTCCATATATAATGAGGATATGCGCGAGCATCTGGAAGAAAAGGGCTGGACAATCAATTTCACGAATTACGAGGTGCTGACACAAAAATTCGGCAAGGCGAGCGAATGTATTGCCTGCGGTCAGTGCGAAGACGTCTGTCCCCAGCACCTGACGATCATCGATTACCTGAAAAACGTCGCCGCTCACTATGAAGGCGTATGATACGATCTGACAGCCCGGCGGTATTCAGCTGATAAAGCTCCCGAAAAACAATGATTTTATACCACGGGTTTATTGACTTCTGAAAAAAGGTATGTTATATTGATGGCAGAAAACAGAGAGGCAGACCCTCCCGGAAAGGAAATTCAAATGTTCAGATTACATTTTGCTAAGACTGTATATGAATATGAGCTGCATGATTTGCTTCGTGATGATGATTACGAGAGTATTAATAAAGTGCGCTCATATGAGACAGGTATAACAAAATGGTCGGACACGTCTGAATAATCCGCGATCCCGCGTTCTGTGATGACAACCGCTTGCCTCTCATGTGAGACAAGCGGTATTTTTATGTCCATTTACAGGCGGATTACAGACAAATTTGAATTTCGTAGGTGAAAGACATGACCCGCCTTCCTGTTATCAATATGGTTGCCACCGGTCAGAATATCACGCGTTTGCGAAAGCAAGCCGGATTGACGGTCGGCAATTTACAGCAGATATTTGGGTTTACGACACCGCAGGCTATCTACA
>JAFRBX010000053.1 GCA_017404665.1 Ruminococcus sp.
ATACCTAAAATATACCTAAATTATATCATATATTTTTGAGGCTGTAAAGCTTTTTTCGCAATATATAGCGGTTTTTCCTTTATGAAGCACAGGGAACATACCTAAAAAACACAATTACTGTGGTTAACCCATGCAGGAGCAACAATTGAACTATTGCTTTGAGTATTATTGTTATTGATTTCAGATGAATACTTTTCTTCAGCTCTGTGCTTCATGTCTATTATTTTCAACAAATCAACATAAAGCCTTTTTATCAAAACTTCTTTCTCAACTCGACTTTGATATAACATAGATAAACAAGACGCCAAGTTGTATCTTTCAAGCTGTAAATCTTGTTGTTCGGTATTATGCCAAAAAGCAATCTCATTTTTGCTACTGCCTTCTTTTTCACTTTTGACAGCCGATGTAAAATAATCCTGAGTCAGATCATTGCTTCTATCATCAGTTTCATTTGATGATAGATAGACATTTTCAATATTTTCAACTCTATTTCTATGATGTTCTTTTTCAACCAAATCCCCTACATGTAAAACAGTAGATTTTTCATTCAGAGAATAGGTGTGAAATGACTTTGGTTTTTCTTGACTGGAATTGATGAAAAGGGTTATTCCCGCCCGGTATATGCCGTCAACAAAGCGGAATGTATGCTCGGCAAGGACGGGATCACGCTCAATCTCGGACGCGGATACGCGAAATACCTCGCTTTCGAGCGTTCGGCGAATATGATTCGTCACAGCGTTCTGTCTTTTCGTCAGAGAAGACCTCTATGAGCCGCTGCGCGAGCGTATGATGCTCGGAATGAAGATCGGAAACTGTCAGCCCGCTAAACTCTACGCTTACAACGCGCTTTTGTACACGAGCGGCGAGAGGATCAAAGATCCGCGCCTGCTTTCCGAAAAGAAGATAATTGTCATAGATAACCCGAAAAGCGTCGTTAAGGACGCAAATATCGTCACGGTCGAGGACGACGGAAGCGACGTGCAGATGATCCTCACCAAGAGTATGTTCAAGGGCTTCGGGTGGATGACCGAAAACGGACTGTCGTGTGCGCAGTATCTTGAACGCTGCCGTAAGTATGACCATGCTCTGTATATCTCCGGCTCTGATAAAGCGGAGCGTGAGAGCGTTACCGAACTCAATTATCAATTTCTCAACACGCTCGCGCTCACCGAAGAGGAATTCCGACCGGCTGATCTTCCGCTCGGTTGGGATAAATCTCCCGAAAGCGATCCGCGCCACTGGCTGACGAAAACGACCGAAATCGCCTATTACAATTTCTGCGCAGATGCCAAAGCAGTCGGCAGACCCGCGTCTTACGTGAACCGGTTGATCAAAAAACCGGGCGGGATCGTAAACAAAACCTTTATTCAGATGATGGAAGCGCTCGGCTATGACGTTGAGTTGAGATATATCAAGCGCGAAGAAAAAACCAAATGATCGCTATGCCGTAAAGTAAAAAACAGTCGTAATCATAACGGTCTTCAGCATGTTCGTAGTATTGCTTCTCGTGCTCGGAACGCTCTGGTGGGGCAAAGCACAAAATACAATACGGATACGGCTGTGCGGACGGTTAGTGAGCTATTTTAATAAGAGCCGGATCCGGAAAAGATTATTTTAGAATTGCATTGAGCCGGCGCTTTGATAATCTTATAATAAAGGCGATTGCGTATTATGAAGAAAATAGGAATAATCATCATCAACGTTCTCATTATGATCGCGATCCTTGCTTTCGTTGCGGTCTATACTGTGTTCGAAAACAGGAACAATCAGCAAAGGCAGACCGAGCATTTTGAAAACACCACGATCGCAATGGAACACGTTACCGAAAACTATCTTGAAGGTGAACAGCGCATTTGCGACGTCTGGGCGCGTTATATCAACAGCAGAGAAATGTCTATGGAAGAAGCGGCTGCCTTTATTCGCATTTCACACGTGCTTCCGAACGCGTCCGCCCATCTGATTTATCTTGACAGCAAAAAGGGATTATCGACGCGGCCTCATCTCAGCACGTCCGAAGAATACGCCGTATCTTACGACGCAATGGATTTTATGAACGATACGTCGTGGATATCGGAGATCGGCACGTCAATAAATATTTCGCGCGCCTATACCAATCCAATGAACGGCGAACAATCTCTTGCTTTCTGCAACAGGATCACGCTCCGCGATCCCGACGACGGCACCATGAAAGCTGCCGTTTTGCTTCGCGTGCTGCCGATATCCGAGCTGGAACAGAAGTGGATATTCCCGCAGGAGGAATTCGAGAACGCGGAAATCACTCTGATCGATTATGACGGCGACTATATTATAAAAAGCAAAACGCTGAAGAATTCAAACTTCTTTGAATTTTACAAATCATACAACGTTTCCGATCCGGCTCTTCTCGACAGGCTTCATACAAATATGACGTCCTCCACGGGATCGTTTACGATGCTCAACTCAAGGGGAAAAGAAATGCTCCTTGCCTATACTCCGGTGGCGGATACGCTGGGGTGGACGTTGCTTGGTCTGCTTCCCGCTT
Source organism: Ruminococcus sp. (assembly GCA_017404665.1). GTDB lineage: Bacteria > Bacillota > Clostridia > Oscillospirales > Acutalibacteraceae > Ruminococcoides. Next base: position 2,522 of record JAFRBX010000053.1, read on the forward strand.
CGGATCTGAACGCGAACACGGAGAACTGGCTTCCGATCGGCGTCATTTCCGCCGGGCTGCTCGTGCTGTTCATTATAGATTTGCTCTTCGTTCAGCAATTCAATAAAAAACTGCGGAAAGCGGCAATGGAAGCGGATTCCGCAAACAAAGCAAAAACAGATTTCCTTTCAACCATGTCGCACGATATCCGTACTCCGATGAACGCGATCATCGGTCTTACGGCGATAGCGCAAAAAAATCTCAACGATATAGAGTCAACGGGGGAAAACCTCCGCAAAATCAGTCTTGCCGGCAACCACTTGCTGACGCTTATCAACGATATTCTGGATATCTCGAAAGTGGAAATCGGAAAGTTGAATTTATCGCCGGTGACGTTTTCCGTGGTTGAAACGGTGGAAAATCTCGTCAACCTGTCTCAGCCGATGGTAAAAGAAAAGAATATAGATTTCAATTTCCGCGTCCATCGAATGGAAAAAGAGTATCTGTACGCGGATCAACTCAGGTTGAATCAAATATATATCAATATCCTTTCAAACTCCGTCAAATACACGGAACCCGGCGGCAGCGTCAGCGTGGATATTATGGAGGACGAAAGTCCGGTCGCCGGTTGTGTGAGGATGACCTATCGTGTATCAGACACCGGTATCGGTATGAGTCCGGAGTTCATGGAAAGGATGTTCCAGCCGTTTTCACGCCAGACGGACAGCCGCGTGAACAGTATCCAGGGGACCGGGCTCGGTCTCGCCATCACGAAAAAGATGGTAGATCTGATGGGCGGAACGATAGAGTGCCGGAGCGAGCAAGGCAAAGGAACGACGTTTACCGTCGTCATAGATATACCGGTATCCGACAGACAAAGAGACAATATGCAGCTCGATCCGATCGACGTTCTGGTCGTCGACGATGATGAAGTGATGCTTCAGACGACGGCGGATATGCTTGAATCCTTGGGCGTTACCGCGGAATGCGCGAAGAGCGGCAGCGACGCGATCGGGATGATTTCCGCTCGCCACTGTGAAGGACGGGACTACGGCGTCATTATTCTCGACTGGAAGATGCCCGATATGAACGGGATCGACACGGTGCGCCGTATCCGGTCGGAAATAGACGAAAAGATCCCCGTTCTACTGATGTCCGCCTACGACAGATCGGACATTGAAGACGAGGCGAAAAAGGCGGGAGCCAACGGCTTTGTCAGCAAGCCCCTTTTCCGATCCACGCTTTATGATAAAATCAGCCAACTCGTGGGAAGAGAGGCAAAATCAGTCGAACCGGAGGACGATTACTCGGATCTCGAAGGAGTGCACGTCCTCGTGGCGGAGGATTACGATATCAACTGGGAGGTCATTCAGGCAACGCTCGGTATGTTCGGCATTACCGCGGATCGTGCGGAAAACGGCCGCGTTTGCGTTGATATGATGAGAAACGCCGAGGAAGGCAGTTACACGCTTGTTTTCATGGATGTGCAAATGCCCGAAATGAACGGTCTTGACGCCACAAGAGCGATTCGCAAACTGGATAACCCGTGGGCCGCGTCGATACCCATCATCGCGATGACGGCGGACGCGTTTTCCGAAAACATAACCGAATGTCTGAACGCGGGTATGGACGGGTATATCGCCAAGCCCGTGGATGTTAAACTTGTAATCAAAGAAATTCGCAAAATAAAAGAGAGGAAGAACAAACAATGAAAAAAATCTTCATTATTTTCATGGCGGCGCTCATGATCCTCGGATTGGCGTCGTGCAATTCCGGGAATCAGGAGGAAAAAGAGGAAAGCTTCGCGCCTAAACTTGACCAATCCACCGTTTGTAAAATCAGTATAGTGGGTAATTACAGCAATTTCGAGGCTCTTGAGGCTGAGTTTGACCGTTTCAAGGAGTATTACCCGAACGTCGAAATGAGCTACACGAAAATCGACGGCGATTACGACAACATGATCGCTACCGTCCTTAAGGGGAACGATGCGCCGAACATTTTCTTTTCGTCCAAAGCGATGATCGGCAACTCGGCGTACGATGAGGTTTTCGCACAAATGGAAAACCTTGCCGACGCGTCTCTCGGATTGAATCTCGATTGCATCCGGTCCGGTCTTATGAACCGCGATTCTCAGGGGCGCGTTCTGATGGTCCCGATTTTTTCCACGTCATACGGGATGCTGGTCAATAACAGTCTGTTTGAAAAAGAAGGACTCAAGGTGCCGACGACGTTGCAGGAACTTTTGACCGTATGCAAGTCTTTTAAAGAAAAAGGATACGAAAGCCCGATGATGGGATACAGCGCAAAGTCGAACGGCAGCTTGATGAATACCGTCGCTTATCCGATTTTTGCGGGGACGCTTGCTGAGCATCCGGAGGCGGTTGCTCTCGCCAACAAGTGTGATCCCGCGGCGGGCGAATATATGCGTCCGGCGCTCGAAACGCTCTCTCAATTGATCGATAAAGGATGCGTCAATCTGGAGAAATGCGCTGAAATCGGTGATAATTACACTGGCGTCATACTGCGGTTCTTTGAGGGAGACGTCCCGATGATGATCTGCACCGGCGACACGGTATCCGGCACGGGCAAACGCGAAAGCCAGTCGGAAGCCTTTAAGGCACACCCGTTTTCATATTCGTTTGCTCCGATCCCGACGACCGACAAGGGCGGATACTTACTTGACAGTCCTTCGATTCAATTTTCGGTCAACAAATACTGCGACAATCTGGACATGACGAATGAGTTTATACGCTTCCTCATTTCGAATACGGAACTGAATCAGATGGCGTCGATCAAACGTCTGATCACGCCATCGAAGGATCTGTCTTTCGATAAGGTATACGCTCCCATCGCCGGAGTCGCGCCGGACCTTGTCATCTCGCCGACCGCGCTCGGTATCGAGGATACGCTTTTCTCTCAAATCCGAAGCGCCTCTTATCAGGTCGGAAACGGAACCCTGACGATTGATGAAGCTGTGGCAAAATACGGAAGTTTTGAATGAGTGAGATAATAACGGTAATAACCGCCGAATTTCAAAACAACAATAAAACCGAATTGTGAAGGTTGCGGAAGACAAAGAGTAAGTGTGAGGCTTCGCGTATGCGGCACGGAGGAAAACTACATGACTGATAACAAATCAAAGTTCCGGATATCCGAGGAAAGAAGAAGGATACTTCTCGTTGAGGACGATATCATCAATCAGGAGATGATCAGGGAAAGCGTGAGCGATACCTACGACCTGATCGTCGCAGAGACCGGCGAGGAGGCGCTTTTGATCATCGGCGAGCAGTATGAAACGCTGAGCATCGTTCTGCTCGACCTGAATCTTCCCGGCATAAAAGGCATCGAGGTACTGAAAAAAATCAGGAGCGTTCCCGTGTATTCCCGTCTGCCGGTGATTGTTATGACGTCGGACAGCGAGGCGGAAGTGGAATGCCTGTCGCTCGGCGCGATCGACTTTATACCGAAGCCCTATCCGGCTTCAAAAGTCATTCTCGCCCGCATCCTCAGAACGGTAGAACTTTTCGAAAACCGCGATATACTGCGTTTTACGGAACGCGATCACCTTACTGGGCTGTATAACAAAGAATTCTTCTATCGTTACGCGGTACAACTCGATCTGTATCACAAGGACGCGCAGACCGACGCGATCGTATTTGATATAAACCACTTCCGCACGATCAACGACCGCTTCGGCAAAACGCACGGCGACGAGATCCTGAAAAGCATTGCAGATAAGGCGCTCGGCTTTGTAAACGAAGCCGGAGGCATCGTTTGCCGGTGCGACGCGGACACGTTTATGATCTATTGCCCGCACTGCGCGGATTACGGCGTTGTTCTGAACGCTCTTTCCGTACCGCTCGGAGACGGTGAAAATCACGTCCGGCTCAGAATGGGCGTTTACTCCGACGCGGACAAAACTCTTGACATCGAGCGCAGATTCGACCGTGCGAAAATGGCGTCGGACAGCGTAAGAGACAATCTGGCAAGCCCCATAGGTATTTACGATAACTCCATGCGCGAGGCGGAGATGCTTGCCTACCGGCTGATAAACGATTTTCCGACCGCGCGCCGCGATAAACAGTTCGTCGTATTCTATCAGCCGAAATTCAATGTGCGCGGGGACGAGCCGGCTCTATGCAGCGCCGAAGCGCTCGTTCGCTGGAAACATCCGAAGCTCGGCATGGTCAGCCCCGGCACATTTATACCGCTGTTTGAAAAGAACGGACTGATACAGGAGCTCGACCGTTACGTATGGTCCGAAACGGCGGCGCAGATAAGCGACTGGAAAAAGCGGCTCAACGTTTCCATACCGGTATCGGTGAACGTTTCCCGAATAGACCTATATGATCCGGACCTCACCGACAGACTTCTCGGCATCGTCAAAGCAAACGGACTGAGCGTTGAAGAACTGCTGCTTGAAATCACGGAATCCGCGTATACGGAAAACTCGGACCATATCGTTGAGAAGGTGAAAAAACTACGCAAGCTCGGATTTAAGATCGAAATGGACGATTTCGGTTCAGGTTACTCTTCTCTCGGTATGCTTTCATATCTTCCCATTGACGCATTAAAACTGGATATGCAGTTTATCAGGAGCGCGTTCACGGGTCGCAGGGATACGAGACTTCTTGATACCATGATCCGCCTTGCCGCTTCCTTTGAAGTGCCGACGATCGCCGAGGGCGTCGAGACCGCCGAGCAGGTCTCCGTATTGAAACGGATGGGGTGCGATATCATCCAGGGGTACTATTTTTCACGTCCGATTCCCGCAGATGAATTTGAAAAGTTCATCAAAGTAAAACAGCCTGTTCTCGTGTAAATAATTCTTTATCGGAGGAATACTATATGCTTACCGTTGAAAAACTAAAGGAATACGGCGCCGACGTCGAAAAGGGATTGTCCCGTTGCGCAAACAACGAGTCGCTTTATCTGCGCCTTGTAAAGATCTGTATACAGGAGATCTCCGCCGACGCGCTCGGCGCGGCTTTGAAGGAAGGCGATCTTGACCGCGCGTTCGAAGTCGCTCACAAGTGGAAGGGCGGTGTAAACAATCTTGCGCTTGATCCGATCGCCGCTCCCGTGTGCGAGTTGACCGAGCTTCTCCGGAGCAAAACGCCCGGCGATTATGAAAAACTGCACGGGGATATCCTCAAGGAGACGGCGGTTATTGCTTCTCTGATGAACTGACCGCGTCGGAATACGTCTTCTGTACAAGAGCTAAAGAATATGACCCCGACAAACCGGGATTTATGGGAGGTATATCTATAATGACTATTAGAAAATATAAATCTAAGGATTTGCAACAAATGATATTGCTTTGGAATGAAGTCGTCGAGGACGGTATCGCCTTTCCGCAAGAGGAAATATTGACCGAGGAAACAGGCACGGTGTTCTTTGCTGAACAGAGTTATTGCGGTGTTGCCGTCAATGACAGCAAAGATGTTGTCGGACTGTATATCCTGCACCCCAACAACGTCGGACGCTGCGGGCATATCTGCAACGCAAGCTACGCTGTCAGCTCAAAGTGCAGAGGTCAGCATATCGGCGAAAAGCTCGTGCTTGACTGTATCGTACGGGCAAAAGAGATCGGTTTTACCATTCTCCAGTTCAACGCTGTTGTCGAATCTAACATTCACGCTCGTCACCTGTACGAGAGAATAGGCTTTACTCAGCTTGGCGTTATCCCGAATGGTTTTCGAATGAAGGACGGACATTTTGAGACTATCTGCCCGTACTTTTTACAATTGTAAATTCCGGTTTGTAGGGATATGAATAACTGCCCCCACTTTTCGCTCAAAAGTGGGGGCAGTTATCATAACTTGATTCCACTATCATACTCACACTTTTTTCTTC
>JAFRBX010000054.1 GCA_017404665.1 Ruminococcus sp.
TCATCTATGTCTTTCGTTTCAGCCGGGGCGACCCCTCTGTATCTCCCCTTACGCAGGGGAGACTTAGCGCTGCAATTTCTTAAGTTGACGACATTGCCCCGTTGGGGGAATGTCCGCGAAGCGGACAAGGGGAGATTCCCCTGCTAGGGGAAATGTCCGCAAAGCGGACAAAGGGGTCGGCTGTCTTCGCAGAAGAAGCCGTTTCCGGCGAGGAAGTTGGGGGAGAGATAACGCTGCATAACAGTTCCGATCCGTTTTCTGACTCAAGCCGTCGCTAAAAAGTCATTACAAAAGGTATTAAGTCAAACGTTTCATCAATATTATAACGTTTCGTTATCTCTCCCTCCGTCACCGACCTTGACGATCGGCGACACCTCCCTCGTCAGAGGGAGGCTTATTTGCGCTGCAGCGCAACCCTTTCTCCGTTTCTCCACACCTGTCTGATATTATGTTCGACCTTTTGGCGCGGCACCATCACCTCGCGTCCGCATTTCATACATCGGATCTTGAAGTCCATGCCCACGCGCAGTACCAGAAAGCGGTTATCCCCGCAGGGATGGGGCTTTTTCATGATCAGTTCATCGTTGACACGGATATCCATCGGTACCTCCCAAGGCAGGATTCGGTCGAGATTGCCACGGGCTGAAAACGCGTTTTCGCCCTCGCAATGACATTTTTAGAGGTTGAGATCGCCACAGCCCTGAAGGGCTTCGCAATGACATATTAATCTGATTTTAGATTATACCATATTCATACAGAAAAATCAAATAACGTTTCTGTCATCTATATATAGTGAATTCGGTCAAAATTCTTGACTATATATAGAAGAAAGAGTATAATATAGGTTAACAATTTATGAGTAATCAATGAAGGACACATTATGGAAGATAAACATTTATCTCTCAAGCATCGCTTTGCGTTCGGCGGCGTGACCGCCGCCTTCTTCACCTTTACCCTGCTCGTCTACGGGCCGCTGTCGCTGTATGTGACCGGTAACGACGAGATGTGGTTCAGCTTCCGCTCGCTGCTGTCGCCCGTGATCCTCGTGTCGGCGATCGGTTTCGTCGTGATGACGCTGGTGCTGTCGCTGGTGCCGAAGGGCATCCACAAGCTCCTGTGCTGTCTTGTCTTCGGCATATCGCTGGGACTGTACATCCAGTGCGGCTTTTTCAACATCAGCTACGGCTCCGGCGTGCTGGACGGCTCACAGATCGCGTGGAAGGACTACACCACCTACGGCGCGATCGACTCCGCCATGTGGGCGGCGTGCCTCGCCCTGCCCTTCGCGCTGTACATGGTATTCAAGCGCTCGTGGCGCCATATCCTGATGACGGCGGCGATCTTCATCATTCTCATGCAGATCGGCGGGCTGGCGGTCAACCTCTATCAGAACCAGAACTCGCTGAACAAGCTCAGCCATGAGGTCACGACCGACGGCATCTATGAGCTCAGCGAACAGGACAACACCATCGTATTCGTGCTGGGCTCGATGGACAAGAGCTACTATGAAGACTACAAAGAGAGCCATCCCGAGGTCAAAGAAGCGCTCAAGGGCTTCACAGAATACGACAATGTGCTCGCGGCAGGCTCCGACGCGCTGGTATCGGTGCCGGCGATGCTGACCGGCGAGGTCTACAAAAAGGACGTCAAGTACACCGAATATATCAACCGTGCATGGAGCACCTACAACGTCTTTGACCTGCTGCAGAAGAACGGCTGCGACGCGCGCGTCTACTCCGACGACAAATATTTCGGCAACGCCGCTGTCCGCAAGGTCGGGAATATCGCCGACCGCGCACAGGACGACGCGGCGTACTGGACCATCGGCAATACGATGTACCGCTACACCATGTACAATGCCGTGCCGCATTATCTCAAGCAGCTGTTCTGGATGAGCCTGAACGACTACAGCTCCTTCAAATCCAACAGCACCTACAACCCCGACAACGACGACAAGTTTTTCTCGGAATTTGACGAGCAGGGGGGCTTCACCTATACGGACAGCTATGACGCGGCGGTGCGCGTCTACAACCTCAAGGGCGCCGAAAAGCCCTACCGCCTGACCTCTACGGGCGAGAAGAACACCGACGGCACCTCGCTGCAGGAGCAGGTAGCAGGCGACTTCTACTGCATTCTCAGGATGATCGACGATCTTAAAGAGAACGGCAGATACCAGAGCGCGCGCATCATCATCACCGCCGACTGCGGCGATACGGAATACAGCCAGCTCCCCGTGCTGCTGTACAAGGACAAGAACGATACGGCTCAGTACCGCACCAGCGACGCGCCGGTTTCTCTCTTTGACCTGCCCGCGACTCTCGCCTCGACGGTCACCAACGACTACAAGACCATCGGCACGGGCAAGAGCTTCAATGACGACGAGCGCTCCGCGTGGAACCGCCGCCGCTTCTTCTACCGCTCCACGGGCTCCAACGCCGAATCCCGCATCGAGGAGTATAAGACCAACTCCCCGCAGATCGCCGCGGACGAGCTCAAGCTGATCAACAGCTACTACCTCAACGGGGGCAGGATCGACAACTATATCCTCGGCACGGAGCTGACCTTTACCGAGGATGAGACCGCCGTCATGTACTGCAAGGAGGGCTTCGGTCACACCAACGGCTGGCGCACGATCATCAACGGCACACAGGCGGTGATGGAGATCCCGCTGGAGGACGTTCCCGACAACCTCGAAGACCTGCACGCCTACTTCCACGTGCTCAACGTCTATGAGCAGACGCCGTGCGTCATCACGGCGAACGGCGAGGAGGTCTATGCGGGCACGCTGAGCTCTGACGTCCGGCAGAACGGACTCAACTTCCTGATTCCCACCGAAGTCATCGGACGTGACAAAACGATCCGACTGACCTTCACCTTCCCCGAGCTGACCGAGAGCACCGACGTCATGGCGCTGATGTCCTTCAAGATCTACAATCAGTGACTCGAAAAGAGATAAAAGATAAAAGATAAAAGATAATAGATAAAAGATAATAGATAAAAGATAGCAGATAACAGTTGTGGGAAACGCTGACACGCGTGTCCGCGTTTTAGATTTGAATAATTGCATAAAGAAACAACGTGCACGACTCTTTGTGAGCTGTGCACGTTTGTTTTTCTGTACGTTACGGATTATTAATGATCGGGTGCGGGCAGAGCCCGCCCTTCACTGTTCTCTGTTCTCTGTTATCTGTTATCTATATATCTGTTATCTATTCTCTGACTCTTAATCTGCACAGTGTCCCTTAGCGCGGATCACGGCGATGACCTCGTCCACGTACTTCTCGCAGACCTCGTCGCTGCCTGCCTCGACCATCACGCGGATGACAGGCTCGGTGCCGCTCTCGCGCAGGAGAATACGTCCGTCGTCGCCGAGCTCGGCGGCGACCTTTTCCTTAGCCGCCTGCACGTCGGGGTCGTTCAGCGCCTCGGGCTTACTCTTGACGCGAACGTTCTTGAGCACCTGCGGATAGAACACGCAGGGAGCCGCCAGCTCGCTGATGGGCTTCTCCTTCGCCAGCATGACCTCCATCACCTTTAAGGAGGTGAGGATGCCGTCGCCGGTGGTGGCGTACTTGCTGAAGATGATATGACCGCTTTGCTCACCGCCGATGCGGTTGCCCTCTTCGACCATGTTCTCATAGACGAAGCGGTCGCCGACAGCGGTCTTGTTGTAGTCGATGCCGACCTTGTCGAGCGCCTTGTACAGACCGAAGTTCGACATGATCGTGGTAACGACCTTGTTGTTTAAGAGCTTGCCGCGCTCCTTCATATACAGACCGTAGATATACAGGATATGGTCGCCGGTGACGACCTCGCCCTTTTCGTCCACGCACAGGCAGCGGTCAGCGTCGCCGTCGTAGGCAAAGCCGATATCCAAGCCCTTTTCCACAACGAATTGCTGTAAATGCTCGATGTGGGTGGAGCCGCAGTCGGTGTTGATGTTGTAGCCGTCGGGGCTGTCATTCATGACATAGGTCTTGGCGCCCAGCGCGTCAAAGACGGATTTTGCGATCTGCCACGCAGCGCCGTTGGCGACGTCCAAGCCGACCTTGACGCCCTTGAAGCTGTATTTGCTCATCGAGATCAGGTAGCCGATATAGCGGTTGCGGCCTGCGACATAGTCGACGGTTCTGCCGATGTTCTCACGCTCGGCAACGGGTACGTCCACCTTGCCGTCAAGATAGTCCTCGATCTCCAAGAGGGTCTCATCCATCATCTTCTCGCCGTTGGCGTTCAGGATCTTGATGCCGTTGTCATAGAACGGGTTATGCGACGCGGAGATCATGATGCCGCAGTCAAAATCGTCGATGCGGGTGATGTACGCGACGGAAGGGGTGGTGGTGACGTGCATGATATACGCGTCCGCGCCGCTCGCCATCAGACCGGTGCAAAGCGCGTACTCGAACATGTAGGAGCTGCGGCGGGTATCCTTGCCGATCAGCACCTTTGCCTTTTTACCCTGCTTTGTGCCGTAGTACCAGCCGAGAAAACGACCGATCTTGATCGCGTGGTCAAAGGTCAGGACCTTGTTCGCTTCACCGCGAAAGCCGTCCGTACCGAAATAGTGAAGTTTACGTTCTGCCATGTGTTTACCTCTTTTCTACGATCTCGCCGCTGTTTTTATAGATGCAGTTCTCAGGAACCACGCCGCGCACGCAGGAGGTCGGATAGACGTTAGAGTGTCTGCCGATGACGGTGCCGGGGTTGCAGACGGCGTTGCAGCCGACCTCGACATAGTCGCCCAGCATCGCGCCGAATTTTTTGAGCCCCGTCTCGATCTTCTCGGTGCCGTTATGCACCACGACGAGCTGCTTGTCGCTCTTGACGTTCGAGGTGATGGAGCCCGCTCCCATGTGGGAGAAATAGCCCAGAATCGAATCGCCGACATAGTTATAATGCGGGGTCTGGACGTGATCGAACAGGATAACGTTCTTCAGCTCAGCGGAGTTGCCGACCACGCAGTCAGCGCCGACCAGCGCCGAGCCACGGATGAAAGCGCACTGGCGCACCTCGGTGTTCGGACCGATGATGCACGGAGCGCCCAGATAGGCGGAGTCAAAGACCTTGGCGGTCTTGTGCACCCACACCTGAGGAGCACGCTCCTCATAATCGTCGCCGAGGGTCTCACCCAGAGCGATGATCATATCCTTGATGCCCTTTAACGCCTCCCAAGGATAGGTGAATTGGCTCAGATAATCCTTCGCGAGGGTATGGTCAAGGTCATATAAATCCTTGATAGTATACATGCTTACAGTCTCTCTTTCTTTTCGATATCGAGGAAGTATTTGTACGCGCCGACGGTCAGCTCGTCGCACGCCGCCTCATCACAGGCGATGATCGCGCCGTTGTGCATCTGCAGCGCGGAGCAGGTCCACTTGTGGCTGACAGAGCCCTCTACGGTCTCGGCAAGCGCCTTCGCCTTGTTGTGACCGTTGATGAGGATGAGAACCTCTTTGGAATCGGTAACGGTGCCGACGCCGACGGAGAGCGCCTGAGCGGGAACCGCCTCGGGATCGTTGCCGAAGAAGCGGGAGTTCACGATACGCGTATCAGTAGTCAGGTTGCGCACGCCGGTGCGGGACGAAAGGCTGGTGAACGGCTCGTTGAACGCAATGTGACCGTCTACGCCGATGCCGCCCATGAACAGGTCGATGCCGCCGTAAGATGCGATCTTCTCTTCATAACGCGCGCACTCGCCCTCGGGATCGTCAGTCATGCCGTTGAGGATGTTGATGTTCTCGGGCTTCATGTCGACGAGGTGATCGAAGAAGTTGTCGTGCATGAAGTACCAGTAGCTCTGGTCATGCTCGTGAGGCAGACCGAGATATTCGTCCATGTTGAAGGTGACGACGTTCGCGAATGAAAGCTCGCCCTTTTGATTCATGGTGTACAGTTCCTTGTAAACGCCGATGGGCGAGGAGCCGGTCGGCAGACCCAGTACAAAGGGACGATCCTCTTTGTGAGCCTTGATCTTGGCGGCGATGTAGTTCGCAGCCCACTTGCACATCTTATCGTAATTGTCCTGAATAATAACTCTCATAATATTCCTCCGTATTGTGATATGGTGGGACGACCATCGGTCGTCCGCTTGACAGAAGCGTTTCGCCTCTATCTGCGGCTTTCGATCACAGAAACGCCCGTCATGCCGCGGATGAGCAATGCTCATCCCTACGACAACGATCTTTTTCTGAAATAAAGCACATTCTGTCAAAACAAGCACCGGGAGAACCTCTGTTACAGTGTCGATTCTGCTTTTTCTTTTCTCCCTTACGACACGCTCAACGCAAACCAATAATTTGTATATGTAAAATACCTTCCGAGTATTACCCGGCTTGCTTCTCAAGCCTCATTGGTCCAATCACCTTTGCGTGATTTTGAAATAGCTTGCGTATTTGCCGTGGCGGCATCCGCCGAATCTTTCGATAACCGCCAAACCTCGTCAACCGTTTCCGGTCCCGGCGCTAACAGACCTCATAAACCTCCTTTGAAAGGACTGTTTTATCCGATCGGGGATTTTTTTGCAAAACACCCTAATCGTTAAAATTTTACCACATAGAAGCGTAGAAGTCAATAACGGATATCGGACAAAACAGAAGAAGAGATAAACAGAGAATAGATAACAGATAACAGTTATGGGAAACGCTGACGCGTTTTGGACTGAAATAACGACTGCAAAACACAACGCTCATGACTCTGTGTAAAAAAGTCATGAGCGTTTCCTGAAGTTGATATCAATCGGGTGCGGGCAGAGCCCGCCCTTCACTGTTATCTATTATCTGTTATCTATTCACTGAACTCAGTATCCCTGCGGATTGTTCTTCTGCCAGTTCCAGCTGTCGCGGCACATTTCCTCGATACCGTACTTTGCCGTCCAGTGAAGCTCCTCTCTCGCCTTAGCGGGGTCGGCGTAGCATTCGGCTATATCGCCCGCGCGGCGCGGCTTGATATCGTAGGGGATGTCGATGTCGTTGACCTTCATAAAAGCGTTCACGATGTCCAGCACGCTGTAGCCGGTGCCGGTGCCGAGGTTGAAGATCTCCGTTCCCTTATGCTGAGCGGCGTACTCGATCGCCTTGACGTGACCCTGCGCCAGATCCACGACGTGGATATAATCGCGCACGCCGGTGCCGTCATGGGTGGGATAATCGTTGCCGAACACGCCAAGACGCGGGAGCTTGCCCACTGCGACCTGCGTGATATAGGGCATGAGGTTATTGGGGATGCCGTTGGGGTTCTCGCCGATCAGACCGCTTCGATGCGCGCCGATCGGGTTGAAATAGCGCAGCAGCACCACACTCAGCTGAGGATCGGCAGCTGACGCGTCGGTCAGGATGCGTTCGCTCATGTACTTCGTCCAGCCATAGGGGTTAGTGCAAAAGGTCGGCATACCCTCTTTCAGCGGCACCTGTTCGGGGATGCCGTAGACGGTCGCAGACGAGCTGAACACGATGATGTTCACACCGCGCTCCTTCATCACCTCAAGCAGAGTCAGCGTAGTATCGAGATTGTTGCGGTAATAGCGCACGGGGATCGCACAGCTCTCACCCACCGCCTTGAGTCCCGCGAAATGCACCACCGCGTCAAAGTTTTCTTTTTGGAACATCGCGTCCACGGCGGGCTTGTCCGCCACATCCAGCTCATACAGCACGGGGCGGGTACCGGTGATGGTCTCGATGCGGTCGAGCACCTTGGGCGAGCTGTTGTCAAAGTTGTCGGCGATGACAACCTCATAACCCGCTTCGATCATTTCCACAGCGGTATGGCTGCCGATGTATCCGGCGCCGCCTGTCAGTAATACTTTCATGTTAACCTCCTTTGTTTAGATAACAGAGAATAGTGAATAGATAATAGTGAATGGAAAAACCTTGCGGATTTTTGGATTGATAAAAATGAGAATGGAGCGTTTGATCAATGCTATCAATGGGGTGCGGGCAGCGCCCGCCCTTCACTGTTATCTATTATCTATTATCTATTCTCTAATATTTATGTATCTATTATCTATTATTGACGTGATGGAACGTATCCACCATTGCTTCGAGCTTTTTCACGGTCGCGTCGTTGTCGTTGGTCTCGACGATCTCGTGCAGCTCGTCCAGCTGTGCTGTCAGCTGGGCGGAATCGATGTCGATCTGGTTGCCGATGAAGATCTTTTTGTTGTCGGTCTTCTGGAGCCCTTCTTCATCCATCAGAAGCTCCTCATACAGCTTCTCGCCCGGCCGCAGTCCGGTGAACTTGATCTCCACATCGCGGTAAGGCACCTTGCCGTACATGCGGATCAGGTTCTCGGCGAGGGTGGTGATCTTCACAGGGTCGCCCATATCAAGCACGAAGATCTCGCCGCCCTTGGCGATCGCGCCGGCTTCCAGCACCAGCGACACCGCCTCGGGGATGGTCATGAAGTAGCGGATGATGTTGGGGTCGGTGACCGTCACGGGTCTGCCCGCCTCGATCTGACGGCGGAACAGCGGGATGACGGAGCCGTTGGAGCCCAGTACATTGCCGAAGCGCGTGGTGACGAATTCCGTCCTGCCGCCCTGCTGGCTCTTCATCTGGACGATCATTTCACAGCAGCGCTTGGTGGCGCCCATGACGTTGGTGGGGTTGACCGCCTTGTCGGTGGAGATCATGACGAACTTTTCCACCGCGTACTTTTCGGCGAGGTTCACCATGTTGAGCGTGCCGAAGATATTGTTCTTGACCGCCTCGGTCGGAGAAACCTCCATCAGCGGCACGTGCTTATGCGCCGCTGCGTGGAATACAACCTGCGGACGGTACTCCTCAAAGATCGTGTCCATCTTATCATAGTCGCGGATGGATGCGATCAGCGTAACCAGATTCAGCTCGTCGCCATAGTCGATATACAGCTCCTGCTGGATATCATAGGCGTTGTTCTCATAGATATCCACGATGATGATCTGCTCGGGATGGTACTTGACGATCTGGCGCACCAGCTCAGAGCCGATGGAGCCGCCGCCGCCGGTGACTAAGCATACCTTGCCGTAGATAAAGTCGCGGATCTTTTTCTTATTGAAGGTGATCGGCGGTCTGCCCAGCAAATCCTCGATCCTGATATCCTTGACCTGCGACAAAATCTGCTGGGAATCATCGTCCTGGAACAGCTGGCTTAAGTACGGCACTGTCTTGATGCGGCAGCCGGACTCGGAGCAGTAGCCCATGATGCTCTTGCGCTGCTCCTCGGTACAGGAGGGGATGGCAAAAATTACAAGCTCGATGTTGTACTGGCGGCAGATCAGTGGAATATCCTTGGTCAGTCCTACAACCTCTACGCCCAGCACCTTGGTATGAAACTTTGACGGGTCGTCGTCAACAAGGCAGATCGGCAAAATGACGTTGGCGGGGTTGTTGGGATCACTGCGGGCGCCGTTGATCTCCTGCAGGATCATGCGGGCGGCGTTGCCCGCGCCGACGATCAGGGTGCGGTCGCGCTCCTCGTTCTTGAGCTCTCCCGCATGGATCAGCTCAACGACCGTACTGCGGAAAGTCAGTCGGAAGATCACGATCGCCACGACGGATATCACCGTATTCGCAATCATAAACTGGACGGTGGCGGGCTTTTCCATAAAAGCGGCGAACGCGTAGCTCAGCCCCGAGCCGACAGCGACCGCCAAGCCGCACAGCGCGATATCACGCGCCTTCAGCTCGCGCCAGACCTTGTTGTAGGCGCCGAACACAAACAGCAAAAAGAAGCAGAACAGGACGCTCAGACCGATGACGCCGACGATACGGATCGGCTGCAGCGCAACCCCCTGCGTCTGATCATGCTTGACGATGCCGTACCATGAGAGCAGCGCGTTGCTCAGCAGCGCCGATACCACGACGATCAGCGCGTCGGCTATCATCAGAAATATTTTTCTGACATTCATCTTTTTATTCATAATCAAAATCCTTTTTCAGCGAAATCCGGCAAATTTCGCGTCACACACTTAATCATTTTGATTATAGTACGCAATCGGGATAAAGTCAATCTTTTTGCGAAAATAGAAACGCCCGTCTTTTTCTCCGAGAGCCGCCCCGCGTATCACGCCCCACCCGGCGGAAAACTACAGACTCCTGCTTCCTGCTTTCCGTTCCATCCGCATATTCCTGCGCCTCCCGCCATATATATTACCAAAAACTCCCGGAGGTATTCCATGAAAGGGATCTTAGAAGAACGAGCCGTGCGCTTAGGCGAATACATCATCGAGCATCAGAGTACCGTGCGCGATACAGCGGCGGTATTCGGCGTCAGCAAAAGCACCGTACATAAGGATATCACGACGCTGCTGCCGAAGCTGAACGCGGGGCTGTATAAAGAGGTGCGCGCCGTGCTGGACATCAACAAGGAGGAGCGCCATCTGCGCGGCGGTGAAGCGACAAAGCATAAGTATGAGATACTCAAGGAGCTCAAAGAAAGATCGGGAAACAGAGTATAGAGAACAGATAATAGATAATAGATAACAGATAACAGTGAAGGGAAACGCTGGCGCGTTTTGGATTTAGATATAAACAATTGACCAAGCGCAGCGAGATACATTCACTGTTATCTGATATCTGTTAACTGTCTATTATCCTCTATTATCTTCTCTGTTATCTTCCTTCCCCTCTTTACAACCGCCGAAACAAGGTGTATAATATAATCTGTAAAAATAGGACGAATATCGTTTTGTCCTTTACAGGAGAAATGACTTATGATGAATATACCCTTTTCCCCTCCCGATATCTCTGAGGAAGAGATCGCCGAGGTCGTCGATACCCTGCGCTCCGGCTGGATCACCACCGGACCCAAGACGAAGCTCTTTGAACAGGAGATCGCGAAGTACTGCAACACGAAGAAAGCGGTATGCCTGTCAAGCCAGACCGCCTGTGCGGAAATGACCCTGCGCATCCTCGGCGTGGGACCCGGCGACGAGGTCATCCTGCCCGCCTACACCTACACCGCCACCGCCTCGGTCGTCTATCATGTCGGTGCGACGCCCGTGATGATCGACTGCAAAAAGGACTCCTTCGAAATGGACTATGACAAGGTCGAGGAAGCCGTCACCCCCAAGACCAAGGTGATCATCCCCGTAGACCTCGCGGGCGTGGTGTGCGACTATGACCGCATCTTCGATATCGTCGAGAAGAAGCGCTCGATCTTTAAGGCGTCCGAAAATCCGGTGCAGCTCGCCTTGGGGCGCGTCATCGTCATGGCTGACGCAGCGCACGCGTTCGGCGCCCGCTGGCACGGCAAAATGTGCGGCTCCATCGCGGATTTCACCAACTTCAGCTTCCACGCAGTTAAGAACATGACCACCGCCGAGGGCGGCGCCGCTACGTGGCGCGAGATCCCCGGCGTGGACAGCAATCTTCTCTACAAGAATTATATGCTGATGACCCTGCACGGTCAGACCAAGGACGCCTTCACCAAGGACAAGGGCACCTCGTGGGAATACGACGTGGTGAACACCCAGTACAAGTGCAATATGCCCGACGTGCTGGCGGCGATCGGACTGGCGCAGCTCAGGCGCTATGAGTACATCCTCAGCCGCCGCCATCAGCTGATCCGGCGCTATAACAAAGCCTTTGAGGGGCTCGACCTTCAGGTGCTGGATCACCGCAGTGACGATCACCGCTCCAGCGGTCATCTGTACTTTGTGCGTTTTCTGGGTAAGGACGCAGACTTCCGCAACCGCTTCTATGATGAGATGAAGCAGCGCGGCGTCAACTGCAACGTGCATTTCAAGCCCCTGCCGATGATGACCGCCTACAAGCAGAAGGGCTTCGACATCATCGACTACCCCTACGCCTACAATATGCACAAGAACCAGCTGACCCTGCCGCTGAACTCCGTGCTGACGGATGAAGAGGCGCAGTATGTCATCGACACCTTCCTTGAGGTGTACAAGCTGATGAACGAATGATACGGAGGCTGCGAAAGCGGCCTCTCTGCGTATCAAAAAAAGGATATTTGCTAGGAGCAGGACGTCTATCACCGCCCCCTCTGACGAGGTACCCCCGTTGGGGGAATGTCCGCGAAGCGGACAAGGGGGGAGCCGTTTCCGGCGAGGAAGTTGGGGAGAGATAACGCAGCGTTATTGTTACAATCCGCATTCTGACTCAAGCCGCCGCTAAGATATTATTATAAACGGTATTGAGTCAAACGTATCAAAGTTACTGTAGCACTGCGTTCTCTCTCCCCCGCCGATTTTGACACATCACTCTATCAAGAGTCTCATTCGGCTTGCCCCCTCGTCAGAGGGGGCTGAAAAACACCCTGCGGGTGCCCTGTGACACACGTATCCGTCAGAGGCGGCGGGTATCAGCGTCCCGCTTTATGTTAACGATATTTTCAACAATCCAAAGATGATAAAAGAATCAATTCTTCCTCCGCTCACGATAAATTTATAAAAAATTCACTTTTTCGCAAATAAATGTATTATAATGTAAAAGAAGATAAACAGTCGGCTGAGATTGCCGCGGGCTGAAAACGCGTTTTCAGCCTTCGCAATGACGATTGATAAAAACAGAAACCACGAGGTGACACTATGAACAACCGTAAGATCCTGATCGTCGACGACGACCCCAACATCTGCGAGCTTTTGCGCCTGTACATCGAGAAGGAGGACTACTCTACCGTGATCGCTAACGACGGCGAACAGGCGATCGCGCTCTTCAACCGCGAACAGCCCGTTCTGATCCTGCTGGACATCATGCTGCCCAAGATGGACGGCTGGCAGGTATGCCGCGAGATCCGCAAGACCTCCAACTGCCCGATCATCATGATCACCGCCAAGGGCGAGGTTTTCGACAAGATCCTCGGGCTGGAGCTGGGCGCCGACGACTATGTGGTCAAGCCCTTTGAGGGCAAGGAGGTCGTTGCCCGCATTCGCGCCGTGCTGCGCCGCGCGGGCGTCTCGGACGAGGATCAGATCAAGGAGGTGCGCTGGGACAAGCTCACCATCAACCTGACCAACTACGAGCTGATCGTCGACGGCAGGCAGGTCGACACGCCGCCCAAGGAGCTCGAGCTGCTGTATCACCTCGCCTCCAACCCCAACAAGGTCTTTACCCGCGACCAGCTGCTGGATCAGGTGTGGGGCTTTGAATACTACGGCGACAGCCGCACCGTAGACGTACACGTCAAGCGTATCAGAGAGAAAATCGACGGCGTCTCAGACAAATGGGAGCTGCGCACCGTCTGGGGAGTTGGCTATAAATTTGAAACCAAGGGCTGATCAGTCACCAAAAAAACCAAAACAGCATAAGGGCAAAGCGCCGTACTTCCGCGTGCGGCGTTCTCTGTTCAAAAAATACCTGATCTTCGGCATCGCGATCCTGCTGACCAGCTTCATCGCGCTGAGCGTGACCATGTACATCTTCGTCAACCGCTACTGGGAAACGGAGAAAAAGTCGAGTCTGATCGACACCGCCAACCGCGTTGCCGACGTGATCGAATCGTCCTCCACCTATCTGCCCGCCGCGCATATGCTGATCATCGACAAGGAATCCCCCGTGGGGCTGACGGTCGTCAATATCTCCGAGGTCATTGACGCCGATATTCTCGTGGTCGACAACACAGGCGTGTGCGCCTATTGCTCCTCGGACGAATTAGCCGGCTATACTGCCGAGGCGATGCCCTCCTATGTGCTGGGCGCGACCGCGCAGGGCGAGTTCTTTGAATCGGGCACGCTGGGCGGCTATTTTCCGAACGCCAGATACACCGCGGGCGTTCCGATCATCACAGACACCGGCAGCGGCGACGCGATCCTCGCGTTCTGCTACGCCTCTACCCCCGCGACCTTCGTCTCGGGGCTGCCGGTCACGTTCCTGCAGATCTTCTTCACGGCGGCAGGTGTGATGCTCGTCATCATCATCATTTTCGTTGCGTCAATGTCCTACAGCATGTCGCGGCCGCTCAAGCAGATGTCCAACGCCGCCAAAAAGTTCGCAGTCGGCGATTTTTCGGTGCGCGTCAAGGTGCAGTCGGACGATGAGATCGGTGAGCTGGCGACCGCCTTCAACTATATGGCGGACAGCCTGTCTGCCAGCGAGGGCATGCGCCGATCGTTTATCTCGAACGTATCCCACGAGCTGAAAACGCCGATGACCACCATCGCGGGCTTCATCGACGGCATGCTCGACGGCACCATCCCGCCCGAGCGCCATCCGCATTATATGAAGATTGTCAGTAACGAGGTCAAGCGCCTCTCGCGGCTGGTCACCTCGATGCTCAGCCTGTCGCGCATCGACCGCGGCGAGCTGAAGGTCAACCGCCAGAGGTTCGACCTGTTCTCGCTGATCATCACAATCCTCGCAAGCTATGAGCAGAAAATCGTCGCGCGAAAGCTGCACATTACGGGGCTGGAGGACTTCCGCAGCATCACGGTCAACGCCGACCCCGACCTGATGTACCAGGTCATCTATAACCTGATCGAGAACGCGGTCAAATTCACCGATGAGGGCGGTACCATCCACTTCGGCGTGGAAGAGACCCGCTACGATATCTCTGTCATGATCTCTAACACCGGTCCCGGCATCCCGCCCGAGGACATCCGCTATGTCTTTGACAGATTTTACAAGACCGACAAGAGCCGCAGCATCGACAAAAAGGGCATGGGGCTCGGGCTGTTCATCGCCAAGACCATTATGCGTCTGCACGGCGGCGACATCTATGTCGAGTCCCGCGTCAACGAGTTCACCACCTTCACGTTCCGTCTGCCGCTGACCGAGACCTACGCCGCTCCGGCAAGGAATACCGAAAGCAAGTACGTCGAGACCACCGCAGGCAGGGAAACGGAAGAATAGTATACAGAAAGAAGGTATATATAAATGGATGATTTTATTCCCGAAAAGAAATATCAACCCGAGGATGAATACGAGGCGCTGGAGATTACTCCGCCTTCGGAAGCGTCCGCTGACGCGGCGGACAGTTCGCCGAAAGAGCCTCAGACCGGCGCGTCCGCTCCCGCGCAAAGCGCTCCCAACGCTCCCGGCATGAACGGCACTGCCGCTGTACCGCAGCCGGTTAATCCGCAGCAGGGGATGCGTCAGCCGGTTTATCCCCAACAGCCTGTACAGCCGATTTATCCGCAGCAGCAGGCCCAGCCTGTCTATCCGCAGCAGCAGGCTCAGCCTGTCTATCCGCGGCAACCGATGCGTCAGCCTGTCTACCCGCAGCCGCCCGTCCGCTGCGGCGCTCCCGGTTATCCTCAGCAGGCTCAGCCGGTATATCCTCAACCCATGCAGCAGCAGGCGCAGAATGTTTTTCCCCAACAATCCATGCAGAAGCCTGTGAACCAACAGGTTTATCCGCAGGCACAGCCTGTGTATCCCCAACAGCCCATGCAGCAGCAGGCGTCTGTGCAAACGCAGGTTCAAACACCCGTTCAGGCTCCGGTACAAGCTTCACCCCAGCCGCCCGTTCAGGCTCCCGTACAAAACGCCATGCCGCTGTCGCCGAATCCCTACGCGCAGGACTACGGCCGTCAGCCCGCACCTACCCAACCACATCCCAATCAGCCTAAGCCCGCTACGCCCACCGGCACCAAGGTGTTCATCATCATCCTGTGCGCCCTGCTGGCGGCGATGGTAATCGGCTTCATCGTCTATGTCGCGAGTACGGCAAAGGACAAGGATAAATCCCAAAACGACAATCCCTTCGGCAATTACTCAATCGATAACGGCGGCGAGGATGACAACGGCTTCGGCATCAGCCCCTTCATCAACAACAACAGTGTCGGCAGCTACACCGAGGTCGAGGATGAGATCACCCTCAAAGCGGATAACGGCGACACCCAGAAGCGCGGCGATGACAACGAAGCGTCGGTCGGCACGCCCGATGAAAGCGCGAAAAACATCACCCTCAGCGAGCTTCCCAAGGATAAGGACGACGCAAAATACACCACCCAGAGCGCCTATGAGAGCGTCAGCGACAGCGTCGTGACCGTGGTATGCTATGAGGGCGAGATCACCGACGAGGACAACGACGCGGTATCCTCCGGCTCAGGCACCATTATTTCTACCGACGGCTACCTGATCACCAACGCGCATGTCATCGGCAACAGCCGCGTCTACGCGGTCAAGATCGTGCTGAACAACGGCGACCACTATCAGGCGAAGATTGTCGGCTATGATACATGGACTGACCTCGCGGTGCTCAAGATCGATGCGAAGGACCTCAAAGCCGTCACCTTCGGCGACTCCTCTCTGATCAACGTCGGCGACGACGTGATCGCGATCGGCTCCCCCGGCGGCGAGAAATTCCAGAACTCGCTGACGAAGGGTATCGTCTCGGCGGTCGACAGAGAGCTTTCCGTCAACAAATACGTCCGCTACATCCAGAGCGACGCCGCCATCAGCCCCGGCAGCTCGGGCGGTCCCCTGTGCAACATCTACGGTCAGGTCATCGGCATCACCACTGCCAAGACCGTTGCCGAGTACTATGAGAACATGAGCTTTTCGATCCCCTCTGCAACCGTGGAAGAGATCGTCGGCGACCTGATGCACTACGGCTATGTCAAGGGCCGCACCCGCATCGGCATCACCGGCAGCGAGGTCGGCTCCGACGAAATCTACTACTACAGTATGCCCGCGGGCGTAGAGATCAGCGAGATCGACGAGAGCGGCTCTGTGGCAGGCTCCGATATCAAGGAAGGCGACATCATCACCGAATTAGACGGCAAAGAGATCACCTCGTTCCAGGACATCTATGACGTTCTAGCCAAGCACCAAGAGGGCGACAAGATCACCATCAAGGTGCAGAGGCCGGAGAACAGATAACAAATAATAGATAATAGATAACAGTGAAGGGAGGGCTTCGCCCTCACCCGATTTGTAATAGTATTTTGGAAAAGCTTCAAATAAAACAGCAACGTGCACAGCTCATAAAGAGTTGCGCACGTTGTTTTTTTATGCAGTTATACAAATTCAAAAGCCGTCAGGCTTTCCCATAACTGTTATCTATTATCTGTTATCTATTATCTGTTATCTGTTATCTGTTATCTTTTATCTATTCTCTACTATCTGTATATCCGTCTCATTTTACAAGTGCGAAAGGACCTCCCCCACCTTATCGTGGATGACGAGGTCGGCGATATGGTCATAGGGGGTGGCGTCGCGGTTGATCAGGATCATGTGATCGCCGCCGAAATAGCGGATATAGCTCGCCGCAGGGTAGACCGTCAGCGAGGTACCCGCTACGATCAGAACGTCCGCCTGTCGGATATCGTCGAGCGCCTGCATGACCGTATCCTCGGGCAGGGGCTCTTCATACAGCACCACATCGGGCTTGATGATCCCGCCGCAGGAGCAGGTCGGCACGCCCTCGCTCTGCGCGATCTTCTCAACGCCGTAGGGCTTGCCGCATTTCATGCAGTGATTGCGCAGCACCGAGCCATGCAGCTCATGCACACGCTTGCTCCCCGCCGCCTGATGCAGCCCGTCGATGTTCTGGGTCACGACGGAGCGCAGCTTACCCTCGCGCTCCCACTCTGCGAGCTTTAAATGCGCCTTGTTGGGCTTGGCGGTCAGACACAGCATCTTATCGCGGTAAAAGCGATAGAATTCCTCAGGCTTATTCATGAAGAAGGTGTGGCTGAGGATCTCCTCGGGCGGGTAATCATATTTTTGGTGATAGAGCCCTTCCGCGGAGCGGAAGTCGGGGATGCCGCTCTCGGTGGATACCCCCGCGCCGCCGAAAAATACGATGCGCTGTGCTTTATCAATGATCTCTCTGAGTTGGTCAAAATCTGTCATTTGTAAATCCTCCTTTTAGCGGCGGGCACATGTGCCTTTTTCTGTCATAGGTGAGGGCGTTGCCCTCTTTTCACTGTTCTCTGTTCTCCGTTATCCATTTATAAAAGGGTGAGGACGAAGCCCTCCCGCAACCTTTCACTATTCACCATTCACCAAAAAAGCCTCCCCGACAAACGTCAGAGAGGCAGAATATCATCCTAATACGCTGAGCAGAACGCCTGCCGCGACAGCGGAGCCGATGACGCCCGCGACGTTGGGACCCATCGCGTGCATCAGCAGGAAGTTGCCGGGATCCTCCTGCTGTCCGACCTTGTTGGCGACGCGCGCCGCCATCGGTACGGCGGATACGCCCGCGGAGCCGATCAGCGGGTTGACCTTGCCGCCGGTGACCTTGTACATGATCTTGCCGAACAGCACGCCGCACGCGGTGCCCATGCAGAACGCCAGCAGTCCCAGACCCACGATGCCGAGGGTCTTCCACTGCAGGAACACGGTGCCGGTGGCGGTAGCGCCGACCGTCACGCCGAGGAAAATGGTGATGATGTTCATCAGCTCATTCTGCGCGGTCTTGGAGATGCGCTCCACGACGCCGCTCTCTTTAAAGAGGTTGCCCAGCATCAGCATGCCGACCAGCGGAGCCGCCGAGGGAAGGGCGATGGCGCAGATGATAACGACGATGATCGGGAACACGATCTTCTCGAGCTTTGAGACGGGACGGAGCTGACCCATCACGACACTCCGCTCCTTCTTGGTGGTGAGCGCCTTCATGATCGGAGGCTGAATGATGGGCACCAGCGCCATGTAGGAGTATGCCGCGACCGCGATGGGACCCAATAATTCGGGAGCCAGCTTGGAGGTGACGTAGATCGCCGTGGGGCCGTCCGCGCCGCCGATAATGCCGATCGCGCCGGACTGGGCGGGTGTGAAGCCCAAAAGGATCGCGCCGATGAAGGTGATGAAGATGCCGATCTGCGCCGCCGCGCCGAGAATAAAGCTCTTGGGGTTGGCGATCAGCGGGCCGAAGTCGGTCATACAGCCGATGCCGAGGAAGATCAGGGGCGGATAGATGCCGAGCTTGACGCCCTGATACAGATAGTACAGCAGTCCGCCGTAGGTCGGGACATTATAGTAGGATACGCCGTTCATCGTGGTGACGGCATAGTTGATGACCTGTCCCTGATGCGCCGCCTCATACGCCGAGCATTCGATCAGCTCGGTCGAGGGTGCGCCCATGATGGCGGGATAGAGGTTGACGAGCAGCATGCCGAAGGCGATCGGCAGGAGCAGCAGCGGTTCATACTGCTTTTTGATCGCGAGGTACAGCAGACCGCAGGCTACCGCGATCATCACATAGTTCTGCCATGCGAGCTGGGTAAAGCCCGAATCGGTCCACAAGCCCTTGAGGGCGTCCAAAAATCCGTTGAGTATTTCCATGATTGCCCTCCTAGAACGGTCTGACGTTATCCGATAAGCCCGCGCTGCGCCATGCGCTGCCGCGCGGCTGCGCCTTGCGGATGCTCTTGATGCGGACCTGTGAAGAGGAGTACATCGTGTATACTGCAGCTGAGATGACAGCGATCAGCTCGCCGTCGTCCGCCTCGGGCTCGGCTTCGATGACCGCCGCGGGCTCGGGGTCGTCGTCCCGCTGCGCTTTCGGCAGGTCGGCGTTGCGCGACGCCTTTTGCACCTGCTTCTTGTTCTGGATGTTGTAGATCACGGTGCCGTACAGCTTGATGATGCCGATCAGGATCAGCAGCACCGCGAACACGACGGCAAAGCCAGTCAGCAGGATGGTGATCGACAATGTGAAATTTTCCATGGATAAAGCCTCCTTATCTGTGCGCGGGTTTATCCCATAATAATCTATATTATAGTATACACCTTTTCGGGGAGGATTTCAACCATTTTTTGGAGAACGGAGAACGGTTAACGGTTGCGGGAAAGAGATACAAACGTATAAAGCCCCCTCTGACGAGGGGGCAGCCGAACGAAACATTTGATAGAGTATGAAACGCAATGCCGGCAGGGGAGAGATAACGCAGCATGACAATTCCGATCCGCTTTTTGACTCAAGCCGCCGCAAAAGTATCACTGCGTAAGAGGTAAAGTCAGACGTTTCAACGCTTTTTTATCACTGCGTTATCTCTCCCTCAGTCACGGCTTGATGCCGCGACAGCTCCCTCGTCAGAGGGAGCCTTGGAAACGTTCCGCTCCTCAGGACAGAATCCCTTACAATCATCCGCTATCACAGAATAATGCAAATCAGCCCGTTGCAGCCGTCGTTGATGATCTTCTCCACCGTCTCCCCTATTCGCAGGCGCGCCTTGTCGGGCATGCGGCAGAGCTTGTTGTGCAGTCCTTCGTTCACAAGGTCTGAGACCGACTTGCCGAAGATGTTGCTGTCCCAGATCTTCGCGGGGCTTTCCTCAAACTCCTTGAGGAGATAGGTCACCAGCTCCTCGCTCTGCTGCTCCGAGCCGACGATCGGCGTGACCTCGGCATTGGTACGCACGCGCATCATGTGGATAGACGGCGCGCTCGCCTTCAGCCGGATGCCGTACTTGCCGCCCTGCCGCACGATCTCGGGCTCCTCGAGGCTTAATTCCTCCATCGTGGGCATGACGATGCCGTAGCCCTTGTCGAGCACCTCCTCATACGCCTTGCCGATGCGGTCGTAATTGCTCTTTGCCTTTGCCAGCTCACAGACGCACGCCATCAGCTCGCGCTCGTCGCGAATGTCGATACCGCTTTTCTCGGTCAGAATGCGGTAGAACAGCCCGGGCGCCAAAACGACGGTGATATCAGCCCTGCCTATCCCTAAATCCATCGCGCTGAGCTCTGCGGAATCGACATGCTCGTTCTCGGAAAGCGCCGGGATCATATCCTGCACCTCGCGGATTTTGCCAACCTCGCGGGCACGGCTGCGGATCGTGTCAAAGATCGCCTCGCGCAGCCAGTTGCCGCGCTCCAGCCCCCTCAGCCAGCCGGGCAGCTCGACGTGGATCTCCTTGATCGGGAACTCAAACAGCAGGGTCGCCAAAATCCCCTTGACAGTGTTCTCGTCCATCGCAGCACAATCGGCGGCGACGGTCGGCGCACCGTATTTGCGGCTCAGCGACGCCGCTAAAGCCGACGCGGAGGCGCTCTCGGGCGCGGTGGTGTTCAAAAGGATGATGTAGGGCTTTCCCGAAGCGCTGAGCTGTGCCGCGATGCGTTCCTCGGCTGTGACGTAATCCTCACGGGGAATGTCGCCGATGGAGCCGTCGGTGGTAACCATGACGCCCACGGTGCTGTGGTCGGTGATGACCTTTTCGGTGCCCAGCTCCGCCGCCTGACGGAAGGGCATCTCCGCTTCGCTCCACGGGGTGCGCACCATGCGCTCGCCGTCCTCCTCGACATAGCCCATCGCGCTCTCGACGATGTAGCCGACACAGTCGATCATCCGCACGCTCAGCCGCGCGTTGTCCTCCAGCGTGACGGGAACGGCGTTCTCGGGCACGAACTTAGGCTCCGTGGTCATGATGGTGCGTCCCGCAGCGCTCTGGGGCAGCTCGTCGGTTGCGCGTGAGCGCAGATTTTCATCCGTGATGCGCGGCAGCACCAGCGTATCCATGAACCGTTTGATAAAGGTGGACTTGCCCGTCCGCACGGGCCCCACCACGCCGATATAGATATTGCCGCCCGTGCGGCTCTCGATATCCTTGTAAATGCTTCTCTCTTCCATAGATTCCTCCGTATATGAAAATCAATTAATAGATAACAGATAATAGATAACAGATAACAGTGAAGGAAAAGCCTTCGGCTTTTGGATTCCTATTAGATAGGAGCTGCAATGTTTCATCCTCTCTTTTATCACTCGGGGTCCCCGACATGCCCTGCGCGGCGGGGAAAGGAGGAGCTGCAGCGCGAGGTCAAGGCAAACCAACCGGATATGCCTACCCAGTACAGCGGGCGACGACGAGGGTGCGGGCGTCCCGCCCTCGACTGTTATCTGTTCTCTTTTCTCCGTTCTCTGAAAACTATGCTCTCGGGATCAGCAGCATCATGCCGCTGTCCGCGCAGTCGCCCGACAGGTTGTTTTCATCGATGATATCCGCGGGGCGGGAGCAAAAGCGCTTGGCGATATCCCACACCTGCTCGCCGCTGTCGGGATAATACAGGATCAGCGCGTCGTCCCTCACCCTTTCGGGGGCGTCATCATCCGCGGTCACAGCGGTCAGCGCGGTGCAGCTTTGGCGGCGGCACAGGGTCATATGATAGGCGAGCTCGGCTCTGAGCTCGATATGACGGGCGTCGGTCAGGCGGTAGCTCAGGCTGTCTAAGCTCGATTTCAGCCGCACGACCTCGTCGTTTTCCCCCGTATCGGGCGTATAACGGAACTCTGCGTCACGCTGCGCATAGCGCTTCTCGCCGTCGGTATTCTCATACAAAATGCCGGCGCAGAGCTTGGTATAAACGGTGACGGCATCCTCGTTCTGCACAACGGAGGAGGTCAGCTTCTCGCAACGAACGTCGATGACCCTGCCGATGTCCTCCTCCACGCTCACAGCCGCCTTGCCCACGTCGGTGAAGCTGCGGCAGACCATACCGCCGCGGCAGGAGAAGGGCTCCTGTTTCAGCTGAACCTCACGGTCGGTCGAGAAGGCGTCGCACAGCACGTCGAGCTGCTGCTCCTCCCAGCACAACGCGCTGAAGCACAGCTTGACGTCGGTCAGAAGGAGCCGCGAATCGTCGGGGGAATCGTCGGACAAACGCACATCGGCGCTGAGCACGTTCAGCTCGCCGTCGATCACCGCGTCCTCGGTGACGCCCTCGCAGTCGATCACCCGCGATACAGGTACGGCAAAGGACATACACTCCGCTTCGGTCTGCTCCGCGCCGCGCGGGAGCATCATTTCGAGCCTGATCTCCGCGCTGAGCATGATCTTGCCTCGGATTGCCCTGACTTCGGTCATCCGCGCGCTCACACGGCGGCCCAGGATCGTCCCGCTGCCGCTTTCGGCGCTGACGGGGAGGTCCTCCTGCACCGAAAAGCTCTCGCTGCAAATGCCGCACAGGGAGGATACAGACAGCGTCTCGCTCTTGGTCTGCAGATCGCCGCCGTCCTCATAGCTAAAGCTTTCGATCTCGCAGGGAACAGTCACCCGCGCGCACAGCGAAAACGCGCCGTGCAGGCTGAGCTTGCGCGGGCTCAGGGCGCGGCAGTTGATATACTCCGGCTTCGCCTGTACCGACACGGCGCAGTCCGTGACGTCGCCCTTGAGGGGGAAGCTCTCCGAAAAAGGCTGTGAGGTCTCATAGGCGCGCAGACATCCGCGCTCGCTGTCGAGATACAGGACGCGCACGCACGAGGCGCCCTCGACGTTCAGCCTGTCGCCGCTGACGCTGTTCATATAGATCTGCGGATCCAGCGTACAGGACAGGATCCGCTCGATATCGGGGCAGTAATCGGGCAGGGTCAGGTCGATATCCGCCGCCTGCTCCGCACACGTGTCCAGCGCGCGGCGTGTGCCCCTGATGCTTTTCTTTGTCAGATGATATTCCATGCTTTTCGCTCCTTCATGCTTGCTGGTACAGTGTATGAGGACAAAGGGACAAATATGACCGGTTAATGAAGATGTCATTGCTAGGGAGCAGAGCATTTCCAAGCCTCACTCTTACGGACACATTTGTTACGGGATCACGCATAACCAGCCCCCTCTGACGAGGTGGCAAGCAGGTAGGCGTTTTGAAAGAGACAGTTGTTCAAATTGCGGGGGAGAGATAACGCGGCGCAACAATTACATACCGCCTATTGACTCAAGCCTCTGCTGAAGTGCCCTTACTCACGATATCAAGTCTGACGTTTCTCTGCTGCTTTATCGTTTCGTTATCTCTCCCTCCGAGTTCGCCCTTGGCGAACCCACCTCCCTCGTCAGAGGGAGGCTTGGAGACGCTCTGCTGCTCACTCAGGCTGTAAAAGAATTTTCACATGACGAATCGGGAAAGAGTATAACCATCGGCAAATCGCAGAGCTTTTAGGCGTTGAGCGTTCCACCTACACGAAATATGAAAACGGCGCTTCAGAGCCATCCGTCAAACAGCTCCAACGGTTGAAAGAGATTTTCGGTGTTTCCTTTGATGAATTGCTTTCTCCCGAGCTGAGCGAAACGGAGATCGCCGACTATGAAATGCGCAGATACAGAAAAACCTGTCAAACTAGCAGCGCCCCTATCCACGCGGGACAGGGGTGTTTTTGCGTAAAAAGAAAGAGCAGGATCACTCCTACTCCTTCCAAAAGTCAGTATCAATGCGGTTTTGACACGCCTTTTCTGCAGCGCCGGTTAATCACAGCGTTCGAAAAAGCGGATAAAAGGCACGCGTGCCTTAGCCGAAATATCTCTTCAAGAGACCCTTGAAGCCGGCGCCGTGTCTGGCTTCGTCGCGCGCCATCTCATGGACGGTATCGTGGATAGCGTCGAGGTTGAGCGCCTTTGCGCGCTTCGCGAGATCCTGCTTGCCGGCGCAGGTGCCTGTCTCGGCTTCTACGCGCAGCTCGAGGTTCCTTTTGGAGCTGTCGGTCAGCACCTCGCCCAAAAGCTCCGCGAACTTTGCGGCGTGCTCGGCTTCTTCAAAAGCGTACTTGGTGAAAGCGGCGCTGATCTCGGGATAACCCTCTCTGTCGGCGACTCTCGCCATAGCCAGATACATGCCGACCTCACTGCACTCGCCCTCGAAGTTGGAGCGCAGATCAGCCTTGATATCCTCGGGAGCGTCAGCGGCTACACCCAGCACATGCTCTACGGCAAAGCCCGCATCCTCGCTCATTTTGTTGAACTTCTCACCGGGCACCTTGCATACCGGGCACTTTTCGGGAGGGGTGTCTCCCTCGTGAACATATCCGCATACGGGACAAACCCATTTTGTCATCATATTTTCCTCCTTTGTAATGATAAATTAAGATAAAATCGGTTGCACACAATATACCATAAACTCTCTGAAATAAATTTCTGTATTGGAATAATGCAAGCGATTTGTGCATAATATTTTTATGCAATATCACTGCGATGAGGACTTTGATCCGATACGGTAATCCCTTCTCTTTTATAACAGTTCAAATATCGCTTGAATAAGGTTGAGATTGCCGCGGCATAATTGCCTCGCAATGACGATTTGAAATGGAGTTGATAGCATGCCGTCAGTTTTTTTGAGCCCGTCCCTGCAGGAATGGAACCCCTATGTCAACGGCGGGAACGAGGAGTATTACATGAATCTGGTCGCGGACGCGATCGAGCCCTATCTGCGCGCGTCGGGGATATCCTACGCCCGCAACACGCCCAGCCAGACGCTGAGTCAGGCGATCGCGCAGAGTAACGCGGGGAACTACGATCTGCATTTAGCGATCCATTCGAACGCCGCGGGCGCGCAGAACAGCGGCACGGTGCGCGGCACGGACGTGTACTACTATCCGACAAGCACGAAGGGCAAACGCGCCGCCGAGATCATCGCCGAGAATTATCGCGACATCTATCCCCTGCCCGACCGTGTCAAAACCGTCGCCTCTGCAGCTTTGGCGGAGCTCAGACGCACCAAGGCGCCCGCCGTGCTGATCGAGACCGCCTACCATGACAACCTCGCCGACGCGGAGTGGATACAGGAGAACATCGGCGCCATCGGCAGGAACCTCGCGCAGAGCATCGCGCAGTACCTCGGCGTGCCGTTCGTGGATGTCTAGGGTTGAGAATGTCACACCCGGAACCCTCAGTCGCCTGCGGTGACAGCTCCCGAGATATGGGAACCTCTGGGGGCGCAATGACATTTATCGTAGAGAAAGTTCGCATATTTATGTTGCAGACAAAACAGCCGTGTGTTATAATGTCGATATAACGCACGGCTTTGCTGTGTATACAGATTCGGAGGTATATTACAATGGATGAAACCATGATGAAAAGGATCGACAGAACGATGGAAGCCCTGCGCTCCAACAACATGGCGGCATACTATGTTGAGACCAAGGAAGAGGTCGTGCCGCTCCTGAAAACGCTGATGAACAAGGGAGAGACCGTCACCCACGGCGGCTCAGTGACCCTCGGTGAATGCGGCGTGACCGAGCTGCTGAACAGCGGCGCGTACACCTACTATGACCGCTCCAAGGCGAAAACTCCCGAGGAAATTCAGGAAATCTACCGCAAGGCGTACTTTGCGGACACCTTTCTCGCCAGCGCCAATGCAGTGACCGAAGGCGGTCTGCTGTATAATGTGGACGGCAATAGTAACCGCGTGTCAGCGATCCTCTTCGGACCCAAGCAGGTCATCTTCATTTGCGGATACAACAAGATCGTCAAGGATCTGGATGAAGCAGTCACCCGTCTGAAAACAATTGCCGCGCCGAAGAACACCAAGCGCCTGAACTGTGAGACCTACTGCGCGAAGGAGGGCGAATGCCTCGCAACGGGATGCGACGCTTCTTACATGTGCGACGGCTGCAAAAGCCCCCAGCGCATCTGCTGCAACTATGTCATCTCCGCGCGCCAGCGTCACAAGGACAGGATCAAGGTCATCTTCGTCGGCGAGAAATTAGGCTATTGATCTGAAAATATGTAGGGCACGAGGTCGTGCCCTCGCTTATCGGCAGTTGCTCTCGCCGCAATCCTTTGCCGAGCTGCCGTGACAGTCGGTCGTCTTTTCCGACTGCTTGTCGGTCGCGTAGCTCATATTGTTCTCGCTGTTCTGCGTACTGTTCTGAGTATTCTGCGCATTGTCCTTCTTTGCGCTTTTCTTGGACTTGCTCATGCTGACACCTCCTTTAACATATCATCAGTATTCCCGAAAAGAGGCGATTTATTATGAAAATGAACGATTATTTTGCGCGCATGAAAACGGTTCTGGGCGAGGACTATGACCGCTTTCTGGAAACGGTGGACAAGCCCGCCTACAAAGCGATCCGCGTCAACACGCTGAAGATGCAGCCCGAGGAGCTCTTGCCGCTGCTGTCCTTTGCGGGCGGACAGGTACCGTTCGCCGAGACGGGATACTATGTCGACGTCGATAAGCTCGGCAAGCATCCGCTGCATCACGCGGGCGCATTTTATGTGCAGGAGCCGTCGGCGATGAGCGCGGTAACCGCGCTGCGTGTCCGACCGGGCGACAAGGTGCTTGACCTGTGTGCCGCTCCGGGCGGCAAAAGCACCCAGATCGCCGCTGAGCTCTCCGGAACGGGACTGCTGTGGGCGAATGAGATCGTGCGTCCCAGAGCGCATATATTGCTGTCAAATATCGAGCGCATGGGCGTCAAGAACGCCGTGGTGTCCAACATGGCGCCTGAGACGCTGTGCACAAGGCTCGAAGGCTTCTTTGACAAGGTGCTGGTCGACGCGCCGTGCTCCGGCGAGGGCATGTTCCGCAAGGATAAGGAAGCCATCTACGAATGGTCGGTAGAGCACAGCTTATCCTGCGCCGAAAGGCAGAAGGCGATCATGGACTGCGCTGCCAAGGCGGTCAGACCCGAGGGCGAGATGGTCTATTCCACCTGCACCTTCTCCCCCGACGAGAACGAGGGCGTTGTCCGGCATTTTCTGAAAGAGCATCCCGAGTTCGAGCTCATCGACACCGGCTGCCGCTTCGGCACACCGACGCTCGACTATGCTATCCGCATCTATCCCTTCCACGGCGGCGAGGGACATTTTGTCGCCAAGTTCCGCAAAAAGAAGGGCAGGGCGTACAAGGGCGACATGTTCCGCTATACGGAGCCGACCCGTGAAGAACGTTTAGAGATCGAAAGGTTTATTGCCGACATCCTGCGCAACGTCGGCTTCCGTCACTATCATGTGATCGACGAGCGTATCCTCAACCTGCCCGATACCGAGCTGCTGCCCGGTATGGAGGGGATGAACATCCTGCGCGCAGGCGTCAAGCTGGGCGACTTTAAAAAGAACCGTATCGAGCCGCATCACAACCTCGCGACCTCGCTGACCCCGTATGAGTTCAAGCGCAGGCTGATTATGGATTGTGAGGACACGATCTGCGCCCGCTATATCAGCGGCGAGGAGCTGGAGATCGACCACTGGATCAACGGCTGGGGCGCAGCGACGGTCAACGGCATCACACTGGGACTGGGCAAGGCGGTGGACGGTCACCTCAAGAATAAATACCCGAAAGGACTGCGCACCCTCGCATGGAAAGACTTACAGATATAAGCACAATCAGGGACGTGCTGGGGCGGCACGGGTTCACCTTCTCGAAGGCGCTGGGACAGAATTTTCTGATCAATCCGTCGGTCTGTCCGCGGATGGCAGAAGCTGCGATTGATAGTAACAATGGACTCCGCGCCGAAGCAGCTTTACAGAGAGAAAAAAAGGGCACGCGTGCCGTGCTGGAGATCGGACCCGGCATCGGGGTGCTGACCAAAGAGCTGCTGGAGCGCGCGGATAAGGTCGTCGCTGTGGAGCTCGACAAGCGCCTGCTGCCCGTGCTGGAGGAAACGCTCGGAGATTACGACAACCTCAAGGTCGTCAACGCCGATGTGCTGGAGCTCAACCTGCACCGTCTGATCGCCGAGGAATTCGGCGGCATGGAGGTCGCCGTGTGCGCCAACCTCCCCTATTACATCACCTCGCCCGTGATCATGAAGCTGCTCGAGGACAGGCTGCCGATCACCTCGATCACCGTCATGGTGCAAAAGGAAGCGGCGGTGCGGCTGTGCGCCGAGCCCGGCACGCGCGACAGCTCCGCGATCACCGCAGCGGTGCGCTATTACTGCACGCCCGAGCTGCTGTTCCATGTTTCGGCAGGCTCGTTCCTGCCCGCGCCGAAGGTGGACTCGTCGGTCATCCGGCTCAGACTCCATGAGCCCGTCGTGCATCCGAAAAATGAAAAGACCTTCTTTGAAGTGATACGGGCGGCGTTCGCCCAGCGAAGAAAAACGGTTTTGAATTCACTTTCTTCGTCGCTTTCTCTTGACAAGAACGCCGTTCGTGCTATACTGAAAACAGCGGGGGTGGATGAAACCGCCCGCGCCGAGAGATTGACGTTGGAAGATTTTGCGCGCATAGCCGACGCCGTTGATGATGGGAGAAAATGATGGAAAAGAAATACTTTACCATACTGTTCGTTTTGATCGGTCTGTTAGCTGTCAGCATCCTGCTGATGGGTATCTCGCTGCTGCTGTCCGAAAAGGTATTCGGTCAGGTCTCCAGCTATATCGCCATCGCGTGCGTCGTCGTGACGCTGGTCGGCGTCGTGATCGTGATGCGCAGCAACCGAAAGAAAAAAGACGATGAAGACAATGACGACGATGAATAAGACGATACGGCACTGCTGAATAACAGCGGTGCTTTTTTGTATTCGATTACTTTGTTAAAAAAATAACAATATGTCTATAAACATCAAAAATCCCGCTTTTTCTTTGGTGCTTATGCAAATTGAAAGCCGCAGACGCATATGCTATACTTATGATAATAGGCATTGCGAACCCCCTCTTGCGGGGTGTGGCAATCTCAACCGATGTGATATGACGCTGACAAATGATCTATCTGCTTTACTGAACAGGAGGAATCCTCATGAAAAAAATCACCGCTTTATTATTATCGCTCGCGAGCCTGTTATGCTTTGCGGCTGTGCCTGCATACGCTGAAACCGTCGACGCCGAGACGGATACCGACGCTCAGACGGCTTTGCATATCATCGGCGACGCGGACGGCGATCAGGTCGTCACGATCATCGACGCGACATGGATACAAAGGGCGCTGTTAGGCGTCAGGCTCCCGTTTGACTTTAACAAAGATACCGCCGACGCCGATGAGGACGGCGAGGTGACGATCATCGACGTGACCGGTATCCAGCGCTGGCTGAATAATACGAGTATTCAGCTGAACGTCGGTCAGGAGGTAATTCCGTGGTTTGATAAGTCCGAAGCTTATCGAGCCGACTATATAGATGCAGCCCAACGGCTTCTCATTATCAGAATCTGCCGGACATGCTTCTATGCGTACTCGGAAGAATACAATTACATCTATAAGATCAACGGCGTCGACGGCAGAAGCGGATTATTATTCGGTCAATTCGGCGTAGGCGATGAAATCGGATGCACCTTCGACAACATTTATTATCCCGAAAGCAATCTCGAGGATTTTCCTCTGCGGGCAGAGGCTGATCTGCTGTCTGTTTCTTATCCGTGGACAGTTCCCGACCCCTATGTCTGCTACAAGCCCGTTATCTATCTGTATCCCGAAGAGGAGACCGAGGTCGGCGTTAAGCTCGATCTGAACGGCTCTTTCCTGTATACAAAGCCCGCGTATGAGGACGGCTGGACAGTCACCGCCGCTCCCGACGGCACACTGACCGCCGAGGATGGCAGGATCTATCCTTACCTCTTCTGGGAGGGCAAGCTTAACACAGAATATGATTTCTCAACGGGCTTCTGCATTGAAGGCAGTGATACCGAAGCGTTCCTCAAAGAGTCGCTGGCAGAGATGGGACTCAACGACACGGAAACGGAGGATTTCATCGGCTTCTGGCTGCCGCTCATGAAAAAGAATCCCTACAACGTCATTTCGTTCCAGACCGAGGCGTATACCGACGCGGCACAGCTGAGCATCAGTCCGCAGCCCGATACGACCATCCGTGTGTTCATGGCATGGTACAGCTCGGATGAAGTGGTCGACATCCCTGCCCAGACGCTGCCGAAAGCGCAGAGAAGCGGTTTTACCGCAGTCGAATGGGGCGGGACGTATGTGCCTTTTTCCGTCTCGGACTGACGTCTGCGAATCTATATTGTCTGATAAATAAACATTAAAATGCTGTGCAATTCTTGTGTGCGGATTGCATGAATCAATATTGAATATTCAGTATAAGCCCCAAAAGTAAGGAGGAATCCCTATGGATCAAGAAAAGTATTTGGTAGACAGCGTAGCGGCGCTGGAGCGCAAGATCGGCGACGTCCGCAAGGCGCAGGAGCAATTCAGCACTTATACGCAGGAGCAGGTGGACGCCATCTTCAAGGCGGCGGCGCTGGCGGCAAACAAAGCGCGTCTGTCGCTCGCGAAGGACGCTGTAGCCGAGACCGGCATGGGCGTTGTGGAGGACAAGGTCATCAAGAACAACTATGCCTCCGAGTATATCTACAACGCCTATAAGGATACCAAGACCTGCGGCGTGATTGAGGAGGACGCGGCGGCAGGCATGGTGCGCGTCGCAGAGCCGATCGGCGTCGTCGCGGCGGTCATCCCGACCACCAACCCGACCTCTACCGCCATCTTCAAGTGCCTGATCTCCTTAAAGACCCGCAACGGCATCATCATCTCCCCTCACCCGCGCGCCAAAAAGAGCACGATCGATGCCGCGAAAATCGTGCTGGACGCCGCCGTCAAAGCGGGCGCTCCCGAAGACATCATCGCGTGGATCGATATCCCGTCTCTCGACATGACCAACACCCTGATGAAGGAGGCTGACATCATCCTCGCCACCGGCGGACCCGGCATGGTCAAGGCGGCATACAGCTCCGGCAAACCTGCCCTCGGCGTCGGCGCGGGCAATACTCCCGCTATCATTGACGAGAGTGCCGATATCATCCTCGCCGTCAACTCCATCATCCACTCTAAAACCTTTGACAACGGTATGATCTGCGCCTCCGAGCAGAGCGTGCACGTGCCGTCCTCTATCTATGATCAGGTCAAAAACGAGTTCAGATACCGCGGCTGTTACTTCCTCAAGCCGGACGAGCTTGATAAAGTCCGCAAAACTATCATCATCAACGGCTCCCTGAACGCGAAGATCGTCGGTCAGAGCGCCTATAAGATCGCGAAGCTTTCCGGCGTAGACGTTCCCGAAAACGCCAAGGTGCTGATCGGTGAGGTCGAAAGCGTCGACATCAGCGAGGAATTCGCTCACGAAAAGCTCTCCCCGGTGCTGGCGATGTACAAATACGATACCGTCGAAGAAGCGTTCAACAACGCCGAACAGCTGATCGCCGACGGCGGCTACGGTCACACCTCATCCATCTATATCAACGAGCTGACCCGCAAGGAAGTCCTCGACGAGTTCATGGAGCGCATGAAGACCTGCCGTATCGTGGTCAACACCCCCTCCTCACACGGCGGTATCGGCGACATCTACAACTTCCGCCTTGCCCCCTCGCTCACTTTAGGATGCGGTTCATGGGGCGGCAACTCGATCCACGAGAATGTCGGCGTCAAGCATCTGCTGAATGTCAAAACCGTTGCCAAGAGGAGGAACAATATGCTTTGGTTCAGAGCGCCTGAGAAGGTATATATGAAGCAGGGCTGCTTAAGCGTCGCACTCGATGAATTAGGCAGCGTCATGAATAAGAAAAAGGCGTTTATCGTCACCGACAGCTTCCTGTACGCAAACGGCTACACCAAGCCGATCGAGCAGAAGCTGGATGAAATGGGAATTATGCACACCACGTTCAGCGAGGTCGCTCCCGATCCTACCCTCGCCTGCGCGAAGATGGGCGCGAAGCTGATGGAGAGCTTCAAGCCCGACGTCATCATCGCGGTCGGCGGCGGTTCTCCGATGGACGCCGCGAAGATCATGTGGGTGCTGTATGAGCATCCCGAGGTCGATTTTGAGGACATGGCAATGCGCTTCATGGATATCCGCAAGCGCGTCTACACCTTCCCGCACATGGGCGACAAGGCATATTTCATCGCCATCCCCACCTCTGCGGGCACAGGCAGTGAGGTGACTCCCTTCGCGGTCATCACCGATGAACAGAGCGGTATCAAGTATCCGCTGGCGGACTATGAGCTGCTGCCCGACATGGCGATCGTCGACGCGGACATGATGATGAACGCGCCGAAGGGTCTGACCTCTGCTTCGGGTATCGACGCGGTATCGCATGCGCTTGAAGCCTACGCTTCCATCATGGCGACTGACTACACCGACGGTCTGGCTCTGCAAGCTCTGAAGGTTCTCTTTGAGTATCTGCCCAAGGCATATGAGAGCGCTGTCACGGGCGTTCCGAATAAAGAAGCAAGAGAAAAGATGGCGAACGCCGCTACGATGGCAGGTATGGCTTTTGCGAACGCCTTCCTCGGCGTCATGCACTCGATGGCGCACAAGCTCGGCGCCTTCCACCACATCCCTCACGGCGTCGCGAACGCGCTGATGATGAACGAAGTGCTGCTGTTCAACAGTAAGGAAGCGCCGACCAAGATGGGCACCTTCTCCCAGTACGATCATCCGCATACCCTGCGCAGATACGCAGAGGTCGCGGAAGCGCTCGGTATCGGCGGCAAGGATGACGAAGAGAAGCTCCAAAATCTGCTTGACCGCATCACCGCCCTCAAGACGGAGATCGGCATCATGCAGACCATCCGCGACTATGTGCCCGATGAAGAAGCCTTCCTCTCCACCCTCGACGAGATGAGCGAGCAGGCGTTCGACGATCAGTGCACGGGCGCGAATCCGCGTTATCCGCTGATTAGTGAAATCAAGCAGATGTATCTGAACGCCTACTACGGCGAACATAAAGACGTATAAGGAGGCACATTATGAGCGATACTAACTATGAAATCTTAGCACAGCGTTCCAAAAAGGTCATTTATAAAGACGGCGACACCGTTTTAAAGGTATTTGACAGCGACTACAGCAAGGCGGATATCCTCAACGAAGCCCTGAATCAGGCGCGCATCGAAGAAACAGGGCTGAACGTCCCGAAGCTCCTCGAGGTCAGCAAGATCGACGGCAAGTGGGCGATCCGCACCGAGTATATCCCCGGCAAGACCCTCGCAAAGCTGATGGAAGAAAATCCCGACAAGCTCGACGAATACCTCGACGTTTTCATCGAGATCCAGAAGGAGATATTCAGCAAGGAAGCGCCCCTCTTGAATAAGATCAAGGATAAATTCAACCGCAAGATCTCGGCGAGCCGCTTTGATGCGACGACCCGCTATGAGCTGCACACGCGGCTCGAAAGCATGAAGGATCACAAGAAGATCTGCCACGGCGACTTCACCCCTTCAAATATTATTATTACTCCGGGTGAAAGCTACTATATCCTCGATTGGTCGCATGTCACGCAGGGCAACGCGGCGGCTGACGCGGCGCGCACCTATATGCTGTTCTGTCTCAAGGGCATGGACGAAACAGCGGAAAAATATCTCAATCTGTTCTGCAAAAAGACCGACACCGCAAAGCAGTATGTACAGCGCTGGATGCCCATTGTCGCCTGTACCCAGAGCGTCAAGGGCAAAGCGGAGGAACAGGATTTTCTTGACCGCTGGGTCAACGTCGTAGAGTACGAGTAATAGTAAATCAGCCCCCTCTGACGAGGGGGCAAGCGAGTAGAATCCTTGAAAGTGAATATGCTTTAATTCGCGGGGGAGAGATAACGCAACGGAATAATAGAACTGATGCGCCTGACTCAATACCGTAAGCAATAATAATATAAATGACGGCTTGAGTCATACAGCGGATTATTACTGTTATGTTGCTTTATCTCTCTCCCAACCCCCTCGTCAGAGGGGGCAACGCCAATGCGCTGTTTTATTCATTTCCTGTATATAATACGAAAGGAACAATTATACTATGCCCCCTATCACTTCCGGTATCACCAACGAAAAATCCGTAGCCGTGACGATCGAGAACACCGCCCTCGCTATGGGCAGCGGCACGCTCCGTGTGTTCGCCACCCCCGCGATGATCGCGCTGGTGGAGGGCTGCTGTGCTGAAAGCGTCGAAGATCTGCTGGACGAAGGGATCACCTCGGTCGGCACAAAGGTCGAGATCGAACACCTCGTCGCCTCACCCTTGGGCGCGTCCATCCTGTGCAAAAGCACGCTGACCGCCGTTGACGGCAGACGGCTCGACTTTGCGGTCGAGGTCTTTGACAACGCGGGACTGATCGGCAGAGGCACACACACGCGCTTCACCGTAGACGCGGAAAGGTTCCTTACTAAAACCTACGCGAAGCTGAACAAATAACGAATCACAAACTGCATATAATGCACAAACCGCCTGCGGGGCTTCCGTAGGCGGTATTTATATCCTATTCAGTTATCGGGAAACTTAGGTCCGTTCGGGCGATTAGGATCATACCCCTGCTGCTGAACGGGATGCTCATAGGGCGGATTGCCCTGCACGGGCTGACCGTAGGGAGCGTTGCCCTGCACCGGGCGCGCATAAGGCTGATTACCTTGAACCGGCTGCGCATAAGGCGCGCTGCCCTGCACGGGCTGACCGTAGGGAGCACTGCCTTGTACCGGCTGAGCCGGCTGTACGGGCATGGGCTGTTGTACCGCCGGCTGATAGAAATAGATGGAATACTCCGGCATTGTGCTGACGTATGCAGCAGCCTGAGGATGCTTCTTGAGCACCATCGCCATGCTCAGATAGCTGTTGTGTGCATCGATCTTTCTCAGCTTGGAGACGCCGCGGAAACACAGGAAGTATAAGAATCCCATGAACAGAAGGAAAAGGATGATATAGATCCAATGATCCATCAAAGCGCAGAAATCATAAAAGCCGTGCGCCAAGGTCGGTGCAATAATGCTCAAAACCAGCAAGCCGCCCGAGCGGAAATTCGATGCGCCCGCAGGAATAATCCTGTTCATACGCAGGTGGCTTTCCAGCTGTCCCGCCTGATGAGTGAGATGCCATTTGCTGTAGAAATAGCCCATGATCACGCCGAAAAAGCAGTGTCCGGGCACGGCGGTGAGCATACGCGCAATCGCGTTGCCGATACCGTACTGGAACACATAGAGAATGTTCTCCGCGGCGGCAAATCCAAGCGATACGAACACCG
The DNA here is from genome assembly GCA_017404665.1 of Ruminococcus sp. GTDB lineage: Bacteria > Bacillota > Clostridia > Oscillospirales > Acutalibacteraceae > Ruminococcoides. The sequence goes on from JAFRBX010000054.1 coordinate 35,477, forward strand.
TATATACCACACCGTCAAACAGGCAGTTGAAGCTTTTGCTCTTATGGGTGAGCAGGAACGCAAACAGCCACTTGCAGCCCTCTTCGATCAGGGCGATAATGACAAAGGAATAAAGCAGATAATAGAAAAACTGCGTGACACCGCCGGAAAAATACGTCGGTTCATCACTGCTGAACACGCCGAAAAACAGCGCGTTCAGGCACGAATGCAGCAGCATCTCTAAGATCATCGCGGGTATAACGGAGCCGACGCCGATAAAGAAAAGACCTGTCAGCAGACCCTTGGGCTCTTTGTCTACCCGATCCATTTTATAAATATAGAACAACAGTCCCGCTGCAGGCAGCAGCGCCAATACGATCAGTAAGATCGTCGATACACTCATAAAAACATTCTCCCCCTCATATCAGTTTATCAACCATCAGCTTTTTCATCCGATCAGCTCCTTGAGCTTTGCAATCACAGTGGGTGCGTCAGCGCGTCCGCGGCTCTGCTTCATCACGTTGCCCAGCACCGCCATCAGCGCTTTTTCCTTGCCGTTTTTGTAGTCGCTGACCGCCGCGGGCATGGCGTTGATCGCGTTTTGACAATACTCCGTCAAGGTCGCGTCGTCAAGACCCGCCATATCCGATTCGCTGACGAACTCGGTTACCGGCTTGCCGGTATCGAGCATTTTCTCCAAAGCGGTTTTGGCGAGGTTGTTTTTGAGCTTACCGCTCTCGAGCAGCTTGCACAGCTCGTTCAATTGCTCCGCGGAGGTCTTGATATCCAGCGCTTCCTTGTCCGCTTCGGTTTCGAGTCTGCGGAAGATCTGACCGATGATGAAGTTCGACGCGGTCTTGGGGGATTTCAGTCCCTCGCTCGCCTTGTCAAAATACTCGGAGATACTGCGGTATTTGGTCAGCTGAGCGGCGTCCTTTTCGGGGATGCCGTACTCCTCGGTATAGCGCCTGAACTTCTGCTCAGGCAGCTCCGGGAGGCGCGCCTCGATTTCTTTCACTCTGTCACGCGGTACGTTGATCGTGACCAGATCCGGCTCGCGGAAATAGCGGTAGTCATGGGCGTCCTCCTTCGATCTCATGGAGGAGGTGGTACCGGTCGCGTCGTCGTAGCGCAGGGTTTCCTGCACGACCGCGCCGCCGCTCTCAATCAGCTCGACCTGACGCTCAAATTCGTATTCCATCGCCTTCGCAATATTGGTGATGGAGTTCATGTTCTTGATCTCGGTACGGGTGCCAAGCTTCTCAGACCCCTCGGGACGGACGGAAATATTCACGTCGCAGCGCATGGAGCCCTCCTGCATGCGGCAGTCGGAAACGCCGATGTAGCGCATGGTCTGCTGGAGCTTTTCGACATACTCCTTGGCTTCGTCGATACTGCGGAAATCCGGCTCGGTGACGATCTCGATCAGCGGAACGCCGCCGCGGTTATAATCAACGTAAGTGTCGCCGTGGTTGTGGATCAGCTTGCCCGCGTCCTCCTCGATATGGATACGAAGGATCCTGATCTTTCTTCCATTGGAAAGCTGGATAAATCCGTGCTCGCACAGCGGCTTGTCGTACTGGGATATCTGATACGCCTTCGGCAGATCGGGATAGCAGTAGTTCTTGCGGTCCATCTTGGCGATCTCGGCGATCTCGCAGTTGGTCGCGAGCCCCGCCATGATCGCGTACTCCACAACCTTTTCATTCAGCTTCGGGAGGGTTCCCGGCAAGCCGATACAGATAGGACAGCAGTGGGTGTTGGGTTCGCCGCCGAATTTGGTGGTGCAGGAACAGAAGATCTTGGTATTGGTCTGTAATTCTACATGGGTCTCAAAGCCCGCTACCAGTTCGTATTTCACAGCTTGACACCCCACTTTGTTTCGATAAATTTGTGCTCAGCCTGCTCGTATTGGTAAGCGAGGTTGAGGATGGTTTTCTCATCAAACTTCTTGCCGATCAGCTGCATGCCGATGGGCAGACCGTCCTTATCCGCGCCGCAGGGGATGGAAACGCCGGGCAGACCCGCGGTGTTGACGGGTACAGTGCAGATATCGGAAAGATACTGTTCGATCTGGTCGGTCTCTTCACCGAAGAGATAACCGTTTTTGAACGCGGTGACGGGAGCGGTCGGCGCTAAGATCGCGTCGCAAACCGCAAACGCTCTGTCGAACGCCTCGACGATCGCGCCGCGCAGGTTGACCGCCTTCTTATAGTAAGCGTCGTAGTAGCCTGCGGACAAAACATAAGTACCCATCAGGATACGGCGCTGTACCTCTTTGCCGAAGCCCTCGCTGCGGGTACGGCAGATCATGTCGTGGGTGCCGTTATAGTGCTCCGCCTTGTAGCCGTAACGGATGCCGTCGTAGCGTCCGAGGTTGGACGAAGCCTCCGCCATTGCGAGGATATAGTAGCACGGCAGGGCGAACTGCAGCTCGGGAAAGTCGAAATACACGATCTCGGCGCCCATATCCTCATAGGCTTTCGCCGCGTCCAATACAGCCTGCTTAACGTCCTCGCGAACGCCGTCGAGGTACTGGTTGGCGATGCCGATCTTCTTGCCGCATATATCGTCATACAGGGTCGGGAGCGTCGGCTCGCTGCCCTGCGAGGTAGAATCGCGCTCGTCATACTTTGCGATCGCGTCAAAGACGATCGCCGCGTCCTCCACGTCGTGGGTGATGGGTCCGATTTGGTCAAAGGACGACGCGTAGGCGATCAGACCGTAGCGGGATACCGCGCCGTAGGTGGGCTTCAAGCCGACGATGCCGCAGAAGGAAGCTGGCTGGCGGATAGAGCCGCCGGTATCGGAGCCCAAGCCGTAGACAGCTAAGTTGCCGCCGACAGCGCTCGCGACGCCGCCCGACGAGCCGCCTGCCACATGGTCGAGGCTGTGGGGGTTCTTTGCGCCGCCGAAGTAAGAGGTCTCGCAGGAGGAGCCCATCGCGAACTCATCCATGTTGGTCTTGCCGAGCATGACGACGCCCTCTTTTTGGAGCAGCTCATAGACGGTCGCGTCATAGATAGGCTTGTAGCCCGTCAGGATCTTGGACGCGCAGGTGGTCTCGATCCCCTTGGTGGAGATATTGTCCTTGAGTGTCATCGGGATGCCCTCGAGCAGACCGATCTCTTCTCCGTTTGCGATCTTTTGATCGACCTTTTCAGCCTGAGCCAAAGCGACCTCGGGGGTAACGGTGATATAAGCGTTTAATTCTTTATTCGCATTTTCGATCGCGTCAAGGAACTGTTTGGTCAGCTCGACGCAGGATATTTCTTTGTTTTGGAGCATCTCATGGATGCGTTTGATCTGTCCCATGTCACGCTCTCTTTCTGACGAGGAAGTGATCCTCCGCCTGCTCGGGGGCGTTTTTGAGGATCTCCCCGACGGGTAAGGATTCTTTTACCTCATCCGCGCGGAAGGCGTTCTGCAAATTATTGATATTATCGAACTCGCCGCTGTTGACCTCGACGCTGTTGATCGTGTCGGCAAAGGCGACAATCTTCTGCATCTCCTCGGTCAGGCTGTCGATGTCCTTTTCATCGACGAACAGCTTCGAAAGCAGGGCGATGTTCTCGATGTCTTCTCTGGTTATCATAATATATTCCTTTCTCAAAGCCTCCCTTTCCTAAGGGAGGTGCCCGATAGGGCGGAGGGTTGCGTTATATGTGAACAGAAAGGTTGCCTTCGTACAGCAACCCCCAGTCGCGTGACACAAGTGTCCGAGTCAGCCCCTTAGGAAAGGGGGGCTTTACGTATCAGCGAATCTTGATATGCACTTCTCTAAGCTGCTGCTCGCTGACCTCGCCGGGCGAGCCCATCAGGATATCCTGCGCATTACTGTTCATCGGGAAGGCGATGACCTCGCGGATGTTCTCCTCCTCGGTCAGCAGCATCAGCATACGGTCGACGCCGGGCGCCATGCCCGCGTGGGGCGGCGCGCCGTACTGGAACGCGGTATAGAGCGAGCGGAACTTCGCTTTCAGGTCGTCCTCACTATAGCCGGCGATTGCAAACGCCTTCTTCATGATCTCAATATCGTGGTTGCGCACAGCGCCGGAGGAAAGCTCCACGCCGTTGCAGACGATGTCGTACTGGTAGGCGAGGACGTCGCAGGGATCCTTTTCCAGCAGTGCCTGCATGCCGCCCTGCGGCATCGAGAACGGGTTGTGGGTAAAGATGATCTGACCGGTCTCTTCATCCTGCTCGAACATCGGGAAATCGACGATGAAACAGAATTCAAAGCGGCTCCTGTCGATCAGGTCGAGACGGGTCGCGACCTCGGTGCGAATCTGACCCGCGAGCTTAGGCGCGTCGGCGGCGGTATCGGCGATGAAGTAGATCACGTCGCCGGCTTTGGAACCGTTTCTTTTGATCAGCTCTTCCCTGTCGCCGGGCTTCAAGAACTTGTCGATCGGGCCGTCGAACAGCAGTTCATCAGTGACCTTGACATAACCCAGACCCTTCATGCCGATGGAGAGCGCGAACTCTTCCATCTTCTTGAACCAGCTCTTGGAGCAGGACGCAGCGCCCGGGACGTTGATCGAGCGGACGCACTTCTTGAGGAAGGGCTTGAAGTCTGTCTCCTCAAACATATCGGAGATCTCAACGATCTCCAGCGGGTTGCGCAGGTCGGGCTTATCGGTGCCGTATTTCAGCATAGACTCAGCATACGGGATGCGTCGGAAGGGCGGCTTGGATATTTCTTTATCAGAATATTTCTTGAAGGTAGAGTAGAGGACCTCTTCCGCTACCGCAAAAACGTCCTCCTGGGTCGCGAACGCCATTTCAAAGTCGAGCTGGTAGAACTCGCCGGGAGAGCGGTCGGCGCGGGCGTCCTCATCGCGGAAGCACGGCGCGATCTGGAAATACTTATCAAAGCCGGAGACCATCAACAGCTGCTTGAAGATCTGCGGCGCCTGCGGCAGGGCATAGAACTTGCCCTTATGCTTGCGGGAGGGGATCAGATAATCGCGCGCGCCCTCGGGAGAGGACACGCCGAGGATGGGGGTAGCGATATCCAAAAAGCCCATCTCGCTCATCTTACTGCGCAGGTAAGAGATCACCTGTGAGCGCAGGATGATCTTGTCATGCACCTTGGGGTTGCGCAGATCGAGGAAGCGGTATCTGAGGCGAACGTCCTCATTGGTAGAGGTGGAAGTAACGACCTCAAAGGGCAGGTTGTTTTTGCACTTGCCGAGGATGGTGAGCGTGTCGGCGGTGACCTCAACGGTACCGGTGGCGATCTTCTTGTTGATCGTATCCTCGTCGCGCTTGACGACCTTGCCGGAGATCGTAACGGTGCACTCGCGGTTGACGCCTTCTAAGAGCGCGTCGTCATGGACGACGACCTGCGTCACGCCGTACTGATCGCGGATATCGAGGAACATCACGCCGCCGTGATCGCGGATATTCTCCACCCAGCCGGCGAGGCGCACCTCTTCTCCGATATGGTTTTCTCTCAGGTCTCCGCAGGTCACGGAGCGATAGATGTTTGCATTCATGTTTCATATTCCTTTCACAAAATTGTCATTGCGAGGACGCGCACGTCTTTTATGCGGCAATCTCAACCGCATAACAAGGCAATTTTTCCCTATTCTGTAGTATTATAGCACAGAGGAAAGGTAAAATCAATATAAAAATGCTCCCCTCGCGGAGAGGGGAGCATGTTCATTTCGTTTCGGTTGAGATCGCTGCGGACTAAAGCCCTCGCAATGACCGTTTTGTATCATTACTTGAGGTAAGTCTGACCGGAAGGTCCGATCGCGCCGTTGACCTTGGAATTGCTGTTCTGAAGGACATAAACGCGCATATTGCCCTTACCGATATCGCCTACGGAGAAGGAGCCGCCGGAGGAAACCGTCTTCTTATCGCCGGTAACAGCGTCGACATAGGTGCCGCCCGGAAGGTTTTTGAAGGTAGCGCCGCTGGTAACGGTCACACAGGCGACAGAGTCTACGTTTCTTGTGCCGTCGTGATCGGTATAGCTGCCGGTGTAGCGTCTGATGTACGCCATATTGCCGCTGACATAGTTGCTGTTAGTGGTATACTGTCCCATCTGCAGCGCGGGAACCGCACGGCGGATCGCGTTGAGCTTCTGCAGGTGCTTCGCGAGTGTGCTGTTCAGGGTCGTCGCCATCTTGCCGGTCGCGTTGGAGTACTGAGAGAAGCCGGTGGTGTTGATCGTACCCTCGATGTTATCGCCGAAGTAGGCGCGTCCGGAATTCGCCAGAGAAATGTTGGTGCCCTGGTCGATCTGCTTGCCCTTCTGGAACTCGATCTCACCGCCGTAGTACAGGCAGGGGATGCCGCGGAAGGTGAACATCAGGTTGAGGTTCTCCGCCCATGTCTGCGTACCGCCGGTAAAGCGGGTGAACTGGCATTCATCGGGCGAGTAGTCATGGGATTCGACATAGGTGACGTTCCAAGTAGAGTCGTTGAAGTACTGATCCTCAGACAGCGCGATGTTATACGCTTTGCCCGCCTCATAGAAGTTCCAGTGCATGGTGAAGTCGATCGCGCCTAAACCCGAGCTTTCCGAGTAGTTGGGAGTATGGTAGCTGATACCGTTGAGGAAAGCGTTGGTAGAGGTCTTAGGATTGGTGACCGGCGACAGGGAGTCGTTGTAATCGATCGAAGCCTGCAGATTCTTCTTGACGGAATCGGCGTCGGTCTTATCGGTGTACTTGTTCAGCCATGTAGAGGTGTCAGCCCATGTATAGAACTGTACAGACTCTGTCTGCGCTTCGCGGTACCAGATGCCGTTGTAGCGGGTGCAAACCTCGCCGAACATATAGAAGTTATTGTTGCCCGCGGACTTCGCGGCAGCGTTCAGACGACCGTTGTACCACTTGTTCAGCGACAGACGCGGCATATGACGGACGGTATCGACACGGAAGCCGTCAACACCCATGTCGAGATACTGGCTGTACGCCTCTACGGTGTAGTCGGCGACCGCCTTGTTCTCGGTATTGAGGTCGACGCAGTCGCCCGCGATCTGGCTGTACTTGTTGGTCCAGTTATCCCAGTTGAAGCCGCCGAAGTAACCGTTGTGGTAGTAGTTGTTGGAGTTCGCGACCTTATCGTAGGAAACCATGTCGGTGTGTCCGGTGGTCTGCTTCATGATCTGCAGACGGGAATCGTACTGCTGACCGTCAGAAAGCTTCCAGTAATCCTCAGGCTTGCTGATGCCGTTATAGTCCAGCAGCTTCTTGGTCGGGATCATGGTAGCTTTCATGTCGCCGAGCTTGGTACGGTCGGAGTCGTCCTTGACGAACAGCTGTTCAAGAGTATTTTCGCCGAAGTTGCCGGTGTGGTTCCAAACGACGTCCTGGATGATCTTCATATCTCTTTCGTGAGCCGCTTCGATCAGATCTTCATAGGTGAAGTCGTCGCTCTCATAGCGCGCGTCGACCTTCGAGAAGTTGAGCGCGTGGTAGCCGTGGTAGTCATAGCCGGAGGCATTCTCGACGACCGGAGTGATCCACACGGCGGAGAAGCCCAGCGCCTTGATGTAGTCGAGCTTTTCGGCAAGACCCTTGAAGTCGCCGCGCCACGCGGGGTCGGAATCGGGGTTGTTTGCGTGACTGTCATCCCAGCAGTGGACGTTGTTGCCCTTGTCGCCGTCATAGAAACGAGTCGTCATGACAAAATAGATGGTGTCCTGACGCATATCGACACAGGTATAGTCATCGGGGATATACGGATTCTTCTTCTTGAAGCGTCCTTCCTTTGTATACCACCACTCGCCTGAGGTACGGGTCAGCTCGTTCGAGAGCTGGCCGGACTTCGCGGTCGTACCGTCGGTGATCATAAAGTTGATCTTAGTGGTATTGGTGAAGGTATAGGTATACCAGTTCGAACCGTTCGTGATCGAGGTATCCTTGGTCAGCCTGACGCCGGGATAAGCGACTTCCTTATCAGTGGGAAGCGCGTTCCAATAGTAGAGATACGGCACCTTGTCAGGGCTGTCGATATGGAGAATGATGCTGTCCGCAGCGGTCTCGGCAAGCTCTTCATCAGCTGCCGCATCCTGAACGTCAACGTCAGCCGCAGCGTCGGCGATATCTTCATCTGCCGCCTGAGCAGAGATAACAGCAGCGGATACGATCATCGCAAGGCACATCAGCAGCGCCAGAATACGAGAAAGCTTTTTCATGTTCTGTTACCTCCTTTTAAGATTGCGCGGGGAATTTCTTGATGATTCCCGCTATGAGCCGCTGGATATAGGTCGCATCGATGATCGTGACGTCTTCGTCGCCGTCAACATCCGCATTGCGCTCGTTCAGCGGCGAGGGCAGCGGGATATTCGCGTCATAACGCTGGATATAGGTCACGTCGAGGATCGTGACGTCGCCGTCGTCATCCGCGTCGCCCAAGGTGACCGTTCCGACCGGCTCCGTGGGAACCACAGGAGGATCAGTAGGCTTGGGCTGTGTGGGCGGCTGTGTAGCAGCCTGCGTGGGCTGTACGGGCGGCTCTGTCGCGGGCGGGTCTGTCGGAGCGACGGAACCGACGCTGTTCAGGATATAGCTGCGCTGGACGGTCTTGTTGTCGGAACCCTGTACGTCCACGGTCGCGGTATACAAGCCCAGCACGGTAGGCTTGAAGGTATAGCTGGTGTTCTTCGTATAATACGGAGTGTTCACGATCTCGCCGGAAGGATTCTTGATCGTGTACTTGTAGAACAGCAGATTGGTGCCGGTCTTGCCGCCGCCTGCGGATACGATGATATTAGTGTTCTGGTTGTTCGGGATATCGCCGCCGAACGGGGTAACGGTCTTGATGAAAGGCGCCACCACACTGCTGCCGTCCTCAACAACAAAGCTCTTGGTACGGTTATTGGTGTTTCCCTTGGCGTCCTTGAAATCATAGATCAGGGTGTAGGCGCCGGCAGTCTGCGGGATCCACTGCACAGAATTCGCGGTGTTGAAATCCTTCAGCACGGTGGTCGTGCCGCTGCTGTTCTTAATAGAGAACTTGTAATAGACGGTCGACTGGTTCTCACCCTCCGCCGCTGCGCTCAGCGTGACCGCTACGCCGTCATATACGGGAGACTCGGTGTCTGTCTCGAAGGAGTCGATCCGCAGGGGATTGGTATCGTAGACGTCCCATACTTTCGTCTTGTTGAACCAATAAGCGTTCTTACCGGGGAAGTTGAGGTTTGAAGTCTGATCAGCGCCGTTGTTGCTGAAGATGATCATATCCCATTTGCTGTTGGTGACCTCATAGCGCCATGTGTTGCCGCCGATATTGGTCATCGCTTTGCCCGGCCAGCTTGCGTTATTGGTCTCGGTACCGCTGATCCACATATACGCGGTCACGGTACTCCAGCCGGCTTCGTTCTCACAATAGACATAGGTCTTGCCGGTATCGGAGCCGGAAGTGGGCTGCGGGGTGGTAGGCGTCACGGTGGTAGGCGTGACAGTGGTGGGAGTCACGGTGGTGGGCTGCACCTCATAGACGCTCCACTGCTTCGAAGAGTTGTCATAGATATAGCCCGCGCCGGGATATTCCATGTTGCCTGTCTGATTGGAACCGTTTTCGCTGAAGATGATCATATCCAAAGCGTTAGTCGACAGCTGATAGCGCCAGATGTTGCCGCTGACATTGGTCATTTTCACACCCGGCCAGCCGGCGTTCGCGTTACCGTCGGACGCCTTGTTCCACATGTAGGCGTACACGGTTGACCAGCCTGCCGTGTTCTTACAGTAGATATAATCACCCGCTGCACTGGTGTCGGCAAGCTCTTTTGAGCTGTCATAAGTAATCGAATCCGCTGCTGTCGAGGCGATCTCGTCAGCTTCTTCCGCGCGAACGGTCAGCGCCAACGCCATCATCGTCACCAGCAGCGTCAGACAAAGCAGCAGCGATACAGCGCGCTTGGTCTGTTTACCCGATACTCTCATGATAGTTCCCTCCTTTTTTCATGTAATTTTCCTTATAGGCGCACATTGCACCTAATTATTATCATTATACAAAATCATCGGCTTATTAATTTTCTCATTCGGAATTATCGAGCATTTAATGTTGCACAATCTTTCACAGAGAAAATTATACAAGATATATCAAACTTTTACAGAAAAAAATAAGGCGGTGAAAACTGAATTTCACCGCAAAAAATGGTCAATGATTTTTTATGCGCAACACTTTGAATAACCGCGCTTTTCTATGCACGTTCCGGATAATCATTTGTTTTTGATCTTATCCCAGTACATTTTGTACGCCTGCTCGGTCTTGTTGTCGCCGGATTCGTAGTACACGTGATTGCGCACATCGTCGGGCAGGTACTGCTGAAATACCCAGTGGTTGGGATAGCTGTGGGGATACAGATAATGCTGTCCCTTCACCTCGCGTTCTTCACCGTCGGCATGGACATTCTGCAGCTGACGGGGCACGACCTGCCCCAGCCCCGCCCGCACGTCCTCCTGCGCCGCCGAAATCGCGTTCACGCCGGAGTTGGACTTAGGCGCCAGACACACCATGATCACCGCGTCGGCAAGCGGAATGCGCGCCTCGGGGAAGCCGACCTGCATCGCGATATCCACACAGGACTTGACGATAGGGATCAGCTGGGGATAGGCAAGCCCGACGTCCTCGCACGCACAGACGACCAGCCGCCTGCAGGCGGAGATCAGATCGCCCGATTCGACCAGCCGCGCCAGATAGAACAGCGCCGCGTCAACGTCGGAGCCGCGCATGCTCTTCTGGTAGGCGGAGATCACGTCATAGTGAGCGTCACCGTCGCGGTCATAGCGCGCGCCGGAGCGCTGGGTCAGCGATTTTGCCAGCTCGAGATCGACCGTTATGACCTCTTCCCCGTCCCCTGCCAGCACGCAGAGCTCCACGGCGTTGAGCGATTTTCTGACGTCGCCGCCGCAGGCGGAACAGATATGCGCCTTTGCTTCATCCGAAAAGACGATCTCTTTGCCCTGTTCCTCGCTGAGCACACGGATCGCTCTGTCGATCGCTTTGAGCACTTCCCCAGGCTCAACAGGTCGGAACTCAAAGACCGTCGAGCGCGACAGGATCGCGTTGTAGACGTAAAAATACGGGTTCTCGGTGGTGGAGGCAATCAGGGTGATGGAGCCGTTCTCGATGAATTCAAGCAGGGTCTGCTGCTGTTTTTTGTTGAGATATTGGATCTCGTCGAGATACAAGAGCACGCCGTTGAGCCCCTCGAAGGTGTTCAGGGAGGACACGATCTCTTTGATATCGGCGGTGGAAGCAGTGGTGCCGTTGAGCTTCTTGAAGCGGCGGTTGGTGATCCGCGCGATGTAGGAGGCGAGGGTCGTCTTTCCCACGCCTGACGGACCGTAGAATATCAGGTTGGGGATATTGCCGCTCTCGATGATCTTTCGAAGCGGTCTCCCGGGAGCTAAAAGCTCCTTTTGCCCGACGATATCGTCGAGCGATTCGGGTCTCAGCCTGTCGGCAAGGGGAGTGTTCATAGGGATTCCTCCGGTTCATTTGTCATTGTGAAGTCCTTGAACATGCCTGTTCAAGGGCTGTGGCAATCCCACAAAAATTTGCAGTTGATTTACGAAAAGGAGCACAGCTTCCTGACAAGGGAATTCCCACGTCGCTGCGCTCCTCGGAATGACAATATTATTCGTAAAGCGGATATTTCTCGCACAGCGCCGCTACCATAGCGTTCACTGTATCCTTGTTGCCCTCAAAGTCCTTGATGACAAGGCTGATGCACTCGGCGATGACGTCCATATCCTCTTCCTTGAGACCGCGTGTGGTCACGGCGGCGGTACCGATGCGGATACCGGAGGTGACGAACGGAGAGAGCGGCTCGCCGGGGATGGTGTTCTTGTTGACGGTGATGTGCACTTCGTCGAGGTTATGCTCCAGCTCCTTGCCGGTCACACCGTCCTCACGCAGATCCATCAGCATGACATGGTTGTCGGTGCCGCCGGATACCAGCTTGTGACCGCGCTTCGTCAATCCGTCGGCGAGCGCCTTGCAGTTCTTGACGATCTGCTCTGCATATGCCTTGAACTCAGGCTGCATCGCTTCCTTGAAGCAAACCGCCTTGGCGGCGATGATGTGCATCAGAGGACCGCCCTGCATGCCGGGGAACAGCGCCTTGTCGATCGCTTTCGCGTACTGCTCCTTGCACAGGATCATACCGCCGCGGGGTCCGCGGAGGGTCTTATGAGTAGTGGTGGTGACAAAGTCGGCATACGGCACGGGATTCTCGTGCTGACCGCCGGCTACCAAACCCGCGATGTGCGCCATATCGACCATCAGCAGAGCGCCGACCTCGTCGCAGATCTCACGGAATTTCTTGAAATCGATCGCGCGGGGATAAGCGGACGCGCCGCAGACGATCATCTTCGGCTGGCATTCCTTCGCAATCTCGAGCACCTTATCATAGTCAATGCGGTGGGTCACGGGATCGACGCCGTAGCTGACAAAGTTGAAGTACTTGCCGGAAAGGTTGACGGGCGAGCCGTGGGTCAGATGACCGCCCTCAGACAGGCTCATACCCATAACGGTATCGCCGGGCTGCAGCATTGCGAAGTAGACGGTCTGGTTCGCCTGAGAGCCGGAGTGGGGCTGGACGTTCGCGTGCTCCGCGCCGAACAGCTCGCACGCGCGCTTACGGGCGATATCCTCGGCGATATCCACCGCAAAGCAGCCGCCGTAGTAGCGCTTGGACGGATAGCCCTCGGCATACTTGTTGGTGAGCACAGAGCCCATCGCCGCCATCACAGCGGGAGAAACGATGTTCTCGCTGGCGATCAGCTCGAGGTTCTGCCGCTGACGGGTCAGCTCCTTGTCCATCGCTTCGCCGATCTCGGGATCAACGTTTTTGACAAAACCGATCGAATCCATTAAGTCCTTGTACATGTTATACCTCCAAAGTTTTTCATTTCTTCATCTATATAAATGCTGTCTATCCGTAGGGACGACCATCGGTCGTCCGAGAATGACGAACACATCATTTAATACATACCTCAGATAGGAAAGAGGGGCGTCTGCAAACGGACGAGCAATGCTCGTCCCTACATGGACGCTATCAGGTTCTCCAGATCGCTGAGCGTTTCCATCGAGAACGCGAGATTTCTCAGCTTTGCGGCGTTTTTAACGCCCTTGATATAGTAGGCGGTGTGCTTGCGCGCTTCGCGCATACCGACATATTCGCCTTTATACTCCACCACGGCACGGATATGCCGCAGAAGGGTATCGCATTTTTCTTCAAGGGTCGGCGGATCAATAATAATTCCTTTTTCGAAATATTCATTGATCTCGCGGAAAACCCACGGATTACCGAGTGCGCCGCGTCCGATCATCAGATAATCACAGCCGGTGTAATCGAGCACATACTCGGCAGACTTCGCGTCCGTGATATCGCCGTTGCCGATAATCGGGATCGTCAGCGCTTGTTTGACGGCGCGGATGATGTCGTAATCGACCGGCGGGGCATAAAACTGCTCCTTGGTCCTGCCGTGGACGGTCACCGCCTGCGCGCCGTTGCTCTCAGCGATCTTCGCGATCTCGACGGCATTGATGTGATCTTTATCAAAGCCCGCGCGGATCTTGACGGTCACGGGGATATCCACTGCGCGGCTAACCGCCTGTACGATCCTGCCGCACAGCGCCGGATCGCGCATCAGAGCCGCTCCCGAGCCGCTGCCCGCGATCTTCGGGGCGGGACAGCCCATGTTGATGTCTATGACCTCGGGCTTGTACTGTAACGCAAATCGTGCCGCATCCGCCATCGTATCGGGCTCTGTGCCGAAGATCTGCACCGCGCAGGGGCGCTCGCTGTCGGATATCTCCATCAGCTCAGCGCTCTTTTTACTGTTGTAGGCGATGCCCTTGGAGCTGACCATTTCGCTGACGCAGTAGCCCGCGCCGAAATCCATGCACAGCTCGCGGAAGGCTCTGTCCGCAACGCCCGCCATCGGCGCTAAAGCGGCATAGCCGTTTAGTTTGACATTTCCTATTTGCATATTAAACTCCGCGGCGGCGGGTACGCTTACTGACCAGCACGCCGACCACGACCGCAATACCCAGTGCGACGCACAGCCACATCACGATACCGGAGAACAGCGATGCATCGGAAACCGCTACCGTAGGCATCGGCACGGCGGTCGCCTCGACAACCTGCTGAGAGGATACCTCGGGCAGCTCGCCGAGATGCTCGGGCTCGACATAGGAAGAAACCGCATTCTCATCATAGCTGTAGATATAGTCATACCACTCGTTGTCCTGAGGTTCAGGCTCCTGAGGGGGTTCGGGCTGCTCCTCTTGATCCTGCGGCGTTTCGTCCTGCGGGAAATCATCCTGAGGCGTTTCATCCCGAGGCATTTCATCCTGAGGCGTTTCATCCTGCGGAGCTTCCTGCTGTTCCTGCAGTTGTTCGTCAAACGGTTCGGCAAACGCCGTGACCGCGCCGACAGCACAGACAACACACAGGGTCAAAAGCAGTGATATCAGATTGTTGATCCATCGATGCTGTTTCATAAGCGTTTCACTCTTCACTACTACTCTTCACTATTCGCCGTTTATCGTGTCATATTATAGCAAAGCCCCGATCTTTTTGCAAGACCGGGGCGGTGAATTTGACATTATGCCTAATCTGCGGGGAATCCGCGTTCCATTTTCTTTTGACTATGAATAATTTATTCTGAGGGGGGGTCATACATAATTCTATGAACGAAGTAAATCCGCCATTGCCTCGCCGAGATACGCGCCGCTGCGGCATGCTTCGTCAACCGTGTTGGCGTCGGTGCCGACCTCGATCAGCAGTGAACCGTTGTTGAAATTCATGTTGTAGGTATACTCGCCGAAGTTCAGCGGACGGGTCATATCGGGATACAAATCCTCGCACTTCTTCTGGAGCTGCATGGCGAAGATCAGGTTCTCGTCCCAGAAATCAAAACCGCCGTCGCTGTCGCAGCCCGCCATAATCATGATCTGCGCCGCCTTTTCGCCGTCATGCTCAAAGGTCGGCTTATACTTGACGCCCTCGTCTGTGGTCATCGCGTCGCGGTGGAGGTCGATGGTCACCTTGATCGAGGGATACTTTTCTTTGTACTTGCAGATGGTCTCCCACGAGCGGGCATAGGAGCCCTCGTAGGAGGGATAATCGTGCAGGGTTGTGTCATGCACCGCGCCGATGCCGCGTTCCTTGAGCGTTTCGACGAGCCTCTCGCCTACCGCCATGACGCCCAGCTCTCCGTCAGTCGAACGGGGATAATAATCTTCGTAATATTCGCCTGTATCCTCAGTGAGATACCGCTCACAGGTATGGGTGTGGTACACCAGCACCTGCACCTCATGGTTATCGTCGAGCGAGAAGGGCAGCTCGGAGGAAAGTAGCGACGCCGCGTCGAGCTCCACATCGGTCGTGTTGCGGATCGTGATGTTCTCATAGCTCATATTGCCGTTGCTGACCAACAGCTCCTTGACGGGATAACTGTCGCCCTCGTGGGTGTTATCCTGCGGTTTTTCGGGGCTTTGAGCGGTTGGTGTTTCGGCAAGCGGCCGAGCAGGCGTCTGTACAGAGGGCTGTTCATCGGAGGTCGAGGGATTTTCCGTCCCGTCTGCGGTGCCGTTGATGAAGCTCAGCCTGCCCGTCAGCAGCGCCGCTTCATCTTCAAGCGCCATGCAGACCTGTGCGCGATACGCGACCATGCTCAGACACAGCGCCATGAGCACCGTCAGCGCGATAGCAGACGCCGCTGTTTTGCGATTCTGGTTCTTCATACTCTCACCTTTTTGCACATATTGGTATAGGATATGCGGACGCTTTTCGTTTTATGAGAGTTATCGCCGATCACACGAAGCATGAAACGTCGCTGCGCATCAAAGCAGATTCAACAGATCCTCCGTTTCGATGTCCGATTGCAGCGCCATGTTGACCGACAGTGAAATCAGATGTGCCGCGCGGTCGATCAGCAGATCGACCTCCTTGGGGGTGACCACCATGCTCCTGCCCTGCGGGGATACGGTTTTGGACAGCTCTCTGCTCTCTTTCTCGCCGTCGATATCCAGCAGATCGAACGCCAGCGTCAGCGCGTCGACCACAGTGGGAACGCCGACGGCGATCACGGGTATCCCCATCGTGTCCGCGTCGATCCGCACGCGCCTGTTCCCCACGCCCGCTCCCGGGGCGATGCCCGTATCAGAGATCTGTACGGTACAGCCGAGGCGTTCGAGCCGACGCGACGCGAGCGCGTCCACCGCGATCAGCGCCGATGGCCGGATGTTTTTGATGACGCCCTGCAGCAGCTCTCCCGTTTCGATACCGGTCTGTCCGGTCACGCCGGTATTGACCACCGCTACTGCTCTGAGCCTGTCCAGTCCGGTTGAGCGGGCGATCTCGCCCGGAATATGGCGGGTTGCCAGCACCTTTGACGCTGTCTTCGGTCCCAGCGCGTCGGGCGTGATCTCCACATTTCCCAACCCCGCTACCAGCACCAGCCCGTTTACGGGAAGCAGCCGTCTGATCTCCTCCGACAGCGCCTTGACACGGCTGTCGGTGTCGCGGATGTTGTCCGTCAGCGGCGGCAGCCCCACGGTGATATAGGTGCCGACGGGCTTTTTCAGAAGCTGTCCCGCGCGCTGCGTCAGGATATGCAGCCGCTCGATCGGCAGTCCTGCTATCTCCTCCTCGCTGTACTCTACGCCTTTGATATCCTCGCCCAGCAGCTCCCGCTCCTCTACCGCGAGGTCAGTCCTGCGTTCCATTTGCCCTTCCCCTTTGATACTGATTGTGTTTTTTCAGTGATTTTTTCGATAGTATGCGCAAAAACCGCTTCTATTATTATCCGGAAAGATATTATTTACAATCCGAACAAAATATGTTAACATTATCATGTTATCGTATGATAGAAATATTATCTCTTGACGGAGGTTTTGCATGATACGTAAAATGATCGCCGCGATCTTAGCGGGCGTCGTCATCCTGTCTGTACCGCTGTCCTCGGACGCGGCTCAGATCGACGGAGCCGGGACGGGCGCGCAGGTTGAAGCCGCCATCGTCGCCGCGGATTACGCTCAGGTCGGCGGCACCTTGAAGCCGACGTCGGCGCTGCCCTCTTCTTACAGCTCGGCGGATATGGGCTTTACCACGCCGGTGCGTTCGCAGTATTATAATACCTGCTGGGCATACAGCTCCACCGCGACGCTGGAATCCTTAGCCCTGACAAAGGGGCTGGCTTCACCCCATCTGTCCACTATGCACATGAACTTCTGGGGCTGCACAAAGGACGACGGCACCGGCTGGCAGCGCACTTACACCTCCGCGGGTTATCCTTATATCGCGCTGGGGTATCTGACGTCCTTTGGGTGTGTCGCAAACACGGTGTTTGATGAACACAAGACAGAAACCGACTATGACGCTCTACAGAGCTCTCTCGAACCCTTCAGGATCGTCGATTCTGTCATCTACCTTGACGGCAGCGACCGCAACACGATCAAAACCGCGATCTACACCTACGGCGGCGTGATCGGCAACTTTCATTATAACACCCCCTTTCTCAATGACAGCACTTACGCCTATTACTGTGATACGTCCGGTCTGCAAACCAGACAGCTCAACGGTCACGCGATCGAGATCGTCGGCTGGGATGACAGCTACAGCCGCACTGAATTCACCGGCGGTCATCAGCCGTCTTCCCCCGGTGCGTGGCTGTGCAAGAACAGCTGGGGCAGCTCTTGGGGCAACAGCGGCTATTTCTGGATCTCTTACGAGGATTATTACCTGTTTGACTCGCGCTTCGGTCCGAGCTATGCCATCACAGGCTGTGAGCCGATGGCGGAGTTCAATAAGGTCAAGCAGAACGAGATCTACGGCGCCACCTACGAATTTGACTATGTTCAGCAGGGCAACTCCTCTTTGAACAAGATGACCTATGCGAATGTTTTTGACTTTTCGGACGGCTATCATCACCTCGATAAAGTCATTTTCGAATCCACCTCACAGGGCTCGACCTACTCTGTCTATTACATCCCTGTCGATACGCAAGGCGTTCCCGTACCCAACACCGATCAGTGGATGCTGCTGGCGCAGGGGACCGTCGATTACGAGGGTTATATCTGTGCAGAATGCTACGGCTTTGATGCGCCTCAAAGCAAAGGCGCTATCGGTATTCAGATCAAAAAGAACGGCGCCACCGACATCACCATCGGCGTCGACGAATGGCTGACGACCGCCGGCAGATACCTGTTCAAGCCGGATTCGACCTACGGACAGAGCTACCTGATCGGATATCAGACGAAACCGACGGACGTCATGGATTATTACAAGACAAAGCTGAGCGACGAGGTCGGCGGCACCTTTGTGATCAAGGCACTGTGCCATAACGACGATATCGAAGACGTTGAAGGCGACGTTGACCGCGACGGCGCTTTGACCGTCCTCGACGTCACGCTTGTCCAACGGTATCTGGCTCATTTAGCACAGTTGGACGAGGAACAGCTGTCGTACGCGGATTACGACAAAAACGGTGCAGTCGAAATCATCGATCCGACCCTCATGCAGCGCCGGCTCGCTCAATTGTGATCATCCGCACAACATCATATGATTCAAAGAGGCTATCGCATATCAGTGCAATAGCCTCTTTTCACTGATCCACATAGATATAGCCCTGAAAGATCCAGTTATCCCTGCCCTGAGACGGATCATCAACCGGAACGGTGTCCAGATAGAAGGTATCGCCGCTGTAGGCGGAGTTGGACAGCAGCACCGTATCGTCCTCCACCTCCTCTACAACAGCTACGTGACCCGAGCCGCCGTCGGCATACGCCCAGCAGGCGATCGCGCCCTGCCGCGGCTCGTCGCCGTAATCATATATTTCGTATTCAGAATTATAATCATACCATGTACAGGCGTCGTAGGGCGACAGCTCGGGCTTTTCACCGCTGATCTCATACGCTCTTCCCCACGCGTAGCAGGTACAGTTGGGCATCCCGTAATCCGCGGCATAAAAGATGTTGTCGGACGAATAGTAGCGCGGATCGTCCTCATCGGGAGCAGTCAGACGCGGCGTGTAATCCTGTGTGCTTTGCGCATGCTCGTCTACCGAGGGCAGCGTCGGCCTCTCTGTCGGCGCTTCGGCAGGGAGCGCATCAGGTTCCGTCGCACCGTCATTTACCGCTTGCTTCTCCGGCTCAGCCGCGGGCGGCTCGTACATCGCCGCTGAGATCGCCGTGATCGTACAGGCAAGCAGCAAAAACACCGTTATAAATGATATGAACCTGTACAAGCTACCACATCCCATCCGTTTTTTGATAGTATATGATAACAGTACGGAAAAAATAACAGCTCCTCCGGCGTTGACCGAAGGAGCTGACTGTATGAAAGATTATACATATCCTAAACCCGGCGCAAGCACAAAGGTGTCTGCTGGACACTTGTCACTTGCCACAGGTCACTGAATAATCACTTTCCGCTACATCACAAAAAACAGGATCGCAAAGAACTGGAGCACACAGCCGATCAGAACGAACACATGAAAAACCGAGTGAATATAGCGCACCTTTTTGCCGATACCGTAGAGTACCGCGCCGATGGTGAAAGCGATACCGCCGAACAGCAGCAGCAAAAAGCCCTGTACGGTCATCGCCTCTATCGTCGTCTTCAGCACGGCGATCACACACCAGCCCATGCCGATGTAGCAGACCATCGACACCTTTTCAAAGCGCTTGAGGTCGATCGCGTTGAGCGTTACGGCGATCGCCGTCAGCGCCCATTCCACGCCGAAGATAGACCACGCCAGCGCAGGGTTGAGCGGTCGGATCGCCGCAAGCAGGATCGGGGTATAGGTGCCCGCGATCAGAAAGTAAATGTCACAGTGATCGATCACGCGCATCACACGCTTTGCGCCGCCGGGACGCAGCCCGTGGTAGACGCTGGATACCGTGAACATGATCAGCAGCGCCGCGCCGTAGATGGCGCCGGATACGATCGCCCACGGATTATGATGCCTTGCCGCCGCTACGACCAAGATCGGGATCGCCGCGATTGCGAACGCTGCGCCCGTGATATGGGTCACCATGTTGGTGATCTCTTCACCGCGCGTATAATCGGGGAGCTGGGTCTTATATCTTCTGCGTTCTGCTCTCAGGTCGCCGGACAAAGCCCTCGCGGCGTTCATCGCGCGTCCTCTCTTTCACCCTTTCCGGTGAAGTACAGCGCGACGGTACCTGTGCCGGTATGCGCGCCGATCGTGGTGCCGATATCAAAGATCGAGACATCCTTGACATGCTTGAAGCGCTCTTTGACCAGCGCTTTGACAAATTGAGCATCCTCGATGCAGTCGGAATGAGAGATATAACATGGACCGTCATATTTTCTGCCGTTATCGGCATGCTGTTCCATCTTATCGACAAGCGCAGTGAGAACCTTTTTCTTGGTTCTGACCTTGGCGATGACCTTCAGCTTGCCCTCGGGGCTGACGCACAGCAGGGGGCAAATCTCAAAAATGCCGCCGAGGATGCCGCTGACCTTCGAAACTCTGCCGCCCTTGATATAGTAGGTCAGGTCGGTGGAGCAGAACCAGTGATGCACCTCTTTGCGGTGCTCCTTCGCCCATTGATACAGGCTGTCGATATCCTCGCCCGCCTCGCGCCTCTGACCCAGCAGAACGTTGAACAGACCGAAGCCGGAGGAAGCGCACAGAGAGTCCACGATATAGATCTTTCTGTTGGGGAACTCCGCCTTGAGCATTCCCGCTGCGGCAGTCGCGCTCTGGACGGTGTTGGAGATACCGGAAGACAGGCATGTATGCAGGATATCATGCCCCTGAAGCAGCAGCTCGCGGAAATGGTCGATATACTCGCCGACCGATACCTGTGAGGTCGAGGTATCCGCGCCGCGGCGGATATGCTGATAGAATTCCCCGATAGACATTGTCTTGCCGAGGTCGTCGGTATAAGACTTGCCGTCGACAAAATAATGCATACCGAGGTAACGGATATCGTATTTTTCAAAAACTTCCTTTGACAGATCACATGCTGTACACGTGCTGATGACATAGCTCATGGGGAAACACTCCTTTTCATAAAAGCGCCGTTCGTCGCTTTCTGCGCCGCACTGCAACAAAGCGCAAAATAGCAATAAAGCATCTCGGTGCATCGACAGAAGCACCGGAATCGGCGTCCGATTTTTACAACTACCATTGTATCCCGTGTCCGTCAAATTGCAATCTATTCTAAAAGAGATGCTGTCTACTGATGCCCGCACGGTATTCTACGCGCAAAAAGAAAGGAGTAGAGCGTTCAAAGACGACTCTACTCTCAGTAGAAGCTCAGTATTTTACTGCTTTTTGGGCTTTTTCTTGATCGAGAACGCAAAGATGATGATAATCTGCGCGGGGATGCCCAGCAAAAACAGCTGCCACCAATTCTGTTGGATCGCGGTCAAATAAAGCGAGCAGATGATCCCCCACACCAGACCGGAGATGATATACAGGTTCCATGTGCGGTCGCCCCAGACAGAGTTGAGCACCAGCAGCGTGATCAATGATACCGGAACGGCATATATGAATACCAGCCAGTTGAAGATACCCGCCAGCCACAGCACCACGAAGACCAGCACCGCCAGCGTCCAGATGCCCGCGAGCACCGTCAGCGTGATGAAGCGGCGGCTGTACCGATGGGTCTTCTGCTGTACCTGCGGCGCTTCATCCGCGTCATGCGGCGTGATGATATAGTCGACCGTCACGCCCGCCATATCCGCGAGGTTTTTCAGCACCAGCACATCCGGCACCGACTCGCCTCTCTCCCACTTCGAAATACTCTTGTCGGAATAGTTGAGCTTCTCACCGAGCTGCGCCTGCGTCAGATTCATCGAGGTACGCAGCTTGATGATATTTTCCGCTACGACTTTCTTGAAATCATCCATTTATCTATCACCAAAAAACATTAAACTTTTTTCAAACTCGCTGATAAGTATACCATAACAGAAACAATAAATCAAGGAAAAGTTGCCGGCTGTATCACTGAAAAAACAAAACCCGCGGCATAAACCACGGGTCGTTTTGATCCTTCTACAGAACTTTCGCCAAAAAGCTCTTCAGACGGTCGCTCTGAGGATGATCAAAGATCTGTTCGGGCGTACCCTCTTCGACGATCTTGCCGCTGTCCATGAATACGACGCGGCTGCCGACCTCGCGGGCAAAGCCCATCTCGTGGGTGACGACCGCCATGGTCATGCCCTCACGCGCGAGCTCCTTCATGACGTCCAGCACCTCGCCGACCATTTCGGGGTCGAGAGCCGAGGTGGGCTCGTCAAAGAGCATCACATCCGGCTCCATACACAGCGCTCGCACAATCGCGATACGCTGCTTCTGACCGCCGGACAGCTGGGAGGGATAGGCGTCCGCTCTGTCGGACAGACCGACGCGCCCGAGCAGCTCCATCGCCTTGGCGTTAGCTTCCTCCTTGCTTTTTTTCAGCAGCTTCTGCGGACCGATGGTCATGTTGCGCAGGATGGTCATATTCGGGAACAGATTGAAGTGCTGGAACACCATACCCATCTTCTGGCGATGCTTGTTGATATTGACATGCGGATCCGTAATATTGACGCCTTCAAAGAGGATCTCGCCCGAAGTCGGCTCTTCGAGCAGGTTCAGCGAGCGCAGAAAGGTCGATTTGCCGGAGCCGGAGGGTCCGATGATGACGATGACCTCACCGCGGCTGATCTCCATGCTCACGCCGTCCAGCGCGTGGATGGAGCCTTCCTTAAAATGCTTTTTCAAGTCAGTGACCTTGATCAGTATCTTATCGTTCACTCTTGCTGAGCCTCCTTTCCAGCTTTCTGAGCAGATAGGACAATATCATGACGATCGCAAGATAGATCAGCGCAATCGTGATCAGCGGGAAAAACGCCTCATAAGTGCGCGAGCGGATCAGGTTGCCGATATAGGTCAGATCCTGGATCGCGACATAACCGGCGACCGAGGTCTCCTTGAGCAGTACGATAAACTCGTTGCCCAGAGCAGGCAGAACATTCTTCAGCGCCTGCGGAAGGATCACGAAAATCATCGTGCTTTTGTAGTCAAAGCCGATGGAACGGCTCGCCTCGAACTGTCCGTTATCGATCGACATGATGCCGCCGCGGACGATCTCGGCTACATACGCGCCGGAATTGATACCGAACGCCAGTATTGCCGAGAACAAACCGTTTCTGGAAGAAGCCAGGATGATATAATACATAATCATCAGCTGGATGACGACGGGCGTACCGCGTATGACGGTGATATATATATTACATATCCCGTTGAAGAATTTCAATAAATAATCACTGAGCCTGATACACTTTTTCCCCGCCAGCGTCTTATCATAGCTGGAACGGACCACCGCTACCAGGAAGCCCAGCGCAATACCCAGCAGCGCCGCAAAAAAGGTGATCTCCAGGCTTGTTCCCAAGCCCTTCACCAGCTGCAGCCATCTGTCGTCGGTGATAAAAGTCCGCGTAAAGCTCGCGGCGATATCCTCAAAAAAACTTTGCATAACAATATCCCTTTAAATACCATAGCAACCGCACGCGGCGGTTGCTATGAACACAATGATGCAAATAACTGTCTGAATAGTTATTATTCCTTCACGATGATGACCTGAGTGGAGGTGGTATAAGGATCGGTAAAGTCGATCGACTCCAGACGCTCCTCGGTAACGGTCATGCCCGCCATACCGAAATCAGCCTTACCGGACTGAACCGCGGTGATGATAGAATCAAAGTCCATATCGTCGATGACCAGCTTGCAGCCGATCTTGTCGCAGATTGCCTGCGCCAGCTCAGCGTCGATACCGACGACCTTTTCGCCCTCATAGTACTCATACGGCTCAAAGAACGCGTTGGTAGCCATATGCAGCTCGCCGTTGGAGGTATCGACATCCTCGGGAGAAGTATAAGGAGACTGACCCTTGGTCTCGTCGCCGATGTAATTGTTGATGATGCTGTCAATGGTACCGTCAGCCTTCAGCGCGGCAAGAGCCTCGTTGATCTTTGCGGTCAGATCAGCGTTATCCTTGGAAACACAAATCGCGTACTCTTCCTCGGTAAAGGGCTCGTCAAGGATCTTCAGACCCTCGTTAGCGGCGACAAAAGCCTTTGCGGGCTCGCTGTCGATGATCACACAGTCAACCTTGCCCTGAGAAAGCGCGAGGACAGCGTCGGCGCCCTTGTTAAAGCGTTCGATCGTGGAACCCTCTTCCTCATAATCGGAAGCGAAGATGTCGCCCGTTGTGCCCAGCTGTACGCCGATGGTAGCGCCGGCGAGATCGTCTACGGTCGCTACGGTCTTGGCTGTGCTGTCAGCAGTATCCTCGGTCTTGGTCTCGCCGCAGCCGGCGAGCATCGCGACAGAGGCGATCGTCGCAACAGCCAGAACGATTGCTAAAATCTTTTTCATTTCATGTACCTCATTTCATTATTATTGTATTGTTTATAAACCGCTTGCCTACTACTATACATCAAACGCACGCAACAGGCAAGCAGAATATGCATATTTATTCTAATTTCATAGAATTAAACAATTGACATATTTTATCAAGTGTCAAATATGGACATTTTTATGATGCCGTTGTTCGGATTATGCATTTATGCAGAATGATATGCATCAAAACGACGTCAAAAACGCCTGCAGACGCTCGCTCTTGGGATGCTCGAGAATCCCGGGATCGCCATATTCAGCGATCACACCGTCGTCCATGAAAATGATCTTATCGGAAACATCGTGCGCGAAGGTCATCTCATGGGTGACGATGATCATCGTCATATGCCGTTCGGCAAGCGACCGAATGACCTTGAGCACTTCGCCGGTCAGCTCGGGATCGAGCGCCGAGGTCGGCTCGTCAAAGCACAGGATGTTCGGCTTCATCGCCAGCGCCCGCGCGATCGCGACGCGCTGCTGCTGACCGCCCGAAAGCTCGCAGGGGTAGCTGTTCACCTTATCCTTCAGCCCGACGCTGTCGATCAGCCCAAGGGCGTATTTTTCGATCTCTTCCTTACTGTACTTTTTGAGCAGCCGCGGCGCGAGGGTCACATTCTCCAGCACGCTGTACTGCGGGAACAGATTGAAGTTCTGAAATACCAGTCCGAAATGCAGCCGCTTGAGCCGCAGTTCCTTTTCGGAGGGCCGCTTATTGATCGCCGCGTCAAAGATCGTCTCGCTGTTCACGATGATCTGACCCTCGTCGGCGAATTCCAGCGAATTCAGACACCGCAGCAGAGTGGTCTTTCCGGAACCGGAGGAGCCGATGATCGACAGGACCTCACCCTTCTCCAAGGTAAAGTCGATGCCCTTGAGCACATGGTTGCGTCCGAAGCTCTTATTGAGATTTTTCACTTCTAATATCGCCATAACGCCGCCCCCTTACGCCTTAAAGTAGCTCAGCTTCTTCTCGATCCAGCCGAACAGCAGGGTGAGAATACCGGAGAAAGCGAGATAATACACGCCGGTAAAGAACAGCGGCCAGATGGCGCCGGAGATGCCCTGACTGCCCTTCATAAACGCCTGACCTGCCCAGATGATCTCCTGCAGCGCGATGATGCGCGCTAAGGAAGTATCCTTGACAAGGGTGATAATCTCGTTGGACATGGGCGGCACGATGCGCTTGATCATCTGCAAAAGCGTGATCCGGAAGAAGATCCGGCTCTTGGGCAAGCCTAATACCTGCCCCGCCTCCTGCTGACCGTGGGGCACCCCTTGGATACCGCCGCGGTAGATCTCGGAAAAGTAGCAGGCATAGTTGATGATAAACGCGATCGCGGAAGCGAGAAATCTGCCGCTCTCACCGCCGCCCCAAAGCTGCTTTCCGAATACAAGTCCCGGGAAATAGAAGATAATCAGCAGCTGGAGCATCAGCGGCGTGCCGCGAATGATCCATACGATGAACTTGACTGCCGCCGACAGCGGCTTGAACCTGCTCATAGAGCCGAAGGAAATCACCAGACCCAGCGGGATCGCGCCGAGCAGGGTGACCGCAAAGAGCTTGAGCGTTTGCAGAAAACCGACGTTTAGGCTTTGGAAAACGATCGGGAACTGCTGCATAAACGTATTCATACCCATTACCTCTTTCATAAGATAACGGAATAAATACGAAGTATATTCGCACTTATTCCGTTATCCTGAAAATCAATAAACCAACCAAAAGACAGAGAGCATAAGCTCTCTGTCTTTTATTCCGGTCAATCATTCAACAAACCGTAACGATTATTCCTTAACCAGATACTTAGCGGTGAGGGAATCGATCGTACCGTCAGTCACAGCGTTTGCCAAGAAGTCGTTGCACTTCGCGGTCAGATCGGAGCCCTGACGGAAGCCGACGCCGTACTTCTCTGAGTTCAGAGAAACGGTGTAGGTGAGCTGCTCATAGCCGGTGCCCTCGCCTACCATAGCCTTCGCCATCAGAAGATCGATAACGGCAGCGTCACAGGTGCCGGAAGCAACCTCCATCAGCGCGGTTGCCTGATCCTTGACCTCGGTAACGGTAAAGCCGTTCGCCTCAGCCTCTTCCTGACCGGCAGAACCGCTCTCAACAGCGAAGTTAAGCTCCTTGCAGGACTCAACGTCGGCATACTGATCGGCAGCGTCCTTGTTAACAACAACGACCTGAGCGTTATCCAGATACGCATCGGTGCAGGACATGGAGGCGAGAACCTCTTCGGTCAGGGTCATGCCGTTCCAGATGCAGTCCACGGTTCCGCCGTTGAGCTCAAGGATCTTGTTGTCCCAGTCAACCTCAACGAACTCAACGTCTACGCCGAGGCTCGCGGCGAAAGCGGCAGCCAGTTCAGCGTCGAAGCCGATCCAATTGCCCTCTTCGTCCTTATAATCCATCGGCTCGAAGTCGGTGATACCGACGACCAGCTTACCGGCAGCGGTAACAGCGTCGACGTCAGCTACGGTCGCTGCATCATCACCTGCAGCTGCGTTATCATCCGCAGCGGTCGTCTCGGCAGTGTCAGCGTTGCCGCAGGCAACCAGAACTGCGCCTACCATCAGCAGTGCTAACATGAATGCAATGATTTTTTTCATGATTATCCTCCAGATTAAATAATCTTCCTGTCGGATTTTCCGACAGTACAACGCTAACAATTTTATCGTATTAGCACGCTAAAGTCAATATCTATTTTGCACAAAGAAAGCGCGGGGTGTTCCATGCGTAATGTAATAATCTGCCATAGCGGGACAATGCGTAGGAGGGAAAAAGAAAAAAGGCGGCAGTCGAAACTGCCGCCGTTCGAAAACTATCAATTATTCTTTGATCTTCTTCACCGCAAGAGCGCCTAAGCCAAGCGCCAAAACGCCCAAGCCGACAACAAAAATCATGGGATCTCCGGTCTTCGGAGAAGTACCGCCGCTGTTGCCGGGAGTGGTAGCAGCAGGAGTCGTGGGATGCTCGGTAGCCTGGGGGCTGCTCGCAGCGCTGACAGAAAGAACAAAAGAAAGCATCATAATGCATACTAAAACAACTGAAATCAACTTTTTCATAAGTATCATCTCCCAATCAATATACCGGATATCAGCTAACGGTTGGTATTATAATAACATTGCTTTCACATATTTGTCAATAGCAAATTTAAGGTATTACACGTCAATCTAATTCTGTCATAAAGATGTAACCACCATTACAGCCCATATATGGTATAACATAGATGGGTGGTCAAAATGGATGGATTAGAAAGATTACAAGAACATTTGGCGACATTGGAACAAGAAACGGAACACAA
>JAFRBX010000055.1 GCA_017404665.1 Ruminococcus sp.
ATCCCGAAGTTAAGAAGCAACTTTGGGGAGGAGAACTCTGGTCCGACGGCTATTTTGTCGCAACGGTAGGCAAGAATACCAATGAAGATGTAATAGCGCAGTACGTCAAGGAACAGGGTAAACAAGATTACGGTGAATCTCAGCAACTTTCCATATTCAATCGTAATCCGTAGAGCAAAGCGAAGTGATACCCCGCCCGCGCTGTGCGCGGGTAAAATGTCCGGTGGACATTTTAGTGCTTGCACCGGGGATGTTCATTATTACCATACAATAGAATAGATACGTCCGCGTTTGCATTAGCATACGTATTTCTTCTTAATTGAACGCTTATACTGTAAAAAACACAGGCTCTAGGCGTTCATCTGAAGCTGTATGCTGTATGGTAATGTGAAAATGTGTAGCAACATTAAACGAGCCGCGTGTTTTTTGCGCAGCTCACATTTCTGTGTTGCTGCGCTTTTTTTATTGTACAAAAGGAGTTGCATCGATGACTGTTTTGATCTTGGACTTGAACAACGAATCGCTGATACAATTGCTCAGACAGAACAAATATCTGAAGATCATCACAGGAACAATTTGTCGACCGAAGCTGTATCCGCTGCCCGATGTGATTATTCTTGATTTTGATCAGGTATTCGGTCATAGCGACAGAGAAGACACATTAATCATGCTGGCATCAAAGCTGCATCCACAGGTTATGATTATTGCCTGTTCGAGAAAATGGAGTGACGGCACACGAAAATTTGCGAGGTTGTTTGGTGCTGATGAGTGCATTGAAAGCAATAAGATCGTTGAGATAGTCGACAGAATCAAACTATTCTTTTCTTGACAAAGCTATATCAACGAAATATAATAAAATCGGAACATAAAATGTTGTTCTTTACCGTACCCATAGGGAATTGAAACGTCAGATAATCTGTAATACCTTCCATGAATAACTTTACCGTACCCATAGGGAATTGAAACTTAAAGTTCGTATGCGATTTGATTCCTTTTTTACCCTTTACCGTACCCATAGGGAATTGAAACATTCCGACGTTGAACCATTTTCTCATTTTCTTTTTAAGCCTTTACCGTACCCATTGAAAATCCCAAAGCAGAAAAGCCCGCCGCTTTTGAGCAGATCAATAATTGCGGACAGCAAAACACCCCTTATGGCAGAATTCAAGCTGCCGCAAGGGGTGTTTTGTATAGCAAGGATATTAGATTGTATACATCTCAAAAAGGGTCATAACCTTGCGGCTTGCCGTTAAGGCACCCGCAAGCCGCAAAACGTTTGCAACAAGTGCGCTCATTCGAACAGAATGCCGCTCTTTTTCACCAGCGCGCGCACGCTTTCGATAAATCCGTACGCCGCGAAGGGCACGAGCAGGATAAAATAGGGGAGGATGTACTGGCTCTTTCCTTCAAATATCATGTGATACAGGATCGCGCCCAGCAGTGCGACGGGCAGGATCAGCGAAGCGGGATTGAGCTTTTTGCGGAATATCATCCAGATCATCGCCGCGGTGAAGGATAGATAAATCATCATCGTATAGTAGTTGAACCAGTTATCCAGCACCTTTTGCAAGCCGCCCGTATAGACAGAGGTGACCAGCTCCGGCAGCTGCTGTCCCTCGGGATAATTGTGATTGCGGACCTGACTGATCCAGATGGATTCGAAGCTCGGCTCGTTGAACTGGCTGAGGAATTTTTTCTTGTAAAACTCGCCCAGACCGTGATTGGTGCTCAAATAGGTCAGTCGGTCGCCGATGCCCTGTTTAGCAGTCTCATTCGCCTTCTTAACATCCATCTGGGCGTCCCGCAGGGTCTCCATCGCTTTGCCGTTGTACCATCCCGGCGCCATACCGGAGTCGCTGATGCCCATATAGGCGTACAGGGTTTGTGATACCTGCGTGTTCAGCTCGGCGCCGCTTCTGGCTGAATAGCTGTAGATCACCAGCTTCTGCAGCCCTACGGAGCAGAGGATCATCACTGCCGCTACTGCCAGAGCCAAAAGCTTCTTCTTGTCGATCACATGCAGGATCAGCGCGATGCATACCGCCGCCAGCACGATCATGTTGTTGTATTTCAGCAGAACCGATACCGCCATCAGCAGCACGGCAAAAACAGCGTTTTTGATCTTATTTTCCTGTATGAAGCGGATCACATGATACACGCTCCACGAAGAGAACGCGATGCCTAAGATCAGCCCGTAGGTGAAGGTCGTCATGAACATCGGCTGCAGGCATACCGTCAGGAGGATCGCCGTCAGATTGGTGACGGATCTGCGATTGAACAGGCGCTTCGCGATCATCACCATCGCGACATAAGTGCAGTCCAGCGCGATCACGTTCGGAATCTGGAAGAGCGTATCCGCGCTGCCGGTTCCGAAAATGCGGTACAGAATCTCAGCAAACAGCACATAGCCCAGCTGGAAGGGATAATAGAGATAATAGCTGTAGTTACCGTAGTATTCCCATGAGGTGAAAAAGCTGTTATATCGGTTTTGCGCCGCGTCGCGCGCGGTGTTCAGCAGGATCATTGCGTCGCCGCTGGCGACGGATTGTACCAGATTGATCCACGCGAGCGACAGGATGGTGGTCACCATCAGCATCACGATCACCACAAAGCTCGTGTTGACCTTTGAGATGCTGATATTTTTACGCAGCATAACGAGCGCCGCTAAGATGCTCAGCGCGATGAGCGCGATGTTGGTCAGCACCAGATCGTTGTCGTAGTTGACGATCTCAGAGTAGGGATTTGCCTGATCGATCCGGCAGGTCTGCAGGATTGCCGCAAAGGACAGCACCGCGAAAAGGACAGCGATCAGATAGATCGCGATGCACGAGCAGAGCTGTACAAACTTGTTTCTTCCTCTTAATGTGTTATCCACGTCATGCTCCTTTATCATAGTCATTGCTTATGCCCTTGACGCATATGGAAAACGTGTCAAGAGCTGTGGCAGTCTCAACTGAAATGTTGAATCACAGAGAAAAATCTTCTTTCTGATAGCTTTTCAGCGGCGCCATGCCCTTCGGCTCGCGCATAATGGGATTATATTTAAACTTTTTGCATTTGCCGTTTTTCAGCGCCTTGTGCACCGTGCAAAACTGGGAGGAACCCTCTGTTTTGGAGTGTTCACAGTAGACACAGGACGGAGCGATGCTGTTTCCGAATAATTGTTTTTTCATTTTGTTCACCGTTTCTGTCTTATACTATGCCAATTCAGTATAGCATTATATTTTCACTATTGCAAGTCAAAGGTTGCCGTAGTATAATAATTTTCAAAATCATGCGTTTGATGGTGAGAATATGGATTGTCGTTCTGACGTTTTTACACTGAATACCGTTTATGGGGTCAAATACCTGACTTATGACCGATTATCTCAAATACCTTTTATCCGACATGCGTTTTCGACAAAGGTCGGTGAGGGCACCCGTACCGTACATCCGATGGATATGAGCTTTGATCATGACGACTTTGACGCGGTGACGGAGAATTATCGGCGCTTCTGCCATGCCGCAGGCTTTGATTATGATTCGCTGGTCGCCTCGTCGCAGGATCACCATACCTTTGTCAGGGTTTGTTCTTCCGCCGAGAAAGGGATCGGCATCTATCGCGAGAAGGACATCGAGAGTGTAGACGGATTGGTCACCAACGAGCCGGGCGTTACGCTGTGCACCTATTATGCCGACTGCACGCCGCTGTTCTTTGTCGATACCGGTACGCATGCGATCGGGCTGGCGCACGCGGGATGGCGCGGTACGGTGGGCAGGATAGCGCAAAAGGTAATTGAGACGATGCGCGACAGCTTTGGTACCGATCCTGCCGATCTGGTGTGTGCCGTCGGTCCGAACATTTCCGTCTGCTGTTACGAGGTAGACGAGCCCTGCGCGCGTGAATTCTACGCGCTGGGACTCGACAGCGACCGATTCGTGTTCCCGAAGGACGGCGGCAAATATATGGTCGATATGCTCGAATGCAACCGTCAGATCTTGATTTCCTGCGGCGTCAAGCCTGAGAATATTACGCTCAGCGATATCTGCACCCGTCATCACAGCGACCTGTTGTGGAGCCACCGCGCTACAGGCGGCGACCGCGGCACCATGTGCGCGATGATGCGGATCAACCCTTAATATCGAAGAAAAATGCAAACGAATAATAAAAGAAAGTCATCCGGCGGCAGATCGCTTGGGATGACTTTTTTCTTGGTAATACCACATGGCTACGATGTCATTGCGAGGGGCATAGCCCCGTGGCAATCCCACAAAGAGGAGCAGGACATTTCTACCCTTTCAGGTCTTTGCGATTTGACCTATCTTATCAAGAAACGCGACCTTCTTCACTTCAAAGCTTTTCCCGTTGAGGCTTTCCAGACAGCCCGCAGGCGTTGAAAAATCGAATCGCAGCTTGTACGAGTACAGCGCCTGCCGCCTCATGCGAACCCTTGCGTTGAGCTTTCTGTCTCCGTATTTTTCATCCCCCAGTAGCGGATGACCGATATGCGCCATATGCGCGCGGATCTGGTGCGTCCTGCCGGTGTGCAGCAGCACCTCGCAGACAGAGATATCCGCGGAGGGTCTGATCACCGTATACTCTGTAATGATCTTTTTGTATCCCTCGCGCTCCTTGTCCGTAATCCGCACCGTGTTGGTCTTTTCATCCTTGTAATGATACGCAGTCAGGATCGCGTGAGGCGGCTTCGGACAGCCTTTTACCGCGCAAAGATAATATTTCTGAAGTTCGTTATCGCGTATCTTCTGATTCATCACCCGCAGCGCCTCGGCGTTTTTGGCGGCGATCACGATCCCGCCGGTATTGCGGTCGATTCGGTTGCACAGCGCGGGGGTAAAGCTCTTGTCCGCGTCAGGGTCGTATTCGCCCTTTTCGTACAGATAGCGCAGCACCCTCAGGTTCAGCGCGTCGGCGTCGTAGCGGTTGTCCTGATGACAGATCACGCCGACCTTTTTGTCGATCAGGAGGATGTTGTCATCCTCATAGACGATATCGAGCTCTTTTCCTGCCTTGAGGAAGTCATAGCTTTTTTGCTCTTCAAAGAATTCGTCTTTGATATAAAAGGTCAGAATATCGCCTTCGCTTAGAAACACCTCCGGCGACGCCTTTTTGCCGTTGCGCTTGATATATTTGGTTCTGAGATATCTGTACATCAGAGATTTGGGCATGGTTTTGAAACGCTTGGAAAGATATTTATCCAAGCGCTGACCCGCATCATTTTTATTGATCGTGATCTGTCGCATCATATTACCTTTATCATTATCCGTCATTGGGAGGGTAAAGCCCGCGGCAATCTCATGAAGAGAGGCGCAGCTTTTCTGCTGAACTCAGTATACCAAAAATACCGCGGCAATTCAACTGTAACATTTTCTGCTTTGCCGCGTATGATGTAAAGAGGTGATGATCATGAGACGATGTAAAAGCTGCAGCGTACCGATAGCGTTTTCCGCAGGGCTGTTGGTCGCTTCGCTTCTGCCGACTAAGGCGGTGTGCGTGATCGCGGCGGTCGTCCTGATCATTACCTGTATCGCGCGGCGGTGATCGCCGTGTTATCAAGGAGGCAGCGATGAAGGTAATCGTGCTCGATCATCCAAAGGTACTGTCGTTTTTTCTCAGGAGGATCTACGGCATCAAAAAGGTCAAGGACAAACAGCAGTAGGGACGTTCATAAGGGCTGTCGCGTGAAACGATGCGATAGCCCTTTTACCTTTTCCGGTGAGGAAAGCAACGTCATCGTAGGGACGTTCATTGACCGTCCGTTTGACAGATGCGTCTTTGTTTTATCTCACGCTTACGATCACAGAAACGCTCGTCATTCTGCGGACGAGCAATGCTCGTCCCTACAACAGAGGCGGATAAGTCGCGTTATATTATCTTGACAAGCCATTAATATGATCAATTCACTTTTCTTCACATATAAAAATTGATGATATACCGCCGCCCGTGTCGTTACAAGCGGCGGTATTCTTCATCTTGTCAAGCGGATGATCTGACCCGGATAGATCGTATTGGGATCCTCCAGACGGTTCAGCATCAGGATATCGTTGATTTCCAGCCCGTAGCGGTCCGCGATGCTGACCAGCGTATCTCCGGGACGCACTACATAGTAGCGCGGAGAACTGATTTCCTCGATCGGCAGCACCAGCTCCTGCCCCGGATAGATTGTGTAGGGACAGCGAAGCCCGTTCGCTTCGGCAATCTCCCTCACCGTTGTGCCGAAAAACTGCGCGATCGCATACAGCGTGTTTCCCGGTCGGACGGTATATGTTACCATTGTTGATTCTCCTTTCCGGTGTTCGGTATTATATCCTATGCGTCAAGGCACTGAACGGTGCGGAAAATACGGAAAATTTTATCGAAGTTTATTATCTATAATTCTGAATAAGAATTAAGTTTATACACTTTTTTGTTATGATAATCATGTACAATACCGCCAAATTGGGGTTGTTAAATTGTTGTTTAAACGTATAATTTCACTATTTTTCGTGTTGATTTTAGCGTTCTCTGTTACGGTTACCTGCGTTTATGCCGATGAGGAGGACGGAGAGGAGCTCGCTGTGGAAGAAGTCCTCGCAGAAGAAGAGACTGAAGAAGAGACCGAAGCCTCCACCGAAGCTCCTACGCAGCCTCCGACAGAGCCTCCCAAGCCTGATCCGAATAAGCTCGGCTATGCCGCCTACGCAAAGAAGCTCGACGAGACAGTCTATACCGACTCGGATCTCGGCGCGACCTATATCGAAGACCACACCACCTTCAAGGTCTGGTCGCCTGCCGCTAAGGACGTGAAGGTCTGCATCTACAAGACCGGCTCCGATGAGGAAGAGGGCTTCAACACTATCGCTGTCAAGCCGATGAAATACTCCAAGAGCGTCGGCACGTGGTACATCACGCTCGACGGCGATTATAAGAATATGTACTACACCTATAAGGTGACGGTAGGGGACAGCACCTACGAGGTCGTAGACCCCTACGCTAAGGCTGTCGGCGTCAACGGCAACCGCGGCATGATCGTCGATTTGCGCGAGACCGATCCCGAGGGCTGGGCGGACGACAGCTTCAGCCGCGCGGATTATGCGACCGACGCGGTCGTATGGGAGGTCAGCGTGCGCGACTTTTCCGCCGCCGCGTCCTCCGGCGTCAGCGAAGCGAACCGCGGCAAGTTTCTCGCGTTCACCGAGGATGATACCACGCTCGACGGCGCTGAGGGCGGCGCTTCCACTTGTGTTGCGTACCTTAAGGAGCTGGGCGTCAACTATGTCCAGATCAATCCGTTTTATGATTTTGCCTCGATCGACGAGGCGGAGCCGCTCGACGAGCAGTATAACTGGGGCTATGATCCCAAGAACTACAACGTTCCGGAGGGCTCCTATTCGTCTGATCCCTATGACGGACGCATCCGCATCAAGGAATGCAAGCAGATGATCCAAGCGCTCCATAACGCCGGCATCGGCGTCATCATGGACGTTGTCTATAACCATACCTATTACTCTGAGGATTCGTTCTTCAATCAGCTCGTGCCGAGCTATTATCACCGCATCAAAGAGGACGGAAGCTGGTCGAACGGCTCAGGCTGCGGCAACGACGTCGCGACCGAGCGCACGATGGTAAGCAAATTTATCCGTGAATCCGTCGCCTACTGGGCACAGGAATATCATATCGACGGCTTCCGCTTCGATCTGATGGGCTTGATGGATGTGGACACCATGAACGGTATCCGCACCGATCTGGACGCTTTGCCCGACGGTAAAAGAATCATCATGTACGGTGAAGCGTGGAACATGACCACATCTGTTTCCTCCGACACCCTGCTCGCAACACAGGATAATCTGTATCAGCTCAGCCAGCGGATCGGCGCGTTCAACGATACCGGGCGCGACGCGATCAAGGGTTCCAACTTCAACGCGGCTGAAAAAGGCTTTGTGCAGGAGGGCTCCGGAAAAAGCGGCGTGCGCGACGCGATCGACGGCAGCGGCGCGGGCTGGGCGCAGGTGCCCAACCAGTGCGTGAACTACGCCTCCTGCCACGATAACCTGACTCTATATGATAAACTGACCGCTTCGGTCTATAATGATAAAAAGTACACCCTGCGGCGCGACGATCTGGTCGCGATGAACCGTCTTTCGGCGGCGACCGTGCTGATGTCGCGCGGCATGCCGTTCATGCTGGCGGGCGAGGAGCTCGGCAGGACAAAAGAGGGCGATGAGAACTCCTATCAGTCGTCGGTAGAAATCAATCAGATCGACTGGAAGAGCCGCTATCGCTTTACCTCGCTGACCGACTATTATCAGGGCTTGATCAAGATCCGCAAGGCGATCCCCGCGCTTCGCGACGCGACAGGCAAAAATTCTGACATTGAATATCTGGAAACATCCGAAAAGAATGTGATCGCCTATTCTATCGGCGGCAGCGGTTCGACGACCTTGATTGTCGCGCTCAACGGCGATCCCGAGAATTCGGCTAAGATAAGTTTGCCTGACGGCGATTGGGTCGTCATCGCGGATGAAAACCGCGCGGGCTTAGTCTCTCTCGGCGCTGTGAGCGGCAGTGTCAATGTGTCCGCATCCTCCGCCTGTATCCTGATCGACGCCGAAAGCTTTTCTGCTGTTGAGGAGAGCGCCGAAGAATGCCTGATGTACATCCGTTATAAAGAAAAAAACAGCGGTGCGATCGTTTGTGAAGAACGACTGACCGGTCAGATGAAGGACAGCTATGTAGCGGCGACGCCGTCCGAGATACTGTTCAATTATAATATCCTGTCTCGTTCCGCACTCAGCGGCACCTTCAGCAAGGCTTTCGATGTCATCGAGGTGGAGTGTGAAGCCTACGAGGGTGATTATTCCACCGTGACCGTCAAATATCTCGACGAGGAGGGTGATCCCCTCGCCAATACTGTCGTCATGACCAACCGTGTAGGTCAGCAGTTTTTTACACCGTCTATCCCCGGCGTCAAGGGCTACGCGCTCAATCTTGATGAGCTCCCCGACAACGGCGCGGGCAAATACACCGAGGAGCCGATCGAAGTCATCTATCGCTATGTGAAAGCGGAAGACGGCGGCGAAGGAGAGGATGAAGCCATCTGCTCTGCCAACGTCATTTATCTGGCTGACGACGGCACGATCCTTGAGCTCAAGTCTTATCAGGGCGTCGAGGGCGATAAGCTCATGATCGAGGATATGGAATTCGACGGCTATGAATACTACGATATCTCCAACGAAAACGCGCTGTTCGATCAGACCGAGCTCAACGTTCTGCTCTATTATCAGACTCCGAAAGCGAATTACCTGATCTATCTGATCGTCGCGGGCGCCGCGATCGTCCTTTTGGGCGGCATCGCTTTGATTGCCGGAACATCCAAAACGCGCAAAATGAAGGCGATCGACATCGAGGAGTAAATTAGCCTTCCCCTCAAGGGGAAGATGTGCTTTACGTTGACTTCGCGCGGTGTATCCGCCGATCCATATGCTTATGATCATGTTTTTCATAAAATATTAATCTTTTAAGGAGGAAAACGCATGAAAAAAACAAGAAAACTCATATCTCTGCTCTTGTGTGTCGCGCTTGTTGTTTCGGTGATGTCCGTTGCGGTCGTATCGACCTCCGCTGCGGCTAATCCCTTCAGCGACGCCGCGATGGCGCTGGATCAGGAATATGCCTATGACGGAGAATTAGGCGCGATCTATTCTCCCGACGCGACCACCTTCAAGGTGTGGGCGCCGCTGGCGACTGAGGTAACGCTCAACCGCTATGCCACCGGCTCCGACGATGAGAATGGCGCTGAGGACCTCGGCACTGTTCCCATGGAAAAGCTGATGGACGGCGACACTTGGACAGGCGTTTGGACTGTCACCGTAGAGGGCGACATCGTCAACACCTACTACACCTACTCTATCACCAACCCTAATCACATCTACGGCGCGACCGCTAACGTGACCCGCGAAACACAGGACGTCTATTCCTATGCTGTCGGCGTTAACGGCAACCGCTCCATGGTAGTCGATCTCGACGCTACCGATCCCGAGGGCTGGGATAACGATTCTCACGTCTTCACCGACACCCAGACCGACGCGATCATCTGGGAAGTTCAGGTCAAGGATTTCTCCTATGCGGAGAATTCCGGCGTCAGCGACGCGAACCGCGGCAAGTTCCTCGCGTTCACCGAGAACGGCACCACTCTCAACAACGAGGGCAATATTGCGACCTGTATCGACTATCTGAAGAATCTGGGCGTTACCCATGTTCAGATCAACCCCTTCTATGATTTTGCGACCATCGACGAATCCGGCGACGACAGCCAGTTCAACTGGGGCTATGACCCGAAGAACTACGGCGTTCCCGAGGGTTCCTACTCCACCAATCCCTACGACGGCAACGTCCGCATCAATGAGTGCAAGCAGATGATCCAAGCGCTGCATGACGCGGGCATCGGCGTTATCATGGACGTGGTTTATAACCACACCTACTCGGTCGACTCGTGCTTTACCGCCTGTGTTCCCGAGTATTACTACAGAATGGCTGCCGACGGCGGCTACAGCCAGCAGTCCGGCTGCGGCAACGATACCGCCTCCGAGCGCGCAATGTACCGTAAGTATATGCGCGAAATGCTCAACTACTGGACAACTGAGTATCATATCGACGGTTACCGCTTCGACCTGATGGGCGTTCACGACGGCGAGACCATGAACATGATTCGCGACGATATGGACGCGATCGACAGCCGTATCATCATGTACGGCGAGGGCTGGGCAGGCGACACTGTATACGATCCCACCACCTGTGCCGGTACAGAAACCTTCATGACCACACAGGGCAACTCCGCGAAGCTCTCTACCCGCATCGGCTTCTTCAATGACCAGATCCGTGACGCCATCAAGGGCAATGTCTTCCACAAGGAAGAGGGCGGTTTTGTACAGAACGTCAAGACCTCCGCTCCCGGCGTCAACTACGGTATCCGCGCGAACACCATCGGCAAGGCGAGATGGCACGCGCAGTCGCCCGAGCAGTGTCTGACCTATGCTTCCTGCCACGATAACTACACGCTTTATGATAAGCTCGCTTACGTCGATCAGGGCGGCACCGTTGCCAACTACCGTCAACGTTTTGCGAACGTTGTCAAGCAGAACAAGCTGACCGGCGCTATTATCAGCTCCTGCCAGGGCATGGACTTCATCCTCGCGGGCGAGGAGATGGGCCGCTCGAAGGACGGCGACGAGAACTCCTACAAGAGCGCTGCTACCCTGAATATGATCGACTGGTCGCTCTTAAAGACCAATGCCGATATCGTATCCTATTACAGAGGCTTGTTCGAGCTGAGAAAGGCGTTCTCTCCCTTTACCGCAAATGTTACCGACACGGATGATGACAGCTACGAATATATCTTTGAAACCTCCTCTACAGGTTCCGTGAACCCCATCGCATATACGATCCATAACAACGTTGAGGGTGAGTGGAACAAGATAGCTGTGATCTACAACGGCGGCGATAAGCAGACCACCTTCACCTTCAAGGGCAAGAAGGACAATACCATCAACGCCGACACCGAATGGGTCATCGTCGCGAACGATCAGGTAGCAGGCGTACAGAACCTCGGCGAGACCAAGGGTCTGTCCTTTACCGTTCCCGCGTATTCCGCTCTGATCGCAGTCGAAAAGAGCACCTATGAAGAAGCTGCTATCGCTTCCGATTTCTCCACCCTGACCATCAACAGTGTGGATAAGAACGGCAATAGCCTTTCGACCAACACCCTGATCGGTAAGCCCGGCGAAGGCTATGAGGTATCTCCCGACGGCTCTATCCCGATCGAGTATGAGCTGAACGCCGTCGAAGGCGACGAGATCGGTACTTTCTCTGACGAGCCTACGACAGTTACCTACAAATATGTTGATTACGTTCCCGAGAGATTCCGCGCGCCTGACGGTGACATAAACGACGACGGTGTTGTCGATATCATCGACGTGACCGTTCTCCAGAGATATCTCGCTCGTTTCATTAAGCTCGATGAAGAGCATGCGGCACGCGGCGACTACGATCAGGACGGCAAGACCGATTCTCCCGACGTCACCCTGCTCCAGCGCTGGCTTGCCGGTTCGATCGCTCCCACAAACACCGTTACCACCCGCTATCTCGGCAGACTGGACGACGGCACCGTGAGAGCCATCGGTTCCGCTACCGTTGAGAAGTATCGCTACGGCGAGGCGTACACAACCGAGCCGCAGACGATCGCTTACTATAAGCTTACCGAAACTCCCGCCAATGCTTCCGGCTTTGTCACCAAGAAGACGGTCGTCACCTACTGGTATGCCTACAGCGTGGCAAGCCCGAAGATGCACGTCAAGCACAGCGGCGATCTGGATTGGGCACCCAACCTCTGGGCGTGGGCGTATGACGGCTCCGGTCAGGCAATCAATTGCTATGACGGATGGCCGGGCTTACTGCTCACCGATCCCGACGGCGACGGCTGGTACGATGTGACCTTCCCGATCCCCGGAGGCCTCAACTACTACTTCATCATCAGCAACAACGCGAATCCGCAGACCAAGGACTACGGAGTAATCGACGGTCAGAACGTCGGTATCTCCTACGATGAGTATCCCGAGATCTGGGTTGTCATTCAGGACGATCTGGTCGGCAAGAACAACGGCGACTGGTGCAAGTACTATAATTACAATCCCGATTTGGAAAATTAAACATTCACGATAGCTTGTGTGAGCCCATCCGCACGGATGGGCTCATCGGCTATTCTTCATCAGGCGAAAAATGTCATTTTAAGTATCAGATCCTATTTTGATCCGTTTAACAAAATATGTTCTGCTGCCGTGAACGGCTTTTTGCTAAAACCGCTTGACCCATTCGGAAGCAAGCGGCTTTCGCAAAAAGTCTGCGCAAAACCGATTATCCTGCCATCGCTTTTTCAAAGGGAGTATCCATGAGTAATAAAGCAAACAACAGCCTTACGCCGCAGCAGTATATCCGATCACAGGGATATACCTACTTTGCCTTCATCAGCTATCGGCATCTGGACAAAAAATGGGCGATATGGCTCAAGAGAAAACTGCAGTCATACCGTTTGCCCGTCAAAACGCATGAGCAATACAGCGACCTGCCCTCGCGGATCAGCCCGATTTTTCTGGACAGGGACAACATGCGCTCGGGAGAACTGAAAAAGCTTGAGCGGGAAGAGGTGCAGTCCTCCAAATTTCTGATCGTCATTTGTTCCAAAAACGCTTTTCGGCATTCTGATAACATTGATGATGAAATTCATTATTTTATCGAGGGCGGCGGCGATTTGTCGCACATCATCCCGTTTGTCATAGATCAATCCGAGCATCCCGAGGAGGAGTGTTTCCCCGCAAAGCTTCAGGAACTGTACAAAGCGGCAGCGTCATCGAAAAAAACATCAGAACATAAACCGACAGACAGTCCGGAAGTTAAGCCGGAAGAAAAAGCATCAGGTAAGCCGGTCGTCTTCAATATTCATGATTTCGGCAAAAACGACGCTTTTTTGAAGGTTGTCGCCAAGATGCACGGCATCAAGTCCGACGAGCTGGAAGCAGAAGAAAAAATCAGAAGAAAAAAACACAGAATCATCAATACCGCTGTCGCCGCGGTTCTCGCGGTCGCGATGTGCGCAGCGGCATATTATTGCTGGGATTACTATGTTCCCAAGCGACACTATTATCTGGACTATACCGAGGTATACGGACTGCCGAAGGGAATAGGAGAACTGCAGCGAGCAGAAACGAAGTCGTTGAATCAGTTTTTTACGATCGTCTCACGCGGCGGGAAGATCCGGGAGCTCAGGCTTGAAAATGCTTACGGTCAAATCGTCATATCGAGCTGGACGAAAAGCGACGACGGGGCTATCCATGCCGTGTACGGCTACACGGATGACGGAACGCTGAGCACGGTGACCCATTACGACGCTAATGATAATCCGATCGGTGAATACAGCTATTCCGGCGCAAATCTGAAAACGATCGACTTAAGGAATCATGTCGCCGAAAACAGCAGTGATTATGACAGAAGCACGTCGCTTTCTGCACACTCTACGGGTTGGCTGAGCACAAACAGCGATCAGACGTCTCAAAACGGAAACGTGATGCGTTATTTGGTCGATTATGATGAAGACGGCTATGTCAAAGAAATTCGCTATGCCTGTAACACCATGAATTATGTTGCTGCGGACGCCGACGGCGTCAGCGGCGTCAGATTCGAGCGCGACGAATGGGGGCGGGTGATTCGCGAATCATATCTGATATTTACCGGAGAGGGAAAAACTGCGGAAAACCCTGAGGACTATGAGATCATCGGCTCGCGGACAGGCGTAGCGGCGGTCGAATATGACTATGATGGCTTTGACGGAGTTGAAACACGCTTTTTGGACGTCAGCGGCAAACTGACGACCGGGTTTCTTTCCGTCTGTGTCGATCGGTTGGAATACAAGGACCATAATGTTGTGAAAAGTTCTTACTATGACGCTGACGGCAGACCGATGTTCAGCTCAGGCGGTTACGCGTCGTATGAAGCTGTGTATGACGATCACGGGAACGAAATCAGAGAGAGCTACTGCGGGACCGACGGCGAGCTTGTGATGCTGGACGACGGTTACGCGTTTACCGAAAGTGAATTTGATGACTGCGGAAATATCATCAGGCTTTGTTATTACGGGACCGATGGCACGCCCGTGACGAACAGCGACGGCTATGCGTCGTTTGAGAGAACGTATGACGCGAACAGGAATCCAATCAAGATTTCTTTCTTCGGCGTTGACGGAAGTCCGGTTATGCATAAAGACGGATACTCGTCAAGTGTGCTCGCTTATGACGACCGCGGAAACGCGACTTATCAGGCGTTTTTCGGCACGGACGGCGCTCCGGTGCTGATTAATGAGGGGTACGCGTGCGTAAAAATCGAATATAACAAGCAGGACCTGGAAATCAAAGATAGTTATTTCGGCACTGACGGCAACCCCGTTTTAAGCAGTATCGGAAACGCGTCATGGGAGTTCGAGTATGACGAATGGGAAAACAAGATCAAAGCGAGCGCCTTCGGAATACGCGGAGAGCCTGTCGTCATCAATGACGGATACTCCTATTGGGAATGTGAATATACCAATCGCGGCAGCATCCGGAGAATGTGCAGCTACGGAACCGACGGGGAACCGGTGCTGTCAAAGAATGGTTACGCGGCGGTTGAAATCGATTACGACGATTGGGGGAACGAGATCGGGAAGCGCTTTTACGGCGCGGACGGAAAGCCTGTCATCATCAATGACGGCTTTGCGTCGTTTGAGAGTGAATTTGATAACAGAGGGAACGTCATCAAGATGACATTTTACGGCACGGATGATGCTCCGATTTTAACCGGCAGCGGTTATGCCGCGGCAACATGCGAATATGATAAGAGAGGCAATCGGACCAAGCTGAGCTGTTACGGCGTTGACGGAAGACCGATACTGAGCGCGGCCGGCTACGCTGTTATGCTCAAAGAATACAATGACAAGGGCAAAGAGATCAGATCAAGCTATTACGGTATAGACGGTGAACCGACCCTCATTGATAACGGTTATGCTTCGAACGTGACTGAATATGACGAGAGAGGCAACAGTATCCGACTGAGCTATTACGATATCAAAGGAGATCCGGTACTGACCGCCGACGGCTATGCTTCAGTCAAACAAGAGTATGACGAAAGGGGCGGCGTTACCAAAATGAGCTTTTTCGGTACTGATGACAAGCTCTTGATAAACGCGGGCGGATACGCGGTAATGGAAAGTGAATACGACGAGAGAGGAAATGAAATCAGGAGGAGCTATTACGGCGCCGACGATCAACTGATTATGAGCAGTGAGGGCTTTGCGTACGCCGAGGTCCAATATGATGAAAAGGGAAGTCCCGTTTCATTGATCAGATACGACGCGGACGGTAATATCATAGAATGAGATGCCGATCGCTGC
This sequence comes from Ruminococcus sp., assembly GCA_017404665.1. GTDB lineage: Bacteria > Bacillota > Clostridia > Oscillospirales > Acutalibacteraceae > Ruminococcoides. The sequence goes on from JAFRBX010000055.1 coordinate 15,951, forward strand.
ATAATAATGAAGTTTTTGTTGTTACCATACGCTCATCAGAAGAGGGAGGACGATTATGTCAAAAAAACAGGCATTATCACCGGAACAATATTTGAATGCGCAGGGCTACACCTACTTTGCCTATATCAGCTGCATGCATGCGGACAGGAAGTGGGCGATATGGCTTAAACGCAAGCTGCAGGCGTACCGACTGCCGGTCAGAACGCAGGAGTATCACAGTGATCTGCCCTCGCGGATCAGTCCGATCTATCTGGATTTGGGCGACCTGCGGTCCGGAGATCTGACCCGTTCGGAAGGGGAAGAGCTGCACTCCTCCAAATTCCTGATCGTTATCTGTTCCAAAAACGCGTGCCGGAACTCTCGTGTTATCGACGATGAGATCCGTTTTTTCCTCGAAAGCGGCGGCGACTACTCGCGTATCATCCCTTTTATCGTCAACAAATCCGAGCGTCCGGAGTGGGACTGCTTTCCGCAGTGTCTGCAGGAGCTGTGTCAGATCACCAACATCGTCGGCACCAACATCTATGATTCCGGTAAGTCCGACGCTGTCCTGAAGGTCGTCGCCAAGATGCATGGCATCAAGCTCGAAGAGCTGGAAAGCGAGGAAAAAAGAAGAAGGAAAAAGCAAAGGAGGATCAAAGCTGCCGTCGCCGCAGTTCCGGCGGTCGCTGCGATCGCTGCCGGCGTCATATGCTGGAATTATTATGTTCCCAAGGTCAGCCATTATCTGGATTATACGACGGTCAAGGGATTGCCGCAGGGTATCGGCAAGCTGTCAAAAACGCAGACCGAATCGCTCGACGCGTTTTACACGATTATCTCGCGGTACGGAAAGATTCAGGAGCTCCGTCATGAGAATCCATCCGGGAATATCGTCGGAACAGATGATAGTGTGAAGAATAACGGCGCTGTCCATGCGGTCTACGGTTATTCGAAAAACGGTATATTGTCCGATGTGACGTATTATGACGCGTTCGATAATCCCGAATATCAGCAGAACTATTCCGGAGATAATCTTAAAACGATCGATATCAGGAGGTATGTCGACGCGAACAGCGCCGGATATGAAGGCGGCTCATCGCTCAATGCCCATACGGTGACTGTCTTGGACATTGACGTTTTAACTGATAATCGAAGCAATAACGTTGTCAGGTATCTTATCGATTATGACGATAAAGGCTTTATTTCCGAGATCCGGTATGCCAGCAGCACCACGACGAATTACGTCGGCGTTGACGCCGACGGGATCAGCGGTATCCGATATGAGCGCGATGAGCTCGGCAGAGTGACCCGTGAATCCTTCCTGACATTTATCGGTGAAGGAAAAACGGCGACGAACCCCGAGGATTATCAGATCGTCGGTACAAGCACGGGCTTAGCTTCAATCGAATATGACTATGACGGCTTTGACTGTGTAGAAAAGCGCTATCTGAACGCCGAAGGACAAGCTATCCCTGCAGACAAGAACGTATCTGTCTTCAAAACAGAATTCGCCGACCACAAACCGGTAAAGGAATCCTATTATAATCCCGACGGTTCGTTGATCATGTCAGATGACGGCTTTGCTTTCTGCGAATGTGCTTACGACGAACACGGAAATCAGATCGAGCTGCGCTATTATGACGCCGACGGCGAGCCTGTGCTGAACAAGGAATGGTATGCTTCACAGAAATCAGAATTTGACGCCGACGGAAATATGCTTCGGACAGCCTTCTATGATACTCACGGCGACCCTGTATTGACGTCCGGAGGATTTGCCGCGCTGCAGAGAGAATATGATGAGAGAGGCAACGCGACCAGAACAGATTATTACGATGCCGACGGCAAGCTGACCTTGCTCAAAGAAGGGTACGCGACAATTAAAAACGAATATGACGATCAGGGTAATATGACATATATCGGCTTTTTCGGCGTCGACGGCTCTCCCGCGATACACAGCGACGGTTATTCTTTCTGCAGATACGATTATAATGCTAAGGGTTACGAAACAAAGAGGTCATATTACGGAGTGAACGATAAGCCCGTGTTGAAAAACGGCGGTTATTCAACTTGGGAAAGCGAGTATGATGAATGGGGAAATCTGACCAAGGCGAGCGCTTACGGAATTGACAGTGAGCCTATCCTGATTGACGCCGGTTATTCATACTGGAAAAGTGAATATAATGACAGAGGACTTATTACAAAAATGAGCTTCTACGGGATCGACGAAGAACTGATCGAGACCGCGGACGGTTATGCCATGATCACTTCCGAGTATGATGATTGGGGAAATAATACCGAGAAAAGCTTTTACGGAGCAGACGGCAAGTTCATACTGTCAGACGGCGGTTATGCGACGCAAAAGAACGAGTATGACGCGCGAGGCAATATAGTGAAGGCGAGCTATTGCGGCGCTGACGGTGAGCCGATCGTGGTAAAAGAAGGCTATGCTTCGGTCGTGTTAGAATACGACGAGAGAGGAAACACCGTAAAAATGACAACCTTGGATCTTGACGGCAATCCTGTTGCGGCGGATGCAGGCTACGCTTCACACGAGATCGAATATGATGACCGGGGACGGACGATCAAGGCAGCCTTTTATGACTCCGACGGCAAATTGACAATGATCGAGGACGGTTACGCGATAGGGACGATCGAATACGACGAGAGAGGTCATAATATCAAAACGTGCTATTATGATACCGACGGTGAGCTTATCGCTGATGAAAACGGCGATGCGTACATCGAATATGAATATGACGAGAGAGGAAACCTGATAAAAGGCAGCTGCTACGGCGCTGATGAAAAGCTCCGCATGAACCAATATAACTATGCCGTGTGTACCTCCGAGTTTGACGGAAGAGGCTATGAGATCAGAAGGGCGTACTATGACGCCGACAACAAACCGGTCATATGCAGCGCGGACTATTTCTCGTGGGATGCGGAATATGACGCGCGCGGCAATCGGATCAGGCAGTGCTTCTACGATACCGACGGCAATCCGGTCATGAGTCAAAACGGCTGCGCCGCATGGGAAGCCTATTATGATCAGCAGGGGACTTTAAGAGCCTACGCTTACTACGACGCAGAAGGCAATATCATTGAGCAGAGCTCAAATAATTGACGGCAATCGGTTCTCAACATCTGCTTGACATTTTTCAAGCGCTGTAGTTTAATATGTATGTAAAAAACAAAAGGAAGGTTATGCTATGAATATCGTTTGTTTGGATTTAGAGGGCGTATTGGTACCGGAAATATGGATCGCGTTTGCAGAAGCCTCGGGTATCCCGGAGCTTAAGCGTACCACCCGCGACGAGCCCGACTACGACAAGCTGATGAAGTACCGTCTGGATATTCTCGACGCTCACGGATTGGGACTCAAAGAGATTCAGGAGACCATCGCGAAGATCGACCCGATGCCCGGCGCTAAGGCGTTTTTGGATGAGCTTCGTTCGATCACGCAGGCGGTCATCCTCAGCGACACTTTCTCTCAGTTCGCAAAGCCACTGATGGAAAAGCTCGGCTGGCCGGCGATCTTCTGCAACGAGCTTGTCGTGGATGAAAACGGCAAAATCACTGATTATAAGCTCCGCTGTGAAAAGACCAAGCTGACCACTGTCCGCGCGCTCCAGAGCTGCGGCTTTGAGACGATCGCCTCCGGCGACAGCTTCAACGACCTCGCCATGATAAAGGCGAGCAAGGCGGGTTTCCTGTTCCGCGCTCCCGACAGCATCAAAGCGGATTATCCCGATATCCCCGCGTGCGAGACCTACGACGAGCTGCTCGCGCTGATCAAATCGGCTCTGTGAATTGTAATATGTATGGGAGGGGTGTGACACGCGTGTCTGCTCCTCCCGAAAAAAAGCGCCTCGGCCGAGGCGCTTTTTGTCATTTTTGCTGTCATTGCGAAGTCCTTCAGAGCAGTGGCTATCCCACAAACAGGGAAAGATCTCATAATACTTTAGATTCTTCTTAAATAGGTACAAAACATATTTAGATAATAATTGTAAATGTAATAACAGATACCAAGCAAAGTGATATGATTGATAAAACTAAGCAAGTTTTGCCGACTTGTTTTTTATCTTCTGTTTCTTTGGATAACAGGATTGAGCCGATTATTATCCCTGCAAGTGGTACTAAAAAACTGATAAAATAATGAAAACCGTAATTTTCTTCTTGATTGCTTGATGGTGAGGAAGAATTGAACTGATAGTTTCGATTCTGAACATTGATCCTATCGAGCAGCGGTTTTATCAATCGTGTAATCAATACTTCAACTACGCCGAACGGCACCAGCACAGCCGCGCGATACAGCAGCAGCGTGAGATAGGGGATGTTCATCATCCCGCTGAGCACCAGCGTGTTCAGCGGCAGCGCGCACAGCACCAGCACCGCTGTTTTCGCGATAATGATCTCTTTGAGGCTGAACGCGCTCTTGTAGAGCACGACGCCGTAGATGATTCCTTCCCATACATAGCATGCCGTCAGCGCGGGATTCATCGAAAAGGCGGTGGGATTCGCCAAGATGATCGACAGGATATCTCCTGCGCCCGATACGATCGCGGCGCAGACCGGTCCGTACAGATACGCGGTAATGACGATCGGGATAAAGGTGAAGCCGATCTTGACGAACGGCATGAAAGCCAGTGTAAAATTAGAGAAGATGCCCAGCACGACCCGCAGAGCCAGCATCATCGCGCACACAGCGAGCGTCTGCACATGGCTCAGCTCTTTGGATGAATCGGCAAACTTTTTGAAAAATGACATAATAATACCTCCCTGTGCATCTCGTTTTCACCGCAATCAGCGGTGATCGTTATCGCATAAGGAGGTTTCCGTATGCAACAGCGGGATGCAAAGAATACACCGCAAGGGCACGGGCACGTGTGTCTTTATCTGTCACAGACTGACGCTTTCCGAATGCAATTGATTCATGCTTCGAAAACTGATACTTCAGTCCGAGAAAGAAAAAGCGATACGCCGCCGCTTTTCGTTTTGCCGTCAACTCCCCGTACGGCAAACACTTGACGCGTATTCTTTTACTCTGTTTATATTTTAACTGTATAACATTATACTCTCAGCAAGGATAATGTCAAGCGATCATCGGCACGGCGTATCCAGATCCAGCGCGACCAGATCGTGGTGCGGTACCTGTTTGTCCTCCGGCGGCAGCGCCATATAGTCGCCGAACGCCATCCTCAGGTAGGCGTCATAGCCCTTCGGGATCGGCATCTGCAATCCTTCAAATTCGTGATACACCACTTCTTTGAAAGCAATCTGCGGATATTCGTTCATCATGTAGTGCGGTCCCGCGCACAGCTCCGTACACTTTTTATGTGTGTTGAAGGCGTAGCGGGTCATCTTTTTCTCATGCTTTTTCCAGATCTTGGTGCGCCTTTCGCGGGAGGGCGCCAGCTTGAGCAGGATCGAACTGACAAGCTTGATCAGCCCGCCGTGTTTGCTCGGTACTACCTCGGTGATATACAGGCTGTACATCATCGCGTGATAGTACTGCATATATCGCTGCAGCTTTTTATCCGGACAGCCGTCCAGCGGAAAAACGTCGGTGACAATACCATGCGGTACGTCGATATCCTTCTGGTTCTCCTTGACCATCGTTGCCGAGGTATCTACCAGCGTTGCAAAGCTGTTGCCGGTAAAGACCTTTTCGCCGTCGGTTTTCAGCATCAGGAACCGCTCTCCGCTTTCTTCCGTTTTCCACAGTCGGAGCATCCGTTCATAATCCCTGCGCGGCATCATGACGTCGATATCGTCGTCCCACGGGATGAAGCCGTTGTGCCTGACGGCGCCGATCACACAGCCGCCCAACAGAAAATAGGTCAGGTCGTGCTCCTTGCAAAAATTGTCGAAGTAGACGAGAGACTCCAGCTCCTTTAACTGTAACCGACGCAGGGTATCTCTGTCTACTGTTATGATCTCACTCATAATACTACTTCTTGATCGTCGTCATAGATGACGGTATTATTGATAACTGCTTCCTTGACCTCTTCAATGCGCTTCTGCGCGCTGCCGTCCAGACTATGCTTCCAGAACGGCAGCTTGATCAGCCCGACCAGCGTGCCGATGCCGTAGCTGATATGCAGCACGGGGAAGAGGAGCGGCAGGATCAAAAACAGCGGATTGATAGATTTTTTCAGCACAAACGCGCCGACCGTGTTGACAAAGTTGAACATGGTGTACATCGCCATAATGATCGCGAAGTAGACCGGTTGTCCTGCCAGCGCCCATATGAGCAGACTTCCCGCAACAGCCAGTAAAAAGACAAACGGAATGAAGTGAAAATAGCTCAGGCACCCGGGGCATACGCCCAGCGTCAGCCCGATCCAGTAGCCGTTGCCGTACTTCTGCTTGATCATGCGCTTCAACGTGCTTCTGGTATGCTGAAAGGAAATGATCTCCGGGCAGCAGCACATCTTGTAGCCTGCCTGACGGATGCGGTAATGCAGCTCATTGTCCTCGGTACGACCCAGATCCTCGTTGAATCCCCCGACCTTTGAGAACACCTCGCGCTTGTACGCGGCGTGGAAGAGGCTGTCGTGATATTCCTTCTGCGCCGCAGGTCTGCGGTAATCCGCGACCGAGGAGCCGAACAGGCTTTCCTCCGCCGCGAGCAGAGTCTTTGTCCACGGATTGGGGTTGGCGCAGATGTTGGGACGCCCTCCACCGACGATATCCTCGCCCTCCTGGATATTGAAAACGTTGCGGGATACGAACTGCCGCGGGATTTTCGAGTGCGCGTCAACCCGGATGATGATATCGCCCGTGGCGTGTTCAATGGCTACATTCCACGCCGACGCCTGATTTTTGCCGTTGGATTCGTATATCTTAACGTCGTAAAAACCGTTGTCGGCTTGCTGAAAATCCTCCATGACCGCGCGCGTATCGTCGGTAGAGCCGGAGTCGATCATGATGACTTCAATTTTTTTATGAGGATAATTCTGATCTCTGAAATCGCGGAGAAGCCCCTTGAGCGCATCTTCTTCGTTTCGCGCGATCGTACACAGCGATACTCTCATTTCAGTTCACCTCTAAAGAAGCTTTTGTCATCCACTTTGCGCTGACGCACATCGACTGCGTCATATAGGGGATGACATACAGCATCGGAAGGATCAGCAGACACAGCAGCATCCAAGGCGTAAAGCTGAAGATCAGCTTCGCCGCGCTGCCGGTGCGGTTTTGCATAATATATTTGTTATATGCGAACACCTGCTCCGGTGTGAACTGCGGATTGTCCGCGCTGACCGTAAAAACAGTGAAGTACCGCAGCGAATACAGCGTGGTGGTAACAGTGGACAATACCGCGAAGAGGAAGCGGCAGTTGTTGTATAATACGGTTCCGGCAAAATCCGATCCGGAGTTCGCGACGATGATATCAAAGATGATCAGCGGAGAATACAGGATCAGCGCCGGCAGCAGCATGCGCAGAATGATGCGGATGTTCAAACTCAGCGCGCTGCCGTAACGGCCGCGTTCAAAGTGGTAGAAGACGTCCCTGAGATCGATTGTGTCACTATATGCGGCTTTGTAAAACGCACGCACATAACCGTTGATGACCGGAGAGAGCAGAAAGAACATGATGAACTCAACAGGGTAGCCGATCGAATAGACGAGAATGGAATAGAGTCCTTCGTCGGAAATGCTTTCGATCAGGACGCACGAGATCGCGGTGGTTGTACCGTCTATGATGTAAAACGGCAATATGAGAATCAGCAGTGCGACAATCGCTTTGACAAAATTGTGCTTGAGCAGGCTGCGTGCCTGCGATTTGATGATGGCTTCTGCAGTCAAAAAATCATCCCTTGGTGTAAAGATTGTACATGGCCTCCAGACAGATCTGGGCATGCTTGAAGAATTTATCTACATTGATGCATTCGTTGGCGTTGTGGATGTTGCTCACTTCTCCCTCAAACACAGGGCCGAACGCGACGCCCTTGCCGCCCAGCTTGCGCGCGTAGGTGCCGCCGCCGGTGGTGTACAGCGTGGGCTTTTCACCCATGATTGTCTCATAGGATTCACTGAGAATCCGGATGATGTCGGAATTCTCGTCAAGATACAGAGGCTTTTGATGCGCCAGCACCTTGACATGAATGTTTTCGCTGTTTGCTTGTGCGGTGAGCTTCTCGATGATCTCGTCACCGTTAGCCGTTACGGGATAGCGGATGTCCATCGTGCAGGTCGCGTAGCCCTCGTCAATATGGACGGTGCCGACGTTGACGGTCAGCGCTCCGGATTCTTTATCTCGCATTTTCAGTCCCAGCATTACGCCGTCGGTGTCGAGCCCGACATAATGGCTGATGAACGAGGGCAGAGAGCCCATCGACGACAGGGAGAAGTTGGAGGTCAGCAGATCGATCAGCGCGGTTGCGGCGTTCTGCCCCTGAGCGGGGTCGGCTGCGTGAGCCGCCTTGCCGCGCGACAGTACCATCATACCGTCGATGGTATAATAGAACTCGAAGGAGCCCTTTTTGGCGTCGGCAAGCCGCGCCAGCTGATGATCTTCGTTTTCGGAACAGTCCAGCAAGGCATAGGCGGTATCGGGGACTGCGTTTACGGTCTTGCCGGAGTGCAGCTGTGTCAGCGTGGTGCCGTCATGCGTATCGGCGTACAGCTCCAGCTGAATGATGCCCTTCTCACCCTTGCAGATGCCGTATTCGGAGTCGGGTGTAAAGGACAGGTCGGGGACAGGTTCATATTTGAAATACTCGTCCATGTCGGTCATGCCGCGTTCCTCGCTGGTGCCGTAGATCGCGCGCAGGGTATTTTTGCCTTTGACGCCGTTGTCCTTGAGCGCTTTCAGACAGTAGAGGTTGATCAGCGCGGCGCCCTTGTCATCGGCGATACCTCTGCCGTACATATACCCGTTGTCGCCCACGGAAAGCTCGAACGGCAGCGAATCCCAGTTGTTGCCCTCGGGAACAACGTCCAGATGCGACAGCACGCCGCAGAGCTTGCCGCCCTCGCCTAACTCAACATGACCGGCGACATTATTGATGCTCTCCGCCTTCAGACCGAAGGAGATCGCTTTTTTCATCACCCAGTCCAGCGCCTCCTTGCAGCCCTCCTGAATACCGGTTACGGATTGGATGGCAATCAGTTCGGCAAGGTCCGTGATGATATCTTCTTTATAGTCCAATATTTTTTCACCAAAGCTCATATAGCCCTCCTTAAGTTTGGCAGTTGATTAGTGATTGATAGGGGAGGATGGCATCAGAAATGCTTGCTCCTCCCGCAGTAATAAGCGTTCAGATTGTAAACAGAGTAATCATTTATTTATTGTTTTGTTTCTGTTTAATTCGATATATCCTGCGCGATCTGCGCTGTGCACGGAACCCCTGATTCAGTATCAGGTACAGGATGAATACCGCTGCAGCGGCGCCGGAAACGATACAGCCTGTTTTCAGGTACGGCGTACGATAGGTGAAGCGGACCTCACTGGTCTCGTGACCCTTGACCCTTACCGCCATAAAGCCGATGTTCACCTCTTCGATGTCAGCATCCTCGCCGTTGACGGTCGCTGTCCAGCCCTCGTCATACGGAACGCTGAAGAAAAGCAGATTATCGTCGCCGCTGTTGTTGAATGTCGCGGTAAAGCCGTCGCTTGTATATTCAAAAGATGAGCAGGTATGCTGTTTCAGCATTTGAGCATCTTCAAAATAGGCGTTCTTGTCATAGCGAAAATCAGTCGTGATGCTGTCGAGTCCAACATATTTCGGGTTATTGACGTCCAGCGGTTCTCTGGTGTCGTAGGTTTCGTTCAGCCAGTCGTACATCCCAGCCTTATAGCCGGTGATATCGGCGTATTTTTCCATTTGAGCCTGCGTCAGGACCATGCTTTTCAGCAGGGTCAAATGACGGACCTTCTCGCTGATGTCATAGAATTCTTCCTGACAAATGAATTGATCATAGGTGAAGCCCATCGGGATGTAGTATTCGTTTTCATAAATATTGAAGCCGTTTTGGGTATCGACGTAGCGGTATCCGGGCATCAGCTCGGTAGTTTCGGGCGGCTTCACGTCTTCCTTGTGTTCAATAAAGAAGTACTTTACCGACAACAGCCCCCGCAATCCGTAATACTCAACAGCCGGTCGCGAGCCGACGTTGCGCTCGACGCCTACGCTGTTATAGAAGTTCATCAAGGAGCCGGGAACGATGCTGTGGAAAGCCTGTATGTTCGGCACCTGCCAGAACATTCCCATATTGTCCGAGGTGTTGTAGAAATCCGAACGCACGTCCTTGATATCTCTCAGCGTGATATCCTCGCCGCCGTTGAGCGCATAGCTGATCATGAAGTCGTCCTTGCGGTCGGCGTATCTTCTCGCGACCCACAGATATGTTTCTGTGTACATCAGGACAAAAACGGTCAGGCAGATAACGGCGATCCTGAAAAACAGCTTCGGCTTTTTTCGGTAGAAATACCAGATCAGATAGGTCAGCGCCAGTCCGACGATTGCGAAGGCAGCCATGATCCAGTAATCCATTGTCGATGATTCGATGCCGATGCTGTATTGCCCTGCTTCCGTTCCCTCTTTTATCTTTTCCGGCATGAATCCGATCAGGGTAGCCGTGATGAGCGTGATGATCGCCGTCGGCATAAAGCCCTTGTTAAAATCGACTTTATCCGGCTCATCCAGCGAGCGCACGGTGACAGCGGTCATCATCAGCGTCAGCATATAAAACCATCTGGCGTAATAAGCGCTGTTGAGAAGCTGGAAAAGACTGTTCAAACCGGGAACAGCAGCCATCAGCAGCAGTATCAGCACCAGCCTGCGGAAGAACGCATGTTTCCTTGTGCGCAGATAGCCGATCACGAATGTCATGGAGAACATCGGCAGATATGCCGCGACCGATGACCACTTGCCGCCCGCAGAAGGGGTAAAATTGTTTTTCGCCGGTATATCGCCGGGAAAGAACAGGCTGACAAAGATCTGCACATATCGCTGTGATTTAGCGTATAACAGGACATCCCAGCCGTTGATAATATCGGATAAGCGCGAATTGCTCATGATCGCCGCGATGGACGGCAGGAACAGGAAGAAGGACATGCAAAAGCCCAGTATGCACTCGATTGCCAGATAAATGAAATCCCGTAATCGGAAGCGATACGATTTGGATATCATCTTGATGACATAATAGATGATGACAAAAATGACCTGTCCGATGAAAAAATAGTAGTTGACCGTCGCGGACAGAAATACCGCCAGCGTCATGACACCTCTGCGCTTGGTATCATGAAAATCGTCCAGCGCCGCCAGCAGCAGCGGGAAAACGATGATCGCCTCGTGAAAATGGAAGAAGAAGATATTGTAGACGGAAAACGATGAAAACGCATAGATGACGCCGCCGATCATAGCGGATCTTTGCTGACGGACATATCTTCTCAGATAAATATAAGCGGATAGGGAGGAGAAAGCCAGCTTGAGCATCAGCAGCGGTCCGAACGTGTACGCGACCCATGAGGAGGGCAGCGGTACGGTCAGCCAGAAGAACGGCGACCCCAGCAGATAGAAGCTGTAGCTGCCGACAAAGTTTGAGCCTAAATCGGTCAGGTGGCTCCAGCCCGTGTTGCCGCTGCGGATAGAATCGTGCGCCAGCTGATAGAACGGTATCTCCTGAACGTTGAAATCACCGTAGTATAAAAAGTACCCCTTATCATATACCATAATCGGGATGATGATGACCGCAGACAAAAGAAACGCCCACAAAAAGGCATAAAGCGCGTAAGGTCGTCGGTCGTTTTTCAGCCGATTGAGTACCATTTTTATACCTCCGGTCAAAAAAACTTTACCTCGCGTGAAAAGTGTGATAGAATTAACTTAAGTATTATAGCATACATTATTTGAAAATGCACGATTTATTTTCAGATTTTGTCAAGAAAAAGGAGTTTTTTCAATGAACCGCTTTTTTGCCATGCTTTCCAGGATGAAATACATCGACCGCTGGGGGCTGATGAACAACACCAAAACCGAGAATATTTCCGAACACTGTCTTGAGACCGCCATTCTCGCGCACGCTTTGGTGAACATCGCCAACATCCGCTTGGGAGAGGATCTCGACACCGACAGAGCCGCGGTGATCGGGATGTTTCATGACGCCGGCGAGATCATCACCGGCGATATGCCGACGCCTATCAAATATTTTAACCCCGCGATTAAAGACGCTTACAAAGCGGTCGAAAAGGTCGCGCAGGACAGGCTCATTTCCATGCTGCCCGAAGATCTGCAAGAGATATACAGCCCGCTGATCTCAAACGAAGACGAGGTGCTGGAGCGCTATGTCAAGGCGGCTGACAAGCTGTCCGCGCTGATCAAATGCATCGAAGAGGTGCGAATGGGGAACAACGAATTTCTGAAGGCGAAGGAAGCGACGGAGCAGTCGCTGATTTCGATGCAGCTGCCTGCACTGGATATCTTTATGGAAGAGTGTCTGCCGGCGTATTACCTGACGCTGGATGAATTAGGCTAATTATACAGTATTCGTTTCTATATTTGCCGTGTTGTACCATAACATGTAAAAAAACTGTTAATTTCGACATTATTTCTTTTTCAGAAAATTATTTAACCTGTTTTGAGTATAATTATACTGTATATTTATGATGTAAGAGTATGTCTGCCCATTGATTATCAATGGGCAAAACCACGAAAGGCGGCAGCTTTTATGGCAAATAATCATGACGATTTCGTTGATATCAATTCAACAAAAGACGTCAGACAGGTATATGGCAGAAACAGGGAGCAAAGACCCGTGAAACGTAAAAATAAAGGACTCGGACGCAGAATCTTTGTGCTGGTCCTGTCGCTGATCATGCTGCTGGTCGGTTCCGGTCTGATCTTCTACTATAAGATTCTCGACCAAATGACCTTTAAAGCGCTGGATCCTGCTCCGACTGTGACCTCCAACATTTCCGAGACGACGACCTACTCCGTCGCGAACGGCGGCGCTACGCTGCTGTCCAGCGATAATGTTCTGAATATCCTGCTGTTCGGTCAGGATACTCCCGCCAGCGAGCAGGATCACGGACGTTCCGACACGACGATCCTGCTGTCTATCGATAACGTCAATAAGAAACTCAAGCTGACCTCTTTCCAGCGTGACACCTATGTTACGATCCCCGGCTACGGTGATAACAAGATCAACGCCGCATTTACCTTCGGCGGCGAGAGACTGTCCATCGATACCATCGAGACCAACTTCGGCGTTAAGGTCGATAAATACGCGACTGTTGACTTTTCGTCCTTCCGTAAGGTGATCGAGGCGCTGGGCGGTGTCGATATCGAGCTGACCCTGGAAGAGATCAAGTATATCAACGCTCAGATAGACGTCAATGATCAGCTGGACGTCACCAGCTTCCTGACCTATGACGAGACCAAGGAAAAGCAGATGGTGCATCTCGACGGCTATCAGGCGCTTTGGTATGCCCGCGACCGCGGCGAGGATAGCCTCGGCGGCAATCCCGAGTACAGCTTTTCCGGCGACGACTGGGACCGCACCTCGCGTCAGCGCAATCTGATCGAAACCATCATCAAGAGTCTGCGTGAGGACGCCTCGCTGACCGAGCTGGTATCTATCGCGAACAAGATCGGTCCGCTGATCACGACTAACTTAAAGAAAGGTGATATCACCTTCCTCGTATCGAATATGATGACCTATATCAACTATGATATGGAAGAAATGTCCCTGCCGACGCTGGGCACTTGGAGATACGGCACGACCAACGACGGTCAGAGCGTTATCGCCATCGACGATTGGGACGGCGTTCGCAAAGAGGTGGCTAAGTTCATTTTTGAGGATTCCGTTTCCACAGGCTCTTCGTCAACATCCCCTACCGCTGCGGCAGGCGTACAGTAAACGAATCATTTCGCGGAAGTTCGTGTATACGGGTTTCCGCGATTTTTTGCGGCAGTCATTGCGTGTCCCAACCTCAGTATTTGAAGAGATACGGTACGAAGCGCCTCAGGTCAGAGGCGATCTCAAGCGAAACAGCGAGGTAACTATGAGCAACCAACAAAGCAACAACAAGAAAGAACTGATCCGTTCTTTGAAATTCGTGTTATTCTCCATATCCGCCGGAGTGATCCAGATCGTTTCCTTTACGCTGATGACGGAGTTTTCCGGTCTCAGCTATTGGCCGTGCTATCTGATCTCACTGGTGCTGTCTGTGCTGTATAATTTTACGATCAACCGCAAATTCACCTTCCATTCTGCGGCGAACGTTCCCCTCGCGATGTTTAAGGTGTTCCTGTATTACTGCGCGTTTACGCCGCTTTCCACGATCGGGGGCAATTATCTGGTTGAATCGCTGATGTGGAACAAGTACATCGTCGAGCTGCTCAGCATGCTGCTGAATTTCATCACCGAATTCCTGTTTACGCGATTTGTTGTATACGGCAAACAGGTGGATAATGATCAGCGCTACATAGAGAAGGAAAGTAAAAGATCAAAAAACACACTTGAAAAAGCCGCTGAGGAAATGAATCAGATTTAAATAGACGCAAAAAGGAACCGGTCACGATGCCGGTTCCTTAGATTTTAACAGACTTATTCAGCCCCCTCTGACGAGGGAATGCCGAATAAAACATAGGATAGAAAATTAAACACAAAAACGGCAGGGGAGAGATAACGCAGCTTTATAGTAATATAATAGCACGTGATTCTATACTTTGAAAAATGACACCGATAATGCGGCTTGAGTCAAAAAGCGGAGTGTAATTGTAAAGCTGCGTTATCTCTCCCTCCGAGTTCGCGTTTGGCGAACTCACCTCCCTCGTCTGAGGGAGGCGTTGAAACGATCTACTCCTTTTTGGTGCCCATTGTCATTGCGAGGGCAAAAATGCGTCTGAGCGCACTTTTGCCCGTGGCAATCCTACAAAGAGCAGCAGTACATATTGTATTTCAAATCCGTTTGAACGGTGTTTTCTTCCATAGAATTGCACCCGAAGCCATACCGATCAATCAATTTTTTCAAATCTTCTCATTTTTTTGCCGTCGCGTTCGATGATCTCGCGGAACATTTCATACGGGCGTACCCACAGGTCGTGCTCTCCGTACAGCGCGCGGTAAACGACCATCTTCTCGGCAGTTTCGCTGTCCTTTGCGAAGTCGATCACTTCGTACTCGCCGCCCTTGAAATGCCTGTATCTGCCCTTGACAATCTCCTCGGGAACTAACGCGGGTTCTTCAACCCGCGTTTCGACGGGTTCGGAAGTCGCTTGAGTCGGAGCGATCACCGTTTCAGCCTGTTCATCCGGATAATCGACGCGGAAGAAACCGTCGTTTTCCACCAATATCATTGAGCTCATCGGCGGCACGCTGATTTCGACCCAGCCGTTACAGCCGTACTGCTGATTGTCGTTGAGCACGTCGGTCAGCACTCCGTTAAAGTTGGTGTTGATCCCGATAATGCGGTACTCACCGCTCTGGTTGAGCAGGACATACACCTTCTGACCGTCGGTTTTCATTGAAAAGCACATATGCTCGAGCTGTATCAGCTCATTTTTATATTTTCCGCATTGCAGCGCTTCCAGACGATGCTTGAGATGCCCCAGCCTGCAGATGTGTTCAAAGAGATCATAGTCGGGATTCTCGAGCGCGTTCAGGTCGAGCGGACGTCTGAGATCGTCATCGGAGTGACGCTGCTTGACGCCCTCCATAGCGAACTCACTGCCGTAGTAGACCGACGGCACGCCGGGCATACAGTACAGCATGGTGTAGACGTTCTTCTGCAGCCTTTTGTCGCGGAGGATGCTCGCAAGTCTTGTGACGTCATGATTGTCCGCAAAATTGTACATGTAGATATTCTTGTACATGCCCCAGTCGCCGACCTGACGGTCTACGGAATGGGCAAACTCAAAGTAGTTGCGGTCGTTGTGGCTGGAGAACAGTCCCTTGTAGATCTCATAGTTGGTAACGGAATCGAGCGTATCCGGGTTCGCCAGACGGTTGTAGTCACCGCCGACGATCTCTCCGTACATCCAGAAATCCGGCTTCTTATCCTTGCAGACGGTTCTCAGACGCTTGAAAAAGTTGACGTCCATCACATTCGCGGCGTCCAGACGAAGTCCGTCGATATCGAACTCGTCTATCCAGAAACGCACCGCGTCAAGCAGATATTCGATGACGTCGTTGTTCTGCAGATTGAGCTTGACGAGGTCGTAATGTCCCGCCCAGCCCTCATAGCTGAAGTGATCGCCGTAGGGGCTCTGCTGATCGAAGCGCACGTTTTGGAACCACGCGGTATAGCTCGATCCCATACCGCGCTCCTGAATATCTCTGAAAGCGAAAAATTCGCGTCCGACATGATTGAAAACGCCGTCGAGCATCACGCGGATGCCGTTCTGATGCAGAGCGTTACATATGCGCTTAAAGCTCTCGTTGTCGCCCAGACGGCTGTCGATCTTTTTGTAGTCGATGGTATCGTAACCGTGGCGGCTGCTCTCGAATACCGGATTGAAAACGATGCAGTTGACGCCCATTTTCTTGAAATGGGGGATAAAGTCATACAGCTTGTCCAAGCGGTAGGTCAGCTGAAAATCGTTTTGCTTCGGCGCTGAGCAGAAGCCGAGCGGATAGATGTTGTAGATAACGGTGTCGTGGATCCAATGCATAATATACCTCCTGTGATACAGTCCGATCGGTTGACGATTGGACCGATGATCCTATATGAGTATATCATTTTTCGTTATAAAGTCAAATGATAGATGTTGAATTTGTCGGAATAATGTGTTAAGATAGGGAGCGAAAAACAAAGCTAACTCAATGCAAGAGGTGCGATATGGCAAATTATGTCGTTGTAGAAGAAAACGTAGAATCAAAATCCGAGAAAAGGATACGTATTTTTTTGGCGGTCATGTATTTTATACAGGTCATCCTGATTCCGCTGCCGCTGATGCACGGTGAGGTCGAGGGCGGCATTGCCTATCGTACCGCCTTGAACCTGCTGATCCAGTATAATGGCTACAACAGCGTCTCCGAGGTGATCGTCGCATTATACGGCGCGGTTTTGGTCGTCCTGCCTGTCGTCGCTTTCTTCTTTTTCCTGCTCGATAAAAAATCCAAGAAAAAGTATGTGGTCAGCATCATCAGCTGCTTTTTATGCGCTTTCATCATCTGCTTCGGTACAGAGGACACGATCGCGATCGGCGGCGTGCTGACCCTGATCCTGATCATTGTCACGCTGTTCATGACCGCTCAGGGCTTTCAGGCGACCCGCATGAGAGAAAGGAATTCAAAATAATCATGTCATTGCGAGGGAGCGAACACGCGTAAACGCATGTTCAGCGACCGTGGCAATCCCTTTGTCATAAATTTGTTCTTCGCGCATATACATGTTCCGGTGATGTATATGCGCGTTCTTTTTCGTATGGCAGTATTGGCAGCAGTTGTAATGACGCTTGTTTCCTGTACAAGGATCATCAGCAGTCCTGCCGATGAGCTGAGGATGTACAGCTGGCGCGGTGAAGCGGAAAACGGCAGTACTGCAGCGTTGACCTTTGATGATACCGACGGCAGCTTTGTGATCGAAAACGATGATTCTTCCCTGACGCTCAGCGGATTGTGCTTTGCTGATGATGAAAAGATCATTATCTGCGACGATGAAAGCGGTCAGAATTATACCTTTGCATACCGTCTGTACGGCGATAGGGTAGAGCTGACCTATGACGGCAGTACCTTGACACTGGATAAAACCGATTGAGCTTTTCATACTAATATTCAATAAAACCCTTTAATATCTATTGCGTAAAATTCCGCATAGCTTTGTTGTCGGTCTTGACAGGCGCCAGCCTGCCTGCGACCTCCGCCGTGCTCTGCGAAATTTTCCGCTAATATCTATTTTAAGTCTTTTATTGAATACTAGTATAATTCTCTAACGCTATTGAAATCCCTTTGCGTATTTGATAGAATACTGTCATATTAAATCCTGAAGGAAGCGATAGCTGATGAAATTCGTTAAAAATCTGTTTTCCGCCGTACTGGCGGGCGTCATGATTTCTTTCGGCGGCGCGGTGTATCTGGCATGCGTCGCTGCCGAAAAACCTCAGCTCGGTGCTGTGCTGTTCTCGCTGGGATTGTCGGTCATCCTGATCATGGGTTTTCTTCTGTTTACCGGAAAAACTGCTTATCTGCTCGAAAACAAGCCGTCCTATATCCCATATCTTTTGACTATCTGGCTTGGCAATATTCTCGGATGCATGCTGATGGGTCTGCTCGTTTCGCTCGCAAAACCCAATCTCGGCGAAACGGCAAAAACGCTGTGTGAAGCAAAACTCGGACAAGCTCCGTGGCAGACATTGATCTTAGGCGCGTTATGCGGCGTCCTCGTCTATATCGCGGTGGATTATTTCAAGAGCGACGATGATAAAAAATCTCTCCCGAAATATCTCTTGGTGTTCACCTGTGTACCCGCGTTCATTCTCTGCGGCTTTGAGCACAGCGTAGCGGATATGTTTTATTTTGCCGCATCCAGTGCGTATTCGCTCTACACTGTCAAGGGTATCGTTTATATCCTGCTGGTATCGGCGGGCAACCTGATTGGCGCGGTCGCGTTCCACTCCTTGAAGAAAGCTGTTCTTAAGTAAATTATCACCGAAATATCCGTTCAAAAAGGTCGCAGTTTGTTGCGACTTTTTTATTTTTTGTGTTGCTATAGCGGTGTATTTGTGTTATAATAAACTGTCAAATTATGCATATTAGAAGTAATGGTCACGAGGAGTTGAGCTTTTGATTGTTCTCGGCATTGACCCGGGCTACGCGATCGTCGGCTGGGGCGTCATCGAATTTCAGGGTACTGCGCACCGTCCTGTCGCGTTCGGCGCGATCACGACCGAAGCGCATACGGATTTCAACGTCCGCTTGAAGCACATCTACGACGATATGGTCGAGCTGATCGGAAAATCCAAGCCCGACGTGATGTCGATCGAAAAGCTCTATTTCAACACCAATACGACAACGGCTATTCTGGTTGCTCAGGCGAGAGGTGTTATCCTCCTCGCCGCCGAGCAGGCGCATATCCCCGTCTATGAATACACGCCCCTGCAGGTCAAAACGGCTGTGACGGGCTACGGCAAGGCGCTTAAGCCGCAGGTGATGGAGATGACGAGACGGCTCCTCCACTTGAAGGAGGTGCCTAAGCCCGACGATACTGCCGACGCGCTGGCGCTGGCGATCACACATACGCAGGCTGCGGGGACCGGACTGCGCGACCAAATGATGAAGAGAGGTATCAAGTAATGATCTATTCTGTCCGCGGAAATCTGATCCTGATGGACGCAGGCTTCGCCGTAGTAGAGTGCGGCGGCGTCGGCTATCGGGTACAGACCTCGCTGAACACGCAAAAGCAGCTCAAGCTCAACGCCGAGACCACGCTGTATACCTATATGAACGTCCGTGAGGACGCGATGGAGCTCTTCGGCTTTTCGACGAAAAGTGAGCTTTCCACCTTTAAAATGCTGATCGCGATCACGGGCGTCGGTCCCAAGGTCGCGCTGGCGATCCTGTCTGAGCTTACCTCTGAGCAGATTGCGATGTGCGTATCCTCCTCCGACAGCAAGACTCTGACCCGCGCGTCGGGCGTCGGTCCCAAGCTCGCCCAGCGCATCGTGCTCGAGCTGAAGGACAAGATCAAGGGCGTTGTCGAGACAGAAGGCTTTGACGTCAATAAGGGCAGCGTGATTGTTGATACAGGCAACATCCCGAAGGCGGTAGCGGCGCTGGCGGTCTTAGGCTACTCGGCGGCGGACGTCACGCCGATCCTCTCCAAGCTCGACCCGAGTATGTCGGTCGAAGCGATGATCGCCGCGACCCTGAAACAGATGGCATAGGCAGGCTCCCTTTATTATCATTAGTCATTGCGAAGTCCCATTAGGGGGGCTGTGGCAATCTCAACCTATTATCAGACAAAACCACTTTTTCGAAAGGATAAGTGTAATGGATTATAACACTGATTTTGAAATGGATTTCGAGGACAGGATCATGGATTCATCCGAGATCCCTTCCGACGCTTCCGATTCCGATAACCCTCTGCGTCCCAGAACGCTGGACGAATACATCGGTCAGGAAAAAGCCAAGGAAAACCTGAAGGTATTTATCGAAGCGGCAAAAAAACGCGGCGAATCTCTCGACCACGTGCTGCTGTACGGTCCTCCCGGACTGGGCAAAACCACATTATCCGCGATCATCGCCCATGAGATGGGCGTCAATATCCGCATCACCTCGGGGCCTGCGATCGAAAAGCCCGGCGATCTGGCGGCGCTGCTGACCAACCTCAATCCCGGTGACGTGCTGTTTATCGACGAGATCCACCGCCTGTCGCGGGCAGTGGAGGAGATCCTCTATCCGTCGATGGAGGACTTCGCGATCGACATCATCACCGGCAAGGGTCAGATGGCGGCGTCCTATCATCTGCCGCTGCCGCGCTTTACGCTTGTCGGTGCGACGACGAGAGCCGGTCAGTTGACAGCTCCGCTGCGCGACCGCTTCGGCGTGGTGCTGCGTCTGGAGATGTACTCGCCCGAGGAACTGGCGCAGATCATCACGCGTTCCGCGGGCATCCTAAACATCAGGATCGACGAGGAAGGCGCCTTGGAGCTTGCTTCGCGTTCCCGCGGCACACCCCGTATCGCTAACCGCCTGTTGAAGCGAGTCCGTGATTTTTCCGAGGTCATGTCGGACGGCGTGATCACGGTAGAAGTGGCGCAGACGGCGCTCGACCGACTGGAGATCGACGAGCTCGGTCTCGATCAGAACGACCGCCGCATGCTCGAAACGATGATCAAATACTATAACGGCGGTCCTGTGGGGCTTGAAACGCTTGCCGCCGCGATCGGCGAGGAAGCTGTCACGATCGAAGACGTCTATGAGCCGTATCTGATGCAGATCGGATTTTTGTCCCGTACTCCGCGCGGCCGCTGTGTGACCGCCGCGGCGTATGAGCACCTCGGCTATAAGGCGCCCGCCAATACCGCCGCCGCACAGGGCAGCTTGTTTAGTGATTAGTAACCAGTGGCAAGTGACCAGTTTGAATAATTGAAGCATGTGTCCAATCTATTTTTGACGCACGCGTCCAACATCAACCTTATATAAGTGAGTTATCATATGCGAAAAACAACCTATTGGAGCGATTATGAGCTCATCGATTCCTCCTGCGGCGAGCGTCTGGAGCGCTGGGACGATATCATTCTGATCCGTCCCGACCCGCAGGTTATCTGGAACACCGAGCGTAAGAATCCGCTTTGGCACAACGCGCACGCGCGCTACATCCGTTCCAGCACCGGCGGCGGCAAATGGCAGATGTATAAAAAAGTACCCGCCTCATGGCAGGTCAAATACCGCGATCTGGTTTTAAACGTCAAGCCGATGGGCTTCAAGCACACAGGCGTGTTTCCCGAGCAGGCGGTCAACTGGGATCTGGCGGCGGATATCATCCGTCGGTCTGACCGTAAGCTGAACGTGCTGAATCTGTTCGGCTACACGGGCTGCGCGACGATCTCCTGCCTGAAGGCGGGAGCGAAGGTCTGTCATGTGGACGCGGCTAAGGGCATGGTCGGCTGGGCAAAGGAGAATGCGATCGCCTCCGGCGTCGCGGACGCGCCTGTCCGCTGGATCGTGGACGACTGCGCCAAGTTCGTGTCGCGCGAGATCAGGCGCGGACACAAATATGACGGCGTCATCATGGACCCTCCGTCCTACGGGCGCGGTCCCAACGGTGAGGTCTGGAAGCTCGAGGAACGTATTTATGAGTTCGTCGACCTGTGCGCGGGCGTGATCGCCGACAATGCCGAATTTGTGATTTTGAATTCTTACACGACGGGACTGTCTCCGTCGGTCATGGAGTACTTACTGGGTACGGTGATACAGAGCCGCTTCGGCGGCACGGTCTCTTCCGACGAGATCGGTCTGGACGTCACCGAAACAGGACTGACCCTCCCGTGCGGTTCGACCGCGATCTGGCGAAGATAAATTAACTTGGAGCGTATATGGATTTTATTTCTGTACAAAACGTTACATTTCGATATGATGAGCAGAGTGAAAACGAACGTCCCGTGCTCGACGATATCTCCTTCGGTGTAAAGGAGGGCGAGTTCGTCGCGGTTCTGGGGCATAACGGCTCGGGCAAAAGCACGGTCGCAAAGCACCTCAACGCGATGCTCATGCCGTCCTCAGGCAAGGTGACGATCGACGGGATGGATACCGCCGACGAGACGCTGATGTATGACATCCGGCGCAAGGTCGGACTGGTGCTGCAAAATCCCGACAATCAGCTTGTCGCTAGCATTGTAGAGGAGGACGTCGCTTTCGGACCTGAAAACCTCGGGATCCCTCCCGAAGAGATCCGAAAGCGGGTAGATGAGGCGCTCAAAGCAGTAGATATGTATGAGCACCGCCTGAAAGCCCCTTACAAGCTCAGCGGCGGTCAAAAGCAGCGCATCGCCATCGCGGGCATCATCGCGATGAAGCCCGACTGCATTGTGCTCGACGAGCCTACCGCGATGCTCGACCCCAAGGGCAGACAAGAGGTGCTCGACACCATCCTCAAGCTCAACCGAGAAAACGGAATAACCGTCGTGATGATCACCCATTATATGGAAGAGGCTGTCCTCGCCGATAAGGTCTATGTGATGGACAGCGGCAAGCTGCTGATCTCCGGCACGCCGAGAGAGGTATTCTCTCAGGTGGAGCTGATGAAAAAGCATCGTTTGGATGTGCCTCAGGCAACGGAGCTGTGTTATAAGCTTCGCGCCTGCGGCGTGGATATTGGGGATTTACCTTTGACCGAGGATGAATGTACCTCGATGCTCAAGGAGGTGCTTCTGCGATGAGTCTGCTTTCTGTAAAAGAGCTGTCCTATGTATACTCGCAGGGTACGCCGTTCGAGCATAAGGCTGTCGATAATGTCAGCTTTGAAGTCAGCCGCGGCGACTTTATCGGCATCATCGGGCATACCGGCTCGGGCAAAAGCACTCTGGTGCAGATGCTCAACGGTCTTTTGAAGCCCTCAAAGGGCAGCATCATCCTCGACGGCGTCGATATCTGGGACAAGCCCAAGGAGATACGGCGGATCCGTTTCAAGGTAGGGCTGGTATTCCAGTATCCCGAATATCAGTTATTTGAAGAAACGGTGGAGAAGGATATCGCCTTCGGTCCGACAAATATGGGACTGAATGAGGAAGAGATAAAGGAACGCGTCAGAAGCGCGGCGCAGTTTGTGGATCTGAAGCCCGAACTGCTGCCGAAATCTCCCTTTGACCTCTCCGGCGGCGAAAAGCGCCGGGCGGCGATCGCCGGTGTGATCGCGATGGATCCCGATATCCTGATCCTCGACGAGCCCTGCGCCGGTCTTGATCCTCTCGGCAGAGATATCCTGCTGGCGCAGATCTATCAATATCATAAAGAACGCGGCAATACCGTGCTGCTGGTATCCCACTCGATGGAGGACGTCGCGTCTGTCTGCGACAAGGTTCTTGTGATGAATCATTCACGCCTTGAGATGTTCGATACCTGTGAGAGGGTGTTCTCTCAAGGGGAACGGCTGGCGTCCATGGGACTGCGCATTCCGCAGATCACTGCGATCGTCGATGCGCTGATCGATGCCGGAATTCCGCTGCAAAAGGGCACTTTGACGGTTGAAAACGCTGTTTTGGATATCACGGAGTATCTGAAAAAGGAGGGGCGGCTATGAGAGATATCACCCTCGGTCAGTACTTTCCCGCAGATTCGGTGATACACCGCTTGGATCCCCGCGTCAAGATACTCAGCCTGATTGCCTATATTGCGCTGATTTTCTGTACGTTCAATTACGCGGCGCTCGCGTTTACGGCTGCTGCCGTACTGGTTATCGTTCTGATGTCCAAGGTGCCGCTGAAAATGTATATCAAGAGCCTGAAGGTTATTATCATCATTGTGATCATCACCTCGGTACTGAACCTGTTCTACGGGACGGGCGAGCCGATCTTTCAGTGGTGGATCATCAAGGTTACGCCCGCTGGCATTCGCAACGCGATCTTCGTCTGTGTGCGCATCGTATGTCTGATCCTGCTCAGCTCCGTGCTGACGTTCACTACCTCTCCGACCGATCTGACCGACGCTTTGGAACGGCTGATGAAGCCGCTGAAAGTATTTCATATCAAGGTGCATGAGATCGCGATGATGATGACCATCGCCCTGCGGTTTGTCCCGACGCTTTTAGAAGAGACCGATAAGATCATGTCGGCGCAGAAGGCGAGGGGCGCCGATATGGAGAGCGGCAATCTGATCACGCGTATCCGTGCACTGGTGCCCGTACTGGTGCCGCTGTTCGTGTCCGCGTTCCGCCGCGCTTATGAGCTGGCGACTGCCATGGAATGCCGCTGTTATCGCGGCGGCGAGGGCAGAACGCGCATGAAGCAGCTGCATTTGGCAAAACGCGATTGGCTGAGCCTGCTGTTTTCGGCGGCGGTGATCGCTTGCGTCGTTTTATTAAATATCTTCGCCTATCTGATTTACGGATTGGTTGGTATATATTCATGAGAAATTTACTTTTGACTTTGTCCTACTGCGGGAAAAACCTTCACGGATGGCAGATACAGGATAACGCCCTGACGGTACAGCAGGTCTTTCAGGAGGCGCTGCATCAGATCATCCGCGAGCGCCCCGATATCAAGGGCTGTTCTCGCACCGACAGCGGCGTCCACGCCAACATGTACTGTGTTTCGATGAAGATCGGGCATCCCATCACTGAGGATCACCTGATGATGGCGCTCAACCGCTATCTGCCTGATGATGTAGCGGTCACCGCCGTTCGCCGGGTGCCGGATGATTTTCACGCGCGTTATTCCTGCAGGGGCAAGGAGTATGTTTATAAGGTCTGGAACAGCCGTGTGCGCAACCCGTTTTTGCACGGACTGGCGCTGCACTACCGCTATGAGATGGATGTTGACAGGATGAACAGGGAAGCGCAGGCGTTTGTCGGCGCGCATGATTTCACATCGTTCTGTACGCTGGATAAGCGCGAAAAAGGCGATTTCTCGCGGACGGTACGCTATTTTAATGTCGATTGCGACGGTGATCTTGTCACCTTTACGGTTGCTGCGGACGGCTTTTTGTACAACATGGTACGGATCATGGTCGGCACGCTGCTCGCGATGAACAACGGCAGGATCCCGTTCGGTACGCTGGACGAGATCATCAAGGCTGAGGATCGCAAGAAAGCCGGTCCGACCGCGCCGCCCTGCGGCTTATATTTGAATCAAGTTTTTTACGACGATACTATTATCTGACAATCTGCACCTTGTACGATGCGGAATTGCCAAACAGAAATCGGGTGAGAAAGTGGACGAGAAGGGAAAACGCTTTGCCTCTGAGGATGAAGCTGTCAACGAGAGCGAGTTTTCCGAGGAACGGGATGAAGCTCCCGCGCCGGCAAAGCATAACAAAGATAAAAGACTCAAAGAGAAGAATTCAAAGAAGCTCGAAAAGCAATTAAAGAAGCAGCAGCGACGTGAAAAGCACTCGCACCGTGAGACACTGACTTATGAGGACATGCCGCTCGAAGAACGCGAGGATGATGATACCGTTCCGGTGCGCCGCAAAAATATCTCCGGCAAGAAGCTGACAGCGGTCGCGGTGATCGTTCTGCTGCTGTTCGGAATCGTATTTTATGCGTTCAATTCCGATAAGCTTTCTTTTCATAATATTTCAAATTTCTTCCGTTACGGTCTGCTCAACAGCCGCAGTGAGGAACAATTCCCGCTGGATATCAAGGGCATGAGCGTAACCCCCGGCAACTTTACGCGTGTCGGACAGGATATCTGCTATACGTCCGATACCAAAACGCAGCTGCTGAACAACTACGGCAGATCCGATTTTACAACCCAGCACGCGTTCATCACGCCTGTTTTGACGGTCGGCGAAAAGGGTGCTCTGGTGTATAATCTCGGCGGCACCGGCTATCAGCTGATCGACAGAGAGGGTACGGTGTTCAGCGCTGAGATGCAGGACGATATCCTCACGGCGGATTACGGAGATAACGGCGTGTACGCCATCGTCACGGAAAGCAGCGGATATCTGTCTAAGCTTTATGTTTTCAGCGAGGAAAACGAACAGATCTTTGCATATTCATTTGCCGATTACTATGTGACTGCCGTCAGCCTGAACTCTTCGGGCAGCAAAGCGGTGGTGTCCGGCATTTCGGCGCTCAACGGGATGGAGATCTCGTCGCTGTATGTCCTTGATTTCACCAAGGATACCCCTCTGTATTTCCTGGAGCTGGAAAACAACATCATCTATGACGTAGAATATCTCAGTGATAAATACGCCTGCGCGGTGGGACGCAACGCGTCTTATTCGCTTAATACGTATAACGGAGAGATCACAACAAACGAGTATGAGGGTCGTGATCTTACCGCGTTCGATATCAATACCGATACCAACACCTATACCGTATCGCTGTCAAGCTCCGGCGACGGCAGAAACTGCGATATCGTATCGTTCTCGATCAACGGTAATCAGGATAAATCCTTTACCGTTGATGAAAAAATCATCGATCTTTCCACCTATAAGGGCAGGGTCGCGCTGCTGACCGACGAATCGGTGATGCTCTATTCCAAGTCAGGGAACGCCTATTCGGAGAAAGCGCTCAGTTCCGATCCTCACTCGGTCGTTTTATATACGACGTCCGATGTTTATGTCCTTTGTACCGGATATATCAACGCTCTGTCGCTGTGAGGTCTTAAAGCATGCTGTTTGATGTCATTCTGATACTGATTTTCATCGTTCTGATCATCGTCAACGTATGGCGCGGGATCGCGCGGTCGCTTGCAAACGTGCTTGCCTGCGTCGCGTCTTATTTCGCCGCAACGGCGGTCGGCAAGCTGCTCGCGGATTATGTGTATGAGGCGTTCGTACAGCCTGCTGTGACGAAAGCGGTGAGTGAAGCGATTGTGAACGTGAGCTCCGATACTGCGAACAGCGTCGTCTCCGCTCTGCCGTCTTGGCTGACGGGACTGCTGAATATCTCGGCTCAGGATCTTTCCGGTATACTGGAGGAGCCGCTTTCCAACGCTTCATCTGTGGTATCCGACGCGGTCAATACGGCGATTCGTCCCGTTGCGACCGGTATGCTGGTCGTCTGTATCACGGTGATCCTGTTTTTGCTGCTGTTTTTGATACTGCGGCTCATCCTCAGAAAACCGCTGGAGCTGATCTTCCGCTTCCCGATTCTGAACGCGGTCAACCGCCTGCTGGGCGCCGTTCTCGGCTTTGTCGACGCATTTTTGCTGGTCAGCATGCTGGCGTATCTGACAAAGGTGATTATCACGAATTTACACCCGCAGTCCGCGTGGTTTAATGAGTCGATAATTTACAATTCTTTCATATTTTATCATTTTTACAGTGGTAATATATTCTCGTGGATCGTTTCATTGATTGCGGGATAATTCCATCAAAATATCCGAGGAATGCTATTATGAGTGAAGAAAAAAGAAATGAAGTGATCAGCAAGGATCTGATGACGATCCCCAATGCTATATCGTTTATCCGAATTCTGCTGATCACTCCGTTCGTAGCCTTTTTTATCGCGGGTAAGTATATCACCGGCGATTATACGCCCGCTATTATCGTGATCGCCCTGTCGGGTATTTCCGATCTGTTCGACGGCATGATCGCCCGCAAATTCCATCAGGAGTCCGAGCTGGGCAAGGTGCTTGACCCCTTGGCGGATAAGCTGACCCTGATCGCCGTCGGCGTTTGCCTGATATTTCTCGAACCGTATGTTCTGCCATTGATGATCATTATGGTGCTCAAGGACGTTTTGATGATCATCGGCGGCACGATCGTCATCAACAAGGGCGTCATCCCGCCAAAGTCCTCATGGTACGGCAAAGCCAGCACGTTTATGTTTTATATCTCGGTTGCTATGGTAGTGGGGATGGAGATTTTTCATTATCATAACGAGACCCTGTCGCTCGTGGTGCTGGGCGTGACGGCGGGCATGATGATTTTTTCATTGATCAATTACGCGATCATTTTCTTTAAGATACAGAAGCAATTAAAGGATAAGAACGAAAGCAGCGCTTCCGTTCAGGCTTCCATCACCGGTAAACACTAAACAAAGGAGAAGGTATATGATTTGTTCCAGATG
Source organism: Ruminococcus sp. (assembly GCA_017404665.1). Lineage (GTDB taxonomy): Bacteria > Bacillota > Clostridia > Oscillospirales > Acutalibacteraceae > Ruminococcoides. The sequence continues at coordinate 44,059 of JAFRBX010000055.1, forward strand.
TCAGAAAAGACCCGCGGTCGTATTTGTATCCAGCAATAAGGATGATCAACAGCCCCGCGGTTACTGCCTGCTGTGCGCCAAGGAGCTGGGAATCAAACCGGTCGAGGATATCATCAAAAAGATGGGTATCTCGCCGGAGGATCTCGAATCGGTGCAGGAGCAGATGGATTCCATTATGGAAAACATGGGCGATATGGGCGATATGTCCCAGCTCGCCGAAAGCATGGGCATGCAGAACCCCGAAACCGAGTTGGCTGAAAAGGAAGAGAACGAAGAGGACGGCTTCACTCCCGGCGGAGCGCCTTCCTTTCCGAACTTTTTTAACATGTTCGGCGGGCAGCCCGCTCAGAACGGCGGCAGCCAGAAGAACGGCGAAAAGAAGAGCAAGGAAAAGCGCCCGCAGAAGAACCGCAAGCATATCAGTCTCTACTGTGAGGATCTGACCCAAAAGGCCCGCAGCGGCAGGATCGACAACGTGATCGGCAGAGAAAAGGAGATCGAGCGCGTGATCCAGATCCTGTCCCGCCGCACCAAAAACAATCCCTGCCTGATCGGCGAACCCGGCGTCGGCAAAACCGCGATCGCCGAGGGGCTCGCCCTGCGCATCGCGCAGGGCAGGGTACCGCACCGTCTGAAGGATAAGGAGATCCAGCTGCTCGATCTGACCGCGCTGATTGCCGGCACCCAGTTCCGCGGACAGTATGAGAGCCGCATCAAAGGACTCACCAAGGAGGTCAAGGAAGCCGGCAACATCATTCTCTTTATCGACGAGGTGCACAACCTTGTCGGCGGCGGCGACAGCGAGGGCACTATGAACGCCGCGAACATCCTCAAACCCGCGTTGTCCCGCGGTGAGATTCAGGTGATCGGCGCGACGACCTTCAACGAATACCGCAAGTACATCGAAAAGGATTCTGCGCTGGAGCGCCGCTTCCAGCCCGTTAAGGTCGCAGAGCCGAGTATCGGCGATACCATCGATATCCTGATGGGCGTCAAGAGCTACTATGAGAGCCATCACAACGTCAGGGTAGGGGAGGACATCATCCGCAAGGCGGCTGTTTTCTCCGAGCGTTATATCACCGATCGTTTTCTGCCCGACAAGGCGATTGATCTGCTCGACGAGGCGTGCGCCTGCGCCTCGCTGCGCAACAAAGAGCGCGAGACCTATGAAAGTCTGATGGATGAGAAAAAGGCTTTGCTGCTCTCCAAAGAGGAGATCTCCGGCGAAGAGAGCATCGATTATGAGGCGCTCGCGACCGTTACCTCAGAGCTGGCGCGCGTCGAAGAGCACCTCAAGGGCTTTGATGAAGCAACGCTCACCGCCGAGGTCACCGAGGAGGATCTGGCGAATGTGATCGAGCTGTGGACGGGTATCCCGCAGTCGAGAGTGCGCGAAAACGAACTGCTGAAGCTGAAGGATATCGAGGTCTCGATGAAGAAAAAAATCATCGGACAGGATGAAGCGGTCGACGCGCTTGCAAAGGCGATCAAGCGCTCGCGCGTGCAGATCTCTCCCCGCCGCAGACCTGCGTCTTTCATCTTTGTGGGACCCACCGGCGTCGGCAAGACCGAGTTGGTCAAGGTGCTGTCGCTCGAACTGTTCGATACGCCCGAGACCCTGATCCGTCTGGATATGTCCGAATTCATGGAGAAGCACTCCGTCTCGAAGATCATCGGCTCTCCTCCCGGCTATGTCGGCTATGACGAGGCGGGTCAGGTCACCGAAAAGGTGCGCCGCAGACCGTATTCCGTGCTGCTGTTCGACGAGATCGAGAAGGCGCATCCCGACGTCATGAACATCCTGCTGCAGATTCTTGACGAGGGCAAACTGACCGACGCGCACGGCAGAACGGTCGATTTCTCCAATACAGTCATTGTTATGACCTCCAACGCAGGCTCCAATAACCGCGAGAACGCGCTTGGCTTCGGCAAAACGCAGGAGAATGCTGAGCGCGACAGAGTGATGAAGGGTCTGCGCGAGTTTCTCCGTCCCGAGTTCCTCGCCCGCGTGGATGAGATCATCGTATTCAAGAGCCTCACAAAAGAGGATTTCGTTAAGATTGCCGACCTCATGCTCGGCGAGTATGTGGAGACCCTGCGCGAGAAGGGCATCGAGTTCCGTTATGATGAAAAAGCCTGTGCGTATCTCGCCGAAAAATCCTGTAACGGTCAGTCGGGCGCGCGCGATCTGCGCAGCCTGATCCGCAGAGAGGTGGAGGATACGATCACCGAGCAGCTGATCCTGCACGGCGAGGGCGGCATCGCCGCGATCGCGATCTCTTCCGACGTCGAAAAACTGATTGTCGAAACTATCTGACGTTTTTAATAGGTTACAGTTAAGCCCCGGCGTGTACGCTGTGTATGCCGGGGCTGAAAACCTGACCGGATGAATCAATTCTAATTCCCGGTGTACTCTTTGTCAGATGTTTTTGGTTGACATATTCAAAAAATGTGTTATACTGTAAACTGTTGTTGGGAAGTAGCCAAGCGGTAAGGCAACGGACTTTGACTCCGTCATTCGTGGGTTCGAACCCCGCCTTCCCAGCCAATGATAAAAGCTGTCGAATCAAATCGGCAGCTTTCATTTTTATTATTTTACTTGAATGATAGAAGAAACTATGATAGAATACTATCAGGAGGCGAGCCTCTATGAAGAAATACCTTCCCGAAAGAGTGCTGAAGGATATTGAAGCCTATTCAAAACAGCATAACATCTATAGAGTAATATTATTTGGTTCCCGTGCAAAAGGAACCAATACAGAGAGAAGCGACGTAGATATTGCTGTGAGCGGCGGAGATTTTGATGCTTTTTATTGGGATATTAAAGAAAATCTACACTCGCTTTTAATGTTTGATATCGTCAATATGGATGATAGCATTTCCGATGATTTAATAGCAGAGATAGCAAGGAACGGTGTAACGATATATGAAAAAACTTGATAATTTTTCTAAATGTCTGGGTGTATTGCAAAGGGCTGATTTTGAATTGGCAAGCAATGATGAAATCTACAGAACCGGCGTGATCGGACAGTTTAACTTAACTTTTGAACTTGCTTGGAAAGCACTGCAGGCAGTATTACGCGTTCATGGCGTGCAGGATGCTCAGACCGGTTCACCGCGCGAGATCATTCAGCTCGGATACAAAGTGGGAATGGTTGATGATTCGGCTGTTTGGCTTCTTATGCTGAAAAAGCGTAATACGTCCGTTCATATTTATAATGAAGATGAAGCGGATGAAATGCTGCTTTTGATTCGCGATAGTTTTATTCATGCATTTGACAGATTGAGAACAACTTTACAGACTAAGTTATCGGAAGCAGAAGATTACAAGGATTTGTAATATAATTCTTCTTGTGATGAAAATATTTGAATGAGACTCAGGACCTTTTGTTCTGGGGTTCAAAACTGTACAGTTTTGAAACGAAAAAATCTTTTTTTGTACACTAAGCACAAAACGAAAATCCTGTCATGAAAGTGGCGGGATTTTTGCTTTGTATGATTCACTTTTTAGTTGGTTCAGTCAAGAAAAGTGCCTAAATAACGGAACGTGAATTAATAGGTAATACTAAGTATCAATTAAATGCTTTAACAATCCAGTCTCTTGCAGTAATGCTCTTAATGGTTTCAGGGGAAATAATGCGGATGGTATCACACAAGCGATCAACGACTTTGTTGAGAGTCTGAAAGATCTCGTTTCTGAA
>JAFRBX010000056.1 GCA_017404665.1 Ruminococcus sp.
CACATGGATATAAAGGCGGTTGTCCTCGCCTACCTCGTGACCGACCTGTCGGATCGCCTCGATGTAGGGCTGGCTCTCGATATCGCCGATCGTGCCGCCGATCTCGGTGATGACGACGTCCGCATCAGTTTTTTTGCCGACGCTGTAGATGAAGCGCTTGATCTCGTCCGTAATATGCGGGATCACCTGTACCGTTTTGCCGAGATACTCGCCGTGACGCTCCTTGTTGAGCACATTCGAGTAGACCTTGCCTGTGGTGAGGTTACTGTATTTGTTCAGATTCTCATCAATAAACCGCTCATAATGACCGAGATCGAGGTCGGTCTCGGCGCCGTCCTCGGTCACATACACCTCGCCGTGCTGATAAGGACTCATAGTGCCGGGGTCAACATTGATATAAGGATCGAGCTTTTGGGCGGCGACCTTCAAACCGCGCGCTTTCAGCAGTCTGCCGAGAGAGGCGGCGGTGATGCCCTTGCCCAGTCCCGACACAACGCCTCCGGTTACAAATATATATTTTGTCATAATAATACCTTCCTTGTTATTTGACAACCCTCAGTCGCTTCGCGACAGCTCCCTTAGGAAAGGGAGCCTGATTATAGGTTGGTATATCCCATCAGGCTTTCGTCTACCTCACGGGCGCATTCTCTGCCCTCGCGGATCGCCCATACCACCAGCGACTGACCGCGGTGCATATCACCCGCCGTAAACACCCTGTCAACAGAAGTCTGATGACTGCCTGTTTCTGTCTGCACATTCGTTCTGCTGTCGAGAGCCACGCCGAACGCATCGGTAACATAGCTCTCACTGCCCAAGAAGCCTGCCGCGATCAACAGCAGATCGACGTCGACTGTGGTTTCGCTTCCATCGATCGGCACCATTTTCAGCCGTCCGGTCGCTTTATCCTTCTCGGCGTTCAGCTTCACGAGAATCGCCTGTTTCAGCTTTCCATTCTCATCACTGATCAGCTTTTTCACGGTCGTCTGATAGATTCTCGGGTCGCTTCCGTAGACCGCGGCGGCTTCCTCCTGACCGTAATCGGTCTTGCAGACGCGCGGCCATTCCGGCCACGGATTGTTCACGGCGCGGGTATCGGGGAGCTTGGGCATCATCTCGAGCTGGATGACGCTCTTCGCGCCGTGACGAACGCAGGTACCGACGCAGTCGTTGCCGGTATCGCCGCCCCCGACGATCAGGACGTTCTTGTCCTTTGCGGAGATATAGGTACCTACCTTTAAGCCGTTATCGAGCAGCGCCTTAGTGGTGGAGCGCAGGAAATCGACCGCAAAATACACGCCCTTTGCATCTCGTCCTTCGACCGCGATATCGCGCGGGTGAGAAGCGCCGCACGCGAGGATCACACGATCATATTGAGAGAGTAACTCTTCGGCAGATATATCGACGCCGACATTGACGTTTGTTTTGAATGTAACGCCTTCCGCTTCCATCACGTTGATCTTGCGCTCGATGATGTGCTTTTCGAGCTTCATGTTCGGGATGCCGTACATCAGCAGTCCGCCGACGCGATCGCTCCGCTCATAGACCGTGACGCAGTGGCCGCGGCGGTTGAGCTGATCGGCGGCGGAAAGTCCCGAAGGACCCGATCCGATGATCGCGATCTTCTTTCCTGTTCGTTGCTTCGGCGGCATTGGTTCCGCCCAGCCCTCTTGATATGCCGTTTCGATGATATCATATTCATTGGCGCGGACGGTGACAGGATCACCGTTAGCGCCGCAGGTGCATGCCTTTTCACACAGAGCAGGACACACGCGCGAGGTGAACTCGGGGAAGCTGTTGGTCATTTTCAGACGATTGTATGCCTGCTTCCACGCGCCGAGACTGACGAGGTTGTTCCACTCGGGGATCAGATTATTCAGCGGACAGCCCGAGACCATCCCGTTGATCGGCAAGCCTGCCTGACAGAACGGAACGCCGCAGTGCATACACCGCTCGCCCTGATGCTTGCGATCCGCTTCACTGATCGGGGTGTGGAACTCGTTATAGTGTTTGATACGTTCTTCCACGGTATATGCAGGATTATCCTGTCGTTTATATTCCATAAATCCGTTGGGATTTCCCATACTGCACTCCTCCTTATCTCGATCGGATCAGCTGATAGAAGGCTTCGATCTTGGCGCTGTCCTCGTCAAGACCGTTCTGCTTGCCTGCCTCGATCGCTTCGGTAATGATCCTGTAATCGTGAGGGATGATTTTTTTGAACTTCGGCAGATACGCGTCAAAGTCACTGAGAATTCGCTTGCCCTTTTCGGAGCCTGTCGCTTCCACATGCTCCGTGATCAACGCTTTTAATTCGTCGATATCCTTCTGCTCGCTCAGTTCCGTACACTCTACCAGCTCTTTGTTCAGCCTTTTATAAAGGTGATGGTGTTCATCCAGTACATAGGCGATACCGCCCGACATACCGGCGGCAAAATTCTTGCCGGTACTGCCGAGGATGACGACCTTTCCGCCCGTCATATACTCACAGCCGTGCTCACCGACACCCTCAACGACGGCTGTCGCGCCCGAATTGCGCACGCAGAAGCGTTCACCGGCGATGCCGTTGATAAACGCCCTGCCGCTTGTCGCACCATAGAGAGCGACATTGCCGATGATGATGTTCTCTTCCGCCCTAAAGCGGCTTTTCTTATCGGGATATACGATCAGCTTACCACCTGAGAGACCCTTACCGAAATAGTCGTTGCTGTCGCCCTTGAGCTCCATCGTCAAGCCCCCCGGGATAAACGCGCCGAAGCTCTGACCGCCCGAGCCGCTGCAGATGATACGGTAGGTGTCGTCCGCGAGGGTCTCTCCGTATCTCTTGGTGATCTCGGAGCCGAACGCCGTACCGAGGGAGCGGTCGGTGTTGCGGACATCGATCTCGATCTGAGCCGACTTTCCCTCGCACAGTGCCTTTTTGAACTGCTTAATGATCACCTTTTCGTCCAATGTATCAGAGAGCTTGAAGTCATAAGGATCTTTCTCGTTGTAGCGGATCGGTACATTATCAAAGCTGTGATCGAGAATAGCGGACACATCGATCTGCTGTTCACGTGGCGAAAGGTTATCCCGCTTTTTCAAAAGATCCCTTCGTCCGATCAGCTCGTCAATGGTATGCACGCCCAGCCGCGCCATATACTCGCGCAGTTCCTCGGCAATAAAGCGCATGAAGTTGACGACGTACTCTGGCTTGCCCATAAAGCGCTTTCTCAGCTCGGGATTCTGCGTTGCTACGCCGAAGGGGCAGGTGTCGAGGTTGCAGACGCGCATCATCGCACAGCCCAAGGTCACCAGCGGCGCGGTCGCAAAGCCGAATTCCTCCGCGCCGAGGATCGCCGCGATCGCGACGTCGCGACCTGTCATCAGCTTGCCGTCTGTCTCGATGACGACCTTGTGCCGCAATCCGTTGAGCAAAAGCGTCTGGTGCGCTTCGGCAAGACCCAGCTCCCACGGCAGTCCCGCATTGTAGATCGAGCTGCGCGGAGCGGCGCCTGTGCCGCCGTCATAGCCCGAGATCAAGATGACCTGTGCGCCTGCCTTCGCCACTCCTGCGGCTACCGTTCCTACGCCTGCTTCCGAGACGAGCTTGACGGAGATGCGCGCCTTTTTGTTTGCGTTTTTCAGATCATAGATCAGCTGAGCCAGATCCTCTATCGAATAGATATCGTGATGCGGCGGCGGTGAGATCAGCGACACGCCCGGTGTGGAATGGCGCGTTTTCGCAATCCACGGATAGACCTTCGTTCCCGGCAGATGACCGCCCTCGCCGGGCTTTGCGCCCTGTGCCATTTTGATCTGGAGCTCATCGGCAGAGTTGAGATAGGTCGAGGTCACGCCGAAGCGGCCGGAAGCCACCTGCTTGATCGCCGAGCATCGGTTGTGCTTTGTGCCCTTTGTCGCTAACCGTTCGGGGCCTTCGCCGCCCTCGCCGGAATTGCTCTTGCCGCCCAGCATATTCATGGCGAGCGCCAGCGCCTCATGCGCCTCCTGAGAGATCGAGCCGTAGGACATCGCACCCGTCTTGAAGCGCTTAACGATACTGTCAACGCTTTCGACTTCGTCGAGCGGGGTCGGCGTGTCCGCAAAATTGAAATCGAATAACCCGCGTATACTGACAGGCCGCATTTCCTCGTTGAGCATGTGGGAGTATTCCTTGAACAGCTTGTAATCATTGTTCCTTGTCGCCGCCTGTAATGCGTGGATCGTCTGCGGATTATAGAGGTGTTCCTCCTTACCGCTGCGGCTCTTATGACTGCCGCGCGATTCGAGCTCTTCATTCACTGTGAGCCCGAGCGGATCGAATGCCGCTGAGTGCAGACGGTCGACGTTCTGCTCGATATCCTCAAGCGTGATACCGCCGATACGGCTGACCGTACCCGTAAAGTATTCGTCGATCAGTTTGTCGCTGAGTCCCAGCGCTTCAAAGTTCTTGGAGCCCTGATAGGATTGCAGGGTCGAGATACCCATCTTTGACGCGATCTTCACGATACCGTGCAAAACGGCGTTGTTGTAATCCTCGATCGCCGCATAGTAGTCCTTGTCGAGCAGATCGTCGTGGATCAGCTCATGGATCGTCTCGAGCGCCAGATACGGATTGACCGCGCTTGCGCCGTAAGCGAGCAGGGTTGCAAAGTGATGCACCTCTCGCGGCTCTCCGCTTTCGAGCACGATGGAGAGCGCTGTCCTGCGCTTTGTCGCGACCAGATGCTGGTGCAGCGCCGATACCGCGAGCAGCGACGGGATCGCCAGATGGTTTTCGTCCACTCCCCTGTCGGAGAGGATCAGGATATTCGCTCCCGCGGCGCTCGCCTTGTCTGCTTCCACATACAAGCGGCGTATCGCCTTGCTCAGCTTTGTGTTTTTATAGTACAGGATCGGGATCACGGCGACCTTGAAGCCCGGCAGGTTCATCCTCTTGAGCTTGAGCATTCCGGTGGAGGTCAGGATCGGGTTGACGACCTTGATGACCTTGCAGTTATCCGCCTTTTCCTCCAGCAGATTGCCGTCCTTACCGATATAGATCGTGGTCGAGGTGACGATCTCCTCGCGGATCGCGTCGATCGGCGGATTGGTCACCTGCGCAAAGTTCTGTTTGAAATAATCGAACAGCGGTTGCGGCTGATCGGACAAGACCGCAAGCGGTTTATCAGATCCCATCGCGGCGATCGGCTCCGAGCCGTTCTGCGCCATCGGCAGGATCGACGTCATCACGTCCTCGTAGGTGTAGCCGAACGCCTTTTGCAGGCGACGGCGCTCCTCCCTGTGATGTTCCTCCACCTTTGCGTTCGGCACCTTCAAGTATTTCAGACGAGTCAGGTTGCTGTCGAGCCATTCGCCGTAGGGAGCTTTGGAAGCATAATGCAGCTTGATCTCTTCATCGCCTATCAATCTTCCCTGCATAGTGTCTACGAGTAGCATCTTGCCCGGATGGAGGCGCTCCTTCTTCACGATCCTTTCAGCGGGGATCGGCAGTGCTCCAACCTCGGAGCTCAGAATCAGATGATCGTCATCGGTGATATAGTATCTCGACGGTCGCAGTCCGTTTCTGTCAAGCACCGCGCCCATCATATCGCCGTCCGAGAACAGGATCGACGCGGGACCGTCCCACGGCTCCATCATCGTCGCGTAGTATTGATAAAAATCGCGTTCCTTTTGCGAGATCGCGTCGTTGTTGTCCCACGGCTCTGGAATAGTGATCATCACGGCAAGCGGCAGTTCCATGCCGCTCATCACCAAGAATTCCAGCGTATTATCCAACCGCGCAGAATCCGAGCCGTCGGGATTTATGACCGGAAGCACCTTGTCCATGTCGCCCATGAGATACTGCGACGCCATGTTTTCTTCACGCGCGAGCATCTTGTCGCTGTTGCCGCGGATAGTGTTGATCTCGCCGTTATGCACGATCATGCGGTTCGGGTGCGCCTTCTGCCAGCTCGGGAAGGTGTTGGTCGAGAAGCGCGAGTGCACCAGCGCGATAGCGCTCTCATAATCTTCATCCGCTAAATCGAGGTAAAACCGCCTGAGATCGCCGACGAGGAACATGCCCTTGTACACGATCGTCCTCGACGACAGCGAGACGACATAGGTATCCTCGTTGCTCTGCTCAAAGGAGCGCCGCACGACATACAGCTTGCGGTCAAAGTCGATTCCGCGCTTGATATCCCGAGGGCGGTTGATGAAGCACTGCTCGATCTTTGGCATACACTCCCGCGCCTTGCTGCCGATCGCGTTCGGGTCGCAGGGAACTTCTCTCCAGCCCAAAACAGATAAGCCTTCTTTCTCGGCGATGATCTCGAACATCTTCTTCGCCTGGTTGCGTCGAAGCTCATGCTGCGGAAAGAAGAACATACCGACCGCGTAATCACGCTTTGCACCAATCGGGATGTTCAATTCCTTTGATGCCTTTTGGAAGAAGCGGTCTGAGATCTGGAGCAGGATTCCGACGCCGTCGCCGGTCTTGCCCTCTGCATCCTTACCGGCACGGTGCTCCAGGGTCTCAACGATCGTCAAGGCGTTATCGACCGTGGCGTGCGAGGGCTTGCCCTTGATATTGACGACCGCGCCGATACCGCAGTTATCGTGCTCAAAGCACTCTCGATAGAGAAGGTTATTTGTGTTATTCATATGACCCTTCCTTTCCGATGAATATTGTGATAAAAAGAACGGCCGCCTCACCTGATCGGTGAGACAGCCTTCAATTAATTATTGCAACTTTGCAAGGAGCTGCTCGCGTGTTAGGTTCGCGTTGCGTGAAATCTCATCATTGGGAATCACTCTGAGGATCTTGCCGTTGTAGCGGGAGATTAGCACAGCGGCTTTCTTCCCGTTTATATCGATAAAGGTTTCTGTTGTTTTTTCGTCGAGCGGCACCTGCTTTTTGAGGTTAGCTTTTTCTGTGAGCGCGCCTGTGGGACAGAGCTGAACGCAAAGTCCGCAGTTGTTGCACTTGGTCTGGTCGAGCGTGAGCGCGAAAGCGGGGGCGGGCTCGGTGGTGAAGCCTCTGCCCATCAAACCTAAAGCGTGGATGTCCATGACCTCGCGGCAGCTTCTCACGCACAGTCCGCAGAGGATGCACTTCGCGGTGTTGCGCTCGATGAACGCGTTTTCGTCGCGGGTGTACTGCTGCGGCATTTCGCCCTTGAAGCGGCTCGGGTCGATGTCGTATCTCTGCGCCACATTGAGCAGTTTACATTTGTAATACTCACGACAGCCACATTCTAAGCAGCGGCTTGCTTCTGCCTGTGCCTCTTCCTCAGTGAAGCCTAAGCTGACTTCATCAAAGTTTTTGTTTCTTACCTCGGGGTCTAAAACGCGCGGCGTCTTTCTCGGCTCTTTCTTACGGTCAGAATAGTCTATTGTCGCTTCGTCACGCTTGGAGATATACGGAACGCGAGTATCTAAGCTTTGACCGTTCAGATACGCGTCAACCGCCTTTGCGCAGCGGTCAGCTTCTCCGATCGCTTCGATGGCGATGGACGCACCGCGGTTGGTCGCGTCGCCGATCGCGAATACGCCGTCAATGCTGGTGGTGAAGAAGTCGGGATCGGCTTCGATGTTGCCGCGGTCATTCAACTGTAATTCGCTGACGTCGCCCTGCACGAGCTTCTGACCGATCGCGAGGATCACGCTGTCGAGCGGGATCTCCTCGGTCTTGCCCTCTACGGGAACGGGTCTGCGGCGACCCGACGCGTCTGGTTCGCCCAGCTCCATGACTTGGAGCGTGACGGATTTGAGCTTACCGTTCTCACCGTTGAAGGAGATCGGGTTGGTGAGGAATTTATAGATCACGCCCTCTTCCTCGGCTTCGTCGATCTCGAGCGCGTCGGCGGGCATTTCGTTTCTGGTTCTGCGGTAAATGACATAGACTTCCTTTGCACCCAATCTTACCGCTGTTCTGCAAGCGTCCATCGCGGTATTACCGCCGCCGCAAATGGCAACGGAGTTGCCTATATTTGGAGCTTCTCCTTTAATAACTGAGCGTAAGAAATCGATACCGCCGTAAACGCCCTCAAGGTCTTCACCCGGGGTACGCATGGAAGAAGATTTCCACGCGCCGACGGCTACGATCACCGCGTCGTTTTCTGCTTTCAATGACTGAATGGTGAAGTCTTTGCCTAACTTCACATTATTGACGAGCTTGACGCCGGATTTCTCAATAATGGCGATCTCTTTGTCTAAGACTTCTTTCGGCAGTCTGTACTGCGGGATACCGTATCTCAGCATTCCGCCCATCTTATCCATCATATCATAGACCGTCACGGAATGCCCCATGATGTTCAGGTAGTACGCGGTAGTCAGTCCCGCGGGACCGCCGCCGATGATCGCGACCTTTTTACCTGTGCGTACCATCACGTCAGGGAGATAGCTGTCTTTATTTAAATCAATATCCGCGGCAAATGCTTTGAGCTGAGCGATATTGATCGGCTCTTCTACGTTCTTACGGCGGCAGGCTTTCTCGCACGGATGGGGACATACTCTGCCGATCGACGCGGGGAGCGGGATCTTGTTCTTGATTAACTTTATTGCACTGTCATATTCGCCGTTCGCGATCAGTCCGACATAGCCCTGACAGTCGGTTCTTGCGGGACAGTTGAGCTGGCAGGGAGCGACACAGTCGCCGTCGTGTGCGCTCATGAGCAGTTCCATCGCAATCTTGCGCGACTGAACAACTCTTTCGGATTCTGTATTGATGACCATGCCCTCGCTGACTTTTGCGGAGCAGGAGCGCAGGAGCTTCGGTATACCCTCTGCTTCTACCACACATAATCCGCAGGCTCCGTAGATCTCTACCGCCTTGTCATAGCACAGGGTGGGAATGTCGATACCGTTCGCTCTTGCCGCTTCGAGTATCGTCGCGCCCTCGGGGGCTTGAATCGCTTTTCCGTTGATGGTTAAATTGATCATTCTTACCCCTCCTTTACGCTTTTACTACCGCGTCAAAGCGGCATACGCTGTAGCACTTGCCGCACTTGATGCACTTGTTTGTGTCGATGACATGCGGATTCTTCACTGTACCGCTAATAGCGTTGACAGGGCAATTCCTTGCACACAGCGTACAACCGCGGCATTTATCCGCATTGATGGAATATTCAATGAGGTCGGAGCATTCGCCCGCGGGACACTTTTTGTCCTTGATGTGGGCTTCATACTCGTCACGGAAATACTTGATAGTCGTTAATACGGGGTTCGGAGCCGTCTGACCGAGACCGCACAGCGCACCGTCATTGATGGCATAGCATAATTCCTCTAACAGCTCGATGTCTCCGTCCTTGCCCTCGCCCTTGGTGATGTGCTCTAACATCTCAAGCATGCGCTTGGTACCGATCCTGCAATGCACGCATTTGCCGCAGCTCTCTTTGGCGGTG
>JAFRBX010000057.1 GCA_017404665.1 Ruminococcus sp.
GGGATCCGTATATGTGGGGACAAGAGGATATGCTGTATCGTGAGGGGGACTCTCTCACTCCCGTCGGCGCACCCAATACCGGACTTTCGTATGAGAACATCTACAATGGGAGATATACCGGCATCAGCTTTACAGATTTTGTGACCGGGGACAAGCCATCTTTTAAGGTCAGCTTCAGCGATGATCCCGCACCCGAGGTACAGGTCAATCTGACGCTGTATTATGAAGAGCTGAAATCCGATATGGCGATGGAAGTGACTGCCGACGCCTACATCACGCGCCGCAACTATACGAGTCAGCAGGACGCTGAAATCTATTCGCCTTATCTGCTCGACAGCAACGGAAAAAAGCTGCCGATCTATTTGGACTACGCACGAGACGCCTATACCTATGGGCTGAGCTATAAGGAGGCTGATCCCCCTATAGAACCGAATACGGAATATACGCTTGTAATCCCCGAGGGATGCTTCAAAACAGGATACGATCAGGATGTCCCGGAATTTCGGCAGACGGTGGTGACCGATAATTTTTTGGCGCTGACAGTGATCTCCTCAACACCAAACACGGAAACGAGCACCAGAAAGTCAAATCTCTTTGCCGTTACTGACCAAACCTACGGCATCATCAGTTTTCCGACGCGCGACAGCAGTCATTTCACTTTCTCGGAATACAACCTGAACGGCGAGGAGATCTCGAGTCTCTCCTTTGGCGCACCGGAGTTTGAGCGGACGGATTTATTCTTTTACGGATGCAGCGCAAAGAAGCTGAACGACGGTAACTTCGCGCTGATCCTGAATACAGCGGACAATACTTTTTTCATCAAGATCGACAGACAGGGCAAAGTTCTCGGTGATATATATACCGTCAAAGACGACGTCGTATCAGGATACGCCTATACTCTGATGGGGATCGACTATGATCTGTATAAAGGCGGATTGTGCAAGCGGTTCATCGACGAAGATTATGACGATGCTATGCTGATCATCGACTTTGAATCCGAGCCTGAACTGATAGAAGGCGATCCTAATTACTATTACTATTCCATAGACAGCGAAACCTACGTTGAAGAAAGATTTTTTGACCATCAAAACCATGTGCTGCTCTTTAACACTGCGGATGAGCAGATCGCCGATATCCCCTTTGACGCCGGCTTTCTCTGTACGTTTGAAGAAGACGGTCATGTGACTGTTCTCAAAGACCGTTATGACCGCGACCTCGAGGAATCCTTTATCTATGCCGATACCTACTCCAAGGACGGTGAGCTGATCAACAGCAGGGATATCACCGAAAATGCAAAGGAAATCAATTATTACGGCGTTTTCAATCGCTGTACTGCGGCAAAGGATGGCTATTTCCTTGAATTTGACGAAGAGAATAATAAGAACGTGATCGTTTACGATAAGGACTGGAACCTGATGGGCAGCTTCACCTTTGATTCGAACACGACTTATACCTTAGTCGGCAACTGCGGACTGACAGAAAAAACGCAGTATGACGCCACAGCAGGAGCGATTGATATTATATCAAGATTCAATGTCGGAGAATTTGAGATCGTTGAGAAGCGACGGCTGCTCGGCGATGTGGACGGCGACGGTGAGGTGACGATCGTTGACGCAACATTTATTCAGCGAAAGCTCGCGAGCATCCCGATCCCGTTCGAGTTCAACGAGACTGTCGCCGATACCGACGGGGACAATGATGTTTCGGTTATCGATGCAACATATATTCAAAGATGGCTCGCCAGCCTTCCCTCAAATGACAATATCGGGAAGCCAATCGCTTTACAATAGATTATAAAAAATGACGCTTTCAGAAATATCATTACGATAATTCTGAAAGCGTTTTTATGTTATGCTATTCCCGTGCAACCATATTAGCTTCGGTGATACTTGCCCATGAGTATTCGCTCATGTATTCGCCGCGATAGGAGTTGACGGTTTCGATATCGCCGTCAAAAAATCGATACATATCACAGTCAAATTTTTCAGGGACTACACGGATGTTACCACGACTGATCTCTAAAATATCACCGATACCGTATTGCTCCAGCGTCGAACGCAGGCTTCTCAATACGACGTCAAACTGCTTTTGCATCGAACGGTCATATTGCCGGTTTTCCCACAAAACGGAAAAAGCGAAGGCTCTTGTTACAAAACGACCGCGTCGATCCACCAAATATGCAAGCAGCTCTTTGGCCTTGGAGCGTGCAAAGCGGATGATCCTGCCGTCTACCATAACATCAAAGTTACCGAAGGTGGTCATAAAAACACGATTGCTTTTTGCACGATCTTTGTTCGCCTGCACCGTCCGCATCGCAAAGTTGATTTCAGCCGCAAGACGTTCTTCGTTGATCGGTTTCATCAAATACCCCGAAGCGTGCATAGAATAGGCGTCCACCGCATACTCGGAATATCCCGTCAGAAAGATGATAGCAATACTCGCGTTTGTCTCTTTCATTTTCGCCGCGAGGGTGATCCCGTCCATGCCGGGCATATTAATATCCAACAGGGCGATATCGGCTCCGTGCTGTCCGATCCATTCGAGAGCATTGGCAGCGTTCTGAAAGCCTGTCACTTCCGGCTTTTGCGGCAGAGCGCGGCACATAGACACAGTGAGGTCTAATATCAGCTTCTCGTCGTCTACACAAACAATTCTCAATCAGCACCCTCCTGACCATTTATTTCTCTATCATTATATTATAATATACCTCTTTGTCCAACAAATGTCCAACAAAAATGTCCTCTTTTAAAACAAAATAAAAAATTATGAATAAAAGAACACCTGTCACCTTTTTTATGGAGACAGGCGTTCCTTTAGTGAGGTTTATTCGCTATATAACCGGCTGCACTTCTTATATTAAAAAGGAAGTCAGTTCTATCGGAAGGATTAATCCTCGGCAGAATCTTCCGCAGCTTCTGCTTCAGGGGCTATTTCTGCCTCAACTTCTGCTTCGGTTTCTTCTGTCTCGACCGCAGTCTCAGGCTCCGCGGTCTCGGGCAGCGCTTTTGCTTTTTTCTTTTTTACTACCGTAACGGCGGTTGCGGCAGCGGCGGCGCCGACTGCGACAGTTGCCGCGCCGATAATCAGCTTGGTTAAATCTTTCATCTGAAACACCCTTTCTATCGATAATACGATATGATAACTTAAATTTGGCACTGATCCCGGCGATTGAATCGGGTGATAAATCGCATCGGTTTCGTTGTCAAAGCATATCATAACACCCCATGTCCAACAAATGTCCATCAAATTTGCTAAGAAAAGTGATTTATGATATTATTTTTAATATTGTAAATTGTTTTTTCAAAACGATTCCTTTTTGTTGGACATTTGTTGGACACGATATGGTATACTTTTAGAAATTTGCTATAAACAGATTATGGTATTACAAGGAAACAGGAGGTAGATATTATGATAGACACATTCTCTTGGGATCGCATGGCGTATGCGGAATACCGTATCGCGATTCCGTTCCTGTTTATACTGATCGGCGCGGTCATTGCAGCGCTGATTGACCCGTATATCAAAAAGCGAGACAGGAGAATCCTGCTGCTGATCATCATATCGACATTTATTCTGCTGCTGCAAAATATCGCAGATTACACATTTGATGCGATGATACCCATACCGTTTCTCAGGACGGTTGTCGCTATTATAGGCTACAGTCTGCGTCCGCTGATCATTCTGTTGTTCTGCTATCTTGTCGACGGAAAAAGAAAATATCTTCCGCTCTGGTTATTGGTGGGGGCAAACGCGGCGGTATATCTGAGCGCGCTGTTTTCCAGAATCAGCTTTTTTATCACTGAGGATAACGGCTTCCTCCGTGGTCCGCTGAACTACGCCTGCCATGTTATCAGCCTGTTCATGCTTACTTATCTTGCGTATATCAGCTTCAAGAGGGTCAACAAAACAAGAAAGATAGAATCAACGATCCTCTTGTTCAATCTGCTGACAGTTGCAGCTTCGTTATTCGTCTCGTTTGTCATTGATCCAAATAATCGAGCTGTCAGCGACCTGACGATGGCGATAGCGATATGTATAGTATTCTATTATATTTGGCTGCATTTGCAGTTTGTGCGGGAGCATGAACAGGCGATGAGGGCGGAGCAGAGGATCAAGATTATGATCTCTCAGATTCAGCCGCATTTTCTGTATAATACGCTCTCTACGATCCAGGCGCTGTGCCGTACAGACCCCGAAAAGGCATTTGCAATCACCGAACGCTTCGGAACCTACCTCAGACAAAACATCGACTCGCTGAGTCAGTCAAATTTGATTCCGGTCAAAAAAGAGCTGGAGCACACAAAGATATATGCCGAGATCGAGATGGTTCGGTTCGGAAATATCACCGTTGAGTATGACACGCCCGAGACGGATTTTTCCGTGCCCGCGCTGTCGATTCAACCGCTGGTAGAGAACGCAATCCGACATGGCGTGAGAATCCGTGATAAAGGGATGATAAAGGTCAGCACGGCAAAAACCGCAAACGGCTATGAGATCGTCATCGAGGATAACGGAACAGGCTTCGACGTCGCGCTGATAGAGCAGGCGGACGAGACCCATATCGGTTTGAAAAATGTCAGAGAGCGGGTTCAGTCCTTGTGCGGCGGTACCTTAGAGATCGACAGCACGGAGAACGCCGGCACAAAAATCACCATTTTGATCCCGAAAACAAATCAAAACAGTTAATTTAGTTGAAAAAATTATATTTATGCAAATTTTTCTGCCGTTTTGTTGGACATTTATTGGACAAGGTATGTTATAATTAAATGTTAAAGATGCATAATTGACGATAAATGTTTTTAATCTTCTTGCTTTTTGGTGGACATCTGTTGGACAAAGCATGTTATATTTGTTATCAGAACCATTAACTATATAATATTTTACATCAGAAAGGCTCATACTTATGCTCTTATCCATCATCATCTTTTTACTTAGTATTGTGCCGTCTGTACTGATTTTTATTTTGCTCAGGAACAGACAAAAGGAGAATGACCTATATAGAAAGAAATGCACCTATTCTTTCATCACCGGTGTCGTCAGCGTGCTGCCGATCGTTCTTCTGTCGGGGATTCTGTTTATTCTGAACGCGGTATTGAAGCTCGCTGTGATGAAGGACGTCAACATACTGGTGTATCAGGTGATCTATAAGTTTATCGTACTGGCGTTTGCCGAGGAGATCATCAAATTCCTTGCACTCAGATTCGTGCTGAAAAGAAAGCCCTATGCCTATACATGGACGGATGTTGTCGCCTTTATGGTGATCATCGGCACCGCATTCGGTCTGATGGAGGATATCCCGTATGCCTTCGACGCCTCGCCGATCATGATGCTGGTACGCGGATTCACGCTGGGACATGTCGGCTATGCCTTCATTATGGGCTGGTTCTACGGTAAGCGGCTCTATACCGGCAAAAAGCGTTACGGTGTGTTTGCTGTGCTGATCCCGTGGCTGATTCACGGACTGTATGATTTTTCACTGACGCCGGAGCTGATGGAAATCAGCGACAATTTTGCGTTCTTGGGCGTCTCGCTGGCGCTGCTGGACATCGTATTGCTCATTCTGATGATCCGGTTCTTCATTCGTTCTAAGAAACAGGAACGGTACCTGCAGCCGCTTAGCTCATTTGAGCAAAACATAGGATAATTCTTCCGGTCACAGGAGGTTGATTTAGATGAAAATGATCAAACAGCCCGTGAGCATACTGCTGGTCATGACGATGATCGTCAGTTTGTTTACTGTTATACCGTTTGAGGTAAACGCAAAAGTCAAAAATAACTTTTACAGATATTACCTGATAAATGAATGGACACAAAAACGCGAAGAACATCAAGCGTGGCTTTATGACACGAAATCCATCGGCACGGTTACCGACGGCGGGGTCATGTCCGGCAATTACATATCGGATTACGGTCTCATTCAGTTCAGACAGCGTGTGACGGTATCAGGCGAGGTCAATATCATTCTTGCGGATAATTCGATCGCGTGGTTCTATGAAGGTATCCGTGTGCCGGAGGGCTCGACGCTGAACATTTACATACCGGACGGCGCTGTCGGCAACGGTAAGGTGGTTGCTTACGCGACTAAATGTGATTATCTTGCAGGTATCGGCAGCAACGATCGGGACGAAGGAGCGGAAAGCGGCGCCGGCGACGTCAACATCCACGGGGGCAACATCATTGCTTACGGCGGCAGCGACGCGGCGGGCATCGGCGGCGGCAACGAGGCGCACGGCGGTCATGTTACCGTTTACAACGGCTATGTTGAAGCTTACGGCGGAACGGACGCGGCGGGTATCGGCTCCGGCGATGAGTACAGCGGCAGCTTCAGGGGTTCTGTTACCGTCTGGGGCGGTACCGTTAAGGCGACCGCAGGCGAATACGGCGCGGGTATCGGCGGCGGCGACAATGTCGGGAATATTGACGTCAATATCTACGGCGGTGATGTGACCGCGAAAGCTTCCTATCACGGCGCGGGTATCGGCGGCGGAGAACACGCAGACTCCGGTAATATCACGATAAAAAACGCTGCCGTTACCGCTGTCGGCGGCAAGGACGGCGCGGCGGGCATCGGCGGCGGCTACAAAGGCACGAACGGCGAAATCACTATTATAGATAGCTCGGTCAACGCCCAGAATTCAGATAAATACTTAAACAGCGATAAAAAAATGCTGGTTAGCGGTCAAGGCGCCGCGATCGGTTCCGGTTTCACTAAGAATCAGGTCGGAGCGATCACGATCCGCAATTCTACGGTAGATGTTCAGGCCGGATGCTTTCTTGACGGCGACGGCGGCGGAGCCGGAATCGGAAGCGGACAGGAGGGCGACGCGGGCGCGATCAATATCTATGACAGCGAGGTGACTGCCTTTGCGGTCTGCGGCGCGGGTATCGGCGGCGGCGACGGCGGAACCAGCGTTACGCACCCCGGCGGCGACGGCGGTACGATCAATATCGAGCGAAGCACGGTCGTGGCGGTGTCGTCAGCCAGAGGCGCGGGCATCGGCGGCGGTGATGAAGGCGACGGCGGCACCGTTACAATCACCGACTCCGAGGTCTACGCGGTCGGCGGCGGTTCACAGTATCTTCCCAGCAATCTGGTCAAGCCGGCGGTGACCGCGACCATGTTTGAAAGCACCTATTATTTTGTGGAAGCGCTGATGTTTACCTCCACCCTCGGCGGCGCGGGTATCGGCGGCGGCGACGGCGGCGACGGCGGCAACGTCGTCATCAAAAACAGCTCGGTATATGCCCAGACACGCCAAAGCGGTTCCTCGGAGGCCATCGGTTACGGTAAGGGCGGCAGCAGCGAAGGCACGCTGACAATCGACGATGATGCAAAGGTCGATTACGGCAATATTGAAAAAAAGGATGATACATACCAGTTCAAGGTCGGGGGCACCGCTCCCGGCAGCGGGCGCCTCAGCGCGTGTCGGAACAAAAAATGTGTCCGTTTGATTAAATGTAATCACAACAATGCGCATTACACCGGCATCCCTGCGGGACACTATATCGACAGCTGTCCCGATTGTGAAAGCTCCCTCGAAGATCTGCGGCTCTTTACACATTCATTCGGAGAGGATAAAAAGTGTATCGTCTGCGGTCATGATGGCGTACAGATCACGTATGACACCGGGAATTTTGAAGGTACGATGGAGCCCATCATGGTCGGCAAGGGCCTCTCCTATCAATTGCCGGATACGGTTCCATTTTCGACAAGCTCTCTCGGAACGCAGTACGCGGTGTCTAAATGGCGGATCGAAGGCACAGATTATAAGGTCGGTCAAAGCTACACCGTAGATCATGACGTCACCATGCTGGCGCTGTATGATATAGCGAGCAAGGTTGTGATCATCAATTCCAGCCACGGAACGGTCACGTCCGACAAACTCTTCGGCGCGCCCGGAACAAGCATCACGCTGACGGCTGCTCCCGATGACGACTGTTATTTAAAGCAGATCTGCGTCAAAGCCTACGACGAAGTGATCTATGAAAAGACGGCTGCGAACGGAGAATCGCTCGCGCTCGAGCATCAATTCACCTTACCGGATAGCGGAAACGTCGCTGTTTATTCTGTATTTGAACAGAACAAATACAGAATCACGGGCGACGCGAGCGATTTTAACGCCGTGATGGAGGTGCGCGTAAACGACGAGCCGGCTGACGCCGCCGCCTTAGGCGATACTGTTTCGGTCAGCGTTGCTCCGCAAAACGGAGCTGAAAGCATCTACTGGATCGAAGTCGATGAAACCGGCAGCCCTATCGGCGACAAGCACTGGTTCTCGCTGGAAGACGGCAAGGCGTCCTTTACGATGAGCACAAAAAAAGACATTGCGATCATCGCTGACAACAATCACAGACATCACTTCGGCAGCTTCTTCCCGTGGGGAACCACAGAATTTGAGCGGACGCATCTGCCGCTGCCGGGAAATACTGCCACAAACGCGACGTATTACCTTGTCAGTGATATCGAGCTGTCCGGAACTGCGTATCTGAAGAAGGACCTGTATATCTGTCTCAACGGACATACGATCTCTGCATCCGATGACTTTACTCAGAGTTATCCTCTCATTGAGATGAGCGGCTGCAGTATGACGATCTATGACCATGACGATACCGGAGCGATCGACGGCAGCGGCAGGTGCAGGCTCTTTGACCTGAATAACGCCGAGCTGGAGATCTACGGCGGCACGCTGAAGGGCGGCAGCAAAAATACGGGCAGCGCTGTGAATTTTACACGCTACAACAACACATTCATCATGCACGGCGGCGTGATCACACAAAATACGGGAATCCAAAACGGCGTGATCCAGGCGACAGGTTCCGGTAAAGTTATCATCGACGGCGGAAAAATCACAGATAACGGCGCTCCCGCGGCGCTGTATATAGGCCCGAGTATTGATTTTCAGATCTCCGGTTCGCCTTATATCAGCGGCAACCATACGAGTATCGGCGGCAAGATAGATCGGAATGTGCTGTTCCAAGGTTTTAATCTTATCAAAATCACAGGCAAGCTCTCTGAGGACGCGCTGATCGGCATCCATTCGACAGACCATCCTAATGACGACGGCTTTTTTGCCCGTACCGAAGGCTTAGACGGCAGGGGAACTGCCCTGAATTTCAGCTGTGACGATTCCGATATCGCTATCGGCACGCTCGACGGCGAGGCCGTTTTCGGCACGCCTGTTACCGTTACCTTCGACATGGGGAACGACGTTGATACGGTGATGCCTCCTGTGAAAACAGCGCTCAATACAGATTATACGCTGCCGCTGTGTACGTTCTCTAACGGCATTAAAGCGCGTATCAACTGGAAGCTCGTCGATGGCAATACCGAGATAATTCGTCCGTCGGGCGTGTCGATCCGCATCACCGGAGATATCACGATCCACGCGAATTGGGGCAGTTCGTATGATGTGTCGTACATAGAACCGCATGACCATTATTGGAAGGTCGAGCTTGACTATATCGATACGTCCAAGGCGACCGTCCGCTGTGTCAGTACGAACGGCGGCGTACAGTGTAATGAAGACCAAGCGAGAAGCGTGCAGCTGCTGGTGAACGGTAAAGCCGGAGCCTTCTCAAAAACTTACGACGGCAAGCCTGTCACCGCGAGCGTATACAAACAAAAGCAAGGACAGTATCAGGAGGCGTTCCCGAGTGAAGATCTGATCACCGTAAGCGACGTTATCTATAAAGATGAAAACGGCGCTGTCCTCTCTTCGCCTCCGGTCAACGCGGGCGTTTACACGGCGCAGGCGACGGTCAGCCCTACAAACGGCAACGGCAACGCGGAGAACATCTCTCAGACGATATACATCGGAAAAGCTCAGCCGAGTATCACGGTGACCGGTCGGGAGCTGTATAGCTCACAGGAATGGGAACTGGTCGATCAGACCGACGTGACCGATATGGGTCATATCTTCTACCGCGTCAACAACGGTGATTGGACGACCGCAACGCCCACAGCCTCCGATCCCGGAGAATATACGATAGAATGGTACTTTGTCAGCGGGAATTATTACGGACTTCACACCGAGAGAGACCCGGGCGTCGTCCATACAACGATCCTGCAGGAGCATATCCACGAGGGTAAAGCGTACCTGCGCTGGGATAAGACGGATTCTTTACCGACAGAAGGAAACTATTACCTCGACAACAACATCGTCCTCAGCAAAAATGCAGCATTAGGCAACGTGAATATCTGTCTGAACGGCAAGACCATCGCTCTCTACGGACACAGCCTTTACATCGCGGAGGGCACCGTTAATCTGTTCGGTCACAACGGAGGCGGTATCGTCGGCGGCTTAAAAAACAGAAGCACCATCTGTATCGGCAGCGGCGCCGAGCTGATCACGCACGGCGTCAGTATTGAAACCTTATATAATTACGAGGACAGTTATACTTTTACTTACGACCAAAACAACAGTTATCATACTATTGAAACCACCGAAACCGCCGGTATCACCGTTTACGGTACGCTGCGCATGATCGGCGGCAGGGTGATTTACTCATATGGCAAGAACGGCGGTGTGTTTGTCGGAAACTACGGCAGTCTGGAGCTGTCCGGTTCGCCGGTCATCAAAGGCAACCACGGCGTGAACGGAATCACAGAGGACGTTCATCTGACGACAGATTCGGTCGTTACCGTTATCGGGAGCTTAGACGAGGACGCCGATATCGGCGTTTACCAACCGTATCTCAATACTGATCCATACACGGAATATACCGTGACGTCCGGCTTCGATGCCTACTGTCACGGCATGGATCCCGCGACAGTCTTTACGATCGAACGGCTGCCGAGCGATCTGCACTATCTATCCCTGAACAGCGACGGAGAAGCTGCCGTCAGCTACCATTGGCATAACTATGCGCTGCGGCTGACAGAGGGCAGAGAGGATGAGGTGCAGTTCTGCTGTCTGAACGAGGATCACTGTCCTCTGGGCGGCAAGGTATATACCTACAGGATTCACGCGGACGACAAGGCGACGGGCGACGGAATACCTACCCGGGCATACTTCTCCGGCTCGCTTCCTAACAGCGGCGAGATCGACGGCGTGTCCGTGATCCGCGACGGCACACCGAAGTACCGCCGCGCCGATACCGGCAAGCTGCTGGCGGAGCCTCCTGTTCAAGAGGGCGACTACACCGTTTCTCAGAATATCAGCTTTTATTATAACGGCGGGTGGCAGAAAACCGTCACGATCACCGCCTCCTACAATATCCACACCCACGAGCGCAGTTCTCCCGTGATCGAGAATGATATCCCCTCCACCTGTACCGAAGACGGCAGCTATGACGAGGTGACCTATTGCGCGATCTGCTCGGCGGAGCTCAGGCGTGAGCATGTGACCATCCCCGCTTCGCACACCTTCGGTGAACCTCAATGGAGTTGGTCGGATAATAACCGTACCGCACAGGCAAAATTCACCTGTAGTATATGCGGGCATGAGGAAACCGCCGAAGCAAGCGTAGAGGGCGACGTCACCGACGGAAAGCTGATCTACACGGCGACCGTCGAAATGAACGGCATTACCTATACTGACGCGAAAGAGATTGCGAACGCTCAGCATTTTGACCGTGTAGAGCCGACGGTCGACAGCAGCGGTGCGTATGTCTTGGGAACCGTGGAGTATTATACCGTCAACGGCAAAAACTATGCCGTAAACGAGAACGGTATGCCCGGCGAAGAACTGAGCGATCTTTCGATATCTTACTTTGATTTCAAAGAGAACGGCGACAGCTGGCAAATCCTTCACTACACCGGCCCCTACAGCGAACTTGATGTGCTGGAGATACCAAAGACCTATCAAGACAAACCAATCACCGTAATCGGCGACGGCGCGGAAAATGCCGGCATTATGAATGCGTCCGGCGACAAGAAGCAGTTTATCCTGAAGCTCAACGAGAACATCAACGAGATCAAGGCCTACGCCTTCGCCGACACATGGATAACTGAGGTCACGGGCGATACATCCGCGCTCAGCGTCATCGGCGATCACGCTTTCTATGATGCGAACAGTGAAGGGAACTATGCGCTGACGTTCGCGCTCGATTATCCCGGTCAGATCACAGTCGGCAACGGCGCTTTCGGTAACTTGAACGTTACCGCGAACATCAGGCATTCGACTGTTTTCAGCACAACAGATACAGGACAGGATAAGATCACATATGTGTTCACCGACGCGCATACCTGCGGCGAACCTCAGTGGACGTGGGATGATTCATATGCTGCGGCTGAAGCGGTATTCACCTGTACCGATGCTCGCTGCGGCCACACAGAAACGATCGACGCTACGGTAACAGAAGAGTTCACCGAGACCGCTATTATCTATACCGCATCAGTCTCCTTTGGCGGCACGAACTATACGGATACGGTATCGATTGGCAACGATTTAACGAATTATATTGACGCAGACGGTAGGGTCAAATATGCACAAGCAGATTATATTGCAAGCGAAAGTACACAGCTGGACGCAGGCTGGTACGCGGTTGGGGCTGACTTAACCGTCAGCGGACGTATATCCTGTTCGGGAGATGTGCATCTGATCCTCTGCGACGGATGCCAGCTCAATGCAAAAAGCGGTATTTCAGTCAACAGCGGCTCAAGCCTTACCATATACGGTCAGCGCGGCGGCACAGGCACGCTGATTGCTTCCAGCAACAGATCATACGCCGGAATCGGAGCTGATTCCGGCAGAAGCAGCGGAAATATCACTATTAACGGCGGAATCATTATCGCGAGCAGCGAATACAACGCTGCGGCTATTGGCGGCGGTAATCGTTATAAAGGAAATTCTTACATAACCATTAACGGCGGTACAATTACTGCAACAGGATTGGGTATGTATGCATTCGGAATCGGCAACAGCAGCGGAAATAGTGTCATTACCATCAACGGAGGCACAATCAATGCTGCCGGAGGCACCTACGCTTTTGATATCGGTGCAAACTATGACGCAGTAATTACCATTACCGGCGGTGTAATTACCGCGAACGGCAACGAATCCAAAGGAGGTATCGGATCTATTATAGGAGATATAGATACGATCACATTGGGTTGGACGAACATGACCGACAGCATTTACAGCAAAAGTTACAGAGGCAAGGTCACATTCGCAAAACCTTTTACCGATGGCACGAATGTTTATCCGGCTGGTGAAGTCAGCGACAACAGTGTACTCAGCGAAAAAAATCTCGTACCTTACGTTGGTTCCCATGAACTTAGCTATGTGGCTGCAGACCATGGTGTCGTTACCGGCCCCGACTCGGCTCGAAGTGAAGATACGGTCACGCTGAACATCACACCTGACGATGGATACTGTATCTCAAGCGTAACCGTCACGGATGAAAACGATCATGAGATTCCCGTGACAGACGGCAAATTCACCATGCCTGACAGCGATGTGACCGTTTACGCTCAGTTCACCGCGGTCACTCCCATGCAGGCACCGTACATCGATGACAGCGGCGAGTACCACCTCGGCAATGTTGCGTATGCCAAAATTAACGACAGCTATTATGCCGTAAAGGACGACGGATATGTAGGAGAACAGCTGGATTCCGTGGCATTATCCTACTTTGATTTTGCGCTGCTGGAAGACGGCACCTATCAGATCAAACACTATACCAGACCGACCGGCAGCGATAACGTCATAGACGAATTGGTCATTCCGGATACATTTGAGGGCAAAAATATCACGGTGCTGGGTACCGATGACGATTCATCTTCCTTTGTACCCGATCCCGTGACGATCATGCTGCTCAAATCCGGAAAGAATATCACTGAGATCAAGCCGCAGACATTCATCGGTAATATGATCTACAAGGTTGCCGGAGATACCTCAAATCTCAGGAGCATCGGAGATCAGGCATTCGGCGCGATACTCGGCGTTTACGAAGACGATCTCGATATCACACTTGATTATCAGGGAACGATCGACAATCAGGGCAAAGCCTTCGGCGACAACAATGTGACCATTCACTTGAAGCATACGACAAAATTCCAATCGGATCTGCTCACCGAGGGACAAATCACACTCGATTTCACCGACGATCACACCTACGGCGAGCCTGAATGGGAGTGGAATGAGTACCTTACCTCTGCGACTGCGGTCTTCACCTGTACCGATCCGCGCTGTAAGCATGAGGAACGCGTGAACGCGACTGTGTCAAAGTCCGAGGAAATATCGAAAACGGTTTATTCCGCTTCGGTCGAGTTCCGCGGCGAAACCTATACCGGTACAAAAGAGATCGCAAAGACGCTTTCGGATATCACGATCGCCGATTGTGAGAACGGTACCGTGACAGCTGCCAAGACCTCCGCTTATGAAGGTGAAGAGATTACTCTGACCGTTACTCCAGATACCGGCTATAAGCTCAGCTCGCTGACCGTTAAGGATGAATCGGACAACGAGGTTTTGTTCAACGGTGATCATTTCACCATGCCCGGATCGAACGTGACCGTTTCAGCTGTGTTTGAACAGAATACATTTGCGATCACCTACAGTGTTGAAAACGGCTGGGTCACCGGCGTCTATTCCGCTGACGCCGGCGACGAGGTCGAGCTGACGATCACTCCGTGGAGCGGCTATGAACTTGATACCTTCTCGGTCACCGGCGCGGACGGGAATGAGCTCACCGTGACTGACGACAAATTTACCATGCCCGACAGTGATGTAAATGTCTCGGCTGTGTTCAAGAAGTCGGACATCGCCGTCACCTACGAATCAGACGGTAACGGCACAGTCACGGGACCAAGTACGGCACAGTTCAACGACGAGGTGCCGCTCACTGTAACGCCGGACGAGGGCTGGGCGCTGTTGAGCCTTTATGCCGAGGAACCCGAATGGGGCGATCCGGTCAATGTGATCGACAACACCTTATATATGATCGATCTCCCCGTGACGGTATACGCGGAATTCGTGCCCATCATACCGGCACAAGCTCCGTATATTGACGGCAGCGGAGAATACCATCCCGGTAATATCGAGTATTGCGAGGATAACGGCTATTACTACGCGGTAGAGAACGGCGTCGTCACGAAACGACTTGATTCTGTCGAGGTCAATTACTTCGATTTTACGGATCTCGGAGACTCCTATCAGATCAACTGGTATACCGGACCTACCGAGGACCTCAGCGAGCTTGTGATCCCCAAGAGCTACAACGGCAAGCCTATCACCGTCTTGGGCAACGATATCAATGTCGCAACTAACGCTAAATGCAGACTGGTGCCGCAGGGTACGCCGGGCTTTACTCTCGTATTGAATGAAAATATCACTGAGATCAAGCCTTATAGCTTCTATTCGGTACAAATCACAAAGGTTGAGGGAGATACCTCGAGCCTGAGCAAGATCGGCAATTACGCCTTCTCATGGGCGAACAGCGGTCACGGTTACACGCTGGATATCCGGCTTGATCATATCGGGAAGATCACGACAGGAGCCAGCATATTCAATCACATGAATGTGACTGCGCGTATCCGGCACGCGACAACATTCAATAAATCGAACTTCAGTCAGCAAAGCATCAACTATGTATTTACCGACGATCACACCTACGGCGAACCCGAGTGGACATGGGCTGACGATTTCAGCACGGCAACAGCTAAATTCACCTGCACCGACTCGCGCTGCAAGGATGAGAAAACCGTGAACGCGACAGTTTCAACGACCGAAGAAATATCCAAAACTGTCTACACCGCGACAGCGGAAAATGAAGGCAGGATTTATACGGACACGCAGGAGGTCGCAAAACCGCTCTACAGTGTAACGAGCGTGCAATCTGAATACGGCACGGTAACGGCTGATAAGAGCTCTGCATATGCGGGCGAAGAGGTCACGCTGACCGTTGCTCCGGACGAAGGCTGTGATCTTTCCTCCCTGAGCGTAAAGGATGAAAACAACGGCGATATTACCGTGACCGACAATAAATTCATTATGCCCGCGGGCAAGGTTACCGTTACGGCGGTCTTTACCGTAAGAAAGTACACCGTAACTTGGAAAAACGGCGATACTGTCCTCGAAACTGACGAGAACGTGCCTTACGGAACAGCTCCGACCTACGATGGCGAAACACCCGCAAAGGCGGCTACGGCTCAGTACACCTATACCTTCAGCGGCTGGTCGCCCGAATTAAGCGCAGTAACAGGAGACGTGACCTATACTGCTGTTTTCACCGAAACGGTCAACAGATACACCGTAAAATGGAAGAACGGTGATACTGTTCTTGAAACGGACGAAAACGTACCCTACGGCACTACTCCGACATATGACGGTCAAACACCGATAAAGTCGGGTACGGCTCAGCATAACTACACATTTACCGGCTGGTCGCCCGAGATCAGCGAAGTAACGGGCGATATAACCTATACGGCTTTATTCGATGAAGAAGTAAACAAGTACACGGTAACATGGGAAAACGGCGATACTGTTCTCGAAACAGACGAGGATGTTCCATACGGTACAGCTCCGACTTATGACGGCGAAACACCGACAAAAGTCTCCGATGATGAGAACCACGCTTATATCTTCATCGGCTGGTCGCCGGAAATCAGCGAAGCAACATGCGATGTGACCT
Source organism: Ruminococcus sp. (assembly GCA_017404665.1). GTDB lineage: Bacteria > Bacillota > Clostridia > Oscillospirales > Acutalibacteraceae > Ruminococcoides. The sequence goes on from JAFRBX010000057.1 coordinate 16,576, forward strand.
ATACAGCTCAGTTTGCACAGGCAGCTCGTATTGCCGAGATAAAGCCGTATATCGACGAGAACGGCGCGTATGTCCTCGGTTTTAAGGCGCATTATGAGACGGACGGCAAGTACTATTCCGTTAACAATGACGGCACAATCGGAGGAGAAGTCACAGAGGAAAGGCTTAAACTCTCTTACTTTGATTTCACCTTGATCAATAACGATACCGAGTATCAGATCAACTACTATACGGGGCCGACTGAAAACCTCACAAAGCTCGAAATCCCGAAAACCTTTAACGGTAAGAAGATTACGGTTTTAGGCAACGATAATAAAGACAGGCTTTATGAAGGTACTAAAACGCAATTTGAGCTTGTGCTTAATGAAAACATCAAGGAAATCAAAAGCTATGCCTTCTACGTCCTCTATGTAACAAAGGTAAGCGGAGATACCTCTGGACTTAACAAAATCGGCGATTACGCATTCTCGTGGGCTAACAGTCCGAACGGCTATACCCTTGATATCAAGCTCGATTACACAGGCAATATCACCGTCGGCAGCGGTATATTCAATAATATGAATGTTACCGCGAGAATAAAGCACGCGACGACGTTCAGCCGCAGCAGCTTTATGCAAAAGAGTATATCCTACATTTTCACCGACGCACATACCTACGGCAATCCCGTATGGAGCTGGTCGGAGGACAATACCTCGGCGACAGCGACCTTCACCTGCACCGACTCACGCTGCAAGGATGAGAAAACGGTTGACGCGACGATCACAAGTGAAACAAAGGACGGTATCATCACCTATACCGCAGCGGTGCAGTTCGATGACCATACTTACACCGACGCCAAGACAGCAATCGAGGATGGCATCGGCGCACAACTGGTTGGGCACTCCATCTCGCTTGACGGCGACATCGCGGTTAACTTCTACATGGAACTGTCTGACAGTGTGATCGCGCATAAGGATTCCGCCTATATGCACTTTACGATCCCGGTCGGCAACGGTACGACTGAGCAGGATATGCTTGTTAAGGATGCATTGGTCAAGGAATGGAACGGCAAAGAATACTATGTATTCAAGTGCCGCGTCGCCGCAAAGGAAATGACCTCTGAAATCAAGGCGCAGATGATCGACGGCGATCTGACCGGTACGGAGTACACCTACTCGGTTAAAGAATACGCGGATTATCTGATTGAACACGCTGATGAAAGAGAGGATCTGGCGGCTGCCGTTCCGCTCGTTAAGGCAATGCTCAACTACGGCGGCTATTCTCAGGTCTACTTTGACAAGAATCCGGGAACGCTCGCTAACGCCGGTTTGACCGACGCTGAAAAGGCACTCGGCGATCCTGAAATCAACATAGCTGATCCTGTTATCAGCAATCTTCCCGAGGGTGTGACCTTTGAGGGCGCGACCCTCTCGCTGAAATCCGAGACGACGCTTTCGCTCTACTTCAAGAGCAGCAATACACTCGAATTCTCATGCGATGGCTACACGGTAGAAAAAGCAACCTCCGGCGGCTATCAGATCGCGCGTATCAGAGGCATCAAGGCAAAAAATATCGGCGATGTTCTGACGCTGAAAATAGACGGAAGTGAAGCAATCTTTTACAGCCCACTCAACTATTGCAAAAATGTATTAGACGGCGGCACGGATGATGAAAACCTGATTAAAGTTGTTAAGGCTCTCTACCTCTATTGGCAGGCTGCCGACGCCTATTTTCAGTCTTAACGGGAGGTTATGAATATGAAAAAAGAAAAATATGAACGCACCGAACTTGAAGTTATCGAGTTCCAGACTGAGGACGTCATCATGACCAGCGGTATTGAACTTGAAGACGATGAATTACCGTTTATCCCTAACCGTTAATGCAGGTGAACCTCATCCCAAACTAATTAATTATCGAAGGAGTATAGCATGAACAGACTTAGTAATCAAAATAATACTGCTCAGGCGGAGAAAAGAAGCTCGATTTTATCCTCTAATCCCGTCATGCGCAGGCTGAACAAGGTTGACGAGTATTCCCAAACCAACGCCTCCAGCTACGGCGGCATTACATTAAAGACGGTGTGTTTTCTGCTGTTTACCGTAGCGGGAATCATTTTGCAGTTTGTTTTATCGGCATCACTCGCGTCCGGTGAGATCCTGAACTTGGATTACAAAGGCTTTGAAGTTTCGCTCTACAAAAGCGAAGCCATCGCGCTGGGAGGCGCGGTCATCGCGGCTATTGTTTTTCAGCTGCTGGCGTTCTTTGCGAAGCCTACTGTACCTGTGACGGGCGCGCTCTATTGCGTTACGCAGGGCTACATCATCTCGTTCCTGATCTTTAAGGTCCTGAAGGGCTATGAGTATCTCGGCGCACTCGCGCTGGCGATCACGATGCTGATTATTCTCGTGATGGCGATCCTATATTCTACAGGCGTTATCAAAGTGACAAAGAAATTCAAGATGGTTATGCTGACGCTGTTTGTCACTGTGATAGCGGGATCGCTGCTCACGCTTGTGGCTTCGTTCATTCCTTTTACCCGAGAGATCGCTCTCGCTGTTACAAACAATTTCGCTATCTCAATCATATCGTCGGTAATCTTTATTATCATAGCGGCGCTTTTCCTTATCTGTGATTTTGATACCATCGATCATGTGGTCAACGATAAGCTCCCCAAAAAGTACGAATGGCAGGCTGCGTTCGGTCTTGCTTTTACGGTGCTCTGGCTTTATCTGAAAGTTCTCGATATCATTATCACTATAGCCGGAAGAAACAAAAACTGATACACAAAACAATAAACAAGGTGATAACAATCATCTAAAATAATATTTAAAGGAGATATTTCTATGAACAAAAAAATGATAGGTATTATAGCCCTGACGCTCTGCGTTATCCTCGCTGCACTCAGCTTCACCGCCTGCGGCGGATCGAAGCCGGCTATTGTCGGCTCTTGGGAGTCCGATGAGGCGTCCGGTGTCATCTACACCTTCAACGAGGACGGCACAGGTTCTCTCGCAGGTGAAGGCTATGAGATGACACTCACCTACACCTTGAAGGACGATACCATCTCTTTCACCTACAACGGCGGTTCTGAGGTGCAGACCTTCAACTACAAGATTGAAAATAATGTTCTCAGCATCATCGATCCCGAAGGCGGTACTATCACTTATTCAAAGAAATAAGCCCGAACTACAACAAAAGACAGTCTGTGCACTCATAGACTGTCTTTTTGGTTATCATACTGTATTGCAGGAGGAACGAAATGAATAGAATCAAGAAATCAATATGTTTATTCATGTCGCTGATCATGATTGCGTCAATGGTCGCCGCGGGAGACTTCTCAGCCGCAGTGGTAAATGAAGACAGCAGTATGACTGAGAAAGGTAATAGCTTTCTTGTAACGACCGGCTACAACCCGCTGTCGGAGAATATCGAACAGGAACTTCTCAATGATGAGGGTGAACTGCCCGATATGGTAGATCTCCGTAATTACAACGGCAAAAATTATGTTACCCCTGTCAAGAAGCAGGATCCCTTTGGCAGCTGCTGGGCGTTCGGTATCGCGGGAGCGGCGGAGATATCCTTCCTTCATGATAACGGGCTGGGCGTACCGGCGGGCGAGGTCAACGATTTGATCGATATTTCTGAGAAGTATATCAACTGGTATATGTTCCATGCGATCACCGAGGATGACGTAGAGCTCGGCTGTGTTCCCGCTTCTCAGGTGGGAGAGGGCGTCGATCCTTCCAAGCTGGAAGAAACGGATATGAACGCGGTCTATGAGTTTGGCGGAAACGGCGGCTTCGCGTCCAACTTTTTCGCGTCGGGCTTCGGCCCTGTTGACGAGGATGAAGAGGTAGACGGCTCCTATCCGTACCTGTATCAAGGAAAAAACGGTTGGAAAAACAATGATGATATGACCGAAGAGGAACGCTCCGCATGTATCGGATATTTTGCTTTGAAGCGAAAGAACGATCTGCTTCCTTCGCTTTTGGAAATGGGACTCATTTCGAGCGAGGATGAATACGACGCTTGGTTTGAAGCTAATTGGGACGAGGGTAACTGCAATAAAGATTTTCTTCTCCCCGATGGCTCAGGTTATGCACCGTTTGACGACTGGACGCTTCCGCTCAATTCAAAATACCGCAACGCCGGTATGCTTTCCTATTTCAAGCGCAGTTATGTGTTGCCGGCGCCTGCCGTCAGCGATGAAAACGGTGACTACGAATTCAATCCGCTCGGGGTCTATGCGATGAAGTCAGAGCTTGCGAACGGTCACGGCGTGGCGATCTCCTTCTTCGCGGATCAAAGTCAGCCGGGTCAGGAGAGCGGCGACGACAGCTATATGAATACCGTGAACTGGGCGCAGTATTATACCGGCGATGTTCAAAGCAATCACACGGTCACGGTCGTCGGCTATGATGATAACTATCCAAAGGAAAACTTCACCCGTATCGCAGAGGGTGAGGTCGTCGAGGGGAGCACCCCGCCCGCAGACGGCGCTTTTATCGTCAAGAACAGTTGGGGCGCTCTGACCGAGGATGATAAAGCGACGGTTACCTATAATGAAAACGGCGAGGCCGTCTATCGGAATCCCAACGCCGCCTCATGGGGCTTTGAAGATACGGGCTATTTCTATCTGTCCTATTACGATAACAGCATCGTCGCCGCGGAATCATATGAGTTTTACAACAGAGAAGAAACAAAGTATACCCGCATCAATCACGATCAATATGACCTGCTGCAGCCCGCGATGTACGAAAGCATTGTCAGCAGCGAAAAAGAGATGTCTGCTAATGTGTTTAAGGCTGAAGAGGACGAATACCTCTGTCAGATATCCTACATGACCACCGTGCCGATGACGAAGGTGCATTACGAGATCTACAAGGATGTGCAGGATAACGATCCGACCTCCGGCGTATTGCTTGAGCAGGGCGATACCGTGAATGAGTTCGGCGGCTATCAGCGGCTCGATCTCAGCGGCGAATACTTCCTGAATAAGGGTGAAAGGTATTCTGTCGTCATCACCATGACTATGCAGGACGACGACGGAGAACTCTGCTACGGCCGCGTATATTCTTTTATGGGGATGCCGCAGGCAGGCGTTTCACTGAACGCTGTGGTAAATCCGGGCGAAAGCCACGCTTATTCCGACGGCAAATGGACGGACTGGTCCGAGATAAAGGGCGAGGTCGAAGAGTCTATCTACCAACAATCAGTAGAAGAGTTCGGCTCTGAGGAGGAATTTCTAAAAAGAATCCCGCTCGGCAAGGATTTTGTCAAGGTCGATAATCTTCCGATCAAGGCTTATCTTGTTCCCGCCGCTGTGCTTGAATCCGGTAAAACACTTGGAGATGTCGACGGCGACGGCGAAGTGACGATCGTTGACGCAACATTCATTCAGCGAAAGCTCGTGAGTATCCCGATCCCTTTTAAATTCAATGCGACAATCGCTGATACAGATGAGGATAACGACATTACAATCATTGACGCGACCTTCATCCAAAGGTAGCTCGCCGGTCTTTCATCGAACGATAATATCGGAAAAGCATTACATCGGAAAGATAATTTGAGCGATCAACAATCCATTTCGCTTAAAAGTGTACGGAACGCTCGACAGCTGGGCGGTTACCGTACCGCTGACGGAAGGATGGTTAAAAGCGGTGTACTGATCCGTACCGCGGCGTTGCACGATATCTCTGACGATGATATCCGTACTCTGACAGATAATTATCAAGTTCAGCATATCATTGACTTCCGCATGGCGAGGGAAATTAAAGGAGCTGAGGACCCTTCTGTTCCAAATGCTGAATATCACAATCTGGATGTGATCGGCTCCTCTTCCACGAACGACTCGGAAGAGTCAACGATTGATTTAAGCGCCGTTGATTTGCTTGAACTGATAGCGATTTGTGAACAGACCGGAATGCTCGGTGAGGATATGTATGTCAACTTTTTGAAATCAGAAACCGGTAAGGCAGCGTATGAAGATTTCTTTCGTATTTTACTTGACGCCGATCCCGATAAAGCGGTACTATGGCATTGTACTGCAGGTAAGGACAGGACGGGGATCGCGGCGATGCTGTTGCTCTCTGCGCTTGGTGTGGATGAAGAAACTATTGTTAAAGATTATCTGCTGACGAATGAATATAACGCACAGAGAATCGAGGGAACAAAGCAACACCTGAAAGCGCAGGGCTATGACGACGATGTAATTGCTAAGGCGATACTCCTCTCTGACGCAGTGGATGAACGCACCATGCGCAAAGCGCTTAGTTATCTGAACGATGAATACGGCTCCATTTTAGGGTATATCCGCGACGAGCTGCATATTACTCAGAGTGAGATCGATCAACTGAAAGAGAAATACTTAATCTACTGTTAAAATAAATATTCACTAAAAAGAACTTGACTTATCGCTTTTCTGTGGTATTGTGTTATGCTAATAGGAGCGTGATATGATGACCACATTAGAGAACTTCTACTTCGGGAACATCAATCCGAGCGAATACAAACAGAACAAAGATACAAAGAAAAAGCTGTCAGAGATGACAGGTTTGCTCGATGAACTGAAAATCCTTTTGACTACCGAACAACAACAAGAAAAACTGGAGCAGATAGATCAATGCCAGTTGTCGCTGATTGCTCTGTCGGAGCGCGACGCTTATCTCGAAGGCTTCAAACTCGGCGTGAAAATGACAACAGAAATATATGCAGATACTCAACAGCGGGGATGAATCTTGGTCGCCCCGCTGTTATACTTGTGACACACATTAGGCTTCTCTTCCTTCTGCCGATAATGACTCAGTTTATGAATCGAGCGAGAGAAAACCTTATACTATTATTCAATAAAACGCTTCAAAAACTGAAATCGATGTGGTATAATGTATACGGTGATAAAACGATGAGTTATACATTTACAGCACATGATTTAGAAACCATAAGAGAAGCTCGAAAGAAGAACAAGGATAAGA
>JAFRBX010000058.1 GCA_017404665.1 Ruminococcus sp.
AACTCTCAGCAAAGTTGTTGATCGCTTGTGTGACACCATCCGCAGTATCTCTGCACACACCATTATGAGCATTACTGCCAGAGATTGGATTATTAAAGCGTTTAATTGAATATTAGTATAAATTCCACAACTTTTCCTACTGTGGAATTTACTTTGGGAATTTACGAAGCGCTTTTTTGTTTGTGACCGCACACAAAGTGAAAGGCTGCCGCATCGTCTGCAGCAGCCTCACCGTTGAGGAGTTTTTCCTTATTTCATGATACCCACGGTATACTTATAAGCCAGCACGCGCGTCACCGCGTCCTTGAGCTGGGTCTCGCTGATGGTGCCGTCCTTGACGGCGGCGAGGATGTCGTTATACGCGGCCGCGTAATCTCTGACCAGAATCAGATTGTTGCCCGCGAGCACCGCCTGTACGGCGGGCTTGTTGCCGTCGGCATAGGACGAATAGTCCGCGCCGTCGATGATATCGGTCATAATCAGTCCCGTGAAGCCCACGGTGTTGCGCAGCTCGTTATGCAGCGTCGGTGAAAATGCGGCGGTGTGCGCCTGATCGATATCCTGCACCACCACGTTCGACATCATGACGCAGTGCGCGCCTGCGGCGATACCCCTCTTGAAGGGGGTGTAGTCTGTCGCGCGGATGGTCTCGGCGGGACGATCGTCCACTACCGCTCCCACACCCGTATCGGCGCTGTCGGGGATCGTCCCGTAGCCGGGAAAGTGCTTGAGCACAATGGAAACACCCTTTGCCTGATCGAACTTTGCCGCGTACTCGGCGTAGGAAGACGCGGTCTCGACGTCGTCGCTGACGGAGCGCGAGTACATGATCTGATCGCCGGAGGAAGCCAGATCGATCACGGGCGCGAGATTCATATTGAAGCCGACGCTCTTGAGCATCGTCGTCTTATCATCCTCCGCCTTCTGGATCGCCTGCAGCCCGCCGGTATCGAACTCGGTGCGCGGCGAATTGAAGTCATATTCAGAGAACGCGGGAAGGTCGGAGATCGTCGTGTACATGCCGCCTTCCTCCTGAGCGGCGAGGATGGGCTTGATCTTCAGATCAGCTCCCGCGGCGGTGAGTGAAGCGGTGATTTCCTCCTTTTCCATGCCTTGGAAGTTGTCCGAAACAAACAGCATGCCCGCCAGCGAATACTGGCTCATCTGCGCAGCCGCAGTTGAAGAATCGGCGCAGACGCCTATGAGAAGCTGACCCGTCAGCTCCTCGTCGGTCATATCGGCAAGCGCCGCGGTCGCCTGATCCTTGCCTGCGGCAAAGATCTCGGCAGCGCCTACGGCGGTATCATCCCGCTTGGTCTTTTCCGCTTCGGTAGCGTCGGCGGACTGAGCCGCTTCTGTGACAGCCTCGGTCGCAGCGGGCTCATCCTTTCGGAACAGATCGTTGACCTGCACAAAACGGTACAGCGCGTAGCCGAACGCGCTTCCCGCGATCAGGAGCAATATGGCTGAAATGATCACAAATTTTTTCATGTTGATCCTCCTTTTGTCCTTACTGTTCACGTCCCTGCATGAACACAGCGGATGGGATCGTCATCAAACAGATAGGGAGTTGTGGAACAATATTCACGTAAGGCGCGCTGAGAAATGTACGGCAGCGCCTTTTATCCAAGATATATTATAACGTTTGTATTTTACCACAATATATAGCTGTTTTCAATAATTGTTGCCAAAGTGTAATCTTTGGCAAGGGAAAACGGCTCCTCCGCACGCCGGAAGAGCCGTAAAGTAACAAGTTTGAAAGATTATTGGATGCCGTCGGGCACATCTGCCAGCGGCTTGTAGAACACATCCAGCATCGTGCGGATGGCGTCTTTATTGGATACGTTCAGCTCGGCATACTTGCCCTCAGTGATGGTTCCGGGCAGGCTGACATACTCGATATCCGAAGCGTTTTTGAGCTTCGTCAGCGCCGTAGAAGCGATATACGTCATCTTGGAGAGATCGAGCGTGGTGTCGGAATTCACCTTGATCTCATTATACAGGTCTGAGATCACCGAGATATCCTTCTTTGCCGCAGGCACCAGCGACTCCATGAACGCGCGGATATACTCCTGCTGGCGCTGCATACGGTCGTTATTGGAATCCAGTTTTTCCGTATCGCGGGAACGGACATAACGTTCCGCCTCCTTGCCGTGCAGGGTAACGGTCTCGCCCTCGCTGATGGTGCGCCCGTCGATGGGCGAGGTAAAGGTCATCGATGAAACAAGCGTAACGCCGCCGATGGTATCGTTGAGGGTGATCAGCGCATTCATATTGATGGCGAAATAGTTTTCGAACGGCAGCCCGTAAAACAGCCTTTCCAGAGAGGTGGTTGTATTTTTGCCGCCGGTGACCTTGCCGCCGCCGTAAGCGTAGGTGAACGCCATCTGCATGCGCTGTGTTTCGATAAAGCTTCCCTCTTCGGAGTACAGATCGACGTCCGCCATGGTGTCTCTGGAAATGCCGAGGATCTTCACCTTGCCGGTTTCGGTATCCGCCGCCATGATGTAAATCGCGTCTGACATCTGCAGCTCGGCGTTGTCGCCGGTACCCTCATCCGCGCCGATAAAGGTCACGTACATCAAATCGTCGTTGAACTCATAAGAGACGCCGTCATAGGTGATCACACGCCCCTTCTTATCCGCTTGGATGATCTCTTCACCCGATTCGTCCTTTTCGGGCACAACGAGCTCGATATCGTTATAATTGTGCATGCTGCGGCGGCCGATCTCGTTGAGAATAAGATAGGTGCTTCCCAGCACGATCGCGATCGTCAGCACCAAAGCGGCGATGATGATCAGGATCCGCTGCCACAGCCTGAGGTGACGGAATCTGCGATGGCGGCGGCGCTTGGAGTGGCGGTGCTTTCTGCGCTTGCGCGGCGTCGCGAAAACGAATCCCGCCTCCGCCTCCTGCCTTTCTTCTTCGGTAGCCGTTTTGGTGCCGCCCTCATGCTCCCTGCTGCGATGCTTGCGCCTCATATGCTGCTTGAAGGTCTCCTTGGGAACGACATATTCAAACGCTTCGTCAGGCATAACGCGCGTCTTGCCGGTATAGCCTTCCTCCTGCAGATCAAAGGTGCTGTCGGGCTCAGCCTCGTCGCCCTGCGGCAGCTCCTGTACCGGCACCGCCTGCGTCTGCTCCGCGGACTCGACGGTTTGCAGCCGGGCTTTCGCTGCTTCGGTCTGTACTTCCCTGTTATCATCAGCCGCGGCGGTATCTTCGTTTGTCTGACGGCGTTCCCGCGGTGCTGTCACGCGCTTGACCTTCGCGCGCTTGACCTCCGCCTTATAGCGCCGGGGCTGATTGTTATTCTCATCTGTCGCTTTCATCTACCAACACCCCCTGTACCAGAAAACGGGTATTTGCCGGACCGCTTGTGCAGGTGCTCAGCGTCAGGATATGATTCTCGATCGTCGGCTTAACGCCCTCGCGCACGATAGCGTCGACGGCATGCGGTTCGAGCGTTGAATCGATATATTCCCGAAAGACCTCATCATCATCCATGTGAAACGAGTTCAGGATATGTCTGTCGTCATAGGTATATACCGAATAGACCAGATAGGTCAGCACCTTATCCTTGGTCAGGATAAAGATCGTATTATTCTCGTTGAAAAAGCCCTCGTCCTCAAAGTAGTGCAGCGAGGCGAACATCGAGCCGTTGAGCATATTATGCCCGTAGAGCACGGTAACCCTGTCGTGAAAATCAGGCTGATTTTTGATTTCGGAGTAGATCGTACCGGAAAACTGATACTGCCGGTAGATGTTATGCTCCAGATAGAAGCTGTCGTCACCGTCGCCCGTACTGCGCGCGACCGGATAATCGACGTTGGTGTTCGGGATATAGATCCATGCGTAGATATCGGGATTGATTTCCATCAGCTCTTCAAAGCTTACTTCTAAATCCTCCGGCTCTGCCGGATGATAACCCCACGCTTCAACAACAGGCTTCTCGGTCGGCGCCTGCGCCTGCGTCGCCACGGAGGTTTCCTTTTGCGGCGCTTCGGTCGCGGGAGAACTCGTCGGCGCGAGGCTCTCGCCGGAGATATCCTCTTGGGTCAGATAGCGGTACAGAAAGAACGCCGCCCCCAGGATAACAGCCACGCTGATGCATAATATCGCGATCCATACGGGCTTTTTCAATTTTTTCATACATTCACCGTCCGTCAAACTGCGGCTGAATCTCAGCAAAAAGGTTTCTGTGCAAACCGAAAAATCGGTCTGTCGATAATATCGGGAAAAGAAAAACCATTTTCCCATATTAAATCAGAATATATTATACCCCAATCCGCCGCATATGTCAAATCCGGCGGCACGCCGCTCACGTCAATCTAATTCTGTCATAAAGATGTAACCACCATTACAGCCCATATATGGTATAACATAGATGGGTGGTCAAAATGGATGGATTAGAAAGATTACAAGAACATTTGGCGACATTGGAACAAGAAACGGAACACAA
>JAFRBX010000059.1 GCA_017404665.1 Ruminococcus sp.
AATTTGGGTATAATTCCCCGCTGCTTGCAGCGAAGGTGCCCGAAGGGGCGGATTTATCCGCTTAGGCTAATACCCCGCCCGAGCAAAGCGAGGGTAAAGTGTCCGGTGGACACTTTAGTGCTTGCACCGGGGAAGTTTATTGCCTTGAAAGAATAAAGATGAATGGAGCCATTTGACTTTACATTTTCTGCCTTCGGTAGTATGATAGATTAAACGGAGGTGAGCTCATGAAAAAGCTGTTCTCAAAGGTTACGGCGCTGCTGCTGTGTGCCGGATTGCTGCTGAGCTGTGTCGTTCCGGTCGGAGCAATGATGGCTTTGCCGCTGAAGGTCGGCGACGTTGACAGAGATAACAATATCACCTCGGTTGACGCAGCGCTGATCCTGCGGTTTTTAGCCCATATGCACAAGCCGAGTGAGCTGCAGATCGCTTTGAGTGATGTTGACGGTGACGATATTATGACAGTTCTTGACGCGACCGCTATTCAGCGCCATCTGGCTGATCTGCCGGGGCCCTTCACCAATGCTGAGATCGCCGATTATTTCTGCGGGTTCACGTCCTTCCACAGCGATGCCGAGATTTCAGTTGCCGATCATTATTCTACAGCGGATATTTGCTATGTCAGCGTGCCGGTGACCTTTTTCCCGAAGGTTTACGGGGAGCCGCGGCGGTACACGCTCAGCGTCGACGGTGAAACCGTATCGACGATCGAGGCAAGGGACTATGATAGAGCAGACGGAGTGACCTATACCTTTTTTGAGGAGGGAGAGCATACGGTCGCCTGTGACGCGGAATGCTGTTACGGGCAGCATGTGCAGAGCAGTCGCAGGGTGCAGGTTGAGAAGCTCCCTGAAGATGGCAGACCGGCGGTCATGGGAGCGGCGTTTTATGACCAATCCCGTACAAGCTCCGGCAACGGTATATTGACCGTAACGGCGGCAGGCGGTACCGCGCCGTACCGATATAGCTACAAGCTGTATTACGACAGACTGAATCCGCTGTGTTTATCATCTGAGGATGAATCGGAAAGCATGCCCATCACAATCAATGATTATTCGACCGGCTATATTGAAAAGAATGAGATTAATGTGATCGAGCTTTTCGCCGAATATGTGAAACCGCCGACGGACTTGGGACAATCCGATGTGATGCGCGTCGAGCTCACGGTGCTTGACGCACAGGCCAGGGAGTCTCAGCCGGTCACCGTAAGCTTCATCGGATATGATGTGTGTTATTGAGGATAACAGAACCCCCGCTGCGGACAGCGGGGGTTCTCACGTATAGATAGTGTTATCGCAGCCTTGCTTTCAATTCTTCGCGGCTGAGGTTCGCGTTGCGGGAGAGCTCGTCGTTCGGGATGACGCGGAGAATCTTGCCGTTGTAGCGGGAAACCAATACAGAGGACTGCTTTCCGTCTATCTCGATGAACTGCTCTGTGTATTCTTCTTTAAGCGGCACCTGCTTTTGGAGGTTTGCTTTTTCTGTTAATGCGCCTGTCGGGCAGAGCTGTACGCACAGCCCGCAGTTGCTGCACTTGGTCTGATCGAGCGGCAGGGCGAACGCCGGAGACGGCTCGGTGGTGAAGCCTCGTCCCATCAGCCCCAAAGCGTGGATATCCATGACCTCGCGGCAGGAGCGCACGCATAAGCCGCACAGGATGCACTTCGCGGTGTTGCGCTCGATAAAGGCGTTTTCATCGCGGGTGTACTTCTGCGGCATCTCGCCCTTGAAGCGGCTCGGATCGATGTCATATCTTTGAGCCACATTGAGCAGCTTGCACTTGTAATACTCGCGGCAGCCGCATTCAAGGCATCGGGATGCTTCGGCTTGCGCTTCTTCCTCGGTAAAGCCTAAGGATACTTCATCAAAGTTCTTGCTGCGGATTTCGGGAGCTAAGACACGCGGGTTCAGGCGCGCCTGTTTTTCTCTGTCGCTGTAATCTATCGTGCTTTCGTCACGCTTAGAGATATAAGGCACACGTGTATCGAGCTTTTGACCGTTCAGATAAGCGTCTACCGCTTTCGCACAGCGATCGGCTTCTCCAATGGCTTCTATCGCGATGCTCGCGCCTCGATTGGTAGCGTCGCCGATCGCGAATACGCCGTCGATGGAGGTGGTGAAGAAGTCCGGGTCGGCTTCGATGTTGCCGCGCTCATTGAGCTTGAGTTCACTGACGTCGCCCTGCACGAGCTTTTGACCGATCGCTAAGATCACACTGTCGAGCGGAATCTCCTCGGTCTTGCCCTCTACAGGAACGGGTCTGCGCCTGCCCGACGCGTCGGGCTCACCCAGCTCCATGATCTGGAGGGTGACGGATTTCAGCCTGCCGCCCTCGCCGTTGAAGCTGATCGGGTTGGTCAGGAACTTGTAGATCACGCCCTCTTCCTCGGCTTCGTCGATCTCGAGAGTGTCAGCGGGCATTTCCGCACGTGTGCGCCTGTATATCACATATACTTCCTTAGCACCGAGTCGTACCGCGGTACGGCAAGCATCCATGGCGGTATTGCCGCCGCCGCAGATCGCGACTTTCTCTCCAATTTCCGGAGGGTTCCCCTCTATGACGCTTCGTAAGAAATCGATACCGCCGTATACGCCATCTAAATCTTCGCCCGGGGTGCGCATGGAACTGCTTTTCCAAGCGCCGACCGCCACGATGACCGCGTCGTTCTCGGCTCTCAGGGATTCTATGGTAAAGTCTTTTCCTAATTTTACGTTGTTGACGAGCTTCACACCGCTCTTTTCGATGATCGCGATCTCTTTGTCCAGAACCTCTTTCGGCAGTCTGTACTGCGGGATGCCGTAACGCAGCATACCGCCCGTCTTCTCCATCATGTCATAAACGGTCACACTGTGACCCATGATGTTGAGGTAGTAAGCCGCTGTCAGTCCCGCGGGACCGCCGCCGATGATCGCAATTGTTTTTCCTGATCTCACCATGACGTCGGGGAGATAACTGTCTTTGTTTAAATCAATGTCAGCAGCAAAGGCTTTGAGCTGAGCGATATTGATCGGCTCTTCTACATTCTTTCTGCGGCAGGCTTTTTCACACGGATGCGGACATACTCTGCCGATGGAAGCAGGGAGCGGTATCTTATTTTTTATCAGCTTGATAGCGCTGTCATATTCTCCGTTCGCGATCAGTCCCACATAGCCCTGACAATCTGTCCTCGCGGGGCAGTTGAGCTGGCAGGGAGCGACGCAATCGCCGTCGTGAGCCGACATGAGCAGCTCCATGGCGATCTTGCGCGATTGCACTACGCGCGGTGATTCTGTATGGACGACCATTCCCTCGCTTACTTTAGCTGAACAGGAGCGCAGGAGCTTCGGGATACCCTCGGCTTCTACCACGCACAGTCCGCACGCTCCGTAGATCTCCACCGCCTTGTCATAGCATAATGTCGGGATGTCGATACCGTTCGCGCGGGCGGCTTCCAGTATTGTAGCGCCCTCGGGGGCTGTGATCTGTTTTCCGTTAATTGTTAAGTTGATCATGCTGCAGCCCTCCTTTACGCTTTTACTACCGCGTCAAAGCGGCAGACCGAATAGCACTTTCCGCACTTGATGCATTTTTCTGTATCTATTATATGAGGCTTCTTGACCTCGCCTGTAATCGCTTCAACCGGGCAGTTCCGTGCGCACAGGGTACAGCCTCTGCACTTATCCGCGTTAATGCTGTACTCGATCAGATCGGAGCACTCGCCCGCGGGACATTTTTTGTCCTTGATGTGCGCTTCATACTCGTCGCGGAAGTACTTGATGGTGGTCAGCACGGGGTTCGGAGCTGTCTGACCGAGACCGCACAGCGCACCGTCCTTGATGGCATAGCATAATTCCTCTAACAGCTCGATGTCTCCGTCCTTGCCCTCGCCCTTGGTGATGTGCTCTAACATCTCAAGCATGCGCTTGGTACCGATCCTGCAATGCACGCATTTGCCGCAGCTCTCTTTGGCGGTG
>JAFRBX010000060.1 GCA_017404665.1 Ruminococcus sp.
GCGACCGACCTGACCGCTAAGACGATGCGCGATCACGGTATCCGCACCAGAACCCTGAGAAAGCTCAGCGAGGGCTCTACCCAGATCCTCGACGCGATCCGCGCGGGCTATGTCAGCTACGTCATCAACACCCGTGCCATCATGTCCGGCGTCCACTATGAGGACGGCACCGCGATCCGTCAGACAGCTGTTGAGAACGGCGTGACGATCTTCACCTCCCTCGATACCGTCAGAGTATTACTCGACGTGCTTGAAGAAACCACGCTGACCATTTCGACGATCGACGCATGACGCGCGCGGGACTCGCGAGTCCTTTATTCCGCCTTTTGAAGAGTCAACGATTGACTGTCGTCATCAACGGCGGGTCATGTGTAACAATAATGCTTTGATGAGGTGAAGCTATGCAAGACACATTATTTACCATCAAAGAAAACAAAAAATTTGCGAAGGACGTTTACAGAATGCTCCTTTGCGGCGATACCTCGGCGATCCGTAACGCCGGGGAATTCGTCAATATCCGGCTTGACGGCTTCTACCTGCGCCGCCCGATCTCCGTCTGCGACGTCGAGGGCGATATGCTGACCCTGATCTACAAGGTGGTCGGCGGCGGCACCGAAGCCATGAGCAAGCTGCCTGTCGGAACAGAATTACAGCTCCTGACGGGGCTGGGCAACGGCTACGACCTCACGACTGCGGGCGACGAACCGCTCCTCGTAGGCGGCGGCGTCGGCGTGCCGCCGATGTACCTGCTCGCAAAACGCCTGTTGGCGCAGGGAAAACACGTGCGCGTGATTCTGGGCTTCAACACGGCAGAAGAAGTCTTTTATGAGGACGAGTTCAGGGCGCTGGGCTGTGACGTGACTGTCACGACAGTCGACGGCTCCCGCGGCGTCAAGGGCTTTGTCACCGACGCGCTGCCCGAACATTACACCTACTTCTACACCTGCGGTCCCATGCCGATGTTCAGAGCCTTATTCAAGGCGACGGTCACCTCGGGACAGTTCAGCTTTGAAGAGCGCATGGGCTGCGGCTTCGGCGCGTGCATGGGCTGTTCCTGCAAGACCATCACCGGCTACAAGCGCATCTGCAAGGACGGACCCGTGCTGAAAAAGGAGGAGATCCTATGGGCAGACTGAGTGTGAATCTCTGCGGGATCGAAATGGATAATCCCGTCATCCCCGCATCGGGAACCTTCGGCTACGGCTATGAGTTCGCTGAATTATACGATATCAATATGCTCGGCACCTTCTCCTTCAAGGGCACGACCCGCGACCCTCGCTTCGGCAATCCCACCCCGCGTATCGCGGAGTGCACCGCGGGTATGATCAACGCCGTCGGACTGCAGAATCCCGGCGTGGAGAAGGTCATCACAGAGGAACTGCCGAAGCTGAAACAGTGCTTTCGCAAGCCCGTCATGGCGAACGTCAGCGGCTTTTCGGTGGAGGATTACGCCTACACCTGTGAGAGGCTTGACAAGGAAGAGCAGGTCGGATGGTTCGAGGTCAACGTCAGCTGTCCGAACGTCCACGGCGGCGGCATGAGCTTTGGCACTTCACCACAGGCGGCGGCAGAGGTCACCAAAGCCGTCAAAGCCGTGACGACCAAGCCCGTCATCATGAAGCTGTCCCCGAACGTCACCGACATCGTCAGTATCGCCAAAGCCTGTGAGGACGCGGGCGCGGACGGTATCAGCCTGATCAACACCCTGCTCGGCATGCGTATCGACCTGAAAACGAAAAAACCGGTTATCGCGAACACGATGGGCGGCTTCTCGGGACCCGCGATCTTCCCCGTGGCGCTGCGCATGGTTTATCAGGTGGCGCGCGCGGTGAAGATCCCCGTCGTCGGCATGGGCGGCGTGAGCTGTGCGGAAGACGTCATCGAAATGATGCTCGCGGGAGCAGCGGCTGTCGAGATCGGCGCACAGAATTTAGTTGACCCCATGGCGTGCAGGGAGATCATCGAAAACCTCCCCGCCGTGATGGATAAATATCATATCGAAAACTTATCAGATATCATAGGAGGCGTAAAGAATGGGTAAGGACGTTATCGTAGCCTGCGACTTTTCATCCGCAGAAGCTGCCTTTGCTTTTCTCGATCTGTTCGAGAACGAAAAACGCAAGCCTTTTGTGAAGATCGGCATGGAGCTCTATTATGCCGAGGGTCCCGCCATTGTGCGCGAGATCAAGCGCAGGGGGCACAAGATCTTCCTTGACTTAAAGCTCCACGACATCCCCAACACCGTGATGAAGGCGATGCGGGTGCTCTCTGAGCTGGACGTCGATATCACCAACCTCCACGCCGCGGGTACCAAAGCGATGATGAAGGCGGCTTTGGAGGGGTTGACCCGCGCGGACGGCACAAGACCGCTCTTGATCGCCGTGACCCAGCTGACCTCGACCGATCAGCAGGCGATGGAAAGCGATCTGCTGATACGCGAGCCCATCGACAAGGTCGTCATGCACTATGCGCAGAACGCGATGGAATGCGGACTCGACGGCGTTGTCTGCTCTCCGCTGGAGGCTCAGAAGGTGCACGAGACCTGCGGTCACAGCTTCTTGACCGTCACGCCCGGCGTACGCTTCGCGGACGGCGATATCGGCGACCAGAAGCGCGTCATGACCCCCAAAGCGGCAAAGGAGATCGGCTCCGACTACATTGTTGTCGGCAGACCGATCACCGCGGCAAAGGACCCCGTCGCGGCATACAGAAGATGTGTAGAAGAATTTGTGGGATGATAATATAGAGAACAGATAATAGATAGCAGATAACAGTGGAGGGCGGGACACCGCACCCGAATATATTAGGAATCCAAAACGCGAAGCGTTTCCCTTAACTGTTCTCTATTCTCTGTTATCTGTTATCTGAAAAGGAGAACAACATGGAATTGAATATCAAAATCGCTAAAGATTTATTGAAGATAAAGGCGGTATTTTTCCGCCCCGAAGAGCCCTTTACCTGGGCGAGCGGCATCAAAAGCCCCGTTTACTGCGACAACCGCCTGACCCTCAGCGACCCCGAGGTCAGAACTGACGTAGAGAGCGGACTCGCTGAACTGATCAAAGAAAACTATCCCGAAGCGGAAGTGCTGATGGGCACCTCCACCGCGGGTATCGCCCACGCGGCGATCACCGCCCATATGATGGGTCTGCCGATGGGCTATGTCCGCTCCGGTCACAAGGATCACGGCAGACAGAACCAGATCGAGGGCAGGCTGGAAAAGGGTCAGAAGGTTGTCGTCGTGGAGGATCTGATCTCCACGGGCGGCTCTGTGCTGGAGGTCGTCGACGTGCTCCGTGAGGCGGGCGCCGAGGTCTTAGGCATCGTGTCCATCTTCACCTACGGTATGCAGAAGGGTCTTGACCGTCTTGCTGCCGCCGACGTCAGGAATATCTCGCTGACGAACTTCGACGTGATCGCTTCGGTCGCCGCCGAGGACGGCTATATTAAGCCCGAGGATGTGGAAAGGCTGATCAAATTCCGCAACAATCCTTCGGATGAAAGCTGGATCGGAGGTCAGGCATGAGATCAGTGCTCGATATCGTTGACCTGTCGGTCGAGGAGCTCGACGAGCTCATGCAGACCGCCTGCGACATCATCGATCATCCCGAAAAATATCAGGAAGTCTGTAAACATAAAAAGCTCGCGACCCTGTTCTTTGAGCCGTCTACCCGCACCCGTCTGAGCTTTGAGGCGGCGATGTACGAGCTGGGCGGCAACGTGATCTCGGTATCCTCCGCGGGCGCAAGCAGTGCCGCAAAGGGCGAATCCGTCGCCGATACCGCTAAGACTGTTTCCTGCTACGCCGATATCATCGCCATGCGCCACCCGAAGGAGGGCGCGGCATTAGTCGCGTCGAGAGCGGCGTCTATCCCCGTCATCAACGCCGGCGACGGCGGTCACAACCATCCGACCCAGACGCTCGCCGATCTTCTGACGATTTACCGCGAAAAGGGTCACATGGACAACCTGACCGTCGGTCTGTGCGGCGATCTGAAATTCGGCAGGACGGTCCACTCGCTGATCAACGCGATGTCTCGCTACGCGAATGTACGCTTCGTGCTGATCTCTCCGGAAGAATTAAAGGTGCCGAGCTACGTCAAAAAGGACGTCCTCCAGCGTCAGCGGATCCCGTATATCCAGACCACCGATCTCGAAGGCGTCATCTCACAGCTCGATATCCTGTACATGACGCGCGTCCAGCGCGAGCGCTTCTTCAACGAAGAGGATTATTTACGCTTAAAAGACAGCTACATCCTCACGCCGCAGAAGCTTACTAACGCTAAAAAGGATCTCAGCATCATGCATCCCCTGCCGAGGGTGAACGAGATCTCCGTCGCGATCGACGACGATCCCCGCGCCTGCTACTTCAAGCAGGTCGCGAACGGCAAATATATGCGCATGGCGCTGATCCTGAAGCTTTTGAAGGAGGCGGGCACCATATGAATATCGATTCCATCCAGAACGGCATCGTGATCGACCACATCACCGCCGGCCGCGGCATGCGGCTGTATGAGCTCTTGCATCTCGACGAGCTCGACTGCTCCGTCGCGATCATCAAGAACGTCACCTCCCAGAAGATGGGGAAGAAGGATATCATCAAGATCGACTCCGACGTGGATATCAACATGGACGTGATCGGCTTTGTCGACCCGCAGGCAACCGTCAACATCATTCGCGAAGGTGAGCGCGCCGACAAGCGCTGCATCGAGATGCCGCGGGAGCTCGTCAACGTCATCCGGTGCAAGAACCCCCGCTGTATCACCACCACCGAGCAGGAGCTCGACCATGTGTTCCGGCTGACCGACCGTGAGAATAAATATACCGCTGTATCTACTGCGAAACGAAAGCAGAAAGGATGATGTAAACATGGCTACCTTTATCAATGAACCCGCCCATACCTTTAACGAATATCTTCTGATCCCGGGCTACTCGTCTTCCGAATGCGTACCCGCGAACGTGAGCCTCAAAACACCGCTTGTCAAGTATAAGAGAGGCGAGGAGAGCGCCATCACCATGAATATCCCGCTCGTATCCGCCATCATGCAGGCGGTATCGGGCGACAGACTGGCTGTCGCTTTGGCGACGCAGGGCGGCGTCAGCTTCATCTACGGCTCCCAGAGCGTCGAGGACGAGGCGGCGATGGTCAAGCGCGCCAAGAGCTACAAGGCGGGCTTTGTCCAGAGCGACTCTAACATCAGCCCCGACGCGACCTTGGCGGACGTGATCGCCCTGACCGAGCGCACCGGTCACAGCACCTTGGCTGTCACCGAGGGCGGCGCTCCCGACGGCAAGCTGTTGGGCGTCGTCACCAGCCGCGACTACCGCATCAGCCGCATGGATAAAACGGAGAAGGTCTCGACCTTCATGACACCCTTTGATAAGCTGATCTACGCCTATGAGGGCGCGACGCTCAGTGAGTGCAACGACATCATCTGGGATCACAAGCTCAACTCCCTGCCCGTCATCACCAAGGACGGCAGGATGCGCTACTTTGTCTTCCGCAAGGACTATGACAGCCATAAGGCGAATCCGAACGAACTCCTTGACGAGCACAAGCGCTACGTTGTCGGCGCGGGTATCAACACCCGCGACTATGCCGAGCGTGTCCCGGCGCTGATCGAGGCGGGCGCGGATGTTTTGTGCATCGACTCGTCCGAGGGCTTCTCCGAGTGGCAGAAGCTCACCATCGACTGGATCCGCGCGCATTACGGCGACAGCGTCAAGGTCGGCGCGGGCAACGTTGTCGACGCGGACGGCTTCCGTTATCTCGCCGACTGCGGCGCCGACTTCATCAAGGTTGGTATCGGCGGCGGCTCCATCTGCATCACCCGCGAGACCAAGGGCATCGGACGCGGTCAGGCCACCGCGCTGATCGAGGTCTGTGCCGAGAGAGATAAGTATTTTGAAGAAACGGGCGTGTACATCCCCGTCTGCTCCGACGGCGGTATCGTATACGATCACCATATCACGCTGGCGCTGGCGATGGGCGCGGACTTCATCATGCTGGGCAGATATTTTGCCCGCTTTGACGAAAGCCCGTCCAACAAGGTCAGCATCAACGGAACCTACTACAAAGAGTACTGGGGCGAGGGCTCCCAGCGCGCGAGAAACTGGCAGCGCTACGACCTCGGCGGCGACAAGAAGCTCAGCTTTGAAGAGGGCGTCGACTCCCTCGTACCGTACGCGGGTCCCCTGAAGGACAACGTCGCGCTGTCGCTTTCAAAGGTCAAGTCGACCATGTGCAACTGCGGCGCGCTGACTATCCGCGAGCTGCAGCAGAAGGCGAAGCTGACGCTCGTGTCCGCGACCTCCATCGTCGAGGGCGGCGCGCACGACGTTATCCAGAAAGACAAAAGCTCCGCGATGAAATAATCAGATGAAGCAGTACTTTTCCACCGCCCCCCCCAACGGGCAATGTTGTCAACTTAAGGTGAAAAAATGCTCATACAGCCCTCACAGCGTTTGCGGAGGGTGCCCGTAAGGGCGGGAGGGTCGACATGGTAGAAACGAATCAATATCATCTATGTCTTTCGTTTCAGCCGGGGCGACCCCTCTGTATCTTTCCTCGCCGGAGAC
>JAFRBX010000061.1 GCA_017404665.1 Ruminococcus sp.
AATCGATTCGTTTCTTAGCTTTATGTTTTCTCGGTTTATAAAAAATATTATCACCAATGTGCTGTCACGGCGTTGTAGGCTTATTCCTACATTTTCGCCGACCAGTACAGCCATTGGTGATAATAGTTTATTGGTGATAACGAGTTTTATCACCAATTGGTGATAAAACTTGCAAGCAATGCAAAGTAATATTACTTTTGCCATAACGCTTGCCGGTGATGAATCCCCAACCCCCTGAGATCGTCAACTTTGTTGACGGACTGCGCGTTCATAGACGCTGTATCATCAATTGTTATTACGCTTTGCATTCTGTATGTAATGAATTGTAGAAAGAAAAGCTTTGATGATTTGATTCACTTTACAATAGTTTTCTGCCTGACTGTGCAAGAAATGATTACCGTTCGGTATCATATGGTATTGAAAATCAGGCAGATACTGTTTTAACCGGTCGACTTCCGAATCGAGCACCATTTCGTCCTGCCCGCCGCGGATAAGCAGTACCGGTACAGCAATTCGCATCAGATCTTCATCAGAAAAAACCGGATATACCGAGCAATTCCAAATCGTGCGTTTGATAAAATCCTCCCATTCTTCCTCATATCTGTTTTGCAATTTATCGATCAGCTTAGCATACCGCTGATGATCTATTCTATCCGGTCGGAGTCTCTCGAGATAGGCCGTTACACGGTCATTGACTGCCGCGCCATCGCTGATAAGAGCAACAGATGAAACTCTATTCGGATGATTTAACGCACAGTACATAGCTACATCTCCGCCCATACTGTGACCGATCAAATGCGCGCTGATAATGCTCTTCTTATTCATAAATTCAGCGATATCTTCTGACAGCAATTTCGTATCCCATTGAGAGCTGTTCCCGCTGCTCTTTCCATGACACCGCAAATCAGGACAGATGCACCGAAATGACGATTCAAAATAGTGGATCTGTTTTTGAAAAGTCTCATTCCCGGTGGATAAGCTTCCGTGAATAAAAATCAGGGGCTCTCCCGCTCCGTATTCTTCATAGAATATTTTTGTTTCCTGCAGATTTTGATAGGGCATATTTATCTCCGTATGATTAATCAGTTTTAGAAATTATGATTGATATCGCTCGTGTGCGAGCAGCGTGCAACTAAGTGTGGACTATCAATCATTTTTATGTGTTCAACTCTTTTGATTCGAAGGCTTTTTGGCTGATTTCAACATCATTGCCATGGATAAACTCTGTCAGTTTATCACAGCCGGAGAACACCCACGAATAGACCTTCCTGAGGCCTTTGCCGCAAACGACTTTCCTCAGATTCTTACAATCCTTGAAGGCGAACGGCGGGATGGTCACCAGTTTATCGGGCAGGGTGATCTCCTCGATCCCGCAGCGCACAAAGGTATATCCCCACAGACATTCGAGCTGCGAGGGCAAATCGATATGGCGCAGGTTCTCACATCCGTCAAAGATGAATTCGCCCATATTGGTAACGGTATCAGGGATATGTACCGACTCGATCTCCTTGTGACCGCTGAACAGCTTATCACCGATAACGGTGATCACGCCGCTGCCGTAGCTGTCGGGGATCACGACATTCTTTTCATCGCCCTTGTATCCCGACACGCTGTAGGTGCCGTCGCCGGTCGGTGAAAACATAAACTTCTGCATAATAACCTCACAACAATTCTTTGATGATCTCATTTGCGTCGCCGTTGATACAGATGGACTGTATCTGTATCTCTACGGGACAGAACGCTTCGTTATAGTTCAGACAAGCATAGGTAGCGTTATCGTTCTTCAGTGTCATCTGCCAGAAAGGATACTTCACGATCACAGGCGTATTCGCTCCTACTCCAATTTCAAAATACAGCACGCGCAGATCTTCGTGACGGCGCAGAAAGTCCGCATAGGCAGCTGACGCTCTGTGCCAGCCCTCGTCCTCGACAAAGCTGTCATCACTCCGCAGATTTAGAGTCATATCACTGTTGTCATCAGGACACTTCGGAATCATCTCCGTCGGGATACGCATGCGGAGTTCGCCGTTTTCGGGCGGCTGATACACGCCGTTTTCGTCCTTGACGAAGCCCTGCGCATCCATCGCCTTCATAACCCAATTTTCATTGTCATAGGTCTTTTTGATTTTGCGGTTGACACTCTGGAACAAACCGTAATCGCCCTGTGTATAGAACAGCCGTTTTTTGTCAAAGCCTGCTTTCTGGAATTGGTGATCCACATTCGTGGTGATGACGAAGTAGTCCTTGCCCTCAACCAGCTTAAGCAGATTGGAATACACAGACTTTGGTGCGTCGATATAGCGGTTGTAGTAGATGTGGCGCGCCCACCACGCCCAGAAGGTCTCTTTATCCGGGAAAGGATAGAAACCGCCTGAGTACATATCACGGATTTTGAAACGGCGGGCAAAGTCATAAAAGTATTTTTCGAAGCGCTCTCCGCTGTAGGTCAATCCGGCAGCAGTAGACAGCCCGGCTCCTGCACCTATGACAATTGCCTCGGCATGAGCAACAGCTTCTTTTAACTTTATGACGCTTTCATCCATAGACAGAAAATCTCTGCTTGTACCCTGATAGAAATATTTGACGGCGCTGAGTCCTTTTTCGATTGTATCCCGATAACCGTTAGGCATATTTTCATAGATATTATTCATAGCTTACCTTCTTTCTACTGCCCCTACGGGACATATTTCTTTGCAATTGCCACAGTGCAGACAGTTTTCCTGACGGATGACCGCAGGGTTGTTGCTAATATCAATACACTGCTGCGGGCAAACCTCAAGGCAGCTCCCGCAGCCGATACAGTTCTTATTGATAAAGTATCCGTTTGGATCGATTTCCTCTTTTCCAAATAAAAAGCTCGCACGCTCGATCGGCTTTTTGGAGAGGTCGAACCATTCTCCGTCGCCCTCATATATCTGAAACACCGTCAGCGCTTTTCGGGATTCCTCAGTTGGGTAGATCTCGTTCATATACAGATTCTTTTTGAAAAGTTCAGGTATCTTTTCAAAGCCTAATTCCCTGACCTTACCCTGAACAGATATCGCCACGCTCGACATCGTATCCTTGCCTTTCAAAGCGGTAAAGGCAAGAAACTCTCGTTTCTTCAGCCTGTCATAGAATGCCTTACCCTTTGCAGTGAGAAAATACAAGCTGTTTTCGTCGCAGTCCATCATATCGATTGCGCAGGTAACAGGCAACCCCTTGTCATCCACTGTTGCGACAATGGTGCTGTGTATTTTATTGACGACGTATTTCAGGTAATCGGGCGTGTTCATGTCGGTCACTTCCTTTGTCTTAACCATTATAGCTTAACCTTTTGAAAAAGTCTTGCTACGATTTGAAATTGTTGTTATAATTATTTCTATGAGGTGGTCGTATGGAATTCAAGCATATCGAATACTTTATTGAAACAGCGAAATACAAAAGCATTTCCAAAGCGGCTGAGGGATTGTTCATCTCTCAACAGGCGCTGAGCCGCTGTATTCAGAATCTGGAGACGGAGCTTGACTGTAAGTTGTTTGAGCGTACCGTTAAGGGCAGTGTTCTCA
The DNA here is from genome assembly GCA_017404665.1 of Ruminococcus sp. Lineage (GTDB taxonomy): Bacteria > Bacillota > Clostridia > Oscillospirales > Acutalibacteraceae > Ruminococcoides. The sequence goes on from JAFRBX010000061.1 coordinate 3,549, forward strand.
CAGAAAGCGGTAAAACGCTGTATGACAAATTCTTTCCTATCGTAGAACAATACCGCAATACAGAAGAAGAGATATTTGCTGCTTTATCCAACCGCTCACAGACGCTATCCTTTGCTTGCGTTCCCTCGATCTTTCGCGTTCTTGATACCGACCTACTGTTTGAATTTGAAGAACGCTATCCGAACATCACTCTTGACCGCAAAGAGATGTCGGGATTTGACGCCGACAATTATGTCAAAGAGGATTCCAAACATTTTGGTCTTATTGCCATTCCCGAAAACCGTCACGGGATGCGCTTTAAATATTTGCCGATCAAAACACTTCCGATTATGCTGTGTGTCCATAAAGACGATCCGCTGGCGCAACAGGAAACCGTCAGTTTCGGTCAGCTAAAGGATAAAAACTTTTTGATGTTTGAAAAGCGTTCGCACTTTCACAATATTATTGCCGATCACGGAAAAAAGCACGGATTTAAACCCAAAGGCAATTATGTATCCTCCGACATCAATCAGATTTTCAACCTCGTCAACAAGGGCAAAGGTGTGTTTATTTCTCCGCCCGATGAAAGTGCGAAAATGCTGTTCAAAAATATCCGTATGATTCCCTTCGACGACGATACGCTGACCTACTGCATTGCCTTTGTGTTCAAGGATTATGACAGGCTCAGTCCGACAGCGAAGAGGTTTATGGATTTCATCAAAGAGAATACCGTTTAAAGATAAAAGCGTGAGGTCAGCCCCCACGCTTTCTCTGTATCTGAAACGAATCAGAATTTGCCGTTATCGTTCGCCCAAGTTTCCTTATCGGCGATGGTCTCCATCACATCCCAGTGCTCGGCGATCTTGCCGTTCTCAACACGGAACAGGTCATAGTAAGCAGTGGGAGTGCCGCCGAAAGTACCTTCAGATACCGCGAGACCGTAATTTGCGTCCGCAAGTACCATATAGGTCTTGTTGTAAATCATCTGAATGCCCTGCTCGGCGAGAGCCGCAAGAGCCTTGCCTAAGCCTGAGAGACCGTCAGCGATACCGGTGTTGTGCTGGATATAATTGTCGCCGTCGAAGTAATTGGTGATGTTATCGGGGTTCTCACCGCGGAGGATATCGCCTACGAAGTCAGCAACAACCTTGCGGGTCGCTTCTTTATCGGAGCCGTCCTTTTCGAGGGTGCCGTCTATCTGAGTATGGCGTGAGGGGTTCGGTTCAGCCTTGTCAGCAAGGTTGTCCCAATGCTCGGCAATCTTGCCGTCAGCGTCGAAGCGGAAGATATCGAACGCTACCTGCTCGCCTGCACCGGCGAAGTTGTAAACGGTCTGTAAGAATACCTTGTCGCCGTCCTCGAAGGCGCGGATGTTGTTGACAGTGGTCTTGACGGGAGCGGAAGCGAGATACTGTACCGAGCCGACAAAAGCGTCTCTGCCTGTGCCGTATGCGAGGTTGTGCTGGATGTAACCCTCGGCGAGTAAGGACGCAGCCTTCTCTGTATCACCGGTTGCGAATGTGTTGATCAGTGCTAAAGCCTTTTCGATGTTTGTCATTTTTATTTCCTCCTAAATGTTGTTATGTTTATTCAGCTTTTCTCTTGCTGTGACTAAAGTATAGCCCATAACTGAGGATTTGAAAATGACCGAAAACTTGTAATGGGTACAATTTTATGTTGTGGCAGGAGCTATTAGATACATCCACAAGTAAACCCATTTGAAAGCGTTCACTATAATGCAGAGAATGATAATTGTCGAGAATCGCTAAAAGGTGATATTTTGGAAAGATACTATACAGAAAAAAGTGTCCCAACAGATTTGTTTAACCTCAGGTCAAATCTCGGCATGATCCTTTTGCAGAAGAAATGGCTTAAATACTGGCTTTTTGAGCATAGAACGCATTATTTGCCTGCATTTTTGATCAAAATTTCAAAAAGGTTGTGAAATTACCCTACCTCTCCAAAAAAATGCGATACAGCTCAATTCTGGACGTTTTAGAGCTATTCTTCGCTACAGTTCCGGCTTTTCTAATAAAGCGCATACAAACAGCTACTAATTCTCACTTAATGCCCCCTAAATCAAACTGTAACGCCTAAACTACATAAGCCATAGATTTACCCTACCTATGGTTTTTCGAGCCCCTAAGGCCTCATAAATAGTGCATTTCTAATCCGAAAAGCGTTACATTTCAGCCATATTGACGCACATAAAAAGAGCCGAGAAAATCTCGGCTCTAATACGTTATGCTACTCTCGATTGTACTCTACTGTCCTTAACGACAATATACTTCCGAACTGTCGCCAAACAATTGTAAATATCAGCATAACCATATCTGTTTTGCATGAACTAAGTGATGATAGAGCTGTATAATAGAGCTGTGTTTTTTACATAGAAAAAACACTCTATCTACAACTTAGTTTTCACGCAAAAAGACACAGTTATCCCTTGGTAAATACTGTTACGCTGAATATTCAATTTACAATTGTTGGCTCTTTTATTTTACCATACCGCCATCCGTTAGGCAATCCAAAAAACGAATGGGGAATTTAGCTATAATGCACAAAACAGCGCTTTATAATGGCTACTCCTACAAGCAGAATTAGAACAAATGTTTCACGTGAAACATTTTGATTTTTCAGCGGAGGCGGTATTGTGTTTTTGTGAGCGATATGCTATAATCGGCTTGTCAAGACACAAACTAAAAAAGGTTGAGATTGCCACGGGACAAATCCCTCGCAATGACGATCAAAAACGGAGGTATATTTATGATCACAAAAGACGCTATCATCGGCGACGTACTGGACAAGTATCCCGCTACCGCTCCCCTGTTCCTGCAGATGGGCATGCACTGCTTAGGCTGTCCCGCATCCCGCGGCGAGAGCATCGAGGAAGCGTGCATGGTTCACGGTGCTGACGCGGACGCGCTGGTCGCGGCGCTGAACAAGACGGTCGGCGCATGACGCCGATACTCAAACCTGACGGGCGGCTGCATCTGTGTGCCGATATGGTGCGCAGGGGCAGCCGCCTTGCGGATATCGGCACCGATCACGGCTATCTGCCGATCGCGCTTTGTCTGGAGGGTAAGATCCCCTCAGCGCTCGCGTGTGATATCAATCCGATGCCCCTGAAATCGGCGCAGGAAAATATCGCAAGGTACGGTCTATCGAACAAAATACAAACGCGTTTGTCGGACGGGCTGAAAGCGGTGCGTCCCGAGGAGACCAACGATATCGCGATCGCAGGTATGGGCGGCGAGCTGATTCGTGATATCCTTGCCTCCGCAGAGTGGGTTAAGGATGAAACGAAGAAGCTGATCCTCCAGCCGATGACGCACCATGAGGATTTGGTGCTGTGGCTGTATGAAAACGGCTTTATGATCACCGCACAGAAGGCGGCGTTCGACGAGGGGAAGTACTACACCGCTCTCTCGGCATGCTATACCGGCGAAAAACGCACGCACAGTCTTTCCTTCGCCGTTGTCGGGATGCTGGATTTGGAGGAAAAGGTCAGCCGCTGGTTCATCCGCCGCTGTCTGCAGAACTATCGCAACAAAAGCAAAGGCGACCCGTCGTTTTTGCGCGTTGTCAACGATTTAGAGGAGCTGCTTCAACGCTATGAATATCAATGAGATCATCAAATTCGCGCAGGAGATCGCGCCTTTTGACACTGCAGCCGAATGGGATAACGTCGGCTTGCTGGTCGGCTCTCCCGACCGGGAGGTCGAGCGCGTTTTGCTGGCGCTGGATATCACGCCCGGCGTCGTCAATGAAGCGAAGGAACAGGGCGCGGAGCTGATCGTCAGCCATCATCCAGTCATCTTCTCTCCCCTGCACTCCCTGACGCCGGACAGCGCGGAATATCTGCTGGCAAAGCACGATATCGCGGCGCTGTGCCTGCACACCAACCTCGACCGCGCTCAGCAGGGCGTGAACACCGCTCTGGGAGCGGCTTTGGGACTGAAAAACACTGCATTATATCCCGATGATTTTCTGCTGGTCGGCGACGCCGAACAGCCATGCTCCGCAGAGCGTTTCGCCGCTTTCATCAAGGAGCGTCTGCGCGCGCCGTCGGTACGCTTTACCGCAGGTACGGTCAGCCGCGTCGCGGTATCCTCGGGAGGCGGCGGAGAAGGCGTAGGGCTCGCGAAAAAATACGGCTTTGACGCCTTTGTTACGGGCGAGCTGAAGCATCATCAATACCTGTATGCACTGCAGCACGGGATCGCAGCCTTCGACGCGGGGCATTTTCCGACCGAGGATGTTGTCGTCAATCCGCTGAAAAAGCTGATGGAAGAACGCTTCCCCGCGATTGATTTCATCATCAGCGAAGCCTGCGGCTGTCCCTATCGTGAAGTGTAAATACGGTTCATTTCAACTGACCGTTAACTACTAACCACTGACCACTAATCACTAATCCAAGCGTGTTCGCGATGAACACGCTTTCTTTTTTGTCACAAAAGAATTATAGTTCTATTACTATTTTAACAAAATGTAAATTTTGACTCGTTTTGACACGCAACGATAAAAAGTTTGCTATATATATGTAAAAAACAATTGCAAAAACCACAAGGGTTTGTTATAATATTGTAGTGTTTATAACTATATCATGTGATAGTGTGGGGTATCGGGGGTTAAAAATGCCGCGCGTACCTTTCACCGACGCCGCGTGAAACAGACAGGAATATGAAAATTCATGAGAATCAGAAAAAAGAAATGGGCTGAGCCGGAGCTGGCGGAATGCCGCTACTATGTGAATGAGCCGGAACGCTTTCGCGGCAAATGGAAGGAATTTTTCGGCAATGATAAACCCACCCAACTGGAAATAGGCTGCGGCAAATGCACCTTTATCGCTCAGAAGGCACTGCGCAATCCCGGCGTCAACTATATCGCTGTCGATATCAAAAGCGATATGCTGGGCGTGGGGCGCAGGAACGTCGAGCGGATCTTTGCTCAAGCCGGCAGGGAAAGCCCCGACAACGTCGCGCTGGTACGGTGCAACGTCGAACAGATCGACAGAGCGTTTTCCGCTGAGGACGGCATCGGAGTAATGTACATCAACTTCTGCAATCCGTGGCCTCGTTTGAAACACCGGAAGCGCCGCCTGACCTATCCGAAAAAGCTCAGGATGTACCGTGACTTTCTGACAAAGGACGCGGTCATCTACTTCAAGACCGATGATGACGAGCTGTTTGAGGACAGTGTCGGATACTTCAAAGAAACGGGCTATACCATCCGCTGCATCACCCGCGATCTGCACAACAGCGATATCAAAGGCAACATCGTCACCGAGCATGAACAGATGTTCACCGACGAGGGGATCCCGATCAAGTATCTGGAAGCGGTCTTATCGTAGGGACGACCACTGGTCGTCCGCAAGCAGAAGCGTTTACGATTCAACTCAGGTTTCGACTATAATGAACGCCCGTCATTCTGCGGATGGTCAATGACCATCCCTACAAACCATCGTCTATCCGTCATCAACAGCCAAAAGGAGGCAAAAGCATGAAAGTACAGCGACTGTTGGCTGCCGTGATCCTGACGGCGGTACTGATGTCGGGCTGTACCTCGCTGAGCCTCAGCGATCCCGATATCCTTTCTCCGCCGAAAGCGGCAGGTGACCGCGCCGAGGTGCAGAGCATCATCGAAAAGGACGCAAAGGGAGCATACGCGCTGATCTATCCCGCTGCGGGCGACTATAAAAACGGCATCATCCAAAATGATTTGAACGGCGACGGCGTCAACGAGGCGATTGCTTTGTTTACCGCCTCGGACGGCACCCCGCGGCTGCTGGCGGCGATGAAGCAGGACGACAGCTACAGGCTGTACGGCAGCACAGAGCTGCCCTCAGCCGACGTCAGCCGACTGAGCTTTGCGGACGTAAACGCTGACGGCACCAAGGAACCCGTTATCGGCTTCGGCGACGGTACATCGTTCATGCAGACGGAGGTCTTCCTCTTCGATGAAGGCGTCAGCGGTATTACGGTCGGCGAGGGCTGTATCGACTATGTGATCGGCGATTTTGACGGCAACTCGTCGGACGATATCCTACTGATGACGCCGTCCGGGGGAACTGCCGCAAAGGCAAGGCTTCTGGTTTACTCCGAAGACGGCTTCGGCGAGAAATCCTCCTGTGAGACCGACGCCGAGGTGACCGCCTTCCTCAGCCTGCGTTTTGATCAGATCAGCGACGGCTTATACGGCGCTGTTGCAGACGGAATACGCGGCGACGGCGCATATTCCACCCAGCTTTTGTACTATGATTCAGCGGCGCATATTATGGTCAACCCGCTGTACATGAACAGCAGCTACAGCGAGAGCGTGCGCGCCTCCGACGTAACCTGTACCGACATCGACGGCGACGGAATCATCGAGATACCGCTGTGCAGCCTGTCGGAGCACACCGAGGACGAAGACCCTGATACGGTATGCAGCATCGTCCGCTGGAGTGATTATGATCCCGAGCTGATGGCGCCGGTTTTTACGCAGGGCGCCGTGCTGTGCGACAAGCTGGACTGCATGCTGCGCTTCAGCGCGGAGATGCTCGCCATCATCGCCGCGCGTTATACCGCCGATAACGCAGTCACGCTGTATGACCTTAGCTTCAAGGGCGACGAGCCGGTACTGGGCAGAGAGCTGCTGACCGTCAAGCGTTACGCGAAGAACAGCTATGACAGCAGTCTGACGGCGGAGGCAAAGCTGCGCGACAGCGCCTCCTATACCTACACCTACATTTTGAGCGAGGGTTCGACCTTCACCCACGACGATATCAATGACAGCTTTTATCTTTTAACACTTTAATCGGGTGAGATTGCCACACCCCGCAAGCGGGTTTCGCAATGACATTTAAAATATAAATAAAACATCCTGAACGGAGGTTAACTTTATGAAAAAGATTCTGGTTTGCGAGGACGAAGCCGCTATCCGCGACTTTGTCGTGATCAACCTCAGAAGAGCGGGCTACGAAGTAGTGGAAGCGGACTGCGGCGAGATGGCGCTCGAAAAGTATGAGGAGCAGGGCGGCGACTTTGACGTCGCGATCCTCGACATCATGATGCCCGGCATCGACGGTCTGCAGGTGTGCAAGGAGCTGAGAAACCGCAACTCGGGCATCGGCATCATTATGCTGAGCGCCCGCACACAGGAGATGGACAAGGTCACCGGTCTCATGCTGGGCGCCGACGACTACATCACCAAGCCCTTCTCCCCCTCTGAGCTGACCGCGCGCGTCGACTCGCTGTATCGCAGAGTATCCCTCTCTGAGCAAAGGAATGAGAACAACTTCAAGGAAGAGCTGCAGAGCGGCATCTTTACGCTCAATCTCAGAAATCGCGCCTTGATGAAAAACGGCAAGATGATCGAGCTGACGCAGGTGGAGTTCCAGATCATGGAATACTTCTTCTCGAACCCCGGCGTGGCGCTCGACCGTACCGATATCCTCAACCATGTATGGGGCGAGGCGTATGTCGGCGAGGAAAAGATCGTCGACGTGAACATCCGCCGCCTGCGCATGAAGGTTGAGGACGAGCCCAGTAACCCCAAGTACATCGTCACCGTATGGGGTCTGGGGTATAAATGGGACACGGTCTGATTGCGGAGCGATCAGAGTGACCGGTTATCAGTGAACAGTGTACAGCTCAAGAGCGGGCTGTGCTCGCGCCCATATTTGTCTTTACAACTGATCACTGACCACTAATCACTATTCACTAAAAAAGGGGGGTGCTGCGATGTTCAAGGGCATCAGCCGCAGATGGCTGATTAATACTTTCGGCGTTATTTTGGCGATCATCATTTTGCTGATCGTCTCCCTGTCCGTCGCTGTGCACTCGCTGTGTTATGCGACGGTGGAAAACGCGCTGCGCTACCACTGTGAGGAGCTGGACAGCGTTTTCCCCGAGGGCGTATCGGACAGTGCCGACGTCTTTGTCGAGACGGCGTCAGCATACGCCGCCGACGTCATCTATAAGGACGAAGCAGAGATTCAGGTGCTCAACGCCTCAGGACGCGTCGTGATGTCCTCGACAGGCTTTGTAGCCGAGGACGAAACCGCTCCCGATTATGTCAGCGCATCAAAAAGCGACGCGGATTCCGCGCGCTATGTCGGGCGCTCTCAGGCGGGCGAAAAGATCATGGCTGTTTCCAGAGTCATCCGCAGTCCGCAGGGCGCTCAGCTCGGGGCGGTACGGTACATCTCCTCGCTGAGAAAAGCCGATATCAAGGTGCTGATATACACCCTGATCGCCGTCGCGGTCGGTCTGCTGATCGTTTCGGTCGTCGCGCTGTCCGGCTACTACTTTATCCGCTCCATCGTCAAACCCGTTCGTGAAATGACCGATACCGCCCGGCGCATCGCGCAGGGCGATTTTACCGCTAAGGTCGATAAAATGTATGACGACGAGATCGGCGACCTGAGCGACAGCATCAACGACATGGCGAAGGAGCTCGACGCGAACGAAAAGCTCAAAAATGATTTTATCTCGCGTGTATCTCACGAGCTGCGTACCCCGCTGACCGCCATCAAGGGCTGGGCGGAGACCATGCAGTACGGCGTTCCCGACCGCGTGACGCTGGAAAAGGGCATGAGCGTCATCGTCAAGGAAAGCTCGCGCCTGACCTCTCTGGTAGAAGAGCTCTTAGACTTCTCAAAGCTCCAGAGCGGCAGACTGACGATGCAGATGGCGCGCATGGATATCCTCGCCGAGATCGACGAGGCGGTCTATATGCTCAAGGAACGCGCCCTCTCGGAAGGCAAGCACCTGCTGTATGACGATCCCGAGGAGATGCCCATCATCTACGGCGACCGCAACCGCTTAAAGCAGGTGTTCCTGAACGTGATCGACAACGCGCTGAAGTACACGCCCGAGGGCGGCATGATCGGCGTACAGGTCTATCAGGATTTCAAAGAACATACCATCAAAATCGTGATCGCCGATAACGGCTGCGGCATCAACCCCGAGGATCTCCCGAAGGTCAAGGATAAATTCTATAAGGCAAATCAGAAGATCAACGGCTCCGGCATCGGATTGGCGGTAGCCGACGAGATCATCAAGATGCACAAGGGCACGCTGGAGATCGAAAGCTCGCCCGAGGTCGGCACCACCGTCACCATCACCATCCCGATCTTTAATGAAGCGGCAGCGCTGGATGACGATACCCAGCCGCTTGGCGGGATGACGACTGCATAAAAGCCTTTCCCTTGAGGGGAAGGTGTCACCGTTAAGGTGACGGATGAGGCGGAAACGTTTATGCCTCATCCCGTGAATTGCTATATCGGAAAGGCTTCCGCCTCATCCGACCTTTTCGACTCCGGTGATTCGAAAAGCCAACCTTCCCTTCAAGGGGAAGGCTTTCCATTACATCAAAGAAGGTACTATATGAAAAAACAAAATGAAAAACCGAAGCGCATCACCTCCATCGGCGGCTCCGCGCTGATCGAAGGCATCATGATGCGCGGACCCAAGCGCACCACGGTCGCTTGCAGGGTCGACAAGGATACCATTTACACCGAAGATATTGCGGTCAAGCCGCTGTTCAAGGCAAAATTCTGGAAGCTGCCGCTGATCCGCGGGCTCGCGGGCATGATCGACAGCATGCGGCTGAGCTACAAGGCGCTGGGGCTCGCCGCCGACAAGGCGATGGAATCCGGTCTGGTCGAGGAGGAAGAGCCCTCCAAGTTCGAAAAATGGCTGGACGAGAAGCTCGGCGACAAGCTGATGAACGTCATCATGGTCATCGCGTCCGTTCTGGGCGTCGCGCTGGCGCTGGGGCTGTTCGTCTTTCTGCCGGCAGCGCTCTTTGACTGGACGCTGGGCGGAATGTTCAAGACTATCGATCCCGCAACCAACGCCGAGACCTATACCGTAGCCGGTCAGTTTGTCAAATCCGCCTTTTGCGGCGTGCTGAAGATCCTGCTGCTCATCGGCTATCTGCTGCTCGTATCGCTGATGAACGATATGAAGCGCGTGTTCCAGTATCACGGCGCGGAGCATAAAACCATCTTCTGTTATGAAAACTTCGAGGAGCTGACGGTTGAGAACGTCCGCAAACAGACGCGTTTCCATCCCCGCTGCGGCACCTCTTTCTTAGTCGTCACCCTGCTGGTCAGTATCTTTGTGGGTCTGTTTATCCCCGTCGCACCCTTCGGCGTCAAGCTGCTCAATCCGGTCTTCCGTCTCCTGCTCCTGCCGATCATGGTCGGTTTGGGTTATGAATTCATCAAGCTGTGCGGCAGACACGATAACAAGCTCACCCGTATCCTTGCCGCGCCCGGTCTGTGGGCACAGCGCATCACCACGAGAGAACCCGACGACGAGATGATCGAATGCGCGATCGAAGCGATGAAGGCGGTCATCCCCGATGACGGCTCGGATATCCTCAATGACTGTTCCTGCGCTTCATGACGAGATACTCGGCATACTGACCCGCGCGAACATTCCGTATGCCAAGGGTGAAACGCTGGAGATCATGATTGCGGCGGCGCATCTCAGACATACGATCGAGCTGCATGAAAGACACGCTTATGTCAGCGACGAGGACTGTGAGAAAGCACTCAATATGGCAAAACGCCGCGCGAAGGGCGAACCGCTGCAATATGTCCTCGGACACTGGTTCTTTATGGGGCGCGAATACAAGGTCGGCGAAGGCGTGCTGATTCCCCGCGACGACACCGAAGTGCTCGTCGGCGAGGCTATCACCCTTGCGAGGGCTTTTCCCTCCCCTTCTATCGTTGATTTGTGTTCGGGCTCGGGCATCATCGCGATCACGCTCGCCAAGGAGCTCCATAACGCGACTATATACGCGGTTGAGAAAAGCGAACAGGCTTTCCGCTATCTCACAGAGAACATCGCGCTGCATCAGGCGGACGTCAAGGCGATCTGCGCCGATTTAGCAGATTGTGTCAGCGAATTTGAGGACGGTTCGCTGGACATGATCGTGTCCAATCCGCCTTATATCCGCACCGATGAACTGCCGACGCTCCAAAGCGAAGTACAGTACGAGCCGCGGCTCGCGCTCGACGGCGGCGCGGACGGCTGTGACTTATACCGCCTGATCGTCGATCTGTGGACAAGGAAGCTGAAAAAGGGCGGCTGTATCGCCTTTGAGATCGGCGAGGGACAGTTCGAAACTATCCGCGACCTGCTCTCAGAATACGGCTATACCGATATCGTCGGCACTCCCGATATTCAGGGGACGATCCGTGCCGTGACGGCACGAAAAAGATAACAGATAACAGAGAATAGAATTTTTGTTCGAAAATCTCTTGATTCTTTCGCACATACATGCTATAATATTTGTATCAAATACATAGAGTATTTGGTTGAGATTGCCACAGCTCCTCAGGGAGCCTCGCAATGACGCTTTTAAATAGAAACCAAAGGAGATAATAATTATGGCTCTGGATAAGAACAAAGCGCTGGAAACCGCGCTGTCACAAATTGAAAAGCAATTCGGCAAGGGCGCCGTCATGAAGCTCGGTCAGAATACACATATGAATGTCGAGCATATCTCGACCGGTTCGCTGAGTCTCGATATCGCGCTGGGCATCGGCGGTCTGCCGCGCGGCAGAATCGTCGAGATCTACGGACCCGAAAGCTCAGGCAAGACTACCCTCTCCCTGCACTGCATTGCAGAGGGTCAGAAGAACGGCGGCAATGTCGCCTTCATCGACGTAGAGCACGCGCTCGATCCGGTTTACGCCGCTGCCTTAGGCGTCGACGTAGACAGCCTGCTGGTTTCACAGCCGGACACCGGCGAGGACGCGCTGGAGATCGCCGAGGCGCTGATCCGCTCCGGCGCGATCGACGTCATCGTCATCGACTCGGTCGCAGCTCTCGTACCCAAGGCGGAGATCGAGGGCGAAATGGGCGACAGCCACGTCGGCTTGCAGGCGAGACTGATGTCGCAGGCGCTCAGAAAGCTCGCGGGCGCCATCAACAAGAGTAACTGCGTCGCGATCTTCATCAACCAGCTGCGCGAGAAGGTCGGCGTGATCTACGGTAACCCCGAGGTCACCACGGGCGGCAGAGCGCTGAAATTCTACTCCTCCGTGCGTATCGACATCCGCCGCATCGAGACCCTCAAGGTGAACGGCGAAATGGTCGGCTCGCGCACCAGAGCTAAGGTCGTCAAAAATAAGATCGCTCCCCCCTTCAAGGAGGCGGAGTTCGATATCATGTACGGCGAGGGCATCAGCCGTGTAGGCGAGCTGATCGACCTAGCCGTCAAGGCGGACGTCATGCAAAAGAGCGGCGCATGGTTCTACTACGGCGAGACCCGTCTGGGTCAGGGTCGCGACAACGTCAAGGAGCTTTTGAAAAACGACGACCGTCTGCGCAGCGAGATCGAGGCGAAGCTGTGGGAGAACATCGACAAGCTCTCCTCACGTCCCAAAAAGCCCGCAAAAGCGGCTGCCTCCGCCGCTGCCGCAAAGGCAGAGCCGGTCCCCGCTCCTGCAGCGGCTCCCGCGGACAAGAAAAAGAAAAGCGCTAAGATCGACATCCTTGTTGAAGACTGAATTCTTATGTAAATCGGTTGAGATTGCCACAGCCCCGAACACGCGTGTTCAAGAGGCTTCGCAATGACTTTTTGGAGAAATACCATGCAAATAACCGCTGTTGAGCCCCGTAAAAAGGGGCTCTCCGCGCTCTATATCGACGGTGAGCTCGCGATGAAGCTCGACGCCGAGGTGCTGCTCGCCCACCGCTTTGACGTGGGACGCGAGATCGATGACGAACAGCTTCACGCGTGTGTGAAGGATTCGGACAAAAAGCGCTGTAAGGACAAGGCGCTGTGGCTGATCTCCTTTCGCGATCACTCGCGCAAGGAGCTGATCGACAAGCTCAGACGGGATTACCCGGAGGATATCTGTGAAGCGGCGGTCGATCGTCTCGAAGAGCTGGGGCTCATCGACGACGGGCGATTTGCGCGGCGCTATGCCGCTGACCTGATCGGTCTCAAGCACTTGTCCGCGCGCGGGGTACGTCAAAAGCTGTATGAAAAGGGGATCGACCGCGATCTGATCGACGAGGTGCTCGACGAGGTTTTCATCGACGAGAAGGAACAGATCAGAACGCTGATCGAGAGAAAATACGCGCGCTCCCTATCGGATGAAAAGGGTCAGCGCCGCTGTGCGAATGCGCTGGCGCGTATGGGCTTCGGCTACAGTGACATCAAAAGCGTAATGAGAGAATATATAGAGATAGAGGATATATAACCATGCCAAGTGTAGGAATCGTATCGCTCGGCTGCGCGAAAAACCGCGTGGACGCCGAGATGATGATGTATCAATTGAATCTTGCAGGCTTTCAGCTCAAGCAGGATCCCGCGATGGCGGACGCGGTCATCGTCAACACCTGCGGCTTTATCGAATCCGCCAAGCAGGAAAGCATCGACGAGATATTGGAGCTTGCCCAATTGAAAAAAGAAGGCAGGATCAAAGCGATCATCGTCACCGGCTGCCTCGCTGAGCGTTATAACAGCGAGATCATGAAAGAACTGCATGAAGTGGACGCGGTGATCGGCATCGGCAAGAACGCCGATATCGCCGACGTGGTGCGGCAGGCGCTGGACGGAGAAAAGGTCGAGAGCTTCCCCGATAAGATGCTGCTGCCCATGGAGGGCGGCAGGGTACAGAGCACACAGGAGCACTGGGCGTATCTGAAAATCGCCGACGGCTGCGACAACTGCTGCACCTACTGCGCCATCCCGCTGATCCGCGGACGCTTCCGTTCGCGTCAGATGGAAAACATCATCGAGGAAGCCGAACGCCTTGTACATAACGGCGTCAAGGAGCTCAACGTCATCGCGCAGGATACCACCCGCTACGGCGAGGACAACTACGGCAAGCTGATGCTGCCCGAATTGCTCCGCAGGCTCTGCAAGATTGAGGGGTTACGATGGATCCGCGTGCTGTACTGCTATCCCGACCGCCTTACCGACGAGCTGCTGGACATCATCCGTGAGGAAGAGAAGATCGTCAAATACATCGATCTGCCGCTCCAGCACTGCAGCGGCAGGGTGCTGCGCGCGATGAACCGCCGCGGCGATAAAGAGAGCTTATTACAGCTTGTCAGGCATATCAGAGAGAAGATCCCGGGCGTGGTGCTACGCACAACGATGATCGCAGGCTTTCCCGGCGAAAGGGACGAGGATTTTGAAGCGCTGAGCGACTTTATTGCGCAGACGCGCTTTGAACGCCTCGGGTGCTTTGCCTACTCACAGGAGGAGAACACGCCCGCCGCGCTGATGGAGGAGCAGATCGACGAAGAGGTCAAGAACCGCCGCGCGGAGATCATCACCGAGCAGGAAGCGATGATCATCGACGCTTGGTGCGAAACACAGGTCGGCAAAGAGCTCGACGTGCTGGTCGACGGCTTTGACCGCTACGCCGACTGCTTTGTCGGTCGTTCGCCCTATGACGCGCCGGAGGTCGACCCCTGCGTATTCTTTACCGTATCCGGCAAAAAGCCGCAGGCGGGAGATATCGTGCGCGTGCGCATCACCGACCACATCGACTGTGACCTGACGGGAGAAATGATATGAAAAAAATGAACCTGCCCAACAAGCTGACGCTGCTGCGCATCCTCCTGGTGCCGTTCGTGATTGCCGCGATCCTGATCGACTTCCCGTTTCACTTCACGGCGGCAGGACTGCTGTTCGGCGCGGCTGCCATCACCGACGCGTTCGACGGCAAGATTGCCCGCCGCGACAATCTGATCACCGATTTCGGCAAATTTGCCGATCCGCTGGCGGATAAGATACTGGTGATCTCGGTACTGGTTTGCTTCGTCAAGCTCGGGCTGTGCGGCGCAATACCGCTGATCATCATCATTTTTCGCGAGTTTGCCGTAACCTCGGTGCGGCTGGTCGCGTCCGCAAAGGGCAAGGTGATCGCCGCGAATCTATGGGGCAAGGTCAAGACCGTGACCCAGATCGTCGCGATCGTCGCTGTCTTTGTCTTTATGACCGCAATGGATATCATTTCGCTGTGTCTGATCGAAAAGGTACTGCCGCTGTCGGAATATGACTTCATGAAGATTGCGCTCAATAGTAACTCGCTGTACCATGATCTATATCAAATTTTTACCATCTTCAATATCATCGGTCAGGCGCTGCTGTGGATCGTCGCGGTCATCACCGTGATCTCCGGCGTCAAATATCTTGTGGATAACAAAGAGGTCATCAGCGATATGTAAATCGGTTGAGATTGCCACAGTCGCTTTGCTCCTTCGCAATGACAATTTGATAATTATTGTTGCAAAATCGTAAAGAATCGTATATAATAGTATGGATATGATGAAAAGGCATTGAGCAGGAAAAGTATCTGCACGAAAGCTATCAGAGAGGGCAGCGTATGC
This sequence comes from Ruminococcus sp., assembly GCA_017404665.1. Classification (GTDB taxonomy): domain Bacteria; phylum Bacillota; class Clostridia; order Oscillospirales; family Acutalibacteraceae; genus Ruminococcoides. The sequence goes on from JAFRBX010000061.1 coordinate 18,881, forward strand.
TGAAAGCTGTCTTAGCGGACGTACAGAGAAATGCGCCTGTGAGCCTGCGGGAGGAAATGCCCGCGCGTCAGCCCGCGTTAAGGGCAAAGAGGGCATTAATGAAATTAATGCCGAATTTGGGTGGAACCACGGCGCTGTCGTCCCTGCGGACGGCTTCGCCGTTTTTATTTACAGATAACAGAGAAAAGATAACAGATAATAGTGTCTGTTATCTATTATCTATTCTCTATTCTCTTTTTTAAGGATTTGATTCAATTGTTCAACACATTAAAAGCCGATCTGGACGCGTATTTGCTGCGCGACCCGGCGGCGCGAAATAAAATGGAGGTCTTTTTCCTCTACTCCGGCTACAAAGCGGTGCGCAAATATCGCCGTGCGCACTGGTTTCATATCCACAACATGAAGTTCATCGCCCGCTGGCTCAGCCAGCGAGCCCGCAGTAAAACGGGCGTGGAGATCCACCCCGGCGCGACCATCGGCAAGGGACTGGTGATCGACCACGGCATGGGCGTTGTGATTGGTGAAACGACCGTGATCGGCGACAACTGCCTGATCTACCAGAACGTCACGCTCGGCGGCACCGGCAAGGATCAGGGTAAGCGCCATCCGACGCTTGGCGACAACGTAATGGTCGGCTCGGGCGCAAAGGTGCTGGGTCCCTTCAAGGTGGGCGATAACTCGCGCATCGCTGCAGGCGCTGTGGTGCTCACCGAGATACCGCCCAACTGTACCGCGGTCGGCGTACCGGCGCGGGTGGTGCGGATCAACGGCGTGAGGCCCGATCTGCTCGACCAGATCCACTACTCGGATCCCGTGGCGCAGGAGCTCTGCCGCATGCATAACGAAATCCAGCAGCTGAGCAATGAAGTGCAGCATTTGAAACAGTTATCTGGAAAAACAAGAAAGAACCATAACGATAACCCTCAGTCAGCTGACGCTGACAGCTCCCTTAGAAAAGGGAGCCTTTGGGACTCGCAATGACAGTTTTGGATCGGTTGAGATTGCCACAGCCTCTAAAGAGGCTTCGCAATGACGATATAGAAAAGGAAGGTAAACGATCATGATTTTATATAACTCTCTCGGCGGCGTCAGGCAGGAATTTGTCCCCCATGAGGCGGGCAAGGTCAAGATGTACACCTGCGGTCCCACCGTCTATCACTATGCGCACATCGGCAACCTCAGGACCTACATCATGGAGGATGTGCTGGAAAAGTACCTGCGCTACTCGGGCTACGACGTACTGCGCGTGATGAACATCACCGACGTGGGACACCTCAGCTCCGACGCGGACACCGGCGAGGACAAGATGCTGGCGGGCGCGAAGCGCGAGCACAAGAGCGTGATGGATATCGCGAAGTTCTACACCGACGCGTTCTTTGCGGACGCTGCAAAGCTGAACATCAAGACTCCGGATGTGGTAGAGCCTGCTACCAACTGTATCCCCGAATTCATCGAGATGGTTAAGACGCTGATAGATAAGGGCTATGCCTACTTCGCGGGCGGCAACGTGTATTTTGATACCTCCAAGCTCGACAATTACTTCGTTTTCGGCAACATGAACGAAGAAGAGCTGCAGGTCGGCGTGCGCGAGGACGTCACCGAGGATCAGAACAAGCGCAGCAAAAACGATTTCGTGCTCTGGTTCACGCAGAGCAAGTTTGAGGATCAGGCGCTGAAATGGGAGTCGCCGTGGGGTCTGGGCTACCCGGGCTGGCACATCGAGTGCTCCGCGATCTCCATCAAGCACGCCGGCGAATATCTGGATATCCACTGCGGCGGCGTGGACAATGCCTTCCCCCATCACACCAACGAGATCGCGCAGTCTGAAGCCTATCTCGGTCATCAGTGGTGTCCCTACTGGTTCCACGTGCTCCATCTCTTAGATAAGCGCGGCAAGATGAGCAAGTCGAAGGGCGGCTTTCTGACCGTATCCCTGCTGGAGGAAAAGGGCTATGATCCCCTCACCTACCGTTTCTTCTGCCTGCAGTCGCATTACCGCAAGCCGCTGGTGTTCACCTTTGAAAATCTCGACAACACCGTGCAGGCTTACAACAAGCTGGTCGCGCGCATCGCAAAGCTGAGCGCGGACGGCGCGTCATCCGGGGCGCCCGACCTCAAAGCTGCCAAGCCTTATCAGGACAAATTCAAGGCGGCGCTGGACAACGACCTGAACACCTCGCTCGCGATCACCGCTCTGTATGATGTACTCAAGGGCAATATCGACGACGTGACCAAGCGGTATCTTGTCGCTGACTTTGACCGCGTACTGTCGCTGGGGCTGATCGAAGCGGCAGACGCCGAAATCAAAAAGGCTGCCGCGGCAGAAGCTGAGAAAGCGGCGCTGCAGGAAAAATATCTGACAGAAAACGGTCTGGCCAAAGCGTGGGTCGAGGAGCAGATCGCTGCGCGCGCGACTGCAAAAGCCGAAAAAAACTGGGCGGAAGCCGACCGCATCCGCGATGCTCTGCTGGAGCACGGCATCGTGATCAAGGACAGCAAGAACGGCGCCAGCTGGGAGATCAAGCAATCATAACTGACAAAGCCCTTCCGATTGCGGAAGGGCTTAACCTTTGTACTGCTGTATTATTCCGTGTCGGCGAATTCTTCATCCCGATAGGCGAGCGCCTGTTCGACGTTTGCCGTATCATAGCTGCGGATCTCACCCTCTGTGCGCTGCGGCAGCTTATCGAGCTCGTCCCACGGGATCAGGCAGGCATGCAGCTTCTGCTGTTCGCGTTTGAGGATATAATTGTCCTTTTCTTCCTGCGTGAGCTCTCCAAGCGGCAGCAGCTTCCAGCCGTGGGAACGGGTAAAAGCACACCATCGCTCATGCTCATATCGCGCGAGGAATTTCATCCGCTCTTTTTCATGCGCGGTGCACATCCCGTACAGTTCTTTCTTGATGTGAATATCATAAAAGGTCGAGCGGTTGAGCGCCTGCAGATAGGTGCCGAGCTTCCGCCACGGCTTTCCTCTGCCGCTCTTTTGGTTGTAGGTATCGTTGATCTGCTTGGCTACGCCGTCGATCTTTGCCTCGATCAAATCTGCATAGTTGAAGATCTCCTCGTTGAAATCCATCATTTTAACGTTGGGATAATCCTTGAACAAGCTTTCGGCGCCCACCATGCTGTCACTCAGGATGACAACGATCTGCGGTCGATTCTCATAGCAGCCCAAGCGGTCAAAAAAACGGCAGATGCTCAGCGCGGCGGCAACGTTCTCGCGGGTATTGCCGATAGCGACGACGATCTGATGCAGACGATCCGCGCGCTTTAAGATCGCGTCAAAATACGCTTCGGAGTCCACATCCGTCTGCAGGAATTCCACCATCTTGTTCTCACAGAAATACGGTGCGTTGTTGACGAATCCCTGTTCGAGCACAGACGCAAATCTGTCGACCACCAGCGCCTCAAAGGACGGCGACCCGTCCGCAGTCAGGAAGGATGAGGTCTCGTAGCTTCTCAAAAGAAATTCCTGCCCGATCTTGCCGAAGCCGATGACGCACAGAGAGAAGGGCTGTTCCTGATACGGCAGAGCTCCGTCGGAAAACGCTCCGCGGCTCTTGAGCAGCTCAAAGGGACTGCTTTGCTTCAAGAAGTGCTCAACCAAAACCTGATCGACGGATATCACGCAGTTTTCAATATTATCGATATGAAGGTCATGGTACCTCACCACGTCGTTGTTAAGGAACGCCGTGACATACAGACTGCTGTTGCCGCAGTCGTTGAGCATATAGAGGCGGTCGAGGTTCGAATACTCCGAATCGGGAAGCAGCACAATATGGATCTTTTTCCGCTTGGAGATCTTCTCCAGATAATCCGTCTTTTCCACCCTGCATCTGAGATAGAGCGGATCGTCATCCTTGAGCTCGTCTGTAGGCAAAAAGATGATATACGGTTTTTTGACATGCCGGATGATATCCTTGATCAGCGTCCGCGCGCTTTCGGCGTCGCCGAGTATGATGTACTGTTCCTTTTTGAAGCCGCCTTTGATCTTCATATCCAGCTGATTCAAAAACTTGCCGAAAACGGTCGCTACAACGGAATGTACCGTCACCATCGACGCGACAAACGCAATCACCCAGATCTGTCCTTTGGTGAAAGCCGATATCCGGACGCTCTCCGCCCATGCCAGTGTTCCGGTAAAGGTGATGCTCTGAACAGTGGTGTAGATACTGGTACCGAAGATCTCAAAAACCTTATCAAACGGCGGATCGTAATACAGCATCAGCCGCAGGATTCCCTGCAGCGCCAGCAAAAAGAGAAAGCTGTAGGTCACTCTGAATATTCTGCGGACGATCTCCGGAAGCCTGCGCGCAGCAACGGAAAACATGATCAGCGGCGCGAGATAGATGAGAACCAGCATTTTTCACCCTCCACATCGAAATCATTTTGTAGATTATAACATATCGGTACAGGTTTTACAATCGGCAGTTTTGCTTTTTCGTCGTTTTCATACAAAATACCGCCGCTGTGGGAAGGCGGCGGTATCTGCTTAAGCGCTATATTAAAGCTATAGGAGGAATTCATTAATCATCTTGTTCAGGCGGAATCTTTTCTCCGCTCACGTTTCAAGCAGTACGGTCGAGGTCGTGCAGCAGCCTGACCTTCATCCTGTCACCGTCCACGATGATATCCACCGCGTCGATGTGCTTGTCGGGGTGAGCTTTGACAAGCTCGGTAACATACATTTTGATTACTTTTTCAGATACGTGTTCTCCTTTGACATTGACCTTCATACAATCATCTCCGATCTTTTATTCGAACAGTTGTTTTATTTCTTACAGTTATATTGTAACAGAGAACCCCCGAAAATTCCAGTTACAGGTACGGAATTTTCATATCAGTTTATTAACGGTTAATTCCTTTTTGAACAAAAATAATGTCACTTTGTAACCGTTAATTCCCGTTAAAAAATATAGGGATTTTTAATATATTTTGAAGAAAAATAACCAAAAAACACTATATTTTGTATCTTCCGCAGGAGAATATTCCATATTTTTTCAGAAGAATTATGGCGTTTTTTCGCGAAAAATATTCGAACAAAAAACAAGAGCAGGCACATCGCTGTACCTGCTCACGTATATAGCCTGTCAATAATCGGTTGAGATTGCCGCGGCTCCTCCAAAAGCCTCGCAATAACAATTTAACAAGATCAGAACGGGATATACTGGCTGACGAATACGACCAGCGCCGCGAAGACGATGGATACCATCGAGAGCAGCTTGATCAGGATGTTGATGGAGGGACCCGAGGTATCCTTGAAGGGATCGCCTACGGTGTCGCCGACAACAGCCGCCTTGTGCTGATCAGATCCCTTGCCGCCGTGGTTGCCCGCCTCGATATACTTCTTGGCGTTATCCCACGCGCCGCCGGAGTTAGACATAAAGATCGCCATCAGGAAACCCGAAGCGGTAGCGCCGGCGAGCATACCGACAACGCCGTAGTAGCTCAGCACCAGACCCACAACGACCGGGACAGCGATCGCGATAACGGTGGGCAGGATCATCTCCTTCAGAGAAGAACGCGAGCACATATCGACGCACTTCGCGTAATCGGGATCCGCCTTGCCCTGCATCAAGCCCTTGATGGACTTGAACTGGCGGCGCACCTCGATCACAACGCTCTGCGCGGCTCTGCCGACAGCGTCCATGGTGAGGGCGGCGAATACGAAGGGCAGGCACGCGCCGATGAACAGACCGATCAGAACCTTCGGGTTCATGACGCTGAAGCTCATATAGTCGATGCCGTCGACCATACCCTTGATCTTATCGATGTAAGAGGCGATCAGCGCCAGCGCGGTGAGCGCGGCGGAACCGATCGCAAAGCCCTTGCCGGTTGCGGCGGTGGTGTTGCCTAAGGAATCCAGCGCGTCGGTGCGCTCGCGAACCTCGGGCTCGAGACCGCTCATTTCGGCGATGCCGCCGGCGTTATCCGCTACGGGACCGTAAGCATCGGTCGCGAGGGTGATGCCTAAGGTGGACAGCATGCCGACAGCCGCCAGCGCGATGCCGTACAGACCCATCTGGGGTGCTTCGATCGTGCCGCCGGATACAAAGAAGCTGACCAGCACCGCGATGCCGACGATGATGATCGGGATAGCAGTGGACAGCATGCCCAGACCCAAACCGCCGATGATGATGGTGGCGGAGCCGGTCTCGGACTTGGCAGCCAGATTTTTGGTGGGCTTATAGGTATCGGATGTAAAGTACTCGGTCGCTTTGCCGATCAGAACGCCCGCGATCAGGCCGGCGATAACGGCAAAGTAAAGCTTCCAGTTCTCGGCGCCGAGAATGAACCAGATCAGCGGGAACGCCGCGATTGCGATCAGGATCGCCGAGAGGTTGGTGCCGCGGGAGAGCGCCTTCAAGAGGAGCTTCTGCTCGGTTTTCTCACCGGTGCGGACAAAGAAGGTGCCGATGATGGAGCACAGGATACCCAGCGCCGCCATGATCATCGGGATCGCCATCGCCTGGAAGCCCATGCCCTGGCTGTTGAACGCCGCGACGCCCAGCGCGGAGCAGGAGATAACAGAGCCGACATAGCTCTCATACAGATCGGCGCCCATGCCGGCTACGTCGCCGACGTTGTCGCCGACGTTATCGGCAATAACGGCAGGGTTGCGGGGGTCGTCCTCGGGGATGCCGGCTTCGACCTTACCGACAAGGTCTGCGCCGACGTCGGCAGCCTTGGTGAAGATACCGCCGCCGACACGGGCAAACAGCGCCATAGAGGACGCGCCCATACCGAAGGTCAGCATCGCGGAGGTGATCTCCGCAGCGTCCTGATTAAATACGAATTTCAACAGAGTGAACCAGATCGAAATGTCGAGCAGACCCAGTCCGACGACGGTAAAGCCCATGACGGAGCCCGCCGAGAAAGCGACTCTCAAACCCTTGTTCAATCCGGTACGGCAGGCGTTCGCGGTACGCGCGTTCGCCGCCGTCGCGATCTTCATGCCGATAAAGCCCGACAGACCCGAGAAAAAGCCGCCCGTGATAAAGGCGAAGGGTACAAAGGGGGTCAGCAGACCGAAAATCGCCATCACGCCCAGGATCACAAACATCACCGCAAAGAAAATCGCGACGATCGTATACTGTCTTTTCAGATACGCGTTGGCGCCCGCACGGATGGAAGCGGAAATTTTCTTCATCCTGTCTGTGCCTTCGTCGAAGCTCAGCACGCGCTTAGCCATGATCAGCGCAAAAGCGAGCGCCAGCAGCGAGCCGACGAAAATAGCAATTACAAGATATAATTCCATTTTGTTCTACGTCTCCTTTCTGAATACCGCACCGCGGAAAAACGCAATTTCACCGCTGCCGGTATGCCTCGCGCCGCATTTTTGCAGGAAAAGTTCCGCAATCCTGCAAGCAACGAATTTTCGTAACCACTATTTTACTATATTAAAGCGGAATAGTCAAGAAAATATCCATAAAATAGTTCGGTTTATCCTCGTGCAATATGCCGAAATCACGACGGCTTTTTCGTGAAAAATGCAAAAAGCATATGATATCATGTCAAATCAGTCCCTCGGCTTGCCCGAGCAAGCGCTTCCGGCGCGTTGTTTTTGTTATTGCCATTGTTTTCGTCTTCGTCTTTGTCTTCGTCTTTGTATTGGCATGATTCGCATGCTCTGGATGCGTTTGCATGCATTTGGATGCGTTTGCTTGTTTTTGCTTGTTTTGCCTGTTTGACGATGCGCCGCCAGCGCGGCAAGCATTAACAAAAGCCTTGCGGAAAAACAGCGTTTCGGTATTGCGCGCGGCGATGCAATATGATACAATATAATGATAAAAGAATAAATATCTAAAGAAGGGTTGCTTATGAAATCTATCATGCGGCATTTTACCAAGCTCGACTGGCTCGCCACCGCGGGCGCTGTGGTGCTGATTGCGCTGTCGGTATGGCTGGAGCTGCTGATGCCCGCGTATATGAAGGACATCACCGAGCTGCTGATCGTACCGGGTTCCCGGATATCCGATCTGCTGTGGGCGGGCGGCAAGATGCTGCTCTGCGCGCTGGCGAGTCTGATCGTCAGCGTACTGGTCACGGTGATCTCGGGCTTTCTCGCCGCGAACTATTCCTTCAATGTCCGCGCAAAGCTCTATGACGCGGTAGAGGGCTTCTCCATGGCGGAGATCAACCGCTTTTCCACCGCTTCGCTGATCACCCGTTCCACCAACGACATCACACAGGTGCAGACCATCATCGTCTTCGGTCTGATGGTCATCGTCCGCGCGCCGCTGATGGCGGTCATGGCGATCACCCAGATCGCCGACAAGAGCGCCGAATGGACGATCTCCGCGGGCGTCGCAGTCGTGCTGGTCATCATCGTCCTCGCGATCTGCTTTTTGTTCGCGCACCCGCTGTTCCAGCGCATCCAGACCCTGACCGACAACATCAACCGCATCACCCGCGAGAACCTGACCGGTATCCGCGTCGTCCGCGCCTACAACGCCGAGAGCTACCAGAAGAGCAAATTTGAGCAGGCGAACGACGAGATCACCAATAATAATATGAAAGCGCACCGCATCATGTCGCTGATGATGCCGTCCATGATGCTGATCATGAACGGACTGAGCCTGATCGTTTACTGGATCGGCGCGTATCTGATCGACGGCGCGCCGCTTGAGGGCAAGGCGGAGCTGTTCCTCGACATGACCGTCTTCTCGCAGTACGCGCTGATGGTCATCATGGCATTCATGATGCTGAACATGATCTTCATCATGGGCCCGCGCTCGCTCGTCGCCGCCAAGCGCATCAACGAGGTCATCGACACCAAGTCGTCGATCACAGACGGCAAGGGCGTCGATCATACCGATCAAGTCGGCGAGATCGAGTTCAGGGGCGTGAGCTTCAAATATCCCGGCGCCGCCGACTATGTTCTCAAGGACATCAGCTTCAAAGCGAAAAAGGGCGAGACCGTCGCCATCATCGGCTCTACCGGCTGCGGCAAAAGCACTATGATCAACCTGATCCCCCGCTTTTATGACGCGACCGAGGGCGAGGTGCTGGTCGACGGCGTGAACGTGAAGGAATACACCCTCGAGCAGCTGCACAACAAGCTCGGCTATGTTCCCCAAAGGGCAGTGCTGTTCTCCGGCACGATCAACACCAACGTCGCCATGGGCTCCAACGGTACCGAGGGCTATACGCAGGAGGACGTCGCCCGCGCCGTCGAGATCGCGCAGGCAAAGGACGTCGTCGAAAACTATCCCGAGGGCTATGAGCACCCTGTCGCGCAGGACGGCTCCAACCTCAGCGGCGGTCAGAAGCAGCGCGTCTGCATCGCGCGCGCGATCTGCCGCGACCCCGAGATCCTGATCTTTGACGACAGCTTCTCGGCGCTTGACTACAAGACCGACCGCGCCCTGCGCGATACCTTGAAGAAAGAGACCGCCGGCACGACCAACATCATCGTCGCCCAGCGTATCGGCACCATCAAGGACGCCGATCAGATCATCGTCCTCGACGAGGGCAGGATCGCCGCGATCGGCAAGCATAAGGAACTGCTCAAGACCTGCAAGATCTACCACGAGATCGGCTTGTCGCAGCTCGGAGAGGAGGAATTGAACAATGTCTGAGAAGAATACCTCCTCCGAAAAGAAATATATCCGCAAGGAACGTGAAGCGCTGATCGGCGTCGACAGCAAGCGTCCGCAGGCAAGAAAAGGCATGGGCGGTCCGCGCGGCGTGGTCACCGAAAGATCCGATAATTTCGGCGGCGCGTGGAAGCGGATGATCGCCTACGCAAAGCCTCAGATCCCCGCGACGATCATCGCGATGACCTGCGCCGTCATCGGTACGATCATTTCCCTGATCGGTCCCAAGCAGATCCAGAAGATCACCGATCTGATCACACAGGGCATCACCGGCTCGATCGACCTCGACGCAGTGACAGCCACCTGTACCTTCCTGCTGATCCTCTACGGCGTCAGCTGGCTGATGAACTTTACCCAGCACTTCATCATGGCGACCGTCGCCCCGACAATCAGCCGGCGCATGCGCACGGATATCACGGCAAAAACCAACCGCATGCCGCTGAAATACTTTGACGCGACGCCCTTCGGCGATATCCTCAGCCGCATCACCAACGATATCGACACCATCGAGCGCACGCTGAACCTCTCTATCGCGCAACTGATCACCTCGATCGCGCTGTTCTTAGGCTCCGTGCTGATGATGTTCATCACCAACTACATCCTCGCTCTCACCGCGATCGGCGCTTCGCTGCTCGGCTTCATCCTGATGTCCGTCATCATGAAGCGCTCTCAGCTCCATTTCAACCGCCAGCAGCGTCACCTCGGCGCGATCAACGGTCATGTGGAGGAGATCTACGCCGGACACAACATCGTCAAGGCGTACAACTACGAAAAGGACAGCAAAGAGGAATTCAGCCGCATCAACCGCCATCTGCGCGACAGCGCCTTCAAGTCCACCACCCTTTCGGGCGTGATGCAGCCGCTGATGACCTTCATCGGCAACCTCGGCTTTGTCGCCGTATTCCTCGTCGGCGCGATCCTCGTGAAAAACGAGCTCATCACCTACGGCGTCATCATTGAGTTCACGATCTACGTCCGTCTGTTCACCCAGCCGCTCCAGCAGCTGGCACAGAGCTTTTCGAGCATGCAGAGTACCGCCGCCGCAGCGGAGCGCGTCTTTGAGTACCTCGACGAGGAAGAACTCTCCGACGAAAGCAAAAAGACCCGTACCCTCGACACCGTCAGGGGTGACGTGCACTTCGACCACGTGCGCTTCGGCTACAACCCCGACCGCACCATCATCAAGGACTTTTCCGTTGACATCAAAGCCGGTCAAAAGGTCGCGATCGTCGGCCCGACCGGCGCGGGCAAGACGACCATCGTCAATCTGCTGATGCGCTTCTATGAGCTCAACTCCGGACGCATCTACATCGACGGCGTACCGATCGACGAGCTGACGAGAGAGAACGTCCACGATCTGTTCTGCATGGTTCTGCAGGACACATGGCTCTTTGAGGGCACGGTGCGAGAGAACCTTGTCTACAGCAAAGAGGGCGTCACCGACGAAGAACTGGAGCGCGCGACCAAGGCGGTCGGCATCCACCACTTCATCCATACGCTGCCCAAGGGCTATGACACGGTGCTGGACGACAAGGCGAGCCTGTCGGCGGGTCAGAAGCAGCAGCTGACGATCGCCCGCGCGATGATCGAGAACGCGCCGCTGCTGATCCTCGACGAAGCGACCTCCTCGGTCGACACCCGCACCGAGCGCATCATCCAGAAGGCGATGGACGGACTCACCGAGGGCAGAACGAGCTTCGTGATCGCGCACCGCCTGTCCACCATCAAGAATTCCGACCTGATCCTCGTCCTCAAGGACGGCGACATCATCGGCTCCGGCACCCACGAAGAACTTCTCGCCGAGGGCGGCTTCTACGCCGATCTGTACAACAGCCAGTTTGAGCAAAATTAGTAGAGAACAGAGAATAGATAACAGAGAACAGTTAAGGTATCTCGCTGTGCTCGATCAATTATTATTTGGGTGCGGGTGTCCCGCCCTTCCCTGTTATCTGTTATCTGATATCTGTTATCTATTAAGCATAACCCTTAAATTAGCAATTGGAGTAAGCTATGAACATATGTGTATACGGCGCGTCATCACGCACCATCGACAAAAAATTTACCGACGCGGGCTATGAGCTGGGCTTCCAACTCGCAAAGCGCGGCTACGGGCTGGTTTTCGGCGGCGGCGACACCGGCATGATGGGCGCCGTGGCACGCGGCGCACACGACGGCGGCGCGCACATCACCGGCATTGCGCCCTCTTTCTTCAACGTCGACGGCGTCCTGTATCCGCATTCGGACGAAATCATCTACACCGAGACGATGCGTCAGCGCAAGCAAAAGATGGAGGATATGAGCGGGGCGTTCATCGTAACCCCCGGCGGCATCGGGACCTTTGAGGAATTCTTTGAAATGCTCACGCTCAAGATGCTCGACCGAACCCAAAAGCCGCTGGTCATCCTCAACACCGACGGTTATTATGATCTGCTGATCGCGATGATGCACCATACCGCGGATACCAAATTTATGACGCAGGGCACCTTTGACCTGATCTATGTCGCGCACAGCGCCGACGACGCACTGGATTACATCGCGCATTATGAAGCAAAAGAGGTTGACGTCAAAAAGCTGCGGAATCTAATATCATAATTGACAAAAACGACCTGACAGCACATCAGGTCGTTTCTGCTTTATTAATCCGCTTTTTATGTTCCATCTATAACGCTTCCAAAAACGCGACCAACTCCTCATATGTCCCCTTTCGGAAGATATCGAACGGTAAGCCGTGGGTGATCTTATGATTCGTGACGAGGAATGTGTCGATCCCGAGCTCTTTGCAGGGGTACATATCCTCGCGAACGTCGTTGCCGATCATCAGCGCCTCCTGCGGCATGACGCCGAAGCGGTCAAGGATCTCCTGAAAATAGTTCGGGTTAGGCTTGCACCAGCAGCTGGTGTGCGCTGTCGTGACGAGGTCGAACATCTCGGGTTTGAGTCCTACCCAGCTCATCCGCATGGCGACCGCCTCGATCGTGAACACTGGCATCGTGGCGACGACGGCATGCTCCGCCTTCTGATGCATCAGCTCGGCGATGCGCATTGCAAAGGGATTGGGCAGAGTGATATCATAGACGTTTTCAAAGGTCGTCGTATAGTATTCGAGCGTCGGCGGCTCGATCTGTTCGCGGGTATAGCCGCTGACCTTTTCGACCTCTTCATAAAAGACTTCGATGTTTTTTCTGCCGCTCTCGTTATACAGCATAGCGCGGATACCTTGGTTCACGCCGTTCACAGCGCGGGCGGGGTCGAGCCCGTAGGAGCGGAAAACCTTGACGATATCGCGGAACCAGATTTCGACAAATCTGTCCTGCGTGTAGATCGGCAGGAGCGTATTATCGAGGTCGCTCATAATCAATTTGTACTTACTCATAGCCATCACCATGCAATAGTTTAGCATGATTCACGAAATTTCACAATACTTATTGTCAAACGATTTTTTTCGTGGTATGCTGTCGTCAAGAAAGAGAGAAAAGATAACAGAGAAAAGATAACAGTGAATGGCGGGCTCTGCCCGCACCCGATTTCTGTTTCCTTGACCGAGCAAAGCGAGATACCGACACTATTATCTGTTATCTATTATCTGAACGGAGTGATCATATGAAGCATTTTAACCCCGCAGATATCCTGCTGCCTAAGAACAACTTTGAGAAATGGGCGGTGGTCGCCTGTGACCAGTACACCAGCGAGCCCGAATATTGGAATGACGTCGAGTCGATCGTCGGCGACACCCCATCGGCGCTCCGCATTATCCTGCCGGAGATCTATCTCTCCGACGACAGCAGCGAGCGCATCGCCGCTGTGAACGAAAACATGCAGCGCTATATCGACGAAGGCGTTTTCGATGTACACGAAAACAGCATGATCTATGTCGAGCGCGAGTCCAACAACGCTGTGCGCCGCGGTATCGTCGGCGTGATCGACCTCGAGGACTATGACTACCGCAAGGGCGCGACCTCCGCGATCCGCGCCACCGAGGCGACCGTGCTCGAACGCATCCCTCCGCGCGTGCAGATCCGCAAGGACGCGCCGCTGGAGATGCCGCACGTGCTGCTGCTGATCGACGACCCCTCCTGCTCCGTTATCGAGCCGCTTGCCGCCAAAAAAGCAGATTTTGAACAGGCTTACGGCTTTGAACTGATGAAGGACGGCGGTCATATCGACGGCTATTTCCTGCCCGACGCAGTCATCGCGCAGGTACAGGATGCGCTGGAGGCGCTGATCGCCGATAAGGACGACAAGCTGCTCTTTGCCGTAGGCGACGGCAACCACAGCCTCGCCACTGCGAAGGAATGTTATAACCTGAGCAAGAACCCTCTTGCGCGCTACGCGCTGGTCGAGGTGGTTAATATCCATGATGAATCTATCGAGTTCGAGCCGATCTACCGCGTGCTGTTCAACGTAGACGCCGAGGATTTCATTGAGAAATTCTCCTCCTACACTGACGCCCACGGCATCGGCATCCGCCAGACCTTCCGCTGCATCACCCCCGACGCCGACGGCGAGCTGGAGGTCAAGGCGACCGCAAAGCTGCCCGTAGGCACCCTGCAGGGCTACATCGACCGCTATATGAAGCAGCACCCCGAGGTCAAGATCGATTATATCCACGGCGAAGAAGTCGTCGAGAACCTGTGCCGACAGGAAGGCACCTTGGGCTTCATCTTTGAGGGCATGGGCAAGGACGAGCTGTTCCCGGCGATCACCGCCGACGGCAGCCTGCCGAGAAAGACCTTCTCGATGGGTCACGCGCATGATAAGAGATATTATATCGAGGCGAGAAAGATCAAATGATGCGCACGTGACGCGTACGTCTTTTCCCCGTCAACCAACAACTACCCCGGCGCATGCCGCGGGGTATGATACCCAATCCAACCAGTCACTTGCCACTGGTCACTAGCCACTGGTCACTAATAAGGCGTCCGAGCGATCGGACGCCTTTTATCATTATTGATCTTTATTTTTTTCGGGAGCTTTGACAAAATGATGCACGATCAGCAGCATGAATAATCCGCCGACGGCGTTGCCGATCCACACAGCCTTCATATCAAGCGTCATGCGCGTCATGCTCATGTACCAGTACAGCCCCGCGACCACCAGCCCCAGCAGGACAACGGTCACGCCGAGCGAGATCAGCCACTCGCGCAGCTTACGTTTTGTATTTTTCTTCATTCATACACCTTCTGTATAGTGGTCAGTGACAAGTGATTATGACCGGTTAATTGTATAACTGCAGGTCTACTATATCACAGTCAACAGATAAATACAACCGGTATTTGTAAACAAATTCAATCGGTCCGGTCGAGATTGCCACACCCCGCAAGGGGGCTCGCAATGACGATTACATTATGTATTGAACATCGAGAACATCCTGCCGAAGCGCTCGAAGGAGGCTTCCGCGCCCGCGACATAGTTGCCGGGATACCAGTAGGCGTAGACCAGCCCCATGTTGATGAACAGGCAGGCAAATAGCATGATCAGCAAAAGGTGCTCATAGATACGCTTTGCGTCCTTGCCCTTGATATTGCGGTAGAACAGGAACATCACGAGGAAAGCGCCCGTGAGCATCTGCCACGCGAAATCCATCATGTAGCGCGTACCGTAGCCGGACTCCCAGATGGACGCGATGATGACGCAAGGGGCGATCAGCGCCGCCGCGCCGAACAGTACTGCTGCGCGAGCGCGCTTTTCTTTATCTACAAACTTGAGCGCGAATGGAGACGCAAAGAGGAAGAAGGTGGGCAGCGCGCGGTACAGCAGACCCGCGCCGTTGTTGGTCGCCTCAAAGTAGTAACCGTTGACGCCGAGCTTAGAGAGCGTGCTGTGGACATAGGGGAACTCGCCCGTGAAGGACGGCGGCGCAAAGAGATAATCAAAGAAACCGATCGCGGAAAGCTGGGTATGGAACTCGGTATGGGTGAAATCGTTGATGGTCAGCGAGTAGGCGATGCCGAAATCGGTAAAGGAGCCGAAGCGCGCGTAGTTATAGAGCATCTGTGCGCCGCCGATCACGACGAACGGCAGCAGCGCCGCGATCAAATATTTGACATAGGATGACTTTTCGCTTTTACTGCGTTTCAGCTTCAAAACTCCCGCGACGATGAATACCAGCGCGACAATACACCATACGGCGGTCGTCGGACGGCAGGTCACCGCGATCGAGAGAAACAGCGAGGACAGCGCCGCACGCAGGGGTCTGACAGGCTCCTTATCGCTGCCGATCACGTTGGACGATACAAGGAAATACGCGCCTATGATCGTAAAGCAGAAGCCGGAGCTTTGGGCGATCTCATAGAAGTTCGCCATCACGGTGCAATACCACACGCCGCAGGAGGCGTAGATCATGACAAGCGCCGCGGTATACATCGACAGCGGGATATCCTTGAACAGCTTTTTCATCAGCACATAGAAGGTCATGCCGAGGAAGATCAGCGCGAGCGTATTGAACAGCACCACACCAGGCAGACTCGCCAGATAATGCCCCGTCAACAGGTGATACGGCAGATACAGCAGGATCACGGGACCGACGCCGTAGTAGGAATAATACTTGCCGTCATACAGAACATGGTCCCATTTGGCGCTGATGTTCTGCTCCGCGCGCGCCGACCAGTCATAGGGATTCTCCATGCTCAGCAGGTCTGTTCCGGGCTTGTCCTTGAGCTCGACCTGACCCGATTCAAACGCGTCTACCAGCTCCTGCGTGATCTGGTTGCCGGAGCTTTGGTTAAAGTCGGTCGCGGAATCCAGCCCGACAGAGGACAGAATCAGCGAAATGATCACCATGATCAGTACGATGACTGCCGTCACCGCCTTTGTCGTCTGCGGGCGGTCTCCCAGCGCCTTGCGGAAATTCACGCTGCGCTTGAACAGCCGGACAAAGGCAACGCCGAGCAGAATCAGCAAAAAGCGCAGGTAGGAAAAATGCGCGGGGACATCCGCGTTCAGCGTCACGCCGCTGAGGGTCACGACATTATTCTTGAGATCCTTCAGATTGATCCTTATTTTACTGACTTTTCCGGAGAAATCACAGACGATATACTTTGTCTGCTCGATATCGTTGAACACCGAGCCCGTGACCAGACCCGAGCGCAGATAGTAGGAGGCGTTGGTCTCGTCGGAAAAGTCGATAGAATAATCGGTTTTATACGCGGTACCCTTCAAATCAAGCTTGATGACGCCGATCTTTTGATCGAGGTTCAAAAACTCAATAGACGCGGTTTCCGCAGTGGTGCGCAGATCGCTGCCGCTCTGCGTCATATCTGAAACCGCCGCGGCGCTCATATCAAGGGGCGTTTCTTCATAGCCGCCCTTCCACAAATGATAGCTGTTGAAATTGAAGCAGATCGCTTCGAGCAGCAGGACGACCAGCATCGCCTTCGCCGTATATTTCGCAAAGTCTCTGACGTTGTCCTTTCTGATGCGGTCGGCAAAGACGGATATCACAAAGCTCAGCGCCGTGAAGATCGCAACGCCTATCCCGAGCGAACGCAGATAAGGCGCGGCGATCGCCGCGACAAGAGAGAGCACTACCGCCGCGCCGCAGGAGATCAGCCGCACGGGCTTGGTATATTTTCTCTCTTTGAGGATACTCGAAACGGCAAATATCAACAGCGAGAGTATCGCAAATATAAAGATGATTTTCATATGATCCTCCGTCTGATATTGTTATCATCCGCTTTTCCGTAGGGACGAGCATTGCTCGTCCGCCGGTAGAAGCGTTACGATCCTATCTATAGTTTCCGTATCGGAAATGTCCGTCCCTACAAAAACAAATCCTGATGTGTGCGGGAATAATGAAAAATGTACTGCTGGGCGATCCCGGCGTACCGCCCGAAAGCCTTTGGCTCCAGCCCCGGGAACAGCACCGCCATCGCGCGCTTCATCCATACATCCAGCGGAAAGCCGTCCAGTCGATGCAGCCCGTAGAGCAACACGCAGTCGGCAACCTTGACGCCGACGCCCGTGATCTGCATCAGCGCCGCTCTTGCCTCGTCATACGGTAACGTACGCAGGCTCTCCAAAACCACCGTACCGTCGGCAACCTTGCGCGCCGCGTCGATAATATAGCGGTGGCGGAAGCCTGCGCGGATCGGAGCGAGGTCATCGGGCGACAGCGCCGCCAAGCGTTCTACGGTCGAGAAAGCATATCGGATACGGGAAGCATCGCCATTTGTACCGATGATCGGCTCCCCAAAATTCACACACAGCCGCTCCACGATGCCCGTTATCCGCTTGATGTTGTTGTTCTGTGAGATGATGAAGCTGATCAGCGCCTCGAACGGCTCCTGATCGAGGATGCGTATTCCGGGCGCATAGCGCGCCGCCTCGGCAAGCGTCGGATGGATCGCGCTCAGCTCGCGCTTGACCTCGCTGTAATCCAAGCCGAGGTCGAAGTAATCGTGCCACAGGGAACGGTCGGCTTCGTCGGCGCCGTCGATTATCAAACGATCTCCGTCCATCGATACCCGTGCCGCTTTGCCGCGAACGACGCCGGCAAAGCTGCCGTCAGTCTGTTCCTTCCACCGAAAGCACTGACCACAGTCGAGCGTTTCGCGCAGATCAAGATCATGCACATTTTCAAAGACAATACCCATATTAAACCTTTTTTCAAAAATTATAAAAACAGTATATCATATTCCAAATCAATATGCTATAATAATTTTAAAATATTCGGTTGAGATTGCCGCGGCACATGAATGTACCTCGCAATGACGATTTGTTTCAGGAGGCGCCTATGAAACCGAACATCACCACCATTCCGATCACCGACCTTTTCACCGAAACAGAAGGCTGCCCGATCTGCCGTATGTATGGCATGCTCGAGGAGCAGTATGTCGAATTCATCACCGGCGACGCAATGATGGCGCCCGACGTGCGCGTACAAACCAACAAAACCGGCTTTTGCCACCGTCACTTCTCAATGATGGTCAATCACGGTCCGCGCCTGTCGAACGCCCTGCTGCTGCAGACCCATATCGACGAGCTGCGCAAAAAGGCGTTTCCGAAGAAGAACACCGACGCTCCCGATAAAAAGATGCTCGCCGCCATCCGCGAGAACGCGCATACCTGCTACCTGTGCGACCGCATCGATCGCGATATCCTTCACCTGCTGGCGACGGTTTACGTGCAGTACGGTCAGGACGAAAAGCTCCGCACACAGTATAAGGCGCAGGATTTCATCTGTCTTGACCACTACGCACTGATCATGGCGAACTTCAACAAAAAGGCGATGGACAAAAAATGTGCAAACGATTTTTTTGAAGCGACCAACGCGCTTTCTAAGGGCTATATGGACACGCTGTATGACGACGTGACGCATTTCACCACCATGTTCGACTACCGCAATCAGGGCAAGGATTATAAAAACAGCAAGGACGCCATCGAGCGCAGTGTGCGCTTTCTGACGTCTTATCCGGTGGATGAAAATCTGAAATGAAGCCTTTACAACAATGTTTACGATACTGATGTTCACGCATAAAAAATAACCGCCCCTCTTCCAAAAGCGCGGTTATTTTTAATCCACTTTAGAGGCTAACCGTCTATCGGATAGCTCCTTGTATTTATATTATAACAGATGTTTCATCAATGTCAAGCGTCAAAAATGCTTATACATTTTTAATAAGTCACCGTCGACGATTCCGAGTGAGAGAAAGGCTCCCTGCCTGTCCTTCACGCGGAATATTTTTTTGTCTGCGGCATTATTTTTCAGCGCGGTGCGAGCGATATCGAGCGGATTGCCGTTTTTGAAGCGGTGCGCCTGTTTGTCGCTGACCACAAGCTCTTCATAGCACATAAAGATACTTTCCACGCTGTGAAGATAATCGGTTTCACCGTTTTCGATCTTTCGGCGCAGCTCGTCGAGCGTCAGACAATCGTCAAGCTCATAGCCGCAGGCTTCATACCTGACCAGATCGGTCATCACGCCGACCGTTCCGAGCGACCGCGCCAAGTCGTCGATCAGGGTGCGGATGTAGGTGCCGCCCGAACAGAAGATATCGAGCCGTCCGCTCTGGGTGCTCTTGTCAAAAGATACAAGCTCCAGTGAGTAGACTGTTACCGTCCGCGGACGCCGCTCTACCTGTTTGCCCTCGCGGGCGTACTGGTAGAGACGTTTTCCGCCCACGCTGACGGCGGAGTACATCGGCGGGAGCTGCTGTATCTCCCCCCGAAAGGAGCCGAGGGCTCTTTTTATCTCTTCTTCAGTGACGTGAGCGGGTTTTTCTTCAATAATCTCTCCCCATATATCGAGGGTATCGGTCGCAGCGCCGAATTTAAAATCAGCGCAGTATTTTTTATCGTGACAGGGAATGATATCCTGCGCCTTAGTCGCGGTACCCAGCAGCACCGGCAGCACACCGGTTGCGTTGGGGTCGAGGGTGCCGGTATGACCGACCTTCCTCACGCCCGTCAGCTTGCGCACGACCGCAACGACGTCAAAGGAAGTGAAATCCTTTTCCTTTTTGATCAGGATGACGCCGTTCATCGCAAGAATTCCTCAGCCGCGTCGATCAGCAGCTTCTTGACAGTACCCAAATCGCCCTCGATCGAGCAGCCTGCCGCCGCGGGATGTCCGCCGCCGCCGAATTGCTGACAAAACGCGGACGCGTCGATCCCGTCGTTGGTACGGACGGAAACCTTGAAGACGCCGCCTTCCTTTTCACGCATGGTGATGCCCATCTTCACGCCCTCGATACGGCGCGGGATGTTGGCAAGCCCTTCCATTTCATCGTCGCCCGTCCCCAGCGCCTCGCACATTGCGAGAGTGGTATACACAACAGCGCATTTACCGCCCGCGTAAAACTCCATGGTCTTGTAGATCATGCGCTCCATCTTGACCTTCGCGCGGGTCTTGATCACAAAATTGATGTTGTTGATCTCCCGCCAGTCGCAGTACGGCATCACGGACGCCGCGATATGATGAGTCCGCGGGGTAGTGTTAGTATACACAAAGCATCCGGTATCGGTAGAGATACCGGTATAGATGCCGCCGGCGATGTCCTCGTCGGGCTCGACATGCAGCAGCTGCAAAAGCTGCCAGATAATCTCTGCCGCTGCAGCCGCGGTACTGTCAACATAGCGATTGTCCGCCTCGATCGAATTGGTGCCGTGATGATCGATGCACAGATCGATATGATCCACGCCGTCCATCACACTGTCACCCAGCAGCGTAGGCGCGGCAACGTCGACACTGATAATGTACTGCGGTACAAAGTCCTGCTCCTCGTAGTTTTTCACCAGATAGGTGAACTTGGAGGGCAGCTTGCCGTCTACGGCAACATTTGCTTTTTTCCCAAGCCTGCGCAGGGCGAACGCCAGCGCGTAGCCGCTGCCGAGACAGTCGCCGTCCGGATAGCTGTGCGTCAAAATTTTAAAGTTGTCATGCTCCGCGAGCAGCGAAGCGGCTTCGTTAAGCGTTATCTCCCTCATCAGAGTCCTCCTCGTCATCATGAGAGATATCCAAGCTGTTCAGGATACGGGATATCTCAGCGCTGTACTCGATGGAGTCGGTGGGTGTGAAGATCAGCTCGGGCACATGTCTGAGCCTGAGTCTGTGTCCCAGCTCTCTGCGGATAAAGCCCGAAGCGCTTTTCAGCCCCTTGACCGCCGCCTTCGATGCGTCCAAGCCCTCCAGCGCGCTGACATACACCGTGCAGTAGGAGAGATCATTGGTAACCTCTACGCGCACGATGGACAAAAAGCATGCATTCACCCTGGGGTCCTTGAGTTCACGGAAGATCGCCGTCAGCTCGCGCTTAACGTCCTCGGTGATCCTGTCTATTTTATGATTAGCCATAGTAATTCCTTAATCTTCTCTGTATTCCTCGATGGTGAACACCTCGAAGATGTCGCCTTCCTTGATATCGTTGTATTTTTCGAGACCGATACCGCACTCGTAGCCTTCAGCGACCTCTTTGACGCTGTCCTTGAAGCGCTGGAGAGAAGCGATGGTGTCGTCAGCGATGATGATGCCGTCGCGTACGACGCGGACGCCCGCGCCGCGCTGGATCTTACCGCTCTTAACATAGCAGCCGGCGATGTTGCCGACAGACTTGATACGGATGACGCTGCGCACCTCGGCGGTACCGAGGATGACTTCTCTGGTCTTGGGAGCGAGCATACCCTTCATCGCACTCTCGATCTCTTCTATGCAGTCGTAGATGACGCGGTACATACGCATATCCACGCCGTCGCGCTCGGCGTTCGCCTGAGCGGTGGCGTCGGGTCGTACGTTGAAGCCGACGATGATCGCGTTAGAAGCGTTCGCCAGCATGACGTCGGACTCGTTGACAGCACCCACAGCGCCGTGGATAATGTTGACGCGCACCTCGTCGTTCGAGAGCTTCTCGAGGCTCTGGCGTACCGCTTCTACGGAGCCCTGTACGTCTGCCTTGACGATGATTTTCAGCTCCTTGACCTCGCCGAGCTTCATCTGATCGAAGAGGTTGTCGAGGGTGACCTTGGTGCGGGCGTTGAACTCGGCTTCCTTCGCCTCGTGCTTGCGCTGTTCGACCAGCTCGCGCGCCAGACGCTCGTCGGTAACGGCGTTAAAGGTATCGCCGCCGGTGGGGACGTCGTCTAAACCGGTGATCTCAACGGGGATGGAGGGACCTGCGCTCTCGACGCGGCGGCCCTTATCGTCCGTCATGGCACGGACATGACCGACCGCCATGCCGGCTACCACGACGTCGCCGGTGTGCAGGGTGCCGTTCTGTATGAGGATGGAGGCGATGGGACCTCTGCCCTTATCCAGACGCGCTTCGATGACCGTACCCTTGGCGGCGCGGTCGGGATTCGCCTTGAGTTCTTTCATGTCGGCTACCAGCAGAACCATTTCGAGCAGATCGTCGATGCCCATGCCGGTCTTGGCGGATACGGGCACACAGGGCGTATCGCCGCCCCACTCCTCGGGAACCAGCTCATACTCGGTGAGCTGCTGTCTGACGCGGTCGGGATTCGCGCCGGGCTTATCCATTTTATTGATCGCGACGATGACGGAAACGCCCGCCGCCTTCGCGTGGTTGATCGCTTCGACCGTCTGCGGCATGATACCGTCGTCCGCTGCAACGACAAGGATCGCGATATCGGTGACCTGAGCGCCGCGCGCGCGCATGGTGGTGAACGCTTCGTGACCGGGGGTGTCGAGGAAGGTGATGTCGCGGTCATTGATGTTGACGCGGTACGCGCCGATATGCTGGGTGATGCCGCCCGCCTCGGTGGCAGTGACGTGCGCGTTGCGGATGTAATCGAGCAGCGAGGTCTTGCCGTGGTCGACGTGACCCATGACGACAACGACCGGAGCGCGCTCGATCAGGTTCTCATCGCTGTCCTCGCTGTCGTCGATGATGCGCTCTTCGATCGTGACGACGACTTCCTTCTCGACCTTCGCGTGGAACTCCATCGCGATCAGGGAGGCGGTGTCGAAGTCGACGACGTCGTTCGCGGTGACCATCGTGCCCATCAGGAACGCCTTTTTGACGACCTCGGCTACGGTCGCCTTAAGCTTTAAGGCGAGATCGCCGATCGAGATCTCGTTGGGGATCAGGACGGTCATCTTTTTCGCCTTGCGCTCTTTCTCGATACGCGCCATACGCTCGCGCTCGGTTTCGCGCTTGGCGGAACGGCGGTTCTTCTGCTTAGAGCGCTGGTTGATCTTCTGCTTCTTTGAGGACATGTTATTCTCGTTCTTCACCTTATCGAGAGCGAGATCATCATACTTCTGGTTATAGCGGTCGACGTTGACCTCCGCGGCGCCGGTATCGACGATACGGCCGGTACCGCGCTTAGATTTGATCTCTGATTTGAGATCGATCTCGGCGGTCTTGTCGGGCTTTTCCTTCTTAGGCTGCGCGGACTTTGCGGGCTGTTCTTTGCCGGCCTTTTTCGCAGATTCGGGGCGAAGCTTATCCTTCTCCGCCTCGCGGCGGCGCTTTTCTTCCTCGCGGCGCTGCTTTTCTTCCTCGCGGCGCTTTTCAGCCTCTTCCTCCTGCTTCTTGATCGCGTCGTCACGCACCGCAAAGTAAGCGGACAGGTCGGAAACCGCGTTTTTCTGTGTAAAGTAATCGAAGATGAAGTTCAGCTCATCCTCCGTCAGGGCAGTCATCGCCTTTTTATCGACGCCGAGCTTATCCTTCAGTACGGTGATAAGCTCCTTAGTCGTGACGTCAAGGTCAGTCGCCACCTCTTTGACTTTATATTTAATCATAATAGCCATGGTAATTCCTCCTTAGTTGATAAGATCGAGAATCTTTTCGGCAAAGCCTGTATCCGTGGTGCAGATAATCCCGCAGTGCTTTCCGAGCGCATAGCTGAGCTCTTCCTTGCCGCGGGAGAGCCGGAGAACAGGAATGTTATGTTCCCGTGCCGCTCTGAGCACCTGCTTTAAGCTGTTTTCGGATACGTCCGATGCGTAAAGCACCAATACTGCTTTATCCTCATTTACCGCCTTCGTGACGGTATCGGCTCCGGATATCAACCGGCCGGCACGTTTGCATATGCCGAGAAAGCTCAGCAGTCTGTCGTCATTCACTGAGTTCTCTCCTTAACGCGTCGTAAATCTCAGGCTCGATCGCTGCCGAAAAAGCGCGTTCCAGCCGTTTCGCCTTCTGCGCCTTGTTCAGACACTCCTCGCTTTTACATATATACGCGCCCCTGCCGGGCTTTTTGCCCACAAGGTCTACGGAAATCTCGCCTTCCTTATTGCGTACGATGCGGACCAGCGTGCGCTTGTCCTTCATCTCACCGCAGCCGACGCATTTTCTAAGCGGTATTTTTCGCTCTGCCATAAAGCTTCTCCTTAATCTGTATCCTTGTCGTCTTCCGTATCTTCGCCCCAGAAGCCGGATTCGGGACGGATATCGATCTTATAACCGGTCAGCTTTGCCGCCAGTCGGACATTCTGACCCTTGTTGCCGATCGCCAGCGAGAGCTGGCCGTCCGGAACGGTAGCCTTGCATGCCTTGGTGCCGTCATCGGCGAGCTCGACCTTTACCACGTTCGCAGGGGACAGTGCCGCCGCAATGAATTTTTCGGGTTCTTCGCTGTAGGGCACGATGTCAATCTTTTCACCGCCGAGCTCTTCGACGATGGTATTGACGCGAGCGCCGCGGGTGCCGATGCACGCGCCGACTGCATCGATCTCGGGATCGTCGGAATAAACCGCCATCTTGGTGCGCGAGCCTGCCTCGCGGGAGATGGACTTGATGATCACGGTGCCGTCATAGATCTCGGGGATCTCTTTCTCAAACAATCTCTTGACAAAATCGGGATGGGTACGCGAGATGATCGCGCGCGGACCGCGTTCGGTCTCCTTGACGCCCGCAACATACACCTTGACGGTGTCGCCCTCGCGAAGGATATCGTTCGGGATCTGTTCGGACTTGGGAAGCACAGTGATCGCGTTGCCGAATTTCAGAGTCGCATTGCCGGTGACTGGATCGACGCGTTCGATGGTCGCGGTAGCGATCTCCTGCGCCTTAGACTGGAACTCGACCAGCATTTGATCCTTCTCACCGTCGCGGATGCCCTGACGGATCACGGAGCGGGCGGTCTGGACGGCGATGCGTCCGAACTGCTTGGGTTCGAGCGGGATGCCGATCTCCTTGCCGACAGCGGCACGCTTGCTGATAATCATCGCGTCTGCGAGAGAAATCTCGTAGTTCGGATCCTCCACCTCTTCCACGACCGTTTTCATCAGCTTAACGGAGAAGGTGTTCTTCTCGGGATCCATCTTGATCTCGACGTTTTCGTTGCCGCCGTACAGATTGCGGCAGGCGGTGACGATCGCTTTCTTTATCTGAGTGATCATGTACTCAGCGGGGATTCCTTTCTCTTTTTCGAGGAGCTTCAGCGCCTCAAAGAGCTCTTTATTGCTTGCCATTTTTCCAAATCAAACCTTTCTATATAAAATGAAAATTGAAAACAATTTTTAGATAAGAGAGAACAGATAAAAGAGAACAGTTATGGATTCTCGCTTTGCTCAATCAATCTTAGGAAAACAAAACGCGAAGCGTTTCCCTTCACTGTTATCTGTTATCTATTATCTGTTATCTGATAACTAAGGCTCCGCCTCAGTCGAAGTCGTCCAGCTTGATATAAGCCGCGTCTTTCTTATTGATCGTGACGGTATTCTCGCCGCTGTGGTCGGTGACGGTGACCATACCGTCCTCATACGCTGTCAGCACGCCCTTGAACTCCTTGCCGATCCCATCGAGCGGACGGATCATCTTGACCATGATATCCGCGCCGATGAACTGTTCAAAGTGTTCGGGGCGTATCAGCTCGCGTTCGACGCCCGGGGAGCTGACCTCGAGGATGTACTCGCCGTCGATGGGATCCGCCTGATCGAGCGGTTCGTCCAGCGCGCGGGACATCCGCTCGCAGTCGTTGATATCCACGCCGCCGTCTTTGTCGATAAATACCCGCAGATACCACTGCGAGCCCTCCTTCAGATACCGCACGTCCCATATCCTCAGTCCTAAGCTGTCGGCGATCGGTGCGGCGATCTCTTCGACAACGGAGACGGTGTTTTTTCCTTTGCTGTTCGCCAAAGTATCCCTCCTTTGGAGTGTAAACAATAACAAAGAGCGGGTCCGTCAAGACCCACTCTTTACGCTAACATATCTTACTGTAGCTTATTTTATCACTATTATTCTTTATTGTCAAGTAAATGGTCACCAAATATGCGTCTCAACTTACGGCGGTTTTTACTCATTTTGATTATTTTTCAAAAAAGTATTGACAAAACAATGATTTCCTGCTATTATAATACCAACCTACTTGATTGGTAGGATTGATTGAAGGTGATTTGATGTATCTAAGTGGTTTTCGATGTTGAAGCAAATAATGAACACGGCAATTTCCTGACGATATTTTTGGGAAGAGCTGACAGGTGTATCTCGCCCCTGATCTGCAATGAGGCTTTACAAACAAAATTTGATACTATATAATAAGGAGAACCATTATGGCTAATATTTATACTTCCGCCGACCAGCTGATCGGCAAGACCCCGCTGCTCGAACTGAGCAATATCGAAAAAAATCTGAACCTGAACGCGAAAATCCTCGCGAAGCTGGAATACTTTAATCCCGCAGGCTCGGTCAAAGACCGTATCGCAAAGGCGATGATCGACGACGCCGAAGCAAAGGGACTGCTGCATGAGGGCAGCGTCATCATCGAGCCGACCTCCGGCAACACCGGCATCGGTCTGGCGGCTGTCGCGGCGGCAAGAGGCTATCGCATCATCATCGTGATGCCCGAGACGATGAGCGTCGAGCGCAGACAGCTGATGAAGGCATACGGCGCTGAGCTGGTGCTGACCGAAGGCAGCAAGGGCATGAAGGGCGCGATCGCCAAGGCCGATGAGCTCGCCGCAGAGATCGAAGGCGCGTTCATTCCCGGTCAGTTCATCAATCCCGCCAACCCTGCCGCTCACCTTGCGACCACCGGTCCCGAGATCTATGAGGATACCGACGGCAAGGTAGACATCTTTGTCGCAGGCGTCGGCACGGGCGGTACCGTCACCGGCGTAGGCGAATATCTGAAAAGTAAAAATCCCGACGTCAAAGTCGTTGCTGTGGAGCCCGCCTCCTCACCCGTGCTCAGCAAGGGTACCGCAGGCGCGCACAAGATACAGGGTATCGGCGCGGGCTTTGTCCCCGATGTGCTGAATACCGGCGTTTACGATGAGATCATCGCCGTTGAGAACGACGATGCTTTCGCGACAGGCAAGCTCATCGGCAAGAACGAGGGCGTGCTGGTCGGCATCTCCTCCGGCGCGGCGGCTTACGCGGCGATCCAGCTCAGTAAGCGTCCCGAGAATGCGGGCAAGAACATCGTCGTTCTTCTGCCGGATACGGGCGACCGCTACCTGTCGACTTCGCTGTTCCAAGACTGATAAAAACTGACGGCTTCGGGTAACACCGGAGCCGTTTTTCGGATGTAAGTATTTCACTTTGATCTGATTAATCGGTTAAGATTGCCACGTCGTCGGCTTTGTGCCGACTCCTCGCAATGACATTTTGTATAAAGAAGGAATGTATATGAAGACTAGACACTCGGCGCACACCCTGCACATCGTGATCGCGGCAATGTTTGCGGCGATGATCGCGGTGATGACGGCGTTTGTCCAAATCAAAACGCCTACCGGCGGCTACGTTCATCTAGGCGATTCGATGATCTACCTGACAGCGAGCTTTCTGCCCCTGCCGTTTGCGGTTGCGGCGTCCGCCATCGGCGGCGGCATAGCCGACCTGCTGGTCTATCCCGAAACGCTGATCTACACCGTCATCATCAAAGCGGTCAACGCGGTGTTTTTCAGCGCGAAAAGCGATAAGCTGCTGACAAAGCGCAATGCTCTGATGACCATCCCGTCGGGACTGGTCACCGTCGTCGGCTATTCGATCTCCAAGCTGATCCGTCTGCTGCTGGCGGGCGACAGCCTTCAAAGCGCCTTAGTCAACGCTCTGTGGAAGATGCCCGAGAACGCGATACAAGCGGTCGCCTCGGCGATCATCTTCATCCTGATCGCTGCTGCGTTCGATAAAGCGGACATCAAAAAGCGCATGCTGGGTATGCAGTAACAGAATTATTGAGTGATTTAGAAAAACGCCTTGCGAAATCATTTCGCAGGGCGTTTATTGTAGGGACGAGCATTGCTCGTCCGCAGAATGACGGACGTTGTTGTTATCGAAAATGTAAGATAGGATGGAACACACCTACCACGCGGACGACCGGTGGTCGTCCCTACATGATAACTCCCCCGCCGAGAACGACGTCCCCGTCGTACAGCACGCACGCCTGACCGGGGGTGATTGCGCGAATCGGCTCGTCAAAGATCACCGTCACGCTGCCATCCTCATTCGGATGAGCGGTCGCGGGCTTCTCCTTCTGGCGGTAGCGGGTCTTTGCCTTGCAGCGGACCGGTGCAGCCGGCGTCGTTCCCGTGATCCAGTTAAAATCCTCCACCTGAGCGACAGTGCTGAACAGATAGCTTTCGTCGCCCAGCACAACGGTGTTGTCATCAGCGCTGATCTTCACCACGTAGATCGGTCTGCCGACGCTGATACCCAGATGCTTGCGCTGACCGATCGTATAATGCGAGATGCCCTTGTGCCGTCCGAGCACCTCGCCGTCAACGGTCACAAAATCGCCTGCGGGCGTCCCGCCGCCGAACCGTTCGATGAATCCCGCGTAGTCGCCGTCAGGTACAAAGCAGATATCCTGACTGTCGGGCTTTTGCGCATTGACAAAACCATTTTCTGCGGCGATGCGGCGCACCTCGTCCTTAGTCAGTTCGCCGAGCGGAAAACGGATGCGGGCAAGCTGCTCCTGCGTCAGGCAGTACAGCACATAGCTTTGATCCTTTGCGGGATCAAGCGCCTTTTTCAGCACATATTTCCCATCTTGCTGTTCGATACGGGCGTAGTGACCCGTTACCGCCAGCTCACAGCCGAGCTCCCGCGCGCGGAGCAGGAGCTTATCGAACTTCATATAGCGATTGCAGTCGATGCAGGGGTTGGGCGTGACGCCGCGGCGGTAGCAATCAACGAACTTGCGGATGATCTTTTCTTCAAAATCGCCGGTGAAATTAAAGACATAATACGGGATCCTGAGGCGGTGACACACCGCGCGTGCGTCCTCGACCTCCTTGAGCGAACAGCAGGACTTTTCGCTGTCATCGTCTTCGGGCTTATCGAACAGACGCATCGTACAGCCGATACGCTCATGATCCTTCATCAATAATGCCGCGACAGACGAATCCACGCCGCCGCTCATCGCGATCAATGCTTTCATAGGAGACTCGCTTTCAAAATTCGATAAAGATTGACACGGGATGAATGTGCGTTCACCCTCGCAATGCCGGTTGATATGCTGACATTATATAATAAAAAAAGAAAAGTGTAAAGAGAAAAGCTTGATTTACCTACCAATCCTGTGGTATAATATAATTAATAATAAATATTTTGTTTTTATAATCGGGAGGAACAAGCCCCTCCCCCTACTGTTGATAAGGGTGATTTTTATGATGGTATCAACCAGAGGCCGCTACGCGCTGCGCGTGCTGATTGATCTTGCCGAGCATAATAACGGCGCGTATATTCCGATGAAGGACGTGGCTGCGCGGCAGGAAATTTCGTTGAAATATCTGGAGCGTATCCTTCCCACGCTCTCCAAAGCAAAGCTGATCGAGGGCGTTCACGGCAAGGGCGGCGGCTACAAGCTGACCCGCGACCCCGACCAATACACGGTCGGTGAGATCCTGCGCCTGACAGAAGGCGACCTCTCCCCTGTCGCGTGCCTTTCTCCGGACGCC
This sequence comes from Ruminococcus sp., assembly GCA_017404665.1. Lineage (GTDB taxonomy): Bacteria > Bacillota > Clostridia > Oscillospirales > Acutalibacteraceae > Ruminococcoides. The sequence goes on from JAFRBX010000061.1 coordinate 48,790, forward strand.
GCGCCTTGCGAGCGCGCCGCGGAATGCCGCACCCTGCAGATGTGGCAGGGATTTTACGACCTGACCAACAAATACTTTGACGGCATCACGATCGCCGACCTTGCTCAAACCGACAGTGCGGATAATTATGTGATTTAAAGCCTTACCCTCAAGGGGAAGGCTCAGCATCAACAACGCCCCTCCGAACGATCGGAAGGGCGTTGTTCATGGGTTTACGGTTTACTTTTGTCCCGCCGTTGATGAAACGTCAAATCAAAATGACGTTTGCAAAGGGCGGAAAGCGGTTGCGATTGCCGCGGCAAATGCATTTGCCACGCAATGACAATCATTTAACTTTCCAGATCTCGGTCGCGTACTGGAGGATGGTGCGGTCGGAGCTGAATGTGCCGCAGTGCGCTACGTTCTTGAGGCACTTGGTACCGAAGGCGATGCGATCCTTGTAATCGTTGTTCGCCTGCAGCTTCTTCGCAACATAATCCTGCAGATCATAGAGCAGGAAGTAGTGGTCACAGTGGTGCCAGTTGGTGCCGTTGATGAGTGCGTTGTGCAGCTCGGCGAAGGAGCCCTCGCCGGTAGCGCCGTTGTCAGAGAAGGTACCGTCGATCAGGGTGTCGACGACACGCTTGATCATCGGGTTGGCATTGTAGATCGCGCGCGCGTCGTAGCCTTCCTTCTTCAGGCGCTCGATATCCTCGACTCTGCCGCCGAAGATATACTCGTTCTCTTCGCCTGCCTGCTGCGCGATCTCAACGTTCGCGCCGTCGTAGGTACCCAGCGTCACGGCGCCGTTGAACATAAACTTCATGTTGCCGGTACCGGAGGCCTCTGTACCCGCTGTGGAGGTCTGCTCGGAAATATCCGCCGCTACGACCAGTTTCTCGGCGTAGGAGACGTTGTAGTTCGAAACGAATACGACCTGCAGCTTATCCTTGGTGTCGGGATCGTTGTTGACGAGGTTCGCGATCTCGTTGATGTACTTGATGATCGCCTTTGCTCTCTTGTAGCCGGGAGCCGCCTTCGCGCCGAAGATGAAGCAGGTGGGCTGGAAGTCGGGCAGCTGACCGCTCTTGATGCGGAAATAGATCCACATGATCGAGAAGGCGTTGAGCAGCTGGCGCTTATACTCATGCAGACGCTTGACTTGGATGTCGAAAATGAACTTGGGATTCACCTCTACGCCGTCCATCTTCTTGATATAGGCTGCGAGCTGCTTTTTCTTTGTATACTTGATCTTGTTGAATTCCTTGACGGAATCGGGGTTGATGTGCGCGTCGAGCTGTTCCATCTTGCTCATATCCTTGAGCCAGCCGGAGCCGATGCGGTCGGTGATGAAGGACGCAAGCTCAGGGTTGCACAGACCGAGCCAGCGGCGCTGGGTGATGCCGTTGGTCTTGTTCTGGAAGCGCTCGGGGTAGACCCAGTACCACTCCTTGAGCACGTCGTTCTTCAGGATCTCGGTGTGGATCCACGCAACGCCGTTGACATAGGAGGATACATACATCGCGAGTCGCGCCATATGGACCTTGCCGTCGCGGATGATGCCCATCGCGTTGATGTTGTGCTCTTCGACGCCCTTATACTTGAGGTCATGCCACTGGCGCTCATTGATGCGCTCGATGATGGCAAACACATCGGGGATGATCATCTTCATCAGACCGGTATCCCACTTCTCCAGCGCCTCAGCCATAACGGTGTGGTTGGTGTAGTTGAAGACCTTCTGCGCTACATCGAACGCGAAGTCAAAGTCGCAGCCCTCATTCTGAAGCAGACGGATCAGCTCAGGAATGGATACGACGGGATGCGTATCGTTGAGCTGGATGGTGGTCATCTCGGCAAAATGCGAGAAGTCGCTGCCGAACTTCATCTTATATCTGCGGATGATGTCCTGCAGGGACGCAGAGGAGAAGAAGTACTGCTGCTTTAAGCGCAGGATCTTGCCCTCGTAGCTGTTATCGTTGGGATAGAGGACCTTAGAAATGTTCTCACAGTTGTTCTTGTTCTTGACGGCGTCGTCATAGCGGCCGTCGTTAAACGCGAGGAAGTCGAAGCCCTCTACCGGCTCCGCCTGCCACAGACGCAGGGTGTTGACGTTCTTGGTGCCGTAGCCGATGATCGCCATATCATAGGGAACGGCAACAACGGTGCTGTCGGCAAAGTTAACGACCTGAGTCTGATCGACGCGGCGGATGCACCACGGATCGGCATACTTGAGCCAGTCGTCTGCGACCTCTACCTGATAGCCGTCCTTGATCAGCTGCTTGAACAAACCGTAGCGGTAGAAGATGCCGTAGCCGTCCAGCGGGACCTCCTGCGTCGCTGCGGAATCAAGGAAGCAGGCAGCCAATCTGCCCAGACCGCCGTTACCCAGCGCGGCGTCCTCGATATCCTCAAAGCGGTTGATATCGATACCCTTGCTCTTTAAGAGGTCCTTGACCTCGTCGAGGATGCCCATGCAGTACAGGTTGTTGTAGAACATCCTGCCCATCAGGAACTCGGCGGAGAAGTAGTAAGCCCTTCTGCCTTCCTCATGTTTTTTCTTGCTCTTGCGCCAGTTGTCGGCGATCTCACCCATGATCGCCTTACCGATGACAAGATGAAGCTGCTCGGTATTCAGGCTTCTGGGTTTTTTACAATATGCGGCCTTCGCAATCGCGGTAATCTGATCCATTGTGATAGCCATGTGTCAGTCCTCCAATCGTGAATATGTTTTTGCTAAGTTTTTGAGCCTCTCGGCTAATTCTTTATTCAGAGCATCGTCCTTGATACGCCATACCCAGTTGCTGCCCAGCGTGGAGGGAACATTGATCCTCGCCTCGCTGCCCAGACCTAAGATATCCTGCATCTGAATGATCGCGTAATTCGCGATGCTTTTATATGCTGCTTCAATGAATTTCCAGTTGACCTCGTCGCCGTACTTCATGCCGACGTACTTCGCCATGTACTGATCGCAGTGCTCCTTCTCCCAGCCTTCCGCCAGAGCGTACCAGCCCAAGATGGTATCATTATCGTGGGTGCCGGTATATACGACGCAGTTCTCGGTATAGTTGTGCGGCAAAAAGTCGTTTTCATCATCGTCGGCAAAGGCGAATTCCAGCACCTTCATGCCCGGATAGCCGCTCTCCTTGAGCAGCTCCTTGACGCTGTCGAACAACTCGCCCAAGTCTTCGGCGACGATCTGGATATCGCCCAGCGTCTCGCGCATCACATTGAAGAATTCGATGCCGGGACCGTCGATCCACTCGCCGTCGATGGCGTTCTCGGCGCCGAAGGGGATAGCGTAGTAGGTATCAAAGGCGCGGAAGTGGTCGATACGGGTGATGTCGAACAGCTTGTCAGCAGCGGCGATGCGGCCCATCCACCACTTGAAGCCGGTTTCCTCGAGATAATCCCAGTCGTACAGCGGGTTGCCCCACAGCTGACCGGTCTCAGAGAAATAATCGGGCGGACAGCCGGCGACACAGACGGGGTTGAGCTCCTCGTCCAGCCAGAACACCTCCGGATTCGCCCATGTGTCGGCGGAATCCATCGCGACGTAGATCGGCATATCGCCTAAGATCTTGATGCCGAGACCGTTGACGTAAGCGCGGAACTCCTCCCACTGCTTATAAAACTCGAACTGGGTCCATTTCCAGAAGTCGATCTCCTTGCGGAACTTGCGGGTATAGTAGTTGACCGCCTTTTCTTCGCGGGTGCGGATCGCCGCGTCATCCCACTCGGGCCACGCCTTGTTGCCGAAATACTTTTTGACCGCCATGTACAGGGCATAGTCCTTGATCCACTTCGAATTCTTTCTCTTAAAGGAGTTAAAGGCCCGCTGGTCGCCCTCCTTAAACTTTTCGTAAGCGATCTTCAGCACCTCAAAGCGGCTGAAGTAGATCGCGCCGTAGTCGATCTCCTCCGGGTTGTTGCCCCAGTAGAACTGTTCGATCTGCGCCTTGGTCAACAAGCCTTCCCCGATCAGCGTATCGAGGTCGATCATGTAGGGATTGCCCGCGTAGGTAGAAAAGCTCTGGTAGGGGCTGTCGCCGTAGCTGGTGGGACCGACCGGCAGGATCTGCCAGATCGACTGACCCGCGGCTTTCAGAAAGTCCGCGAACTTCCTCGCCTCTTTGCCTATGGTGCCGATTCCGTACGGCGACGGTAAAGAGGTGATGGGCATGAGCACACCGGAAACTCTTGCCATAATCTCAACTCCTGTCATATTATAATGTATCGGTATTGTCTATCTTGCACAGATACACACAGTGCTACCGACCCTATTCTTAAATAGTTTAACATACAGATAACCAAAATACAACCTTTTTTACAAAAAACCGCGACAAAATCGTAAAGAAAAATCAGCATAACATGTGACGCCGTCCGCCGCGGGTCAAACTGACCTATGGATCACTATTGCAAAACTTCGGAAAGGGCAGCAAAAGGAGGTATCGGAAAGGCTGACACGGACCGGCAGAAGGTCGGCAGGCGCAGCACATTGTTAACGGAAAACGAAATTCACACAGGGAAAAGCGTTTATTTCACTCTTTTTTGCCTTGCCTTTGTACAATATGCTGAAAAACAAGGCTTAAATTTTGGCTTGCCTGCTGAAGAACTGTATGATACAATAGTATGCGCGAATCCACCCCGTAACTTGAACGGCGTTGGTTTCGATTTTGTCAGTCTGAGCTGTAATAAAAAGCTGAAAGGCAGAACGCTTTTGCAGAGAGATGAAGCGTATTTCTATGCAAAACAATTTGTAATATTTACAAATTGTTTTTGTTGGGGCTCAACATTTGCAAACACCAAGGAGGCAAAAGCATGAAAAATCAAACAAAAATCTTATCCGTACTGCTGGCGCTGGTAATGGCGCTGGGCGCATTCACCGCCGTACCGCTCGGCGCGTCCGCCGCGGGGGTCGATCCTGCCGTGGCAGGATCTGAGCAGTATATGAGCTTTGACGACCCCAACGGCAGTGTATATGTCTGGGAAAATGATCCGTCGGGATCACCCGGCGTCCTGTCCGTGATCACTCACGTTTATTCCTTCCACCACAATCTCATACTGCCGACATATCTGGTAGATACTGAGCACGATCGTGACGGCGGCGATCGGTTTTACTTCGCCGACGTCGATAAGAACGGACTGATCGAGATCATCGACGCGACATGGATCCAGCGCCACGCGGCAGGGATGGAGATCCCCTATACCATCGAATAAACCTGTCATATAATATATCCGTTACTAAGAAAGCGTGCGCCTCATGCAGTTGTTCTTAACGGAGTAATTGCTGATGCGGGGCCACTGGAAGGCGAAAGCCTTCCGGTTTTTCTTTTTTATGGCTTTGTTATGCGGGAATCGGGATATTGCTCTCTTCAGATGATTCAAGTTCTTCGTGAGTCGGAAAGCCTTCTCCGACCATGATTTTTGCATTTTCTTGAGGTGTCAGCTGATATTTATAATATATCATTACCGGATTCCCCTCGGTTCGGGAATATTTGGTTGGCTTCTCATAGACATCCACACGGTCAATGAAGGCGTGGAGCAGCTCTGCTGTCAGCTTCGGCATCTCAACGTATTCCTTTGCTTTAGCGATAAAGTCTTTGATCGCCTGCTGCTGTTTTGAGTAGAGCGTGAGGTCATTGTTGAGTTCGATCAGTTTCTTCTTTTGTTCTGCCAACTCTTCTTCATAACCCGCGACCATCTCGTCATAGCGTTCAGGGGTGATTCTGCCAACCACTCGATCCTCATACAAACAACGGATGATACCGTCGATCTTCTTGATGCGTTCTTCAACGGAAGCCTTTTCCTGTATCGCTCTCCTTGCGATCTTATCGGATTCCGATTTGCCTTTCTGCATTGCGATCTCATAGAACTTTTCAGGTTCGGATCTTGCAAACGAGGTGACCTTTCTCAGGTTTTCAAGAACGATCTGATCGATCACGCTTTCCCTTATGTTGTGAACGGTACAGTTGTGTTTACCTGTTTGGTAACCGCCGCACTGGAACATATTCTTCTCGGGACTGATGGTCTTACCTCTATGAAGATACATTCTCTTTCCGCAGTCACCGCAGTAGAGGTATCCGGCAAATTTATCCATTTCTCCCATCTTGTCAGGACGCTTACGACCGACAAAATGCTTTTGAACAGTCTCGAACAACATTCTGTCTACTATCGGTTCATGCGTATCCTTGAAGATCAGAACCTTTGTGGACTCGTTCTTCAGCCTTTTCTTCAGTTTGTTGGATTTGCTGTAGGTCTTGAAGTTCACCGTATCTCCGCAGTAGAACTGATTGCTGAGCATCCTTCTGACGGTTGTGATCGTCCAGCGATATGGTTGAGACAGATTCGGATGGCTCGCTTTTGTTCCTGTCAGATGGAATAAGTATACGCCTGGAGCGGTGATTTTCTCTTCCTCAAAGGTAGCGCATATCCTTCTGATCCCAATGCCGGAAGCGTACATTTCGAAGATCCTTTTTACAATCGGCGCTGTCTGAGGATCGATTATCAGCCATGGGGCTTCCTTCTGATTACCTTTGTATTCGGGATTCTTTAGATAACCATAAGGCACCGTTGTTCCGACAGGCTCGCCGCGTTCACCTTTAGCTTTCTGCACCGCGCGGATCTTCTTGGAAGTGTCCGCCGCGTAGAAGTCATTAAAGTAGTTGCGGATGCCGGACATCTCGTTCAGTCCGTTGATGGTATCCACGCCGTCGTTCACGGCGATGAAGCGGACGTCGTACTGAGGGAACACCAGCTCCATCATTGCATCGGTCTCGAGGTGGTCACGTCCGAGTCGGGATTGATCCTTGACGATGATCGTGCCGATCTTGCCTGCCTCCATATCTCGCTTCATCTGAACATACGCGGGACGAGTGTTATCGGTGCCGCTGTAGCCGTCGTCAATGTAGAAGCGGCAGTTATGAAGACCAAGCTGTTCAGCGTGTTTACTGAGGATGATCTTTTGAGACGAGTTTTGTCAAGGGTATTTTCTGAATTGTTAGTAGTTTTTTATCACGAACTCATTATTTGTCTGTTTTTTGCTTCCTTAAGCGCATGTTCACAACTTTGTATGCGTTTATTTGTGCGTTTTTCATAATTGAGATAATGTATTTTTTCTGTTTTGTTGCTTTGGTTTTATGGAAAAAGCGGACGAAACGTGTTACAATAAGTATAATATTCATAATTATTGTAAAATTTTGATTATCAATAGAAACAGGGCAGAACATATAAGACGTCAGAATGTATAATCCAACAAGGTGTAGAGAGGAGGAACTATAGTTGACAAAAGCTTTAAACGATGCTACGCTCACAAAAGCAGGAGATACTTTTCAGCATTTAATCGCATTAAAAGATTGCTTTGATATGGAGAGCGGAGAAACTTTGCAAATTGAAGTAAACGGAGACGTTAGCGTAATTAATAGCAAAGGAGGGCGTTTCCAGAAGGAAGTGAAACATCACTTCGATAATCAAACTTTGTCAGATCGAAGTATTGATTTTTGGAAAACGTTAGCTAACTGGTATGAAGATTATGATAGAATCAAAGATTTTACTTACCTAATTCTATACACTACTGCATGTGTGGAGAAAACATCTTTTGATAATTGGAATAAAAAAACAAAAGAAGAGAAGCTAGTTATCATCCTTGAAATTGGAAAAGAAAACAAAAAATCAGAAGAGACTTTCAGAAAACAATATAATAGGATTTTTAATGCGAACTACAACAAAGAACGGTTATTAAATATTCTCGATAGATTTAGAATAGATTTTTCACAAACATCATTGGTTGGGATTTCAAATGATTTTGCAAAGCATATCGGTTACATTCCAACCGAAAACAGAGATGCTTATATCGGAGCTTTGCTTGGATTAATACAGATAAAAGTAAAAGATCCTCCACACAAATGGGAAGTTACAAGAGAAGAATTTGACGAGCTACTTCAATCCCAAACGGCTGCATATGCAACCAAAGGAATTGCCCCACTTCCTAATGAATTTGCAAAGACTGATGTTCCTTTAGCGGATATGCCGAGGCTCAAACAGAAAACGTTTGTTGCCGCTATCCGTGAAATAAAATATGATCAAATGATTCCATCTGCAATTTCAGATTATTGGAAAGCTGACACAACAATCGCCAAGTATTTTCGAGACAATATTATGTATTTACAAAGTCTTGATTCTTATATAGATAACTTGTCTGAACAAATGAGATATACAAAAGAAAAAAGTGAACTTGACGCTGAAGGGAAAACAGAAGCAGAACAGATCAAAGCATCAAAACATCTTTACAATGATATTATGCGTTGGGATGCAAAAGATTTTGGCTCAATCGTTCGTAACCAAGGATATTTTCAAAGAGGTGTCATACATAACATAGTAGATGAATCAGATTTTATTTGGAGAGTAGGTGGAGAAAAAGATGAGCATCAATAATATCAAAATACTATCTTTAAATCCGCATTTCTATTCTTTACTCATTCAAAACTTCTTATCAGGATACGGGAAGCCATGTGACATCAAATTATTATTCATGGCTATTCCGATTTTGATATATAAAGAATCACGAGAAAAACTTGTTAGAGCCAATAAGAAGAGCCGTATTGAAACATTATTTCAAGATTCTCAAACTATCGAAGATAGTAAAATATCTGGAAAAACGCGGTTGTCCGGTTATATTGATAGGTATAAAGCATTAATGCCTTATTGCAAAGAAGCGTTAATTATTTTATCCTCTGAAAGCAAAATAGCCATGCGTAATAAAAAATTAGTTGTTACAAAAAAAGATAAGTATGACAGACACGACGGAATAATAAAAGAGTGGACAAGATGCGCATATTATCTTGGAGTCGTTTTCTCAAAGACAACAGAAGATCATTTGTCTTATTATTTAGGAGTTGATGCCGAATGAAAAGTTACATAAAAGCTATTGTCATTTTCAACCAAGACGGAGAAAAAAGGACAGTTCCGTTAGAAGCGGGCGTTAATATCATTACCGGAGAATCGAAGACCGGAAAAAGTGCATTGGTTGAGATAATCGACTATTGTTTGTGTAGTGCTCGGTGCACGATACCAAAAGGGAAAATAACTGAGTTTTCTTACTTATACTCCCTAATAATGGTAATAGGTGAAAACTCATATATAATTGCTCGCTATAATTGGGAGAATGGCGGAAAAATGTATTTTTCAAAAGAACCCATAGACTTTAATCCTGATTGTTTAGAATTAGGTTATTTCTCAGAGAAGCCGATACTACAATGCAAAGAAGCGAAAAGTGACATCGAATCTGTATTAGGTTTATTAGTAACAAATATGGTTACTGATGCTGACCAAAAGAGCAAGAAAGCTTCATTGAGAAATATGGTATCTTATATGTTTCAGCATCAAAATCTTATGGCAAGTAAGTTTGCTTTGTTTTATCGGTTCTCTGATTTTTATAAAAGAAAGGATATAATAGATCAGTTTCCTGTTTTTGCAGAATGATAAGCCAAGAATACTATAGCGATCTGATTCAGCTAAACAAACTAAAGAGCGATTTAAAGCAGCTGTATAAGAAACAAAAAGCAAACGAAAAAAGTAATTCTTATATTAGAGATAATTTATTACAGTTATTATCGGATTTTTTTGCCCTGCTTGATCAGGAATTTGATGGCAGCGCTTCGGTTCAGGATATGCTAAAAACAGCATCTAATCTACCCGATTTTGATGATTCACAGCTTTTTGGTGAAGCTGGATTAGCAGAACATTATAGCTCATTACAAGCAGAATTAGAAGAATTAAGGGACAAAGATAGAGAAATTGTAATAAAAATAAAGAATCTAGAACAAACGTCAGATAAAGGTCACGACTTTCATGAAATGTTGAAGGAGTTGAAAGAAAAAACAGACGCATCAGAAATAACAACCAGCGAATACACTTGTCCTCTTTGCGGACACGATTGCCAAAACTTATCTGAAAAAGATTTGGAAATAACTAAGGCATCGGAGTGGCTAGATAATGAATTAGCAATCACTGAGAAATATACTACTGATTTTTCTGAAGATATCAGAAAACTTAAAGAAGCACACTCGAATACAGAAAAGAGAATCCGAACTGTTTGGAAACAGATTAAAACCATTGAGGAAAAGTTCATTTCGTCAGAAACTCTTACTTCTAAACGGGCTAAGGTTAATTATGCTAAATCAAAAATTGCCTTGTATGCTGAAATGAACAGTGCCGGCCTTTTTGAAACAGTAGATGAAGATATCGAGAGTCTCAAAGAAGAGATATCCAAACTAGACGAAAAGATTAAAGGCTTTGATGTTGAGAAGAAGATGCAAAAAGCGGAAGCATTTTTATCAGAAAATATGAATCGCCTTGCATTAACTCTTGATTTTGAAGAAGAGTATAGACCCATTGATTTAAACTTTGGATTAACCGACGGTAGTTTCGATATTTATCATCATCAGAATAATCGTGAAAAAATTCATTTATATGAAATGGGAAGCGGAGCAAATTGGGTTTCTTGTCATATTGCATTGTTTTTGAGCTTTCTTCGTTTCTTTGCAAAACAAGAGAAATCTCCAATGCCTTTAATTCTGTTTTTCGATCAACCCAGTCAGGTGTATTTCCCTCAGGGAGATGAAAATGAAAAAGAGGTTGCTCAAGCTGATTTAATCGCTGTCAATAAAATGTACACTACCATTTTTTGTGAAATAAAATCAATTGGGGAAGAAACGGGAACTCTCCCTCAAATCATTATTGTTGATCATGTCGACGGCAAGAGGTTAGAGTGTAAAAAAGAGTTTGAGAGTTATATCAGATGCAACTGGAGAAACAATACTGGATTGATATAAGTTATAAAAAGCCACCAACAAAGTCCTCTTAAGTAGGATTTCGTCGGTGGCTTTCAAATTGCTGGTCAAATAGTATGGTTTTCTTTTTCGATAAATGTATAGTTTCCTTTTGGGATTTGTCAAAGGTATTCTCTACCAAATATACTTTTTCCTTTCTTTGAAAAACTTACAAAAGGACAAAAAGCATTTTTGGGGGAGTAATATATCTAAAAGTATTGCCAACAATTCTTTTTTGTGGTATCATTAACTTGCGACACAAAATTAAATTAAGTCCATATTCAGAAGTTTGTATTTTTATCCTTGGTAAAAATGCAGGCTCTTATATCTCATACTTCTGTATATGGATAGAAATTTTGTGTCGCAGCAAAGGGCGATGTCCTTAGCGGAAAAAACAAGAATCGAATAGGATATACAAAGCCTTCAGAATCTATCGCTGTCGATAATTCTGAAGGCTTAGTTTTTATGATCTGCTTTTAACAGACAAATAGTCAATCGTTTATCCTTGAAAAAACGATGCATTTGCTTTTGTCGGACAAATAACGGATTTATTGATCCAACAGCCAGTTGACTACATTCAAGGACTCTATCCCTTCAAATTCATTTTCTAAGCCGGTATCGGTTGAGAGAATGATTTTTTTATAGTTATCACGAATCTTTCGCAGCGGCGTCAGCTCGCGTTCTCTGACCGTTTCGCTGCGCATTGACTCGGTAATTTGGAAATATATCTTTTCGTTCGCGTTCACAGCGATAAAATCGATCTCGCTGTTGCCTGCTTTACCGATCGCAACGTCATATCCGCGTCTGAGCAGTTCAAGATAGACGACGTTCTCCAGAATATGCCCGCTGTCACGGTCACGGTAGCCTAACAGATAGTTGCGTAATCCAATATCGACGACATAATATTTTCCGAGAGTTCTCAGATATTCCTTCCCCTTGATATCAAAGCGCTTGACCTCATAGAAAAAATACGCTTCCAGCAGCGCGTCGACATACGCCTGCACGGTGTGAGAGCTCGGAACGGTCTTCCGTCCGTCATTCAGTAAGCCTTCATTGACCAGTACGTTTCCGATCGATGAAACTGAAATATTGCTCCCGATATTATCCGCAAGAAACAGAATGATTTTTCTCAGCAGTACCGCGTCGGTGATCTGTCTTTGTCCTCTGCGCTTCTCGCGTTCCAGAATATCCCTGACGACTACGGTAGAATAGATACCGTCCAGCAGCGTCAACGCACGCTC
>JAFRBX010000062.1 GCA_017404665.1 Ruminococcus sp.
CACGCGCGACGCGCCGACGCCGACGAACATTTCTACAAAATCGGAGCCGGAGATCGAGAAGAACGGTACGCCCGCCTCGCCCGCTACCGCCTTGGCAAGCAGGGTCTTACCGGTTCCGGGAGGGCCTACGAGCAGTACGCCCTTCGGGATGCGCGCGCCGAGCTTATTGTATTTATCGGGGCTTTTGAGAAACTCGACGATCTCTTCGAGCTCTTCTTTTTCTTCATCAGCACCCGCGACATCGTTGAAGGTGGTCTTTTTCTTTTCGTCGGTCTGGTTTTTGAACTTCGCCTTGCCAAAGTTCATCTCTCTGCCGCCGATGCCGCCGTTCATACGGCGCATGATGAAGAACCAGAATACCACCAGCGCGATGATGAGGATCGCGGTGGGGATCAGCTCCAGCCAGAAGGAGTTGTCGCTCACAGGCGTGAGGTCATACTTCATGGGCGCCTTGGGATGCGCTTTGTTGTATTCTTCGATATCATCCTCAACATCCGCCCAGAAGGTGCGCCAATCCATAATCTTATGGGTGATTACCTTGCCGTCGTCCAGCTTCATCTGGATCTTGGTGGATGAGCCGCTGCTTTCGACCTTGAACTCGGTGACCTCCATGTTGTCAAAATAGCCGACCACCTCAGAATACGTAGTGGTATCCTTCGGCGACTGGGAAAGGACGAGCGACATGATCAGTATCACAACGATGGGGATGCCTAAATAGATCAGCAGGCTTCTCACCTTGCTCGAATTGGAATTCTTTTTATCGTTCAATGTATTCACTCCTTAATGAAGCGGTCTGATATGGTACATAAAGTGTTTCATCAGCGAAAACTGATCACTAACCACTAACCACTGTTCACTGTTAATTATTCGTATATCTCAGGCTTGAGTACGCCGATGTAGGGCAGGTTGCGATAGTACTCCTGATAATCCAGACCGTAGCCTACCACAAATTCATCGGGCACGTCAAAGCCGATATAGTCAACGTCGATCTCTACCTCGCGGCGGGAGGGCTTGTTGAGCAGGGTACAGATGCGCACACTCTTCGCATTCTTCGCCGAGAAATACTTTTTGATAAAGCTCAGGGTGTTGCCGCTGTCGATGATATCCTCAACGATGATCACGTTCTTGTCATCAATAGGTTCTGACAAATCCTTGATGATATTCACGCGGCCGGTGCTCTTGGTGCCTTTTCCGTAGCTGGAAACGCACATAAAATCGATCGTGCACATCATATCGATGTTCTTCAGCAGATCAGCCATGAACTGGACGCTGCCCTTTAAGAGTCCGACAAAGATGATGTCCTCCTCGCCTTTGTAGTCGCTCTGAATCTGAGCGGCAAGGCGCTTGGCAGCTTCGCGGATCTCTTCCTCTGTGATCAATATTTTTTTTAAATCCTTATGCATGTCTGTCCCCCATTAATAGTATGATATCCCCGTCACGGGTCAAATCCACGGCTGCCTGAGCCGACGTGCCGTAATCCTGCAGCCACAGCACGGTCGAGCCCTGCGCGATCACCAGATAATCATCCCTGATCTCGCGCGGGATCTTCAGCTCGTTCATCAGCTTTTTCAAGGTTTTCGTCACGCCGCGGCGGGCGTCGGTAAAGGTATCCCCCGCCCTGCGATGGCGTAAAACGGTATCAGGTGTTATTATAGCACACGGGATACAATGTTTTAATAACAAATTGTTAATTTTTGCGCCTTCTTCGGTCATATACGGAATATCATCGGCGGAAAAATCAAGCCTGCCGCCGCGGACACGGATCAGCGTACCGTGCTTTTTCAGATACTCCGACAGCGGAATCTGAACATCGCCGTTTTCACTGCCGTCGTTCTCCTTGAAGCGCAGCGTTCCCTGCGCGCAGACGGCGGTATAGCCGCGGCCCAGCTCCACTGCGCCGCCGGTGCGCATCGCGTCAATGATCAGCGCGATGTGGCAATAGTCAACGGGCGCTTCCTCCTGCTCCAGCAGATTTTTGACAGAATATTGCAGAACAGCCCTATCCAGCTCCAAAAGCTTTTTGCAGGAATAGCCAAAGTCGGTTTTTGCTTTTTTTAATTCTACAAGAGAAATTTTATTTAAATAATCATCCGCGTCACGCATCAAAGCAGCAGTGCGGGAGATATTCTCCTCCGCGCCGGGATTCAGCTCCTTCAACACGGGTAAAACCTGATGACGCAGCTTGTTGCGGGTGTAATCGTCTGAAAGATTGGTAGAATCGGTGACATACTCCAGCGCGGCTTCTTTACAGTATGTCTCGATAACTGCGCGGGAACAGCACAACAGGGGTCGGATGATGTTATCTCGTTTCGCCGGGATGCCGCTCAGTCCGTCAATCCCCGCGCCGCGGGTGAGGTTCCACAGCACCGTCTCGGCATTATCGCCGTTGTGGTGAGCGGTAGCGATCTTTGCACCGCCGAGATCGCTTGCGGCTTTTTCCAGAAAACGATAGCGCAATCGTCTGCCGCAGAGTTCCACACTCTCGCCTGTCTGAACGGCGATGGCGGGAACGTCGGCTTTCTCGAAATACAGATCGATATCCAGGCGCTTGCACAAATCTCTCACAAACGCAGCGTCACGGTCGGCTTCCGTGCCGCGGATGCCGTGGTGGAAATGGGCGGCAAATATCGTCAAATCATATTTTTCTTTCAGAGAAATAAGGATGTGCAGCAGCGCAACGGAATCTGCGCCGCCGGACAAAGCCACAATTACTTTGTCCCCGTTTTGCAGTAAATGACGGTTCTCAATGAAGTGACTCACACCGACAATAATATCGGCACACGTGCCGCCGATACGCGTATCACAATGCGTTTTGTTATTCATGGCTGTGGTCCTGACCGGTAAAGCGCATGAACTCGCCCTGCCAGTGCAGCTTGACAATCGTCGTCTCGCCGTGACGGTTCTTGGCGACGATGCACTCGCCGCTGTTCTGGTCGACGGCAGTCTGCACGGTTTCGGCGCCCTTTTCGCGGTCATAGTAGCCCTCGCGGTAGAGGAAAAGTACGATATCGGCATCCTGCTCGATGGAACCGGAATCACGCAGGTCGCTCAGCTGCGGACGGTGATCCTGACGCTGCTCCGCGGCACGGCTGAGCTGGCTCAAGCAGACAACGGGAACGTTGATCTCCTTTGCCAATATCTTCAGATTACGGGTCAGTTCGGATATCTCCTGTACGCGGTTGCCGTCGCGGCGTCCGGTGGACATCAGCTGGAGGTAGTCGATCACGACAAGATCCACATTCTTGAGCCTTCTGAGCTTTGCTTTCATTTCAGGCACGGTGATACCCGGCGTATCGTCGAGATAGAGCTTAGCGTTTTTCAGGATATCTCCCGCACCGATCAGGCGGTTCCACTCCTCCTGATTGAGTCTGCCGGTGCGCAGCTTGGTGCCGCCGACCAGCGCCTCTGACGACAGCAGACGCGAAGCGAGCTGCTCTTTCGTCATCTCCAGCGAAAAGAAGGCAACCGTCTTCTTGGCGATAACGCTGACGTTGCGCGCGATATTCAGCGCGAACGACGTTTTTCCCATACCGGGACGCGCGGCGAGCAGGATCAGGTCGGAACGGTTCAGTCCGGTGATGACGCGGTCGAGGTCGCCGATACCGGTGGAGACAGGCTTGACGGCGTCGTCATCGCGGCTGAGCATATCCAGTCGGTCAAAGGTCTGGAACAGTACCTCATCGATGCGCTGCAACCCTTGGATGTTTTTGCCGCGGCGGATATCGAAGATCTTCTGCTCCGCCGAGTCGATCAGCAGCCGGGGCTCCATCTCGCCGTCAGCGGTATCCTCGAGGATCTCGCGCGCAACCGTCATCAGCATGCGCAGGTCGTACTTATCGCGCACGATCCGCGCGTAGTTCTCTACGTTAGCGATGGACGGGCAGCTCTGGGCAAGCTGGAAGAGGTAGGTTTTTCCGGCGGCTTCGTCAAAGTCGCGCTCGCGCTTGAGCGATTCAAGAACGGTAATCTGGTCGACCGGTCTGCCGGCGGTGAACATCGTCATCATCGCGCCGTAGATGGTGCGGTGATTGGCGACAAAAAAGAATTCGGAGGACGGAAGGATCTCCGCTACGCGGGCGATCGCGTCCGGCTCCATCAAGACAGCGCCGAGTACCGCCTGTTCCGCTTCGTGCGAATACGGCAGTCTCAGTCCGTCATAAGTAGTGGCGTTATTATCAGGCATAATTTAAGCCTTTTCTACCGAAACGGTGCAATGAGCGGTGATGCCGGAGTAGAGCTTGATCTCCACCTCATAATCACCGAGATTCTTGATATCTTCCTTTAAGGTTACCTTTCGCTTATCGACGTCGACATGCTTGCGGTTCTTGACCTCGGCGGCGATCTCCTTCGCGGTAATGCTGCCGAACAGCTTGCCGCTCTCTCCTGCCTTCGCTTTGATCACGAACTTGGAGCCCTCAAGCTCCTCCTTCGCCTTCTTCGCGGCGGCGATGGCGGTGTCGATCTTATACTGCTTGCTCTGCTCGGCGTTCTTGAACTCGTTCATCGCCTGCGCGTTGGCTTCCTTAGCCAGACCGCGCGGGAAAAGGAAATTGCGGGCATAGCCGTCGGAAGCGGTGACCAGCTCTCCCTTTTTGCCGAGGGACTTGACGTCCTGTAACAAAATCACTTTCATTTCATATCCTCCTGTTTATTCTGTAAAATCTTCCAAAACATCGATCAATCTGTCCTTAGCCTCCTGCAGGCTGACGTCCCTGAGCTGTACGGCAGCCATGGTTTGATGACCGCCGCCGCCCAGCGCCTCCATGATCAGCTGGACGTTGATCTTGCCGAAGGAACGCGCCGAAATATTGACGGTGCGCGCGTCGATGCGCGAGATGACGAACGACGCGTATGTATCCTGAATCGACAAAAGATCATCCGCCGCTTGCGCGCAGACAACGCGGGAATTGCGGGTGGTGTCGTCGGCTACGGTGATCGCGCAGTGATTGACAATCTGCGCAGAGGAGACCAAAAGGCTCTTGTCGCGGTAATTCTCCAGGGAATTGGCGAAAACGTTGCGGACCGTGACGGTATCGGCACCCTTCTTGCGCAGAAACGCCGCCGCCTCAAAGGTGCGAACGCCGGTGTTGATAACAAAGTTCTTGGTGTCCAGCATGATGCCCGCCAGCAGCGCCTCCGCCTCGGTATGGCTCAGTATGTCGTCGGCCAGATACTCGATGACCTCCGTCACCAGCTCACAGGTCGACGACGCGCTCGGCTCATGCAGGAACACGGACGCGGTATCGATAAAGTTCACCATCTTGCGGTGATGATCGATGATGATCACGCTGCCGCAGTTTTTGAATAAGCGGTCGTTCTCAATAAAATCGGGAGACTGGGTATCTACGATGAACAACAGTGTACGGGCGCCCGTCAGCAGCATGCCGCTTTCGGGAGAAATGAACATATCCCTGCGGTCCTCGCTGAGGCGCTCGATCATATCGGACGCCATCGTCCTGTTGACGTCGGCGACGATATGGCAATCCTTGCCGAATTTCTTCGTCACGAGCGCATACATGCCCGCAGCGGCTCCGATACAGTCAAGATCGGAATACTGATGTCCGGTGATCAGGACGCGTTCCGCCTGATCGATCGCCTCGGCGATCTGCTGGGATACGGCGCGGACGCGCACCTTGGAGGTCTTTTCGATGCCCTTTGAAACGCCGCCGTAGAAGACATAGTCGCTGCCGGTCAGCACCGCCGCCTGGTCGCCGCCTCTGCCCAAAGCCATATCCAGCGCTTTTTTCGCCTGAGAGGCGCTTTCGGTAAGGGTGACGCAGTCATGACCGATACCGACGGAAAGGGTCGCCGGTCTGCCCTGATAGGTGATGGCACGGATCTCATCGAGCAGGTCGAATTTATTATCCATCTCCTGCTTTAAGACGGCTTCTTCAAAAATCGCGATATAGCGGTTCTCACCGAAGCGGCGCAGCAGGATATTGCGCTTGGTCGCCCAGCGGTACAGCACGTTTTCCGCGGCAAGATGCGCCGCAGCAGCCTCCTGTTCCGCGTCGGAGGAAAAGTCCTCGATGTTATCGAAAACAATCAGACCGACGCTGGTTTTGGTATCATTATACTGGTCGGCGATATTCTTATAATAGGTATCGTCGACGAACTCGAACAGATATCCTTTCTCTGTTTCACGTGCGAACACAGTAAACCGCCTGCCGCTGAATTCGGTATCGAAGGAGCCGCGCTTGACGGCTTCCTCGGGGGTCAACTCCGCGATAAAGACGCCGATATGCAGGTTGGTGCCGTCATATTCGTCGAGAAACATTTTGCGGAATCTCGAGTTGTACGCGATCAGCTCGCCGCGCGTACCGCAGACGGCTACAGGCGTTTTCATCGCCTCCAGCACCTTATGCGAAGGCGAAAAGCAATCGTTCATCGCGGAGATCGCCACCTCGCGGATATAATTGCGAAAGCGCAGCGCAAGGATAAAGACCGCGGTCACCACGATCGCGGTAACGGCCATCTCCACGACGCCCAGTATTTTGTCGAACATAAAGGTCGCGGCTGACATCGGTATCATCAGGACCGCGAGGATCAGACAGGCGGGAAGCACCGTCCATACTCTTCTTTTCATAGGCTACCTTATTTGATTGCGTTTACCGGAGGAAGCCGGTAAACAGATTTTTCAGCCTTATCAAAACAGCGAATGCTTGCCCAGTGTCTGACGGTAGATCTGCATCGCGTCGTTTGCCTGTACCGTTCCGTTGCCGTTGACGTCTGCGCACTTGATCGCATAGCTGTCTGTCAGCTGAGATTTACCCGACGCGTGACGGTAAGCCAACATCGCATCGTTCGATTGCACATTGCCGTTCAGATTCACGTCGCCGACGGGGCATATCTTCGCGCTGCGGCTCGTCTCGCCGCTGACGGTGACGGAATAGTCGCGGGTCACGTGGTTCTTCTTGCTGATCCGCATGGTGTAGCTGCCTTTGATGACCTTCGGGAATTCATATGTCGCTCTCGCGCCCGTGCAGGTGCCGGTGTATTTCACAACGCCCTTCTGCATGAGCTGCACCGTGATCGGCTGCGTCTCGCTGAGGAAGCTGCGGATGCTCACGCTCAGCGGATACTTCTCACCCGCTTCCTCACAGGTAAAGACATACGCCATGCCGCCGCTGTTGCCGTTGGCTCTGATCCATGTGCCCTGATTGCCGTTGACAAAGGTGTAGGACAGCCAGAGATATTCGTTCTCTGTCTTAGGAGCAAGCCAGATCTTGACCCTGTACTTCTTCCCCGCTTCAAACTTATCGTCTGCGGAAAGCGTCCTGCTCTCCGTATTGCCGTTCATCTCGATCCAGTCGACAGGCGATTCAAAATCAGGGTGAAGCTTATAACCCGCGTCATCGGGGAAGGTCACGGTATAATCGGGCTTTGCGCCCGCGACGGGAGCTGTGACAGTGGCGCTGGCGATGTATACCAGTTCGGTACAGAGATAACTGTAGCGCGCCGTAATACGCTTGGGGAAGGAAGCATCTTTGGTGACCGTATAATGATTGCCGTTCTCAAAAACGTTGATCCTGATATCATCAAAGGCATATCCGTCGACCGCGTCAAGGGTCATTTCGGCGGTATAGCGCTTGCCTTTTTCGCCGAAGTAAGCGCGTCCGCAAGAGCCTTGCCGGTCGACTCGTCGATCCAGCGAAACCCCGCCAGTGTACAATAGCTCGACAGATGGCTCAGCTCCGTCGAGGAGCGATAACCGGCGTGAGGGATCGTCAGCAGCATACTGACAGCTTCGATGATCCCTTCCGTACAGACGAGGGTGACGCGTACCGTACAGCTCTTTGCGGTCAGCTGATCGGGAGAAGGTTTTTGATACACGCTGCCGAAGCCGTACTCTATTCTCAAAGAATCTTTGGAAGCAAACGCGTACCCGTCCTTCGCTTGAAAGGTCACGGTCGCGGTGTAGGATTTTTTGTATTCAAACTTATCACTCTTGGTCAGTTCCCTGCCCGTCGCGGTTTCTGTCCAGACAAGACTCGACATCTCGTAGTGTTCGGAAGAGTCGCTGATGACACGGAAGTCGGGAGTATCCCCGTTTTCAGGCTCATATAAGCCGAAACGAATCTCGCTGATTTTCGTATCCGCTGCGGATATCGCGGGAGTCAGGACGGAAAAGAGCAGGAAGACGGATAACAAAACACAAATAATACGTTTTTGCATAACACTAACCAAACCAATCACAGATTTTTTCTGATTGCTGACCGCCGACCGGTGAGTCGAAAACAATTTATACCTCCATCAGAATCGGGAGAATCATCGGGGAGCGTCCCGTCTGGCGGACGATCAGCTTCGCGATATCGTCCTTGATCAGGTTCTTGATGACGCCCCACTCATGGATATTGCGGCGGGAGCAATCCTCCAGGATATCCAGCGACAGAGAGCGGATATCGTCCATCAGATCGCCGCTCTCGCGGACGTAAACAAAGCCGCGGGAAACGATATCGGGACCGCCGATGACATGACCGTCGTAGACGTCGAGGGACGCGACAATAATAATCAAGCCGTCCTGACCCAGATGCTTGCGGTCGCGGAGGACGATGGAACCGACGTCGCCGACGCCGAGACCGTCGACAAAAATCTTGCCGGCAGGCACGGGTTCTGCTTCCTTGAAGCCTTCCGTACTGATATCGACGCACTTGCCGATATCGCCGATGTAGATATCCTCGGAACGCATACCCAGCGACATCGCGAGGGAACGGTGCTTCTGCAGCATCTTCTGCTCGCCGTGTATGGGAACGAAATAGCGGGGCTTGACCAGCGAATGGATAAGCTTGAGCTCTTCCTGGCGGGCGTGACCGGAAACATGCACCTCGTACATGCTCTCATACACGACCTCGCAGCCGCGCTTCAGGAGCTCGTCAACAACGTTGCCGACCGCACGCTCGTTGCCTGGGATGGGGTTCGCGGAAATAATGATGAAATCGCCTACTCCTACCGATACCTTGCGGTGGTCGGAATAAGCCATACGGGACAGCGCGGACATCGGCTCGCCCTGCGAGCCGGTAGTAGCCAGCACGATCTTCTCGGGCGGGTAGTCCCTGAGCTGGTCGATATCGATGATCAGGTTATCGGGCACCTCGACATAGCCGAGCTCCTGTGCAACCTTCATATAGTTGATCATCGAGCGTCCGGAGAAAGCGACCTTTCTGCCGTATTTGACGGCACAGTTGATGATCAGCTGGATTCGGCTGATATTGGAGGCAAAGGTCGCGATGATAATGCGCTTGTTGTACGCGGCGGAAAACAGCTTATCGAAGCTGTCGGTAACGGTTTGCTCGGTAGGCGTGTACCCCGGACGTTCTGCGTTGGTGCTCTCGGCAAACAGCGCGAGCACGCCCTTGTCGCCGAGGGCGGCAAAGCGGTTGAGATCGGTCATCCTGCCCTCGATCGGGGTGTAGTCGACCTTGAAGTCGCCGGTATGGATGAGCACGCCCGCGGGAGTGGTCATCGCGATCGCGACCGCGTCGGGGATGCTGTGGTTGACGTGGATCAGCTCGATGTCAAAGCAACCGAGGCTGAAGCGGTCGCCCGCCTGTTTTTTGATGAGCGTCGGCGGCGCTGACAGGCTGTGCTCCCTGAGTTTGTTTTCGATCAAGCCTATGGTCAGAGGGGTACCGTAGATCGGAACGTTAATTTTGGCAAGCAGGTACGGAATGCCGCCGATGTGATCCTCATGCCCGTGAGTAATCACCACGCCGCGGATCTTGTCGCGGTTGAGCTCCAGATAGGTATAGTCGGGGATAACCAGATCAACGCCCAGCATATCGCCGTCAGGAAACGCCATGCCGCAGTCGATGATAACGATATCGTTCTCGCACTCGAACACGGTCAGATTCTTGCCGACCTCGTTGAGTCCGCCGAGAAAAGCCACGCGCACGGGCGGTTTAGCGGGAGTCCTTCTCTTTTTGGATGTGCGCGGCTTGCCCTTAGTGTTGGCAGTCACCACGGGCTTGTAAGCCACAGCGGGTTTTGTATTTTTATTCTGAGGCTTTTTTGTGTTGCCTTTGCTTTTGGTCTGAGTTTTATTTTTCGTTTCGCTCAAACAAATTCCTCCTTTTTTCTGTAATAATATCTATTCGATCTGTCCTTTTGTCCGTTCGGGAACAGATAATATATGCATATGATATGCGAAAAGAGAACATACTCCCACTTATACATCATATACTATAACAAAAATTTATCGTTCGGTCAAGTACACGCGCGTCATTTTCTGCAAAGCAGTGTTTTTGTGTAAAGTATAGTTCCTGTTTTGGGGCGTTTTCGGAACATCGCCGCGGCGGTCAAGCGGAATAAACGTCATCGTTTGCCGTAGAGTACGGCGCTTGCGACGTACAGCGGAAGAGCGTCGGGTAACAGCAAATGTCGGTCCGGGAGCAGAGGAGCATCGTAGGGACGGTCATCGACCGTCTACAGAATGACGAGCGTTTCTATTATCGAAAGCGTTAGATAGAATACAAAAGCTCCTGACAAGCGGACGAGCAATGCCCGTCCCTACGGAAGCAGAAATTTGCTTTACGGGAAGAGGGATCAATACAAACCTTTCGGGAGGAGAGCCCTGCAAAAAGCGACGCAGAGAAACCATAAACATCAAGCCAAGATTTCCCTTATTATCGGTACGGATGAACGAATGTATTCCGACAGCGGCTTGCAAATCACGGGAGTTATGGTATAATATCAGAGGAATGATGACTCATTTAATCGGTTGAGATTGCCGCAGCCCCGAAAACGCGTTTTCCGCGCGTGTTCACGGGACTTCGCAATGACAAATTGAAATAAAAGGAAGTATCCTGATGAAAACGGTAGAAATCTATACAGACGGCGCCTGCTCGGGTAATCCCGGCCCCGGCGGCTGGGGCGCGATCCTGCGCTATAACGGTCATGAAAAGGAAATCTCCGGCGGCGAGGCGCACACCACCAACAACCGCATGGAGCTGATGGCGGTAATCGAAGCGCTGAGCCTCCTCAAGGAGCCGTGCCGCGTCAGGCTGTACTCCGACAGCCAGTATGTCTGCAATGCGCTGAACCTTGGCTGGGCAAAAAAATGGCAGGCAAACGGCTGGATGCGCAACAAAAAAGAAAAAGCCCTCAACCCCGAGCTGTGGGAAAGGCTTTTGGCGTTATGCGATAAGCATGAGGTGGAGCCCATCTGGGTGAAAGGTCACGCCGGTCATCCCGAAAACGAGCGATGCGATCAGATGGCGGTCGCGGAAAGCAGAAAATTCATGTGAAGACAAAAAATCCCGGCGCGCCACAACGCCGGGATTTTATGATATACAGTAAGCTGAGAAAGAATGGTGCGTATTTTCTGAAAAGGAATTATTCCAACCGGATTACTTTTCTTTTAAGAGCTTGTTCAGCTCCTCCATGAAGGTGTTGATATCCTTGAACTGGCGGTATACCGAGGCAAAGCGCACGTAGGCGACCTCGTCCACGTTTTTGAGCTGATCCATTGTCAGCTCGCCGATGGTCAGCGAGGTGACCTCGCGATCGAGGGAGCTCTGGAGCTGCGTTTCGATAGCGTCCACCATCTTTTCGATCTGTTCGATGGAAACAGGACGCTTCTCGCACGCGCGCAGGATGCCCGCGGTGAGCTTGTTGCGGTCAAAGACCTCGCGGCTCTTGTCGCGTTTGACGACGACAATCGGAACGGTCTCGATCACCTCGTGCGTGGTAAAGCGCTTGCCGCATTTCAAACACTCGCGGCGGCGGCGGATACGCTCGCCCTCGTCGGCGGGACGGGAATCGATAACCTTGCTTTCTTCATATCCGCAATAAGGACATTTCATAAAGACACCCCATATCTTGGTATTATTATTCTTCTCTGAAATTATACGCTATATATATGGTGTTTGCAAGTTAACATTTTGTAATCCCGTATTACAAATCCGTAGGCAGGCGCCTAACGGAACGTCACACGGCAGATCAGTATTTCTTCCTTCATCTCCATATGATATTCCGCTTCATGCAGATCGAGGATCGACTTAACGATGGAGAGCCCCAACCCGTTTCCCTTTTGGTGACGGCTCTTATCCTTGCGAACGTAAGGCTTCCATATCTGTTTCAATTCCGCTTTGGTGAGCGGCTCAGTCCGGTTGCCGACGGTGAACGTTTGATCGTTGACGCCGACCTGTATCTCGCTGTCAGGCGGAGAGTACTGCGCGGCATTGTCGATCAGGTTCCGCAGAGCGGATCGGATCAGCTCACTGTCGGCGCTGATCTTATTGTCTCCGCTGTGGGTGAACACAATCCTTTTGCCGTCGGGCAGGGCGGTATATTTTTTCAGAATATCCTTCGTAAGCGCGCACAGATCGAATTCTGTTTTACTGAGCGTCATGCTGTAGGAATCGAGCTTGCTGAAATTCAGCATCCTGTGGATGAGTCCGTTGACCTCCTCGGTCTGCTCGATGATCCTGTCGATATACACCTCGCGCTCGCTTTCGTCGATATTCTCCTTCAGACTGTAGGCGTAGCCGCTGATCACGAAGAGCGGCGTTTTGATATCATGCGCCAGCGCGTTCGTCAGGTCGAGCCGCTTTTGCTCCTGCACGAGCTGCGCCCTGACGGTATGCCAGATCATCACGCACAGGATCGCCCCGATCGTCAGGATGAAGCCCAAAATCAGCATCACGCCAGACAAAAGCGCCGTTTTGCAGCTATCGAGCAGATCGACCTCTCTCGCGTATTGAATGTACAGATTGTCGTCCGCGGTATCATATGACGCGTCTTCATCGGCACTGCGCTGATAGTAATTCAGATAATCGGACGCGTAGAACACATATTTCAGCGCGCCCGTGCGGATCATGGCGACGTTGCTTTTGCGCTGTTCTTTGGACAATGTACCGATGATATCCTTGTTGCGGACACCGTCGAGGATAAACTCCTTGGGGATGGTATTCCGCCTGATCGAGCCGCAGTCATAGACGTTCTTCCCCTCAGCACGATCGGCGTTCAGCTCATAGACCGCCGCTTCCTCCAGCGTGATCCGCGTATCGGCGCCGCTGACCAAAACAATCTTCAGCTGAGTCGGAACGATTCTCGATCGATCGGGAAAGAACCGTGTACAAACCAGCTCGTAGTAATCGCCGTCGTCACGCTCGGTGTTCAGGAAACCTGCGATCTCCTCGTACTCGCTGTCGCTCAACGCGCCGCGGACGTCGTCATAATCCAGCATGCCCACCGCGTTGCCGGTAAGATTTGTATTCGTTTTGACCGTAAAGTAAACGCCGATAGTATTCGCGGTATCGGCAACGATCTTGTTGGTGCTTCTGTCCGTCAGGATGATCTGAGTATCAAAGGATTTTTGCGGCGTTTTGCCGCCGTCATCGGCTTCATCCGGAAAAAACTGCTCGACGGATTCCAAATTGTCCTCACCGACGATCACGAACCGCTTGATACGGTTCAGCTTTGACAGCTCGTCATTCTGAATGTTGACCTTCTCCGTATTCAGCCTCACGGCGCAGAATACCGCAGAGACGGCGAGCCAAACCGCCAGCAGTATCAGAATGATGCGCAGGAGCAGCTGATTCCTTTCTTTTTTTAACCGTTGTTCCATTTATCGATCCTCGATCACATAACCGCGCCTGATCACGGTCTTTATCAGCTTTCCGTTTGAGCCGAGCGCTTTGCGCAGATTCTTTATATGGGTATCCAGCACACGCTCGTCGGCGCCGCTGTTATAGCCCCATACGATATCCATCAGTCTTTCGCGGCTGATGATAACGCCCTTGTTTTCCAGCAGGACCTTCAGAATGGCGTATTCTCTGGCAGTGAGCTTGATTTCCGTTCCTGCGTCGGCGACCGTTCCGTTGTTGGGGTTGAGCGACAAACTGCCCGCGGTAAAGACCTTGGAGCGCACCAGACCTTTGGAGCGCTTGATCAGCGCGCAGACCTTTTCATACAGCACCGGCAGCGGAAAGGGCTTGATCACATAATCATCGCACCCGAGCGCGTATCCGTTGAGGATATCACTTTCATCCGTGCGGGCGGTGATGAACACGATCGGCACGTCGCTCTCCCGCCGGATCTCCCGACAAATCTCAAAGCCGTCGAGCTCGGGGAGCATCACATCGAGCAGCAGGCAGTCATAATGATTCTCATATGCCTTTTCAAGCCCCGTCTGCCCGTCCGCGGCAGCATCCATCTCAAAAGCGCCGCGTTCTTTCTTGGAAAAATAATTCACGATCAGCGTGCGGATGTCTTTGTCATCCTCCACCAGCAGTACCCGATACATCCTCAGTTCCTCACTAATACTCACGTTTTTTTCATTGTATCACAGTCAGATGACTTTATCAATACTCCACTCCCGATCAAACCCGCTCTGCTGAAAAATCATGTTGACTTATCTCAAAAATGCAGTATCATATTATTGGATATCTGCTGCAGACAATCACACTCAGAAAAAGAGGTCGACAGCCATGATTAATACTACTTCCGAACAGATCGTAACCGTTAACAGCAAGCTCGTCAGTGCATACACGATCGCCATCATTCTCTCAGTGCTGACCATGGCGGCTACAGTCGTCTTCATCTGCTGCCGCGCCAAAAAAAGCAAGGAAAAGAAATATGTTCTGACCGGTTTGCATATACTGACGCTGGGTACCTTTATCGCGTGTTTTTTGTGTCATCTGCCGTTCTACTTCGGCGATTTTGAGTTTCGGGACGGTCTGATCCTTTTCAGACCGGTCATTATGTCGATCCACACCTCGCTGCAGGCGTTCGTTCTGGGCTTCAACTACAGAGATCTGATCGAAGAGCTCTCTGCGCTGCCGCCCGTTTTGAACGCCCTCTATACGCTGTGGGTCGCGATCCTGTATGTGATCGCTCCTATCCTCACGCTGTCGAATATCCTGTCGCTGTTCAACGATCTGAAAGGCGAATTAAGGATCAAGATCAACCGCAGAAAAACCATCTATATCTTCTCGGAGCTGAACGAAAGATCTCTTGCCGCGGCTGCAAGCATCGCAAGGCTTTATGAAGAGAGCCGCAGACCTGCCGTACCGCAAAGCGAAGACGGCGGCACGAACCAAAACGGTGCAAACGCGCAGAACGCCGCGAAAAAGACAAAACCGAAAAAACCGTTGTTCGTTTTCACTGATTGCTTTGTGAAGGACGAGGAGCCCGATCAGGACAAGATGCAGGCGGCGCTGAACCTGAAAGGCATCTGCCTGAAAAAGGATATCACGCATCTCAATCTGCGCGATCACTCCTGCAAGATCGAGTTTTTCCTGATCGGCGAAGACGAATCGGAAAATATCGAGCAGGCAGTCAAGCTCAACGAAATATACAAGGACGCGCCGAACTGCTCCGTATATCTCTACTCCTCCAAGCCCAGCGCAGGATACATCCTGGATTCTCTCGACAAAGGAAAGCAAAACATCAACAGCAAGTCGGTCATTGACAAGGACGCACACCGATACCTGAAGGATAAAAAATCCGCGCTCGATATGTTCAGTCTGGAGGACTGCTACTATATCCGCCGCGTGAACATTGTAGACGCTTTCACGACACAAGCGCTCTGCGACAGACACCTGATGGAACAGCTGTCGCGGCAGGCGAAAGAATACCACCGAATTTCGATCATGATCGTCGGTCTGGGCGAATACGGAAAATACTTTTTAAAAAACGCTTTGTGGCTTTATCAGCTGTACGGATGCACCCTGAACATTCAGGTCATCGACGCCAAGGACAAGGATCTTCTGCACAAGTCGATCGCCAAGGAAATGCCCGGCGTCGCCGAGTGTATAGTCGATTCCGCCGACGATTCCTGTCTGCGGTATTATGCGGCGAGGGAGGGCGGCGACTGCCGGTTTGACATCCGCGTGTATCACGGGGTCCAATGCGATTTCTCCGATCCGGAGGAATTGTTCAAGAAACTCATGAACAAGCCGAACGCTCATGCCGAGAACTTCTTTGACATCCAAGCCGTCTTTATCACTCTGGGCGACGACAATAAGAACATAGAAGCGGCAGTAGAGCTGAGGCGCACGATCGACCGGATCAAAACAGTCAGCGATAAGCCTGCTAAAAAAGTCGCTGATGAGATCCCGATGATCTACTCAGTCGTCTATGACAACAAAACCGCTAAAAACCTTTCCCTTTCTGTTGACGGAAGTAAGGACGATCACAAAAAAGGCATCATCAATTTCAACAACGTGCCCTATCACATCCATTTCATCGGTCAGATGTCGCACCACTTCACCTACAGTATCATCACCATGATGAAGGAAAGGGAAATGCGCGCGATCGGACACCACTTCGGATGGATCTACAATGAAATCGCACTGCGTAAATGGTTTCATCCCGATCAGGATTTTCTTAATAATGCCGATCAGACAACAAAAGATATGCTCGCGGATTTTCAACGTAGGATGCAAGAGGATTTTGTGAAGAATCACGGCGGAAAAGAAGAGTGGAATGACAGTTTCTTGTACTTCGATCCTCCCAAAACACCGGATCCATTTGATCCTGAAAACCTCAACCCCGAAGCGATCACACAGACGGTGCGCAGCTATGCCGATTTCGAATACTACAGAGATTCATCTGTTGCTAAAGAGATCTACTGCAAAGAGATCCGCGACCGGTACTATTCCGACTACTTTGGCGGCTTAGACACGAAAAAGCAGCACCGTGAGGCAATCAAAGAAATCTGTTCCTGCCCGAAATGCGAGGCGCTCAGGATCAACGAGCATATCCGCTGGAACGCTTATATGATCGCGCACGGCTTCCGCTGCAGCGCCGTGCGAAACGACCGCGCGAAGATGCACTGCAACATCAAGCCGTGGAAGGAACTGCCGCTCTCCGACAAATACAAAGACTGACAGGTATCATCTCGGATATCTGACATATACTAAACTAAATTTACATACCTATAAACGAAAGGTGGCTGAATATGTATACACCCAATCCGATCAACACCGATAACGTCTTGCTCAGCAAGGAGATGACAGAGCTGATCGAAAGGCTTGCGGAGCATGTACATGATACCTGGGCAGCCGGCAGGATCAGAGAAGGCTGGACCTACGGCAGCGAACGCAGCGACCGTCTGAAGCAGACACCTTGTCTGGTGCCTTACGACGAGCTGCCGGAATCCGAGAAGGAATACGACCGCAGTACCGCCGCCGCGACGATCAAAGCTGTGCTGGCAATGGGCTTCAAAATCACAAAAGACTGACATAATTTTTGTAACGCAGACCAAAAAAAGGGCAGCCGCAGTGAATGCGACTGCTCTTTTTTTGACGGCAGGGGGATTCAACATCAGGAGCAATAGTCCTGCAGCAGCTCTTTTAATTCTTTTACGGAATCAACTTCGATCCCGTTCTCAATTTTTGTCCGATCCGATTTCGGCAAAGACGACAGCAGGGTATCGGTCCTCAGATACAGTTGACCGTTATGGAATACCGCCACGCGGTCATCCGAAACGCCGACACGATAGCCGGCTGCTGCCTCTGTCTCCTGCGCGGCGGTTGACGCGGCGAACGGCTCGCCCGCTTGCGGAGACGTAATCATATTCAGCGCCAGATATACCAGCATGACGATTCCCGATACGATGATCAATTTTTTCAAAACGCTCACCCGACTTTCTGCTATATCGTTAGTCTTTGCCGCTGATTTATATAATATTCATATTTTTG
Organism: Ruminococcus sp.; assembly: GCA_017404665.1. GTDB lineage: Bacteria > Bacillota > Clostridia > Oscillospirales > Acutalibacteraceae > Ruminococcoides. The sequence continues at coordinate 17,646 of JAFRBX010000062.1, forward strand.
CAGTTAGTTTGTTGTGAAAAATCTCCGTTATTTTAGAAAAAGATGTTTATTTTTTTACTGAAAAGTGGTATAATTGCACTATATATTGTATGAATCTACCTTTATAACTTTCTCATTTTACTCACAGAGCAACAGGAGGAATCATATGAGAAAAACCGATATCAGCAAGTATACCGACAGAATCGACGTCAGTCCGAAGAAGCAAAGCGGCGTCAAATCGTTCTTCTCCTTTATCGGCCGCATCCTGCTCACCGTGCTGATGGTGCTTGTCATTTCGGGTATCATCGTCGGCATTTCCTTAGGCATTTATGTCATGAAGATCGCGAATGAGCCCACCGGTATCGACCTGAACGCCCGTTCGCTGAACCTGAGTTCTTTCATCTATGTTGAGAACAAGGAAAGCGGCGAGTTTGAAGAATACCAGACGCTGTACGGCACCGAAAACCGCATATGGGTCGACCTGTCCGAAATGCCTCAGGCGATGCCCGACGCGATCGTCGCGATCGAGGACAAGCGCTTTTATGAGCACAACGGCGTCGACTGGTACCGCACCGGCTCGGCGATCCTGTCGCTGCTTACCGGCAAGGATAACTACGGCGGTTCTACGCTCACCCAGCAGCTCATCAAGAATATCACCGACGACAACGAGGTCTCCCTGACCCGAAAGCTCAGAGAAATCTTCCGCGCGCTGAACATCGAGAAGGAGTACAGCAAGGACGATATCATCGAAGCGTACCTGAATGTCGTCAACTTCGGCAACAACTGTCAGGGCGTCGAGTCGGCGTCGGAGCTTTACTTTGACAAATCGATCAGCGAATGCTCCATCGCGGAATGCGCCGCGATCGCCGGCATCACCCAGAATCCCTCCCGCTGGAATCCGCTGATCTATCCCGAAAATAATCAGGAGCGCCGTGAGATCGTGCTCGACCAGATGTACGAGCAGGGCAAGATCACCAAAGAGGAATACGACGAAGCGATGGAAGAATCCGCGAATATGACCTTTGTCGGCTCGGGCGACGATGACGACAGCGAAGAGGATGACGAGGATAATGTCGCGATCCAGAACTGGTATATCGACCAGATGTACTGGGATCTGTGCCGCGATCTGGCGAAGTATTACGACATCAGTGAAGACGCCGCGTCCTTAAAGCTCTATACCGAGGGTCTGAAGATCTACTGCGCGATGGATCTGGAAACGCAGGAAATGATCGAAGAGGAAGCGCTGAGATCCAAAGATGATTACGACTATGACCTGCAGACAGCGATGACAATGGTCGGCTATGACGGCAGGGTCATCGCGACAGTCGGTTCCTCCAAGGAAAAGGAAGGCAACCTCGACTGGGATCGCGCATCCCATTCAGTGCTGCAGCCTGGCTCCTCCATCAAGGCGATCATCCCCTACCCGTTGGCGATTAACGAAGAGATATACAACTACTCCACGCTGGTCAAGGACCAGCCGATCGAAAAATACAAGATGGACGTCTACGGCAACTGGCAGGCGGGTCCTCCGAACTCCTATGAGGGCTACAACCAGTATATGACCGTTCCCGAAGCGCTGTCATGGTCATCCAACGCCTGCGCGGTGCAGACAATGGAGCTCATCGGCGTGAACAAAGCCTATGAGCAGGCGACCGAAAACCTCGGCTTCAAGAATCTCGGCGAAGCGGATAAGACCAACGTCGGCGCGCTCTCGCTGGGCGGTATGGAGGGCGGCGTCACCGTGCGCGAAATGGCGGCAGCGATGCAGTATATCGGCAACGGCGGCTTGTTCTATGAGCCCTACACCTACTACTATGTCACCGACCAGAACGATACCGTCATTCTTGACAACCGCAACAACACGCCGATCGAGGCTTACACGCCCGAGACCGCGTACAAGATGAACCGACTGCTGAAATACAACGTTATGACCTCTACCCACACAGCATCCTCCTACGCACAGATCAGCGGCTGGGATATCGCGGGCAAGACCGGTACCACGGACTATGACCGCGACCTGTGGTTTGTCGGCGCTTCGCCCTACTGCACGCTGGCGTGCTGGATGGGTTACGACCAGCCGGACAGCGTCAACTACTACGGCTTATCAACGATCATCTGGCAAAAAGTCATGTCCAACTATCTGAAGGACAAGACCTATAAGGAATTCACCATGCCCGACACGATCATTCCCGCAACCTACTGCAAGGGATCGGGTCTGTTGGCAGCGTCCTACTGCACCGATACCGCGACCGGCTACTATACAGAGGACGATATGCCCGCCTACTGCAACGGCATCCACACTGCGGGCGGTTTAGGCGGTGAAAAATCCACTGATTTCTCCGACGCGACGTCTGCAGACAGCAATGAAACCTATGCGCAGCAGCCGTCAGGCAGCGCCGAAACGTCGGGCGGCAGTTCCGAAACCACCGGCGATGACTCAAGCAGCAGCGCGAGCTCCGATCCGGACAGCTCTTCTTCGGGCGACGACGGCAGCGGCGAGAATCCCGGCGACGAACCCGGCGGCGAACCGGGCGGCGAAACGCCCGAGCCGGAAGGCGGAGAATAAAGATTACCCCACAAAGGAGAACATACAAGATGATATCAGTAGCTATCATGGGTCACGGCGTCGTCGGCAGCGGCGTAGCCGAGATCCTGTACACACATAAACAAAAGCTCTTTGCCGCGATCGGCGAAGAGATCGAAGTCAAGCATATTCTGGATTTAAGAGAATTCCCCGACTCACCGTACGCGGAGCGTTTCACCAAGGATTTCAAGGATATCGTCAATGATATCGAGGTACGCGTGGTCGTCGAGACTATGGGCGGTCTGCATCCCGCGTATGAGTTTGTCAAGGAATGTCTGAGCGCCGGAAAAAGCGTCGTCACCTCCAACAAAGAACTTGTAGCCGCCTACGGCGCCGAGCTGCTGGCGATTGCCTCCGAGCAGAACGCCAACTTCCTGTTTGAGGCTTCTGTCGGCGGCGGCATCCCGATCATCCGCCCGATCAATCAGTGTCTGGTCGCGAACAACGTCGGTGAGATCGCCGGCATCCTCAACGGCACCACCAACTTCATCCTCACCAAGATGATCCACGAGGGCATGGGCTTTGACGAGGCGCTGAAGCTCGCGCAGGAGCTGGGCTACGCGGAGCGCAATCCCGAGGCGGATATCGAAGGACACGACGCCTGCCGCAAGATCTGCATCCTCGCCTCTCTCACCTTCGGCAAGCATATCTATCCCGAGGCGGTACATACCGAGGGCATCACCAAGATCACCGCCGCTGACGTTGAATACGCGGAGGCGTGGGGCGGCGTCATCAAGCTGATCGGCTCCGTCAAAAAGCTCGACCGCGACACGATCGACATCATCGTAGCGCCGATGTTTGTACCGAATAACAGCCAGCTCGCCAATATCGACGACGTATTCAACGGCATCATGGTGCGCGGCGACTGCACCGGCGACGTCGTCTTTTACGGCAGGGGCGCCGGCAAGCTGCCTACCGCTTCAGCCGTCGTTGCCGACGTTGTAGACAGCATTAAGCACCTCAAAGCACGCAAATACCTCTCGTGGGCGGATTCAGACAACAGCTCCGTCCTCCCCTATGAGAAGAGCGTGCGTGCGATGTATGTGCGCGGCGTGACAGACGACAAAGCTGCCGCATATGATAAGGCAAAGACCGTTTTCGGCGAGGTACATCTTCTTTCTAAGGACAACGCGCCTGAAAACGAGATTGCCTTCATCACCGAGCCGATGCCGCTGAGCGAGTTTGAAGCTAAGTGCGCAGAGCTGGAAGGCATTGATGTTGACTCTGTCATCCGCATCGGAGACTTGTAAATCATTTGTAGGGATGTGCATTGCACATCCGCGGACGACCAATGGTCGTCCCTACAATTTCAATTCTGGGGGTTATGAAAAAATGAGTTTGATCGTTATGAAGTTCGGCGGGTCATCCGTCAAGGACGCCGAACGTGTACGAAATGTAGCCAGCATCGTTACCGACTGCTACAAAAAGGGCAACGACGTCGTCGTTGTCGTATCCGCTCAGGGCGACACCACCGACGACCTGATCGAGAAAGCGGCTGAGATCACGTCAAAGCCCACCAACCGCGAGATGGATATGCTGCTCGCCTCCGGCGAACAGATCTCCGCTTCGCTGCTCGCGATGTGCATCCAGGACATGGGATATCCCGCGATCTCCCTCACCGGCTGGCAGGCGGGCTTCCTCACCTCTTCCGCCCATTCCTCAGCACGCATCCGTCAGGTGTATCCCGACCGCATCCGCCGCGAGATCGATCAGAAAAAGATTGTTATCGTCTGCGGCTTCCAGGGGGTATCGCGCTACGATGATATCACCACGCTCGGACGCGGCGGCTCCGACACCAGCGCGGTAGCGATTGCGGCGTCTATGCACGCCGACCTGTGCCAGATCTACACTGACGTCGAGGGCGTATTCACCGCCGATCCGCGCAAGGTGCCCAACGCAATGAAGCTGCCTGAGATCTCATATGACGAGATGCTGGAGCTGGCGACCCTAGGCGCGCAGGTGCTCAACAACCGTTCTGTCGAAATGGCAAAGAAATACAATATCGAACTCGAGGTCCTTTCTTCCTACACCAAGGTCCCGGGTACTATCGTAAAGGAGAAGGTAAAAATGGAAAAAATGCTTATCAGCGGCGTCGCAAAGGACACCGACGTAGCCCGCTTATCGATCACCTGCATTCCTGACAGACCCGGCATGGTCTTCAAGCTGTTCTCTAAGCTGGCGGCAAGAAAAATCAATGTAGACGTTATCCTGCAGAGCGTCGGCAGAGACGGCACCAAGGATATTGCCTTTACCGTCGCCAAGAACAAGGGCGCCGAGGCGAAGGAAATCTGCGAGAAATACGCTGAAACAATCGGCGCTGACGGCGTTGATTATGATGACGATATCGCGAAGGTATCCATCGTAGGCGCGGGCATGGAGAGCCACGCGGGTGTAGCCGCGAAGATGTTTGAGGCGCTGTACGACAAGCAGATCAACATCCGCATGATCGCTACCTCCGAGATCAAGGTATCCGTCATCATCGACAAAGCCGACGCTGACAGAGCGGTATCCGCGATCCACGAAAAGTTCTTCCCCACCGACAACTGACGCGTGCGTCTTTTTCCGCCTATTACAACGCAGATAATCTTCTTTAGATATCATCAACGGCGAGCGGAATAATTGATATTTAAGGCTTTTCAATTAGCGTAAAATGAAAGCGCTGCGGCATAGTGAACCGCAGCGCTGTTTTGTTATCTGTATGTGTGTATCATCATTTTTCTCCGTGTCATTCGGAATAGTATGCATCCTCAGTCCACCGGGAGGGATTATTGTCAATTTTTTCACTCAAAATCATAATCGTCCTCGTACCGTTTCTTGAAGATATCAAACACCTTCTGCAAGACCTCTTCATCGTCGATGCCGACATAATTCTCGTTTTCATCATCGACGGATTCGATCCTGAGGATCATAACCTCGCTTTGATCCTTGTCCTCGTCCTCAACGGGCAGCAGAATGATGTACTCATCGCCTTCAAATTCTACAACATCAAGGAACTCAAAATCCTGTTCGTTGCCTAAATCATCCTCTAGAGTGATGATCTGAGCCTCATACTCGTCGTTGGTGAAATCTTCGTTGTTCAGCATAATAGTACCTCCGCATATCATTTGATATGATTGTACAATGAAACGGCGAAAAATGCAACTACTAAAAACTAAGAACTAAGAAAGAAGATTGAAGAACTTGTTTTCCTTACACATTATACTAATTTCTAATTAAACCCTTTAACATCTATTGCGTTAAATTCCGTATAGCTTCGTTGTCGTCCTTGCTCTACGAAAATTTCCGCTAATATCTTATTTAAGCGTTTTATCAGAAATTAATATTACTTCTTTTTCCTTATTTCAAAAAGGCTCCCGACGCCAAAAGCATCGGGAGCTTGTTCTTTGATCGTTATTTTCTTTGAAAGAAATTACTCGTTGATCGCGATAACAGCGCCGGAGCCTACGGTTCTGCCGCCCTCACGGATAGCGAAACGCAGACCGACTTCGATAGCGATAGGAGTGATCAGCTCAACGTCCATCTCGACGTTATCGCCGGGCATGCACATCTCAACGCCCTCGGGCAGAGTGATGGTACCGGTAACGTCAGTGGTTCTGAAATAGAACTGGGGACGATAGTTGTTGAAGAAAGGAGTATGACGGCCGCCCTCGTCCTTGGTCAGAACGTAAACCTGACCGCGGAACTTGGTGTGCGGATGAATGGTGCCGGGCTTAGCAAGAACCTGACCTCTTTCGATCTCGGTTCTCTGCACGCCGCGGAGCAGAACGCCTACGTTGTCGCCCGCCTCAGCATAATCCAGAGTCTTTCTGAACATCTCAAGACCGGTAACGACTACGGTTCTCTTCTCGTCCTTCAGACCGACGATCTCAACGGACTCGGAAGTACGGATCTGACCTCTCTCAACACGACCGGTAGCAACAGTACCGCGGCCGGTGATGGTGAAGACGTCCTCTACGGGCATCAGGAAGGGCAGGTCAGCCTTGCGCTCGGGAGTGGGGATGAACTCGTCAACAGCGTCCATCAGCTCATGGATGCAGGCATACTCGGGAGCGTTGGGGTCGGTGGAGGTGGAGGTCAGAGCGATATAAGCGGAACCCTTGATGATGGGGGTGTCGTCGCCCGGGAACTCGTACTCGTTCAAGAGGTCACGGATCTCCATCTCGACCAGCTCGAGCAGCTCTTCGTCGTCGACCTGATCGGTCTTGTTCATGAAGACTACGATATAGGGAACGCCGACCTGACGGGAGAGCAGGATGTGCTCACGGGTCTGGGGCATGGGACCGTCAG
>JAFRBX010000063.1 GCA_017404665.1 Ruminococcus sp.
CGACATTATTTTCAGTGCTGTCTCCGGTTCTAAATCAACCGGTACTTTACAGCCTGTTCAGGTCGATTTGACCACCGTCACGGAAGGCTCACAGTATTCGTTCACCATGCCGAATAATCCTGTCACCGTAAAGGCTGAATTTGAGGAAGCTCCTGCTCCCGTCGAGGTCTTCACCGGTCACAACATCACCCTCGGCGGAGACATCGGCGTGAACTTCTTCCTCGACAAGACGGATTATGATAATCTCAGCGGCACAAAGACCGTGAAATTTGTTTTCGACAAAACCGAATATACGGGTACTGTAAGTGCATACGACAACGAAAAGTATGTTGTCACCTGCGACGTGGTAGCCGCTCAGATGGCGCACACCATCACCGCGACTCTCTACGTTGACGGTAAAGCGGTGGATACAGACGACTACAGCGTACAGCAATACGCCGAGACAGTATTTAAGAATCCCGAAGCGTATGACGACAAGGGTAAGCCCGACGAGCTCAAAGCGCTGGCGAAGGCGCTGCTCAACTACGGCGCGATGGCGCAGACCGTGTTTTACGACTCGCTGAAAGAGCATCCCGACCTTGCTAACACCACCGTCGGCGATAACGGCTACGAGGGCGTTACCGCTGACGATATCGCCGCGGCGATCAACGACGAGGCTTTTGATGTGGCAACCGTTGAGGATGCTCTCGGAGCGAAGTTCTACACCAGCTCCCTGATCTATCTCTCGCGCAATACCCTTCGCCTCTACTTCACCCCGACCACCTATCCGGGTGAGATTCCCAATGCGGACGCCTACGACGGCAGCCTGTCCGGCTACTATTACTATGTAGACCACGCGGACATCCCCGCGGCTGAGCTGGACGATCAGCAGACCTTCACCGTAAACGGCACAGAGTTCACCTTCTCCGCGCTCGACTACGCAAAGGCGGTCGTCGAAAGCACCAAAATGGAACCCGAGCAGCAGAACCTCGCCAAGGCTCTCTACCTCTACAACCAGGCTGCGAACGCCTACTTTGCTCCGGCTCCGGCTCCGGTAGAGAACGTCGTAGACCTCAGCACCCTCGAAGGCGACTATGAAGCGCAGGACGGCGACGTGCTGACCGGTACGCTCGAAGGCGACAAGATAATCACCATCGCCGACGGCGCGACAATCACACTTAAAAATATGAATATAACATCCCTGAGCGGCGGCTTTTATAGTGCCGGTATTACTCTTTTGGGTGACGCGACCATCCTTTTAGAGGGCGAGAACACCGTCAAGGGCGGTTATGAGGATTATCCGGGCGTTTATGTTCCCGAAAACAAAACCCTTACGATTAATGGCACCGGCTCGCTCACCGCTTCGACCAACGCCTACGGCTACGGCTGCGGCATCGGCGGCGGATATTGTATGGCAGCAGGCAATATCGTCATCAATGGTGGTACCATTACTGCAACCGGCAATGGTGGGTCTGCCGGTATTGGAGGCGGCAATGGCACAAGCTGCGGCAATATTACCATTAACGGCGGTGCTGTAACTGCCATCAGCAAATCGACCGGCGCCGGTATCGGCAGCGGTAATGAAAGCAACTGCGGCAACATCATCATCAACGGTGGCACCGTTACTGCCACAGGAGGAGAGTTCAGCGCAGGTATCGGAAGCGGATTAAGAGCAAGATGCGGCGATATCACGATTGCAGCTACCGTCACACTGGTCACCGCAACAAAGGGCGGGGACGAATCCGAATCCATCGGCGCAGGCACCTATGGCACCTGCGGCACCGTGACCATCGGCGGCGTAGTGACAGGAAGTATTACCACCAGCCCCTATACCTATCAACCTTAACCTGAAAGGACGTGCATGAATATGATTAAAGAAACTTATGAGCGTCTTTTGATGGACGTGACCGAATTTGACACAGAGGACGTGATCACGACCTCGGGTCTCGCTCCCAGCGGCAACACCCCTCCGAACCTCGTTCCCGATAATCCGTGGGAAATGCCCGCCGGAATGTAAATCGTATCATTGGTTGAGATTGCCAAGTCGTCAGCTTTACGCTGACTTCTCGCAATGACCGATTATAAGAAACGGAAAATGCGCCGCCGTTTTGAGCGCAATACTCAAAGCGGCGGCGCAAATGTGCTATTACTGCTATTCAACAGAAAACGGAGTATAAACGTTTTTTGTTGAATGGTTGTATAAGGAAGGTTATTTATGAAACTGAATCATCATTTTTTATCCCATGAGCTTGCCGGACAGACGGTGATCGTCCCCACCGCGGGCGCGGATTTTCACGGCTTGATACAGGGCAACAAAACCCTTTCAGCGATTGCGGAGTGCTTGAAAAACGATGTCACCGAGCAGGAGATCGTTGACGCCCTCTGCTTGCGCTTTGACGGCAAGCGGGAGGATATCGAAGCCGACGTACATGAGGCGGTAAGACGGCTCAGAGAAATAGGCGCGATAGATGAATAAAAAGTTTGAGGATGTGATCGCCGAACAGGGACGGCTCGTCTATCGAAGCGAGGGCGACAGTATGATCCCCGTGATCCGCGAGGGCAATCTGCTGGTGATCGAAGCTGTCAAGGAGCCTTTGAAGGTCGGCGATATTCCGCTCTATAAGCGCGACAGCGGTCAGTATGTTCTTCACCGTATCGTCGGGATCAAAAAAGGCAAATACTCGATGAAGGGCGACAACCGCGATTTTATCGAGAAGGGTATCACCGACAAGCACATCATCGGCGTGCTGACGGGTATTGTCAGGAACGGCAAGACCTATCCCGTGGAGACCATGCAGGAGTATATCGTGAGGATCGCAAAGGATCTGATCTATCTGGTATCCTGTGCTGTCAACGAGGAAACGCCGAATAAGGCGAGGATAGCGGAAATGGATTTAGCGGAGGTTTACCGCTTATCCGTCATGCATATGCTGACCGCCGCGGTCGCCTATGCGCTCGAAAAGGTAATGCCCCTGCCGCACGCCTTCGATCAGGCGAAGAAGAAAGCGATCCGCAAGCTGACGCTGTTCGAGCTGGAACGCGCGGCGATTACGCAGGAATTTGAAAAGGCGGGGATATGGTATCTGCCGCTGAAAGGAATTCTGCTCAAAGACGATTATCCTGAGCCATTTATGCGTGAAATGACCGATAATGATATTCTGGTCGATAACACGCGGATGGACGATATCAAGGAAATCATGGAAGGGCTGGGATATACCTGCGAAACGTATGATATGTGGTGCCATGATGTGTATTCAAAGCCGCCGACGCTTGAATTTGAATTGCACCGGATTTTATTTCAAGACGAGGAAATGTCCCTGTTTGCGAAATACTATGCCGATATTTCCGATAAGCTGAAAAGAAACGGCTATGAATGTAAGCTCAGCGACGAGGATTTTTATCTCTATGTTCTCTGCCATACCTACAAGCACTATATCCACGGCGGAACAGGCTTACGCTCGCTGCTTGACGTGTATGTGTTCCTGCGCTCCCATCCTAACTTGAATCGTGATTATCTGAACGCGGAGCTTGCAAAGCTGCAAATCAGTGAATTTGAAGAAAAACAGCGCCGTTTATCCCAAAAGGTGTTTACCGGAGCGGAGCTTAATGAGCAGGAGCAATACGATCTCGATTATCTGATTATGTCCGGCTACAAGGGAACCTATGAGAATCAGGAATATCACAGTATGGAAAAGAGTCTCGGCGGCGACGACAGCAAGGAATCCAAACGCCGCTTTATCAAGAGCCGTATCATTGTTTCGGATGAATACTTAGAGAAGCATTATCCCTATGTGGCAAAGCACAGGGCGCTCTATCCGCTGCTGCTCGTCTGGCGACCCGTCAAGGGTGTATTCACGCACCCAAGGGGTATTTTGACAGAATACAAAAAGATCATCAGTTTCAGAAAGAAGGATGAACCGTGAGAAATACTTTTTTGAGGAACAGAACCGTACAGCGTATTATCAAGTGGATCGTAGCGCTGTCCTTTGCATTGTTTACTTTCTATCAAATCATTCTGGCGATTATCATCGAATCAACCAGAGTCGGCAGGCTGATAGGTATTGTCTTTTATCTGCTGATCACCGTCGCGGCGTTTCTCGGACTAATCAGGAAACGATATTTAAGCGAAGCTAAGATAGAAAAGATAGAGAACGCTCAATCGGTATTGATGATCATCGGCTTAATCTTGCTGTTTATTACGAGATTGCTCAGCGTCGTTACGGTATTCGGTAACCTGAGTTTTGCTAATCCGGCTTCTGTTCTGTACGCGGCGACATATATTCTTTCTCAGCTCGGCACGCTTGTTCTGGTAGCGGGTTATATCATAACGCTCAAATATGATCTCACGGAAAAGGAAATGAAAAAGTTCAAAACTATCTGGATGTCTATTGCGATCGTTCTGTATGCTTTATGCTTTATTGCGGAATGTGTGATGCTGATCAAATACCGTTTTAATATCGATCTGAGCTTGTTTTTCACGCTAATCAGCAGGATTTGGTATTTTCTTGGCTTTGCCGGTTCCGCGTTCTGTGTTATTCTCCCTGAACCAATAGGAAGAAAACATAAATCAGGTAGTTTTTATTATTCGGAAGATGACGAAGAAGAAGTAGATTTAGTGATGTGATTATTTCGGAGGTTTGAAAATGAAAAGAATTGCTATGATAGGATTGGTTTTGATTTGTTTATTGGTTACGGTTGGTATGATCCTGCCGGTATCAGCCGCAAGCAGCTATGTTCGCGGCGACGCTGACGGAGACGGTACAGTGACGATATTGGACGCGACCGTGATTCAGAGAAGGCTTGTTGAATTGCCGACGCCCTCTTTTGACGCGAGAGCCGCCGATGTGGACGGCGACGGACTGAACATTACCGACGCAACGTGGATACAGCGGTATCTGGCGGAGTTTGAGAATATCCACCATATCAATGAAACGGTCACCATTCCCAATCCGACTGAACCCCAGCCGACAACGCCACAGCCGACACGCGATCCGTATGAGCTGCCAGTTGTTCCGAAAAAGTGAAGTTTACGTTATGATGATAGCGAGGTTAAAAGGTTAAGATGAAAAGAATACTGATAGTTTTCGCGGCTTTTGCGTTGGCTGTTTGCTTACTGACAGGCTGCTCAAAGAAAGATGATGATTCAAATACAGCTACAACAGATACAGCGACACAGGCTGCTACCGTATTCGCTGAGAAATCGACCGAACCGGAGGTTGAGTTGAAACCTGCCAAATCGGGCGCGACAGATAATAAAAAGTCCGACAACAGCTCCGATACTTCGTCTGACAGCGGACAATCCGGCTCAAACGGAAGTCAGAGCAATCAACAGTCCGGCGGCAGTAATAATAACAGCGGCTCCGGTACTCAGGCGCAGAGCGGTTCAAGCAGCTCGCAGGGTAGCGCTGGCGGCTCACAGAGCGGCGGTTCTTCTCAGTCACAGGGAAGTTCGGGCAACTCAGGAAGTTCGGGCAGCTCAGGAGGTTCGGGCGGCTCACAGGGCGGCGGTTCTGCTGCGGCAGAAGAACCTTCCTTTAGCGAGTTTGAGCTTCCGGTCGTTGTAGATTGATTATAAATCAGATATAGGATAGGATTATACTTTTACAACAGAACATCATATCCTCTAACGTGATGTTCAATATATGATGATTGCTTAGGCGGAAGAAAAATCTGATTTTTCTTC
>JAFRBX010000064.1 GCA_017404665.1 Ruminococcus sp.
AGCTTTTACAAGGCTATCCATACGCTGGGTGCATTCTTCCTCAACTGCTGCTAAATGTTCAGACAGCTTGCAGGAAGTCAACAAGTTAGTGTAGAGGATTGGGCGGTGCTGTTTGAGATAACGCCTGCGGCGCTGTCCCCAAACACCGATGCAGGATAACTTTTTCTTCTAACTAACTAACGATTCACTTATTCGTTCTTATTCTGTTGTGTTTATTTGTATGATTATTTGAGCTTATGCGTTACGCAAACGGCGACGCCCTGTATCTGTAAATCTTCGGGATAAATGTCCGGATACGACTCTTTATCTTCATTGCAGGAGCGGAGAGTAAATCTATCGTTTTCCTTTTGTAAGAGTTTAAGGTTATTTTTGCCTTCATACAAAGCTACAACATAATCGCCGATGTCGGCGGTATTCTGTTGTCTTATGATCACATAATCTCCGGGATAAATACCTGCGCCTATCATCGATTCACCTTTTGCGATCAGAGCGAAAAAGTTTCCTTTGCCGACAATACTCTCCGGCATACGGATGTATTCGATGACGGTTTCTTCTTCCTCCTGACCTTCACCGCAGGCAACATAGCCGAGAACCTTCATATACTTTGACGGACTTTCCATTCCCATCTCTGTTGTATTGATACTTCTTCGACCGTCATATTGAAGCACGCCGTTATCATTCATCTCTTTGAGATAACGGTGGACGGAAGAGAGAGGAACACCGGTACCTGCTACGATATCTCTGACGGAAGGATAGCGCATATTCTCTGCGTAATACTGATTGATATATTCTACTATTCCGTTGTATCTATCTGTTCTTTTCTTACCCATAAACTCACCAACTAAAAGCTAAACTTTGAAACGGAATGTTTTAGTAATGTAATAATAACACTTTCACAAGTCGCTGTCAATAGGTTTGAAACAAAAAGTTTAAGATTCACATAAACCTCTTCACAAATGCTCACAAATCGTCTGTGGCGCGAGTTTAAGTATTCAGCGAAGGTTTACCCTAATATGCCGCAAACCGTAAAACGCGCTCATAAGTGCTTCTCTTGTTCGATTGAAAATTTAAGTCATTTCGGCAGAAGGAAGAGAGTCCCGACGTGCGTTTTATAAATCAAACAGCGGAGAGACTAAAGTGTCATCTCCGCTGTTGTGTATCTGTGTATATTTCTGTTGTCATCTTCACTCCGAGTTTGAATCCTTCGATGTAGGCGTCGCATTCCGAAAGAGCAATCAGCGATAACTGACAGCTGTCTATCTGTTCCAGTATCTCTCTTTGCTGCTCGTCAGTCAAAAGATCTTTCAACTCATCAAGTAAACCTGTCATCTCAGACAGCTTTTTCTTAGTCTCCTTGCCCTGCCGATACTCGCTTGGATTGATATTCCCAAAGTAGAAATTCTCCAATGTGGTCATGGTATCACGCTCCTTACAAGCACAACACAATACCACAGAAAAGGAAATAGTCAAGCTAAACCTTAACGTGATACCGCATAATATTGAAGTACCACACTTTCATAAACCTGAACAGCGAGACAGAAACGAATCTGTCTCGCTGTTAGTCTTTTGAACGATATTCAGTTTACAACGTTCACGGAATAAATGAACTATTGTGCTGCGGGGTTTTGAGGAATTGCAATCTGCGATACCTGATTGAAACTGCATAAGCAGCCGCCGTAGTACATATTCTTCTTGTAGTCGTTGTAGAATACGCGAACCATTCCGTTAGCGTCGGTATAACGGATATAGGCTCTGGCGTCGATCTTCTGGTTCTTTTTCTCAGCGTCAGAACCCTCGTAGGTCACAACGAGCGTATACAGTCTGTAATCCGTAAAGTTTTTATGGTCTTTTTTGATCTGCCCCGTTCCCTTTGTGCAGTTGACGTTGGTGATGTAGCGGAAGTCAGTCTCTGCGGTACCGGCGCCCTTTTCGGGGTTGGTGTTTACGCCGTTTACGTTATCGCCCTTGTATTGAAGCTTATACTTTGTAGTATCTTTGATACCGTAATGCTCAATAAAGGTATTGATGTTCGTTTCGGTACCGACTACGTATCCGTATTCAACGCCGCTTGACGATATACTGTTGATCGAAGAATACAAAGACTCGCTCAGAGATGTTACGAATCTCAGTCCTCCCGGCTTCTCTGTCTCATAGTTTTCATCATAGTATTCGGGGAGACGTATCTGTACGCCCGCCAGTCCGAAGCCGCGGATCGGTGCATCACCATAGTTGTTTGCATCGCCGTTCTCACCGGTCGCCTTCTCCACTGTTCCAACTTCGATCCATTTTGCGTACAGGTGATAGTCCTTAGGATTCTCAGCATCGCTCTTAGGATAGGTGTCAGAGCTGAAGTTTGCGGCTATCGTTGCGGAAGCAACGTTAGCTACATAGCCATCCGCGTGATACCAGCCCGCAAAGACATACTCATCGCCCGCCCACTCGGGGATATCATAGAAGTGATCGATCTTATAGCCGTTGTTCTTGATGTCTCCGGGGCCGTAGACCCTGAAGACTGCATCGTCGTGATCAGGCTGATTCTCGTGGAACACGATTCTGTAAGCGGGTTCATCCACCATTTCGACATAGCTTACCTTTTCGCCGTTGACATAATGGATGCCTTCGACGTCGATCGTGAAGGGAATGTCCGCAGCTTTCTTATAAGAATCGTTGTCGGGAGTATCGGTTTCACGGAGCACATACTCACCGGGCTCGAGGTTCGTTGTGTAAACATCAGCTGTCGATGTGAATTCATGCAGCACCTGCGTTTTCTCTTTATTGAGGATCTGCAGGGTCGCGCCGGCAAGACCTTCTCCGTTCACGTCGACCTTCTTGATCTTCGCTTTGCATACCGTAACATAGTGATACATCGTTTCACTGGGGATATTGGCAGCGCTGCCGTTCACGTTTATGATCCTGGCAGTATTGTCGATCTCCACCATGTTATGTTCCACATCTATCGACGGATCGATACTGACGGTTGCAGGAACGATGATCGTGATCGTCTCGTCGGGAGCAAGATAGGAGATCGTAGCGACGAATTTCGCTCGACCGTTTTCCGACGTGATAGCGTACTCAGAAATACGCGTGTGCTTGTTGATCGCAATCGGATCCTCATCATCCACAGCAACTTTAACAGTGTTAGTCAGGATCAGGTCGCTATCGAGCAGATCCTCAACCGCAATATTATTGATATTGACATGCTCGTCGTGATTGGTGAAGCTGAGGCTGTACTCGATCGTACTGTCGTTGACAACGCCCACGCGGTGATCGGCGTCTTTTCCCGTTTCGGGGAACGAGGTCTTGTGGAATTCGGGGTACGCGTAATGCAGACGCACAGTGGAAAGCGACGTGTTCGTGAAAGCAACATTGTTCGTTGAGTACGCAATATGTGCCTCGTTGTAGGTCATCACATCATTTTCCGGATTAGACTCAGGCGACTTCATAATAACGCTGAAGGTGATGGACGACTTTTTGCCGTTAGTAGTTACCTTATCGGCAGGCAGTACGAACGGTGTGTTGTTCCCTTTTGAATTATATCGACAGTCAACAGCGACCGCCTTGACTCTGGCTTTGTCGGCGCCTGTAGGAGCGGTGGTCGTCCATATCTCCGTCTTGGTGATATCGAGATCAGCTTCGGTGATGGGATCGTCGGTGATGCAGTAATACACCACCGGAGCGCAGTAGTATTTGGTACCGCTGCCGTTATAAGTATTATCTAACAACGAACTGATACCTGAAATATCTACTGACTGGAATTCACCGTGCCAGTCATATTCAGTGCCTGTCAGACTGTTCTCGATAACATCATACATGATGATATCCTGTGAGGACTGTGCGCCGTTCATGAAAGAAACGTCATACGAATAACCGGAGTCCAGTCCAACAGTCTGATCCTTGAACATAACGTCGCCCTCGGAACGGACAGAGCTCTTAAAGCCCGTTGAATACTGGCTGGGAGCAAGGCACTTTGTCGAACCGTAGGTAAAGGCAGAAAAATCACTGTCAAGATCCTTGAAATAGATGCGCGACTTTTCATCGATGCCGGACGAGATACTGTTGTACCTATACTTGGGCGGGCTCTGATCCTCAGTTGTATCGATAAAGCATACGGAGTTTGTCTGCGCCTCGCCGTTGGTGAGGATATTACCCAGCGTCGTTTTCATCTTGAACCACACGCTGTAGCCCGTCGCCTTAACGCCCTCGGGAGTATTGATCGTCACCTTCATCATCGTGCGTCCCGAGCCCTGCCAGTTTTCTATCAAATCTACGGAATAATAACCTGACGAGAAGTTCGAATCTCTTCCCGCAAAGCTGTTATAGCTTGCCGCGCCGTTAGACAGACTCACTTTCTTGTTAGATGTAACCGGGTTTACAAACAGCGTACTCTTATCGACGGTGAAGCCGGTCGGGAGCAAGTCGTAGAAGACGCCCGAGTCAATCAGCTTAGCAATACGCTCGTTATTCTCGTCAACCGAGCTGCTGAGGCCCCAGCCTTCGATGACTGCATTGATCGACTGTACGCCGTTTTCATCTGTTTCGGGATAAAGGGGGTTGGTGGTTGCTTTCGCATCGCAGCTCTGAGCAACATAAAGTGTACTTTCGCCGATTGAAAGCTCATAAGAGCTCGGGAACCCGCCGTTGGTTTCCATATCTCTGGAGTCCTTCGCAGCGCCGTCGGATCTGTTGGTCACCGTCAAAGTACACTTGTTTTTGATCAGCGTGTTCTTGCCGGCTGCAACGTCACTCTTCACACGATCATAGACTTTGTTGCTGGCGTTGAGGCAAAGGTTAGGTTGAGCAATGATCTTTGTCGTGAAGAAGCCGGATTTATGCTTGATCTGATAGCCGACTGTTTTTTCGGGCAGATAGACCTTAAAGTGAGAAACGCCGTATTCAGTTTCATTGACTGATGTATTCGTATCGTCCTCTGTTTTTTCCAGATCGTTGGCTTTCACGGTCTTGAATAGTGTAAAGCTGCTGTCGCCCTCGGCTCTGATCCATACCTCGATATCGTCATAATCCTTATAAGAGTCATGCTGATACGGCTCGGACCACTCTCCGGTTTCAGCTCCTTCGGGCTTAAGATAGACCGCGTCGAACTCGGTGAGATACAAATCGATCGTATTGAAGTGATAATCCGAATCGCCAAGTGCTTCGCCAACCAACGCACTGGAAGAATCGGTTGTCGCGTTCCAGCTGTAGGGAGTTGCGCCCTTAACTGTGGACAGCACGATATCCTTATCGCCCTTTGCGCCGTCACTGATCGTCATTTCACGTTCGACGGTCGAATAGGTCTTGGTTTTTTCATACCACTTCTTGCTGTTGTCAAGATTCTTATACTCCTGATATGTTATCGAGAAAGGCAGATAATTATATCCGGTACGATTCAATATCAGTTCCTGCGCACCTTCCTTGATGCGGCTGGTTTCGGCTTTCCCGTAATCCTTGATATACTTTTCAAATGCTCTTGTATCTCCGTAGGGCAGAATGTAAACGCCAGCTGTACCGGATGTCCTGTATTGTGCTTTGTGCCCGGAGATATATTCTACTGTCAGGACTGCCTCATTATAGATGGTTTTCCATCCCGAGTCTCCGGTCAGGCGCGGATGCTTGGTAACGACAGTCGTTTTGAAAGTGCCGCTTTCATAGAACTTGTCGCCGCCCTGCGTTTTTGTATAAACGACGGATCCTTCGTGGACGGGATCCTCACTCCAGCTCACCTTGAACTTCTGGCTACTGGTATTCTCATGGGCTGAGGTCAATGTCCAAGTGACATAGAAATACTGATCCGCGTCGGCGGGCTCGGGACCCCAATCGGTACTCCAGCCGAAGGAGGCGTTCGCCTGTTCTTTCAACGCCGAGGCTTTTGCCTCTGTATGCACCTCGAGTCCGAGCTCCTTCGTATAGTTAGCAGGAGCAACATTTTCTTGATTGACAATGATTCTGACGTTTAACGGATCCTTGCTTTGATCGCGTTCGGGGTCGCTGGGATCGTAATTCAGATCGCGCAGGTAATAATTCCCCGCAAAGGCGCCGGTCTCGTCGATATATCCGCCGTTTAAACTGCGAAGCTGCGAGGCGTCAAGCGTATAAGAGATATTGAAAACCTGATTCTGGAACTGGCTTCCGTCGATCTCGTCATTATTTGTGATGATATAATAATCATTATCGGTGGTATCATCATAAACAAAGTTGGAATCGAGGGTGTCACCGCCCTTTTTCTCCAACCCGTTGCCGATGTTGTTGGTACCGACGGGTGTTCCGCTGCTGTTCTCAAAGATATACTTCGGAACATAGATTTTTACCGTTTCGGGAGAGAGGACTTTATTGCCCGCCTGAGACGCTGCCACTTGATCAAAGTCGAACTCCACATACAGACCGACCGAAACGCCGCTGGCTCCTGTCTTCGGCGCGATCACGATGTGGTCGCCGGTATTGGTAGCATAATCATTAGACGGAGTCGACCATCTGACGGTATACTTATAAATATTATCGGATGAAATAATCAGCGAATTATCGGTAGCTGTCCATTTGGCGTGATAGGTCGTATTGTTGCTGATAGGCGTAGAGGTGGTGAGCTTTGTGGTTTCATCGGCCACATCGGTATACCAGCCGCCGAAGACAAATCCGTCGCGTGTGGCGCCGGGAATCGCATTGACGCTGCCGCCGGAAGGAATCTTCTCGCTGCGGGTCGTAACGTTCGCGTCAGGCGCAACTAATGCGCCCTCGCCCGGATCAAATGTTACCGTCACGGTCTTTGCCGCCCAGTGTGCGTATAAGGTGCAGTCGGCCGTGGGCGTAAAGGAATAATCTTTCCTGTCACCACCCGACGCGGCAGTATACCAGCCGAGGAATTCATATTCGACGCCGTTTTCTGTCCGTGTCGGCGTGGGGAGCTCCTCGATCGCCTTGCCGTCATAGACCTTGATCCTGTACTGATCGTTCTCTTCGTCATAGTACAGATTCGGCAGAGTACCGCCCTGAGGATCGAGCGTGACCGTACGAATAACTTTTGTTTCCCAGTCGGCGATCACATGCGTGCCTGAGGACAGGTTGATCGTGATGTAGCCGTTATCGTCTGATAAGTTGTCGATTTCATCAGAAAGATTGCGGTTGCCGAACATCCAGCCCTTGAAGCCTTCTGTAACGGTGAATTCAGGCAGGGTTGGACGACCGGAAGACCCGGCTGTTTTGTATATCTTATAATTCGCATCGGTCTCGACCTTGTAAGCCGGGAATATCTGCGTGATCGTATTCGATGTATAGACGCCGCCGTTAGAATCGAACTGCGGCTTATAACCCCAGTGTGCATAGTAGGTGGTGTTAGTTTCAGCCGGGGTTTCAGTGGTAACTTTTGTTCCGCCTGTAGCGGCAGTATACCAGCCGTCCAGCTCAGAAGCTCCGAAGAAAGGCGTCGGCAGTACACCGAGATTCTGACCGTACTTATAATGCTTGATCAGCGTAGTCTTGGTGGGATCATCGTCGAAATACGCGCTCCCTCCGCCATTGGCGTCAAAGGTGATTGTCGGGTTCTCGACCCAGTGAGCGTACAACGTGCATGATGAACCGACCTCGGTATCAGATTCGATTTTGGTTCCGGTATTATCGGCTTTTGTATACCATCCGACAAAGGTGTAGCCGGTTTTGACGCTTTCGGCAAGATCGCCGTATGTAGTTGCCTCGCCGGTTTTCAGTGTATAGTTTTTGTTTGCAACAGCCGAACCGCCCTGCGAATCAAAGGTGATGATAACGTCGGGCTTATGCCACTGGGCATAGAGCTTCGCCTCGCCGCCGTTGGTCGCGGTCAGTTTGTTGACAGCTTCATTCGCGGAATAGGCGTCGCCTGTACCGTTCGGGCGGGTGTTCCAACCGGAGAGCACATAGCCCTCACGCTTAAAGATGGCATTGTTCAGATCGTAATACTCGGAATACAACAGATCATCATCCGCTGTTACTTCGGTTGCGTGATCATCGGACTCACCGCCGTTGCCATAGAGCTTGAGGGTATAGGTATTCTCGATCCACTTAGCTTTGTAAGTCCACGCGGCGATCAATTCACTATCGGGATCTGCTTGATTTGCCGCAAGCTGATCTTCCAGCTTTTTCTCGACGCCGTTTTCGTCTGTTGCATACCATCCATCAAACACATAACCGGTTTTTTCGGGAGTCTGGACGTCAGCAGGATCGTAGTCGACCGGCAGCCCGACCGCGCTCTCAATAGACTGCAGGGAGGGCACGCCGCCGTCGGAGTCGAGAACAACCGCCGCCTTTGTGACCCATGTGCCCGCATAGTTTCTCTGGAAGTCGGTGAAGAGCTCTCTGGCTGTGAGCTGTTCTCCCACAGGAACTAACTGACTGTCGGCAATGGAACATGTGTCTGTCTCGGGATGCTTTATCTTGACCCAGTAGCGGTCCAGATCGATGGGCGGGACGTCTGGATTCTCACCGCCGACAAGTGTTTTGCTCGAGTCGTAATATTTTAATGTGTCATAGTAAAGCGGCGTTGGCGGATTCTTTCTGTTATCATATACGATCGCTGGGGGATACCACTCGCTGAACGTGAATTCTGAGAGATTGTCACATCCTTCATAGATATTGTACCTCATAGCGTTATTGCCTGAGGTATCATAGCTGCTGAAGCCGTACCTGCGCTGCCATAAATCGGTTGTGATGTATTTATTACCCATACGGGCAAGGTTGATTTTTCTGAGGTTTTTGCAGCCCTTGAAGATCGATATACCGCCAATGAAGGATTCCATGCTGCTGAAGTCGACTTCTTCAAGAGATTCGCAGCCGTAGAACATATTCCTGTGTATCCAGGTACCCGGAGAACCATAATTGTAGATAAATTTTTCGAAATGCTCCTCCGAGGTCATCTTTTTGAGGCTTTTGCAGTTATTGAAAACGGAAGCGTATTCGACACGCGCGAGTCTTTCTTCCTTCGTTTTTGTACCGCCTTCATCCGTAACTCTGGAATAAGGCAGATCCCAATCGGCAAAGTCGACGTTTTCGAGCAGTTCGCAGTTACTGAACATACCGTTTATTCTGCACAGCTCCCAGATGTCGTTATCTTTACCAAGCTGGAACAGTCCGAATTCAACGGTCTTGAGACCTTTGCAATTCTGAAATGCGTACATAAAATCGTACGCTCTTTTGGGGTTGATCGAAGAAACGTCAAGTGTCTCCAGCGCACTACAATCATTAACGAAGCCGTTGACGGACAAAACATTGGAAATGTCGAGACCTGACAGGTCAAGGTTGACTAGCTTGGGACACGCGTAGATGAACTGCTTCATATACTCGACCTTGTCAAGATGCCAGTTTTCTCCCGCCATTTTGACGGTATGCAAATTACCGCCCCAGTTGCCGTGGATAAAGAAGTCGATCTCTTTTACGTTCCGCACGTCAAAATGGGACAGATCCAGCGACGTTAAGGCATAGTTACTATGGAACATAAAGGACATATCCTCACACGCAGAGGTGTCGAGGTTCGTGAAGTTGCTGATCTCTGACAATTTCTGGAAGTTATAGAACCAGCTCGCGGTGTATTGGGGTTGAATCTTGTCCTTGAAAGTGACCTTCACGATATTCTTACCATTGTTAGAGATATTGCTTATAGTACCGCCACTTGTTTGAGCAACAGAATTAGCGTTATACCACGGGCAATAGGTAGTGCCGTTATATCCTGCAAGATCCTTATCGATCTGTTTTTTAGTATCGGATTTGAAAGTCCTGTGATGATATCTGGTATTCGCAAAGCACTCTCCATCTTGTCCGCTGTTTTCTCCGCCGATGACGGCGACAAGGGAGTTCGCCAGTCTCTTTGAGTCGGGATAAGGTCCATTCTGAAAAACCAGCTCCAGATTCTCTTCATATTTCATGCCGTTGAAATACTTGTTTCCGGTTCCGGTTTTGGACGTATCCTTGATATAAAGGAGTGCATAAATGTCCTCACCTGTCGCAGGTTCATCCTCTGCGGCAAATACCGTAAAGTCAAACGGCACAGCAAGGCTGAGCATTACCGCAATCATCAGTAATACCGACACAAATCCTTTCGATACTCTTTTTTTGAACTTATGTTTGAGCATAGAAACACCTCATCCAATGGTTTTTTGATTACATAAATCTCCATTATAAGGATATAAATATACATTATAATTGTATAAAATAATTCGCTTTTCCGCAATTGACATTTATCTCAAAAATTTCCCTGCTTTTTATTCGTTTTGCACAACAACACGGACGCCGCTGACGCAAAAACAAGAAATGCCTGAGCTTCTATGTTGATGCGAAGCTCAGGCATATCCATTCTTGCTTTTTCCGTGCCGCATTCCTACTTGGGATCAACTATCTGCGGTGGAAACATATAGTACACAGACAAACCGATAAATCCCAGATAAAACACCGGACGAATCACGACAGTTCTCAGAAGATTTGCCTCTAAACAGATACCGTACGCGAAGTAAAGGATCACTTCCAAAATAAAACTGCCAAAGAATAGTATCGCAGCTATCAAAGGAAGTAACACAGATGCTCTCGGAAAGAACAAGAAACGTCTGCGTATGAAAATGTAGTAGACGAGCAGGATCAGCATACCTGCAAGCGTCATAAAGTATGAGCAGGCATAAAGCACGGCATCCGACCGCGGATCATCTATATAGGCAAGAACCGCGCTGATCGTACGCAGCTTCAGAGCGAAAATCGTGAGTAACGCGATGATGAACGCTACTCTGCGTATGATCCGGAACAGGATCAGCTTCTTCGACGACCATAACCCGGATGTCAATGCATAAGCCGCGAGTACGGAGAACATCAGGGCTACAACAACGCTGATAAAGATTGCCTGTGTTGATAATGCGCTTCTGTCTCTGATGATGATAAATGCATTGTACGCAGAGTAAGCGGCAAACAGTAAGCCCGTTAATGTGATGATGCACCATCTCGGCGTCAACTTTTGTTTCATACTTCCCCCAAAAAATCGTAACGGCGTTCTCGTGTTTCAGAGGAACGCCGCATAGTTTTAGCAACGGGCGAAATACATCGTCCGTCCTGTTTCATTGCATTAAAACCAAGATCCGGGCACTTCAAGCTCAAAGTTGCCGTGACCTCCGAAACTGTTCTCGGTCAACAAACGCGTCGGTTCGGTAGGGGTCACACCAGAAGTAGTGATCACATCTTCTGTGTCAAACTCTGTTATTATTAATTCTGCTCGTTCATATACAGGTTGTTTCACTTGACTATCTCCTAACTCACCTAAGAATAAAAGAATATCTGTACATATCAGGGTCGAAAAACATCGTGTCCCCAGCCTTCCTCGTCAGTTGGTCGCTGTGTCGGTGATTCTGTAGGCTGGCTCGATGGCTCAGTCGGTTGTGTCGGCGGTTCAGACGATGATTCGATTTCCTCGCCGATGGGATAAGGCGTAGGGATTTCTGCTAACCATCGTTGAATAAAGGTAGCGTCCGTTATTTCGATATCGCCGCTTCCGTCAACATCAGCCGCTTGGCGGGAGAACTCTCCGCTTACAGCCAGACCGGCAAGGCTCCTTTGGATGCAGGTAGCGTCGATGATCGTGACATCTCCGTCGATGTCGGTGTCTCCGAGCTTGATCTCAGCCGCTGCAACCACAGTACCGGCGAGAAAAACAGCAAAGAGACAAAACAAAACGGACTTTATGATTCGCAGTCTAAAGGTCATTAATATCCACCTCTGCGTTATCGTTCACTTCCGGACTTTTCGGGGACGGCACAGTCGGACGGACAACAGCCGGTTCTGAACTTGTCGAATCTTCATTCCGGCTTCTTCCGTCTCCCGGAGTTTCCGGTTCATCGGAGCTGTTCGATGAGGACGTACCATCGCCACTTGCTTTGCCGTCGGATCCTTCGTTGACGTTTCCGTCACCTTCAGAGGGATCTTGAACTGATTTGGCGTCACTCTTTACGGAGCCTTCGCTGCCATCCTGTCCGACAGAGGCGTCGGACGCAGAAGGGGTCTTTATCGCATCGGAAGGGGATTGTTTCGTATCGGAAGGGGATTGATCTGCGCTGCTTTGTGAGGATGCTGCATCATTCTTATCGTTGCTTTCACCGCATGCCGTAAAGCACATCAAAACAGCAACAAGCATAATCGCCAATAACAAACTAACCTTAGACAAGTTCATTCACCTTTAAGCATTATTATACCGTGAATATCTAAAAAGCGAAACCGATTTGGTAAGAACATATCTATGCCCCATTATTATGCAATGAGATTAAGAAGAATTCTTGCATTTTTCGCGCAAATGACGGAGTCGCTTCTAAATCTAATTATACATATATAATCTATCATATCTACGAAAAAATGTCAACAAAAATACGTTAAAGTTACGAAAAAAATATGTTAATGTTAGAGATGACGCAAACTTTAGACATTCCCAAAAGAATTCATCGTGAATTTCAACTGCTCGTTTCGGATTGCAATGTTGCCTTATTCTTTGTCATGTATCGTAGTTTATCTTCACAAGTGATGTTCAAAAGACCATATCGGTATAAAAAAACCAATAAAACGCAAGCTAACCAGACTGAATTAAGAATCGACTGCTGTGACAATTCACAGAGGGATTACTCTTTGTTAATGCATGGTAATATTTTCCGCTATAAGGTTGCAAGATTGCAAGGTTGCAAGTGGGTGTATGGGTTTGCAATCTTACTTTTAGCTGTTCAGATCTACAAGTTAAAAGCTGCCTTGGAATTCCAAGACAGCTTTTCTGTATCCTATTCGATTTTGGATTTTTCCGCTAAGGACATCGCCCTTCGGCGCACGCTTTTGTTTTTTATACGAAATATATCGCGGGTTACCGGGCTACTGACAAAATACCCCAGCTGTTTTCCGCTCTTTCGGTTTACTTCTCAAAAGAAATATCCAGCTCTACTGGACAATGGTCGGAGCCGTAAATGTCCGTATGGATCTTTGCCTCCTCGATCTTGTCGGCAAGCCGATCGGATACAATAAAATAGTCGATGCGCCATCCGGCGTTGTTCTTGCGGGCGTTAAAGCGGTAGCTCCACCATGAATAGACGCCCTCGACGTCGGGGTTCAGACTGCGCCATGTATCGGTGAAGCCCGATGTGAGCACCGTCGTCATCTTGCCGCGTTCCTCATCGGTGAAGCCGGCGTTCTTGCGGTTCGACTTGGGGTTCTTCAGGTCGATCTCCTGATGCGCGACGTTGAGGTCGCCGCAGTAGATAACAGGCTTTTTCTTGTCGAGCACGCGGATGTAGGCAAGGAAGTCATCCTCCCACCGCATGCGGTAGTCAAGGCGCTTCAAGCCGTCCTGCGAATTGGGCACATAGACGGTAACGAGGTAGAAATCCTCATATTCGAGGGTGATGACACGACCCTCTTTGTCGTGCTCCTCCACGCCGATCCCATAGCTGACGGACAGCGGTGTGTACTTCGTGAAGATCGCCGTGCCGGAATAACCTTTACGCTCGGCATAGTTCCAGTAGCTTTCCCAGCCGTCGAAGGAAAGGTCGATCTGACCCTCCTGCAGCTTCGTTTCCTGCAGGCAGAAGAAGTCCGCGTCCAGCTCGCGGAATATCTCGTTAAAGCCTTTATTGACAACGGCTCGCAAGCCGTTGACGTTCCAAGAGATGAATTTCATAGTTTCCTCCATTAGCTTCCCCATCGAGGGAAAGGCTTATGACAGCGCTTCCACAATGCGCTCAAACTGCATGCTGTGACTCGCCTTTACCAGCACGGTATCGCCGTTCTGCAGCAGCTCGCCGAGTTTGTCGATACAGCCGTCGACGTCGGCAAAGTAATACGCCCCGTCGCCGAAGCCCTCGGCGGTCGCCTCGGAAAGCGGTCCGACGGCGATCAGCAGGTCGATACCGACCGTTTTGGCATAGGCTCCCACCTCGCGGTGGAGCTTGCGCTCATCCGTGCCCAGCTCCTTCATGTCGCCTAATACAGCGACCTTTCTGCCGTCGAGTCTGCTGAGCGTATCCAGTCCCACCTTGGTTGAGGTCGGGTTGGCGTTGTAGCAGTCGTCGATAATGGTATATGCTTCGGTCTTGATGATACGGTTGCGGGAGCCGACGTTCTGAAAGCTCTCGAGTCCGTGTTTGATCTCGGCGGCGGTCAAGCCCAGTTTTGTTCCGACCGCCATCGCGCACAGGGCGTTGAGGACGTTATGGCGTCCCATCGTCGGGATCGTGACGTCGATTTTGGTATCCTTGTTGATCAGTGTGCAGCTGATACCGTCCAGACCCTTTTCAACGATATTTTCGGCGCGGAATTCATCGTTCCCGGTACCGTAGAAGATCGGTTGGATGCCGCGGTAATCGGTCATGGTACGCAGCTTGTCATCGTCGTGACACAGGATGATCGTGCCGTCATCCTTCAGATAAGTAAACATCTCGGTCTTGGCGCGCAGCACGCCGTCGCGGTCGCCGAGGTTCTCCAGATGGCAGTAGCCGATATTGGTGATGACCGAAATATCGGGACGCACCATTTTGGCAAGGCGCGTCATCTCGCCGAAGCCGGATATCCCCATCTCGATGACGGCGACCTCGTGACTTTCCTCCAGACCAAACAGCGTGATCGGCACGCCCAGCTCGTTGTTGAAGTTGCCGCTCGTCTTATGGACGTTGTATTTCTGCGCCAACACCGCGCTGATGAACTCCTTGGTCGAGGTCTTGCCGACGCTGCCGGTGATACCGATGAACGGGATCGTAAACAGCGAGCGGTAATACTCCGCGATACCCTTTAGGGCGATCAGCGTGGAATCGACCAGTATGTAGGCGATATCCGCCGCGGGCGCTTCTTCGCACAGCGCACAGACAGCGCCCTGCCCGGCGACAGCGGGGATGAATCGATGCCCGTCGGCGCGCGCGCCGCGGATCGCGGCAAAGAGCGAATCTTTACCCGCCTTGCGGCTGTCAGTGACAATGGATGTGATTTTAATATCGGGGTCGCCGTGCAACTCTCCGCCGCACGCCTGAGCGACCTCTTTTAAGGTGATGGGTTTCATGGGAATCCTCCGGATTCAGATAACAGGTAATAGATATCAAATAACAGTTAAGGAAAACGCTGACGCGTTTTGAAATAATATTAAGATCGGGTGCGTGCAGAGCCCGCCATTCACTGTTATCTGTTCTCTATTTCTTCAAGCTCAGCTCAATGATCTTCTCGCACAGCTCGGGATAGTCGATCCCCGCCGCCTTGGCCTCCTGCGGCAAAAGCGACATCGGCGTCATGCCGGGCAGGGTGTTCGCCTCCAGACAATAGAAGCGGTTTTGGCTGTCGAGCAGGAAATCCACTCTGCCGTAAACCTTCAGGCGCAACACCTCAAAGGCGTGCTCCGCTTCGCGCTGCATTTTTTCTGCGATCTCTTCATCCAGCTCAGCGGGACAAATCTCTGTCGTCGCGCCCGCCTGGTACTTGTTCTCGTAATCGTACCAGCCCTCATTCGGGATAATTTCGATGACAGGCAGCGCCTTGCCGCCTAAGACGCCGACCGAGAATTCACGGCCCTTGATGTATTTTTCCACCAGCACATCGTCGTCATAGCGGAAGGCGGCTCCCACCGCGGCAACGAACTGCTCTCTGTCGGCGACGATCTGTACGCCGACGGACGAGCCGGCGGAGCAGGGCTTGACGACGCAGGGAAAATCTTCCCAGCTGTCAAGATAGCCCTCGCCCATGAATTCCCGTTTATATAAGCGGCTGGGAGGGGTGGGAACGTTCGAATTGAGAAAAACGCCCTTTGTCACGCCCTTGTGCATGGCGATTGCGGCGCCGAGCTGATCGGAGCCGGTATACTTAACGCCGTAGAGCTGCAGCGCAGCCTGCACCGAGCCGTCCTCTCCCTCGCCGCCGTGCAGACCGAGGAAGGCGATATCCGCCGCGCGGCACAGCTCGATGACATGGTCGCCGAAGAACACGCCGCTTTGATTTTTGCGGCTCTTTTTCACCGCTTCAATATCGGGCGCTTCGGTTCCGATGACCGCGTTATCCGTAAAATCGTAGTTTTCGGCAAAAAGCCTGTCGGCGTCGAAATCGTCGCCCTCATAGCCCATGAACACGTCGATCAAGACGACCTGATGCCCCTTTGAGCGCAGGGCGCCGGCGATCTTGGAACCTGACAAGATCGAAACATCGCGTTCGGAGGAAAGCCCTCCGGCGAGTACAACTATTTTCATTATATACCTCCTATAGCCTTCCCCTCAAGGGGAATGCTCGTTAAAACATAAAGCTGTCATAGCCCCAGTTCTCGGTCTCCTCAAACTTGACATAGACGTTGCTGCCGTCCACGTCCATAATGTCCTTCGCGATCGCGCACAATCTTTGCGTGAGCGCCTCGTAGCTCTTGCGGGGAGCGGAGTGGAGCAGGCTGACGTCGAAGAACGCGATCGGCTGATCGTTTTTGCCGCCGAAATACAGACGGCGGTCATCCTCGATCTCGACCATCAGATATTGCTCGGATTTGCCGAGCAGGGTGATGGCGTCCCCGAGAGCGGATTTGAGTTCGATCTCCTTTTCGGGCGATACGGTCGTTGAAAACTTAGCGTTGATAAAAGGCATACTATCTCTCCTTTTGCAGTGATCTCATACATTATAATCCAAATAACCGATAGAATCAAGCAAAACACAGGATTTATCCTCTTTAGTGAATATCCCGCCTAAGCTGTGCGGGTGTAAAGCTTATTCGGTCGAGATCGCCGCACCCCGCAAGCGGGTGCGCAATGACTCTTTCAGTAATGTCAGGCGCGCATCATTCCGCTTTTCCCTTGTTTGCCGGGTTGACATGCACCATGATATGCTTGACCTTCGGGAAGCTCTGCTCGATCGTGCTGTGTACCCGCTCGGCGATCGCGTGAGCATCCCTGAGAGTCAGGTCGCCGTCGACCGCGATCTCGATATCGACATAGATCCTGCTGCCGAACATTCTGGTGGTGAGCAGGTCGACGCCGACAACGCCCTCCTGCTGTACAACGCACTCCCACAGTTCGTCCTCCGTCTCCTGATCGCAGGAATGATCCACCATCTTATCGACGGCGTCCCTGAAGATATCGAAAGCCGCCTTGGCGATGAATACGCAGATGACAAGACTCGCGACCGAGTCAAGCACCGGGAAGCCCATCCGCGCGCCGACGACGCCGATGAGCGCGCCGACGGAAGAGAGCGCGTCAGAGCGGTGATGCCACGCGTCCGCCATCAGAGCACCCGAATCGAGCTTCTCGGCATAATGCTTGGTATAGCGGAACATCGCTTCCTTCACTGCGATCGAAACGACCGCCGCGACGATCGCCGGAACGCCGGGCACGGCGAGATCCTCATATTCTCCCGAAACGATCGTCACCAGCGCGTTATATCCGATCAGCAGTCCCGTTGCCAACAGGATCATAGCCAATATGATCGCCGCGACACATTCGAGTCGCTCGTGACCGTAGGGATGGTCGTCGTCGGACGCGCGGGCGGACAGCTTCACGCCGATGATCACGACGATGCTGCTGAAAACATCCGACGCGGAGTGTACGGCGTCGCTGACCATAGCGCCCGAATGGGCGAAAATGCCCGCCAAAAGCTTTAAGAGGGAGAGCGCGATATTCCCGACGATGCTGACGACAGACACCCTGACCGCCGTTTTCTCAAAATCGATCTCTGCAGAAATGTTGTTTTTTGTTTCCATCAAGCCGCCTCATTACTCAGGATCCCATGCCGATCCTGCATGTCAATCCTATTATATTGCAAAGCATCGGCTGATTCAACCGAAACACTCGATATAATTTGCATTATTTACATTTATTTTTTGATTTACATATTGCGTCATCGTCAAAATGATGATATAATAATTGGTAACTAATTATGTTTTCATACAAAACATACAAGGAGGAATTATTATGCCATTAGTAAACGCGAAAGAAATGCTCACCAAAGCCAAGGCCGGTCACTATGCTGTCGGTCAGTTCAACATCAACAACTTAGAGTGGACCA
The DNA here is from genome assembly GCA_017404665.1 of Ruminococcus sp. Lineage (GTDB taxonomy): Bacteria > Bacillota > Clostridia > Oscillospirales > Acutalibacteraceae > Ruminococcoides. The sequence goes on from JAFRBX010000064.1 coordinate 17,980, forward strand.
AGGCGATCCTGCTGACCGCTGAGGAGCTCAAATCCCCCGTTATCCTCGGCGTATCCGAGGGCGCAGGCAAGTATATGTGCGGCTACAAGACCGTCGTCGGCATGGTCAACGGCATGCTCGAGGAGCTCGGCATCACCGTTCCTGTCGCGCTGCATCTTGACCACGGTTCCTATGAAGGCGCCAAGAAGTGCATCGAGGCGGGCTTCTCGTCCATCATGTTCGATGGCTCCCACTATCCGATCGAAGAGAACTTCGAAAAGACCAAGGAGCTCGTAGGCATCTGCAATAAGTTGGGTCTGTCCATCGAAGCGGAAGTCGGCTCCATCGGCGGCGAGGAAGACGGCGTTGTCGGCATGGGCGAATGTGCTGATCCCGAAGAGTGCAAGATGATCGCAGATCTCGGCGTCACCATGCTGGCTGCCGGCATCGGCAACATCCACGGCGTATATCCCGAGAACTGGCCGGGACTCTCCTTTGAGACTCTCGATGCAATCCAGGCGAAGACCGGCGATATGCCGCTCGTACTCCACGGCGGTACCGGAATCCCGGACGACATGATCATGAAGGCGATTTCGCTGGGTGTCAGCAAGATCAACGTCAACACCGAATGCCAGCTCGTATTCGCCGAGGCGACCCGCGCCTACATCGAGGCGGGCAAGGATAAGCAGGGCAAGGGCTTCGACCCCCGCAAGCTGCTGGCTCCCGGCACCGAGGCGATCAAGGCGAAGGTCAAAGAGAAGATGGAGATCTTCGGCTCCGTCGGCAAAGCCTGATCAAATCGTCATTGCATACCCCGCTTGCGGGGTGTGGCAATCTCAACCGAATTTCAATAAACCAAGGACTGTCGCGGTGCGGCAGTCCTGTTTCTTTTACTTGGTTCTTCTGACCGACTGTCATATTCCTCGTATAACGATCATATCATAAAGCGGTGATAGAATGAGCTTTATGATACTGACGCGCAAAAAGCTGACGATCCTGTTCGCCTGCGTTTTGACGGGCGCGCTGTCGATCGCGGTCCTTTTCTCCACCGCGAACAACATCGTCGCCACGACCGGCGAGCCGCGGCAGATCCCGATCTACTATGTCGATACGCAGGAAAAGGTATGCGCGCTGTCCTTTGACGCGGCATGGGGCAACGAGCAGACGAGCACCCTGCTCGATATTCTTGACAAATACGAGGTCAAAAGCACCTTTTTCCTCGTCAAGCAGTGGGTCGACAAGTACCCCGACGACGTGAAGGAGATCGCCGCGCGCGGTCACGACGTAGGCAACCATTCCTCCACCCATCCGCATATGTCCGAGCTTTCGGCACAGGAGCAGCAGACGGAGATCGACGACTGCAACCAAGCGATCGAAGCGCTGACCGGCAGCGCGCCGACCCTGTTCCGCGCACCCTACGGCGAGTATGACAACAAGCTGGTTGAGGGCTTAAAGAGCTGCGGGATGTACTGCGTGCAGTGGAACATCGACAGCCTCGACTGGAAGGACCCATCCCCCGCGGAGATGGTCAGCCGCATCAAAGAAAAGCTGTGTCCCGGCTCGATCATCCTGCTGCACAACGGCGCGGCGAACACCCCCGAGGCGCTGCCGCAGATCATCGAGTGCATACAGGGGGAAGGCTATACGATCGTGCCCGTATCGCAGATCATCCCCGAGGGCGCATACTACACCGACCATGAGGGCAAGATGATCCTGTCGGACAGTCAGAATTGATACACTCTCCCGCGACAACCGAGGGGTATTCGACCATTTTTAATCGGTTGAGATTGCCACGGACTAAAGTCCTCGCAATGACAAATTAAAATAAGGTTGAGATTGCCACAGCCTCGAACACGCGTGTTCAAGGAACCTCACAATGACGGTTTTAAATAAGGTTGAGATCGCCACGGGGCTAAAGCCCCTCGCAATGACTATATGATAAAAGCAGCGGACGATCCGCTGCTTTTTTGCGTCAATATTGATTTATCCGCCGTTCATCACCGCGTCGAGCACCTGTTCCTTCAGGCGGTCGAGCGGACTTTTGTCCGGCGTCAGTTCCGCGCCGCTGAGTCGCCGCTGCGGCAGTCCGGAGGCGGAGCTGAAGCTCTTCATCTGTATCACGATACGCTCGTTCTTCACCAGCTCAAACAGCTTGTCGATGGTGGGACATGTCTGCACCGCGCGGATGAGCTGTTCCTTGGTGTGCCGCGGTCTTTGGGGAGGAGCGCCCGTTCGGCGCGCCTCGCCCAGTACCGCCTGACGCACCCGTATCTTCAGGCTGTCCAGCGGGGAGAGGTCGGGGATCGGCTTGGGCGCCTGCTTAGGCAGAGAGGACGCGGAGTTAAAGCTCTGCATCTGTATCACGATATGTTCGTTCTTGACCAGCTCAAAGAGCTTTTCGATCGTCGGACAAGTATCGATCGCCCGCAAGAGCTGTTCGGTCGTGTGTTTTCGCTGACCATTATTCTGCAAGAGCCTTCCTCCTTTCCGTTATTTGCTCTGCCGCAAACCGTCCTATGACGGCTGTCGGCGCGTTTTAGGTATATTATAATCGAACGTGCGCGTTTTTTCAAGTAAAAGGTAAACATATTGTGAAGTTTATTTACAACAACCCGCTTTTGTGCTATCCTATATAGGAAAAATACCGTAAACAGGAGCATTTATGGCTTATTTAGACGACAACAACGACAATCTGTATACGCAGGGCGATCCGCTGGAAAGTCTCGATCAAGAGCTGGCGGAACTGAAAGCGAGCTTAGGTGAGTTGGATGAGCTCTCCGCGCCGGATGGACCCGATGCGGACGGTGAACAGCCGGAAAACTCATCTGCCCCGGAAAACACGAAAGCGGATGATGACGCCGCCGATACGGAAAAGATCGAAGAAATCGAGGAAGATATGAAACAGAAACCGAAAAAAACGCCAAAACGCGCGGACGAGCCCTCCGGCAAACACCGCATACCCGTCATACTGGCGGCGATCGTGCTGTCAGCGGCGCTGGTGATCGGCGTTGCGTGGGGCCTTAGCCGCGCGCTGAAGCCGAAAACGGTCACCGATGAAAATGCCGTGCCGACCTCGGCGGGCGAGATGGTCACCATCAACGACTCCGTGATGGGCGATATCGAGCTGCAGACCGTCGAGGGCGCCGAGATCAACACCTACACCGCCGAGAACCTCATCACCGACGAGAACGGTTTTCCCGCCTACTATGAGGACGGCAAGAAGATCTCGCACCTCGGCGTCGACCTGAGCGAATATCAGGGCGAGGTCGACTTCGGCGCGATGAAGGAAGCAGGCGTAGAATTTGTCATGCTGCGCGTCGGCGGACGATACTACGGCGACGACGGCGGCTTATATGAGGACAAAGCCTTTGATACATACTATGCGCAGGCGAGTGAGGCAGGGCTGAAGATCGGCGCGTACTTCTTCTCGCAGGCAAACTGCGCCGAGGACGCCGCCGAGGAAGCGAGCTTCACCATCCAAAAGCTCAGCGGCAAAAAGCTCGACTATCCGATCGCCCTCGACTGGGAAAACATCGCGGAGGAAACCGCCCGTACGGACAGCGTTACCGGCGAACAGCTTACCGCGATCGCCGAGACCTTCTGCGACACCGTGACCGAGGCGGGATACAAATCCATCGTCTACTCCAACACCCAGCAGATGTTCATCATGTACGACTTTGAGACCATGAAGGACTATGACTTCTGGCTCGCCGATTACCGCGAATTCCCCACCATGTACTACAAATTTGACATGTGGCAGTACAGCATGAGCGGCTCGATCGCGGGCGTGGAGGGAACCGTTGACCTCAATCTGAGCTTCACGGATTTTGAATAGGCTCCCTTTGGTAAAGGGAGCACTGAAGGATTGCATCATTGACCGACCGCGACACTTGTGTCACGGGAGAAACATATATTATATATAGAAAAAGCGTCTGCCGCAGCAAGCGCTTTTCTCTGAAAAAATTATTCCTTCATGGGCACCTGACTCGATATCCGAGGAACAGGATGGATAAACATAACGCGCGCCGTTACGAATCGTAGAACTGCTGTCCGTCATCCGTGACGAGCCGCTGAGCCCTCGGATATTCAAAGATCGCGGGGTTATCCGCGTTTGCTTCGAGATAGGCGGCGAATTCTGCGGCGTACCACTTCGCCATACCAAGGTTGTGCATCAGATAGTGACCGCAGTTCACCGGCGCCGCGCCGGGAACCTCCTGCGCGTCGTCCACCGCTTTGAAGGCTCTCAGGAGCAGATCATAGATCCCGGCGGGAGCGCGCTCTCCTTTGAGAATGAGATAAAACCCGGTCAGGCATCCCATCGGACCCCAGTAGATGACCTCGTCCTTCCAGTCGGGATCGTTGCGCAGGAAGGTGGCGATGAGGTGTTCGAGCGAATGCATCGCCGCGACGTCGATCACCGGCTCGCGGTTGGGCTTTTTCAGCCGGATATCATAGGTCGTGACCTTACCGCCCGAGACGGTATCCACGCGGCTGACAAAAATCCCGGGGATGATGCGTGTATGATCGACGGAAAAGCTTTGGATCAGTTCCATATTGATTCCTCCCATTATTATCTTGAATGAATCAAGTGTAACATAAAAGGAAGGAAAAGGCAAGGCTCCCATACAAAGTACGTATGAGAGAATACAGCTTGATCAGCCCCCTCTGACGAGGGGGCACGCAAGAAGCAGTTTAGAAAGAAAAGATTGTTTGACTGCGGGGGAGAGATAACGCAGCTTTAGTGATACATTGAAACTTTTGACTCAATACCGTACGCAATGATGATTCAACGATGGCTTGAGTCAAAAAGCGGATTGTAACAATTATGCTGCGTTATCTCTCCCCCAACTTCCTCGCCGGAAACGGCTCCCCCCCTTGTCCGCTTTGCGGACATTCCCCCAACGGGGGTACCTCGTCAGAGGGGGCGGCAGTAAACGCTCTCTTTGAAAAATTACTGAAACATATCCTTTGCACTGTTGAGCAGATCCTCCATCGCGTCGGCTACCTTGCCGGCTTTCTTCTGCAGGGTTTTGGTGCTGTTGTTCATCATCACAACGCCGACAGCGCTGACCGCGATGCCCGCCGCCAAACCGCCGAGGATGCATTTCAGGCTGCCGCCTTTCTTTTTGCAGTCGCTCGAATTGCACATAGCTTTTTGCATTTTGTCATCTCCTTTACTGTTTTAACGATTATTATTATTTTCTGCGCAAACGCAATACATATTCCATGATAAAAGAGGCAATTCATTATGGAAAAATCTGACAATAAAACTCTGAATATCGTCCTGTTTGAACCCGAGATCCCGCAGAACACCGGCAACGTCGCGCGCACCTGCGCCGCTACGGGAGCGCGGCTCCATCTGGTGCGGCCGTTCGGCTTTGAGATCACCGACCGCAACCTCAAGCGCGCTGGGCTCGACTACTGGTATCTGGTCGATATCACCTACTATGACTCTATCGATGACTTTTTTGACAAGACCGCGGGCGGGGAATACTTTTTCTTCTCCACCAAGGCGCGTCACAAGCACTCTGACATAAGCTACCCCGACGGCGCGTACATCATCTTCGGCAAGGAGACGCGCGGCATCCCCGAGCACGTGCTGATGCGTTATCCCGATCGCTGTGTGCGCATCCCTATGATCGATGAGGCACGATCGCTGAACCTCGCGAACAGTGTAGCCATCGGCTGTTATGAGGTGCTCAGACAATGGGATTATCCCGATCTGCTGACAAAGGGCGAGCTGCACCGCCACAGCTGGGAGGATGCGCAGCAAAACAATACCCCGAAAGACAATATCAACTGAAATTCAACAGGATATTTGTTGCCGCAAACGTTACATTCTGCTATAATATGCCTGAGAATTCTTTTCATCGGAGGACATATGAAAGAGAATGATTACCGCTTCGGCAACTTTGTTTGTCAGCTGCGCGAGGAAAAGGGCTTAACGCAGGCAGAGGTCGCGGAACAACTGGACGTCACGCCCGCGGCGGTCTCTAAATGGGAAAACGGAGAATCAAAGCCGCGCACCGAAAAGCTCTTTGAACTGGCGAGGCTGCTAGACGTCACTGCCGAAGAGCTGATGAACGGTGAACGCAAACCCTACGATCAGCCGACGATCGCATATAACACCAACGCCCTGCCGCAGAACGACACGCGATTCAGGCGCATCGGCGCGTTTTTTCTGGACGTTTTATTCTGTGAGATGGCGGGTATCATGACGGTTCCGTTTGCTTTCCTCCTATTCCGGAGCTATTTCATGCACTCCGGCAGACTGACGGTGCTGATCTCTATCATCGCCCTGACGCTGATACTCTTGCGCGATTTCATCTTCAACGGCAGAAGCCTCGGCAAGCGCATCACCCGCATGACCGTCGCCAACGCCGCCGACGGAAGCCGTCCGAAATGGTATAAGCTGATCCTGCGAAATCTGCCGTATTTTATTTACTTTATCGACTTCTTCGTCCTGATTATCAACGGACGCTCCCTCGGTGATATGCTCACTGATACCTTCACACCTCCTTATATGAAGCGCAAGACTGTCAATGGACAGACAATCGCTCCCCAACCCGCTTTGGCACAGAGCTTTACCACTCCCCCGAGAAAGAAACGAAAGATTTTTATCATTGTCGCCTGTGTCGTCCTCGGCGTCGCTATGCTGTTCACGGTTATTTTCTCCGTCGCTTTTCATTTTGCCAAGCAATCGCCCGCTTATCCTCTCGCGATAGAGTACCTAAGCGAAAGCGACAGCCTGACTCCATATGATCTGCAGGAAAGCGACTTCGTCCTGCACAGCTACAGCTCCCGCAGGCAAAACGGCACACGATACGAGATCTTCGGATTTTGGGTCAAGGGAAACGATCTTTACGTCACCGTCCGTACCGAAAACGGCAAAGCCGAGGTTTACCGCGCAAACGACGCCTCTTCCCCGCCTTTGTAAAACCATCAGAACCATTTGATCATCCGCCCCGTAAAGCATTGATGCAAAACGGGGAATTTTTGTGATTTTTAACAAATAATCCCAATAATCTTCCATTTTGCTATTGCAAACTGTTACCGTTTTGTTATATAATTAGGAAGTAAAATTATAGTGTTTGGAATACGCGGTTAGCAAAGGCAAACATCAAGCGGATTCCCGATGCAAAGAAAGGATGTTTTTACCATGAAACTGAACAAGTACACCGTTGACGACATCAACTTCGCCGGCAAAAAGGTACTGTGCCGCTGTGACTTCAACGTACCGCTCAAGGACGGCGTGATCACCAACGACAACCGTATCACCGCCGCTCTGCCCACCATCAAGAAGATCATCGCCGACGGCGGTCAGCTGATCCTCTGCTCCCATCTGGGCAAGCCGAAGAACGGTCCCGAAGAGAAGTTCTCTCTGGCTCCCGTAGCCGTGCGCCTGTCCGAGCTGCTGGGCAAGGAAGTCGTATTCGCCAACGATGACGAGGTCGTCGGCGCGAACGCCAAGGCGGCGGTCGCCGCCATGAAGGACGGCGACGTCGTTCTGCTCCAGAACACCCGTTTCCGCAAGGAAGAGACCAAGAACCTCGAGCCGTTCAGCTCCGAGCTGGCTTCTCTGGCTGACGTATTCGTCATGGACGCGTTCGGCTCCGCTCACCGCGCTCACTGCTCTACCGTCGGTGTGACCGACCATATCAAGGAGACCGCAGTCGGCTATCTGATGCAGAAGGAGATCGACTACCTCGGCAACGCGGTAGAAGCTCCCGTACGTCCCTTCGTCGCCATCCTCGGCGGCGCTAAGGTCGCTGACAAGCTGAACGTTATCTCGAACCTGCTCGAAAAGTGCGACACCCTGATCATCGGCGGCGGCATGGCTTACACCTTCGCTAAGGCGCAGGGCAAGGCGATCGGCACCAGCCTCGTCGATGACACCAAGCTCGACTACTGCAACGAGATGATCAAGAAGGCAGAGGAGCTCGGCAAGAAGCTGCTCCTGCCCATCGACACCGTCTGCACCAAGAGCTTCCCCGATCCGATCGACGCTCCCATCGAAACCGAGATATTTGCCGCGGGCGAGATCCCCGAGGACAGCATGGGTCTGGATATCGGTCCCGCTACCCGCGAGCTGTACGCGGACGCTGTCAAGAGCGCAAAGACCGTCGTATGGAACGGCCCGATGGGCGTATTTGAGAACCCGATCCTCGCTGAGGGCACCATCGCTGTCGCGAAGGCGCTGGCTGAGACCGACGCTACCACCATCATCGGCGGCGGCGACTCCGCTGCGGCTGTTGTCAACCTCGGCTTTGCCGACAAGATGAGCCACATCTCTACCGGCGGCGGCGCTTCTCTCGAATACCTCGAGGGCAAGGTACTGCCCGGTATCGCGGCTATCGCTGACAAGGACTAAATCAACAGAATGAGGGCGGGGTTCTCCGCCCTCTGTTACCATATGAAAGGATCATTACTATGAAAAAAGACGTCAGAAAGGCGATCATCGCCGGTAACTGGAAAATGAATAAAACTCCCTCCGAAGCTAAGGCGCTGCTCGCTGAGATCGCTCCCCTCGTCAAGGACGCGGGCTGTGAGGTCGTCGCGTGCGTACCTTACGTAGACCTTGCCGTCGCGATCGAAGCGGCCGAGGGCACCAACATCAAGATCGGCGCTGAGAACTGCCACTGGGCGGAGAGCGGCGCTTTCACCGGCGAGATCAGCACCGGCATGCTCAAAGAGATCGGCGTAGAGTACGTCGTGATCGGTCACTCTGAGCGCAGACAGTACTTCGGCGAGACCGACGAGACCGTCAACAAGCGCACCAAGGCGGCGCTGGCAGCAGGTCTGAAGCCCATCGTATGCGTCGGCGAGCTGCTTTGGGAGCGCGAGTGCAACATCACCGAAGAGGTCGTCGCCCGCCAGATCAAGCTCGACCTGTGGGACGTCACCGAGGAAGAGCTGAAGAACGTCGTGATCGCTTACGAGCCCGTATGGGCGATCGGCACCGGCAAGACCGCTACCGCTGAGCAGGCGGAGGAAGTCTGCGCGCTGATCCGCGCTTGCCTTGCGAAGCTGTACAATGAAGCCGCGGCTGAAGCCGTTACCATCCAGTACGGCGGCTCCATGAACGACAAGAACGCTGACGAGCTGCTCCAGAAGACCAATGTTGACGGCGGTCTGATCGGCGGCGCTTCCTTAGTAGCCGAGAAGTTCGCGGCGATCGTCGCGGCGGCAACAAGAAACTGAATGAGAGAGAATAGATAACAGAGAAAAGAGAACAGATAACAGTTGAGGGAAACGCTGACGCGTTTTAGATCTGTATATGTTGTATGGGTAATTACAAATCGGGTGCGGGTGTCCCGCCCTTCACTGTTATCTATTATCGAGTATCTGTTATCTCTTCTCTGAAATGAGGATATATTTATGAAAAAACCAATTGCATTACTCATCATGGACGGCTTTGGTATCGCGCCCAAGTACGGCAATGCCATCGTAGAGGCGCGCACCCCGTATCTTGACCAACTGTTCTTCAAAAATCCCGTCACCATGATCGGCGCGTCGGGTCTGGACGTCGGTCTGCCCCACGGTCAGATGGGCAACAGCGAGGTCGGCCACACCAACATGGGCGCGGGCCGCATCGTATATCAGGAGCTCACCCGCATCACAAAATCCATCGAGGACGGCGATTTCTTCGAAAACGAAGCGCTGAACAAGGCGATCGACAACTGCAAGGAGCACGACAGCTCCCTGCACCTGTTCGGTCTGCTGTCCCCCGGCGGCGTTCACAGCCACGACACCCACCTGTACGGCATCTTAGAGCTTGCCAAGCGCAAGGGACTGAGCAAAGTATACATCCATGCGTTCCTCGACGGCCGCGACGTGCCGCCGTCCAGCGCGAAGGAATATGTCGCACAGGCTGTCAGGAAGTGCGAGGAGATCGGCGTCGGCAGAATCGCCACCATCGAAGGCCGCTACTACGCGATGGACAGAGATAACCGCTGGGAGCGCGTCGAAAAAGCATATGCCGCCATCGTCTACGGCGAGGGTGTTCAAGAGACCGATCCCGTTCAGGCGGTGCAGAACAGCTATGACAACGGCGTGACCGACGAGTTCATGCTGCCTGCCGTGATCGCGGGCGGCGACACCGTCAAAGAGAACGACAGCGTCATCTTTTACAACTTCCGTCCCGACAGAGCGCGCGAGATCACCCGCACCTTTGTCGATGACGATTTTACCGGCTTTGAGCGCAGATACGGCAGATTCCCCGTCACCTACGTCTGCATGACGCAGTATGACGCGACCATGCCGAATGTAGAAGTCGCCTTCAAACCGCAGAAGCTGGTCAACACTATGGGCGAATATCTCAGCAAAAACGGCAAGACCCAACTGCGTATTGCCGAGACCGAGAAGTACGCGCATGTCACCTTCTTCTTCAACGGCGGCGTCGAGAAGCAGTACGAGGGCGAGGATCGTATCCTCGTCAAATCACCCGCGGTCGCGACCTACGATATGCAGCCGCACATGAGCGCCTATGAGGTCACCGAAAAGTGCGTCGAAGCCATCAAGAGCGGCAAGTACGACGTCGTCATCCTCAACTTTGCCAACTGCGACATGGTCGGTCACACCGGCGTTTTTGAAGCAGCAGTCAAGGCGGTCGAGGCTGTCGACTGGGGCGTCAAGAAGGTATCCGACGCAATCGCCGAGATGGGCGGCGTGACCTGTATCACTGCCGACCACGGCAACGCTGACCGCATGATCGACAAGGACGGCACACCCTTCACCGCGCACACCACCAACCCCGTGCCCTTCTGCGTCGTAGGATATCCCGAGTGCAAGGAGCTGAGAGCAGGCGGCGTGCTCGCCGACATCGCGCCCACCATGCTCGACATCATGGGTCTGCCCCAGCCCGAGGAAATGACCGGCAAGAGCATGATTATTCGCGAATGATCTTTTCCGCCTTTTGATCGGTTTTTTGATCTATTCAGGTTGATCAACGGCGTGTCAAAACGACATCAATCAATTAAGCCCTCTCACATTGAGAGGGCTTAATTATCACCATTATATGACATTGTCATGTCAATTTATGACAAAAATCTTTGATCTTCTTCTTATTCTCCGGTGATGGGTTATCCTTCGGGTCGATGAGGATCAGCTCCGCGTCAAGGCTATCGATCTCCAAAAACTGCTTTAGCTTCAACAGCGCCTTGTCTGCACCGCCGCCCGAAAAACAAACGAACGCCGCAACGGACTTACCCGCGATTTTTTCACGATTCTCGGAAATAAACGTTCTGATCGGCGGAGTAAAGCTGCTCGCCCAGACGGGAGTACCGAAGATGATCCTGTCATAATCACCGTCAAAGTGATAAGGCTGTAATCGCGGCTTATCCCCCATAACGGCGCTTTTGCCGCCCCACAAAAACTTGCGGAAGCCCGTGGACGGGTACTCCTTTTTCGGTTCAATGCGGATCATATCCGCGCCGATCATGTTTGCGATTTTCTCAGCGGTCTGCTGTGTGTTGCCGCTCATGGAATAGTAAACGATTGCTGTTTTCATATTTTCACTCCGTTAAAAATAAAATATCTCCTCAAACTTCTTATCCAGCGCGATACACAGGATCAGCGCCAGCTTGGCGGTCGGGTTGAACTGACCCGTCTCGATCGAGCTGATCGTGTTGCGCGACACGCCGACCATCTCGGCAAGCGCTGACTGCGAGAGCTTCTGCTCCTTGCGGATCGCGGCAAGGTTGTTCTTCAAAACCAACTCATTATCCATCACGCCATCACCCCGCAGAGCTGGAGGATCCAGAACGCCAGCATCATCAGCGCCAGCAGACCCCAACAGATCGTGACAAAAAGCTCATGCCGCTTGCGCAGCTTGATATATTTTGTCAAAAAGGCAACGAACGCCATCGTAAACAGCACAAAATCCATGCCGCGGTTGACGTAACCCAACACAAAGCCGTTGACAGTATCGACAAGGATGACCAGCAACACCGCGACAAAATACGCGGCGCGGGTACCACTTTTCTGTGCTTCGATATCGGCATAATCCTTGCCGTGGTTCTCTGCCTGCGCTTTCTTTAAAATATCTTCTCTGTTCATGATATGATCTCCTTTTCTTCGGTTGAGATTGCCACGGGCAGACGCCCTCGCAATGACAATCAAAATATGCAAAGTTTACTTGTCAAGCTTGATTGTCCTGATTATAGCACTGCCAAGTTTACTTGTCAATAGGCTTTGCAAAGTTTTCTTGGCATTTTTTGCGAGCAAAAGACCCATCCCAAGCGGAACAGGTCTTTTGTCAGTTTTGTCGCAGTATCCGAAGTCACGTGTTTTGAAGCATAAGAATCAAGCAGTTTCTCATAAAACAAAAAATGCGCACAACCAAAGGCTGTACGCACGAAAAACGCAGACTTCGGTTGTCGCCAAACAAACTTAATAAAACATGCACAAAGGAATGCGTTATTTGAAGTGCCGCGTTTTTGCTAAACAAAAAAAACGACATTCCTGTGCATAAGAAAAATATTAAGTTCGTTTGGCATCTTCACTATAACACAACAGCACAAAAAAGTCAACGCAAAGGCGAAACTGTTCACGTGAACCTAATTCAGAAATAGAAATGAAACACATATTACAAAGCAGTATGAATAAGTCAAAAGAAACGTAAAGTCTCCCCTGCGTAAAGAGAGATACAGAGGGGTCGCCCCGGCAGAATCGAATCATGTCAGATGATTTCTACTCGTTCCTGCCATGTCAACCCTCCCGGTGCTTCGCACCACCCTCCCTTACGCAGGGAGGGCTGTAACTGCTCCTTTTTACAATAAGATTACTAAATTAGATTCACGCGGGAAACTGTTATCGCCAAAAATATTTTTCGACCGCTTTTCGCAGCAAGTGGAATTCGACCAGATCGACTGCCGTGATCGGGATCAGCCACCACCACGACAGCTCGGGAGAGGCATAGCCGAACAGCTTCATCAGCACAAAGCAAAATGAAAGCCCCATCGGCGCAACGGTGCCGAAGATCCCGCCGAACATCCACCACCAGCTGAGCGTCGTCATATGGGTGACTTTCAGAAGAAAGAACATCAGCATCGTCAAAATCCTCTCTGATCAATATTTACCCGTGTTAATCGACTGATGCTAATTCTAATTAAACCCTTTAACATCTATTGCGTTAATTACCGCTAATATCTTATTTAAGTGTTTTATCAGAAATTAGTATGAGATCGCAAATCCGATCATTCGTCTCTTCAAATATAATGGTTTTCTAAAACAGCGCTCTGCCGAAACAGAGCGCTGCATATCGTGATTTGGTCAATTATTGTATTTGCCTCTCATCCATTTATCAAGGATGATGTTCTCAATCAAATCAATTATAATCGTTCCGATGATCCACCACCATGAAACATCAACGGCAAAGCCGCCCAGCAATTTCATCAGAATAAAGCAGATCGTCAATCCAAACGGAACGATGCTTGCGATCAGCGCGACAGGGATCCACAGCCAGCTCAAACTGATAATCTTTGCTATCTTCAAAATGAAAAATAGAATCATTATCTAAAACTCCGTATTATTGCATCCAGACTGCATGTCAGTCTTCTTCAGCCTTTGCCGCCTCTATGACCTTCTGCGCCACCTGACCGGGAGCGTCCTCATAGCGCTCGAACTCGAAGGTGAAGGTGCCGCGGCCTTGGGTGCACTGGCGCATGAAGATAGAGAAGTCAGCCATCTCAGCCATCGGAACCTCAGCTTCGACGATCTGCATACCGCCCTCAGCAGCGTTCATGCCGAGCACGCGGCCTCTGCGCTTATTGACCTCGCCCATGATGTCGCCCATGTTCGCATCCGGAACAGTCGCCTTCAAGGTACCGACCGGCTCTAAGAGCGCGGGCTTCGCCTGAGGGATACCTGCCTTGAACGCGAGCTGCGCGGCGGTCTTGAACGCCATTTCGTTGGAGTCGACGGGATGATACTTGCCGTCATACAGCGTCGCCTTGACGCCGACGACCGGATAACCCGCCAGCGGGCCCTTCTTGATGGATTCTCTCAGACCCTTTTCAACTGCGGGGAAGAACTGCTTCGGTACGGAACCGCCGACAACGGCGATCTCGAACTGCAGATCATCACCGTCGCACGGCTCAAACTTAATCCATACGTCGCCGTACTGACCGGAACCGCCGGACTGCTTCTTATGCTTGCCTTCTACGTCGCTCTTGCCGCGGATGGTCTCGCGGTAAGCAACCTTGGGCTGCTTTAACTCAACCTCTACGTTGAACTTGCTCTTTAACTTTGTCACAACGACGTCGAGATGCTGCTCGCCCATACCGGACATGACCATCTCCTTAGTCTCGGGGTCGTTCTTGAACTTGATGGTGGGATCCTCTTCCACAAGACGCGCGACGCCCTGCGCGACCTTATCCTCTTCGCCCTTCTTCTTGGGATAAACCGCCATCGAGAAGGAAGGAGCGGGATAGTCGATGCCGTTCAGGATGACCTTGCGGGTGGGGGAACAGAGGGTATCGCCGGTGTTGGCGGAGGTCAGCTTCGGGATAGCGCCGATATCGCCGGCTCCGACAAAGGAGGCGTCCTCCTGCTTTTTGCCGCGAACAGTCAGCACCTTGGTGATGCGCTCCTGATTACCGGTGCGCATGTTGACCAGCGGCGCGTCGGTAGAGACCTTGCCGGATACGACCTTGAAGTAGCTCAGCTTGCCGACAAACGGATCGGCAAAGGTCTTGAAGATGATGGCCGCGGTCGCGCCCTGCTCGTTGCAGGCGATCTCAACGGGCTCGCCGTTGACGTCGACAGCGGTCTCGCCGCCCTTGTCGGCAGCGGTCGGAGCCAGCCACGTCAAGCTCGACATGAACTGCTCGATACCGTAGGTGGTAGCCGCGTCGCCGCAGAATACGGGGCACAGAGAGCCGTCCTTGACGCCCTGCGATACGCCGGTGATGATCTCTTCGGGAGTGAACTCTTCCTCCATGAAGAACTTCTCCATCAGCTCCTCGCTGGTCTCGGCGACAGCCTCCTTGATGGCTTCTCTCAGACCCTCAAAGCGGTCGCCCATCTCGGGGATGATGGGGGTGGGAGCAGCGTTGCCCTTCTTGTCATATTTATAAGCCTTGTATTCGAGCAGGTTGACATATGTATTCGCCTCGCCGTTCTCGATATGGGGAACGAGAACAGGGCATACGGAGGGACCGAAGGTGGACTTCAGATCCTCTAATACGCGATAGAAACGCGCGTCCTCGTCGCAAACGCCGTTGACGAAGAAGATCTTGGTCAGACCTTCCTTATCCGCCGCCTTGACCGCCTTTTCGGTACCGACGTTCACGCCGTCCTTCGCGGATACGACGATGACCGCAGTCTCAGCCGCGCGATAACCCTCGAACAGACCGCCTTCAAAGTCGAACAGACCGGGGGTGTCGATGATATTGATCTTGGTATTCTTCCACTCTACGGGAGCCACGGCGGTAACGATAGATACCTTGCGGCGGATCTCCTCGGGATCAAAGTCGAGCTGGGTGTTGCCGTCAGCGATCTTGCCCAGACGGTCGCTCGCTTTGGCGAGATACAGCATCGCCTCGGCGACTGAGGTCTTGCCCGCGCCGGAGTGTCCTGCCATAGCGATATTGATGATGTGTTTCGGATCGTACTGTTTCAATGAAAAAACTCCTTTCAAGAGTGTTTGATATTTCGAATGCGGGAATGATCGGCTGCTTTTTTACCCGCTACCTGATTATTATATAACAATTTCAAGTTCTGCACAATAAAAACTGTCTTTCAGATACAAAATTTTACTAAACATATAAAAATAGAGCGAAAGTATTGTGCAATATGCACATAGAACGGATGCTTCTCGCTGTGCATTTGACAAAAAAGCGTACTTTACCGCAGTTTGCTGCCGGCGGAAAGCGACAAAATAATCGAAACTGCGCGCGCTGCACCGCGGCAAAACTACTACAAACCTGTAGCTTTTCTTGCATTGCAGAAAAAAATATGGTATGATTGATAACGGATTTAATGGATTAATGCATTAAATCAAAACAGAAATATTAGGAGGATTTATTATGGAACAACAGGGTAAAAAGGCGTTTGCGATCGTAGCATTGGTTCTGGGTATCGTTTCCTGCGTTATTCCTTGGTGGGGTCTCGCATACGGTATCATCGCTCTGGTTTGCGCGATCGTCGGTCTGGTCATGGCGATACTGGCTCAGAAGAGCTTCAAAGCCATCGGTCAGAAGAGCGGCATGGCTACCGCGGGTCTGATTCTGTCCATCATCGGTATCGTTCTGTCCATCATCGGTATCATCGCTTGCGGTATCTGCGTGGCTGCTGTTAATGAGGTTGCCAGCAACCCCGATGCTTATGCAGAACAGCTCAGCAGCGCCCTTGAAGAAGTCAGCTCTTCTCTGAACTAATCCGATTCAGAAAATGAAACTTCACAGCCGGTCGTGATGTGCGGCCGGCTGCGTTGTATTCCTAAGAGCTTATGCAGATACCCGATATCGTCAGATCGGATGATACGGGGTATCTGCATATTATATACGAAAGTAAAGGAGAAGGACATGTTCCCTGTTTTTGAGATCTTCGGCAAACAGATCGGCATGTACGGCGTGATGGCGGTGCTGGGCTTTGCCGCCTGTGTGCTGGTCGGCTCGCGCCTGATCAAGCGATTCGATATCGATATCTACGACTTTGCCCTCGTAATGATCGCAGCATGCGTCAGTCTGGTGATTTTTGCGAGTCTGCTGTACGGGCTGACCAATATCCGCCTGCTGATCGCCGCTTTTTCGAAGCTCGATAAAATCGGCTGGAAGGGGCTTTGGGCAATCATCAGATACGCCTTCGGCGGCATTGTTTTTTACGGCGGCTTCATCGGCGGCGGCATCGGCATCCTGATCTATACCAAATACGCCAAAGAGCTGCAAGGTCACCGCGACCATATCCTTGATATCTACGCGGTGCTGACGCCGCTGTTCCATACCTTCGGCAGGATCGGCTGCTTCCTCGGCGGCTGCTGCTACGGGGTGGAGAGCGAGTTCGGCTTCACCGTTCACAACAACACGCTCAACCCGTCGATCAACGACGTCAACCGCTTCCCGATCCAGCTGGTCGAGAGCGCATGCTGCTTTGTTCTGTTCTGGGCGCTGCTGACCCTGTTCAGAAAACGGATCATGGAAAGCCGCCTGATCTATCTCTATATGCTCACCTATCCGGTGATCCGCTTCATCACCGAGTTTTTCCGCGGCGACGAGTACCGCGGCATCTTCTTCGGACTGTCCACCTCTCAGTGGGTCAGCATCGGACTGTTCATCTTCGCGCTGATCATGCTGCCGGTCAAAACAAAGAAGCTGAAAGCACAAGCGCCTCCCCTACAATAAACATTAACGCCCGCGATCTGTCCGCGGGCTGTTTTTGCATCATTTTCTCTTATACTGTTCATACAGCGCGATCGCCGTGCCCATGAGGGCATGGGTGAACTCGCCCCTGCCGAAGGAGGATAAGACCTCGTCAACAGGCTTCAGCTCATAGGTCAGCAGCTCGTCGTCGTCAAGACGCTGCTCGCCCGTCGGCGTCAGTTCCTCTGCAAGATACACATGGAATTGATTCTTGAACAGCGCGGGATTAGGGCTGACAGAGCCGAGATGGGTGATTTTCTCCGCCTGAAATCCCGTTTCCTCCAGCAGTTCACGTCGGGCGGCAGTCATCGCATCCTCTCCCCTGTCGACTACACCGCCGGGGAATTCGAGACTCAGGCACTCAGCCGCGTGCCGCCATTGGCGCACCAGCACAAAGCTGCCTTTGTACTCCGCGATCACCTGCACCCAGTCAGGCGCATCCATCGCCACATAACTTCCCATTATTCCCGTAGCTGAGCGCTCCCACTGTTCTATTACGTCAAATACCGGGGAATGCAGTAAAGTCTGCTTATCAATGATATCCCATTCCAGATGATTGCTCATATCTTATTCCTCAAATAAAGGCGTTGAAAAATAGCGCTCGGCGGTATCGGGCAGCACGGTCACGACCGTCTTGCCGGGTCCGAGCTTTTTCGCGAGTTTCAGCGCCGCCGCGACGTTGGTGCCGCTGGAGATGCCGCACATCAGGCCCTCCTCGCGCGCCAGACGCTTCGCAGTTTCGAGCGCCTCTTCGTCAGTGACAACGTAGATTTGATCATAAATCTTCTGATTCAGGATCCCGGGGATCAGCCCGTCGCCGATGCCCATCTGGATATGGGTGCCGATGGTGCCGCCGGCTAAGATCGCGGCGTTCTCCGGCTCTACTGCCCAGATCTCGATATCGGGATACTGCGCCTTGAGCACCTCGCCGATGCCCGTGATGGTGCCGCCGGTGCCGATGCCGGAGCAGAACCCGTCGATAGTATCGGCGCACTGCTGCATGATCTCAAGCGCGGTATATTTCTTGTGCGCGCGGACATTGTTGATGTTTTCAAACTGCTGGGGCACAAAAACCCGAGGGTCCTTTTCTTTCATTTTCAGCGCCGTTTTCAGGCACTCGTCGATGCACGCGCCGATATCGCCCGCGTCATGGATCAGCATCACCTTCGCGCCGTAGTGCTTGATCAGCTTGCGGCGTTCCACGCTGACGGAGTCGGGCATGATGATGATGGTTTTGTAACCCTTGACTGCGCCGACCAGTGCCAGACCGATGCCCTGATTGCCCGAGGTAGGCTCGACGATGATGCTGTCGGGCTTGAGCTCACCCTTTTTCTCCGCGTGGTTGATCATATTCAGAGCGGTGCGGGTCTTGATGGAGCCGCCGATATTCAGCGCCTCGAATTTGACCAGCACCTCGGCGCTGTCCTCGTCCACCATGCGGTTCAGCCGGATCAGCGGCGTCTGTCCGACCGCCTCCAGCACGTTATTATTGATCATTTTTTCTCACCTTCCGCTGTTCGTATGCCGATCAGTTCAGCTTTGCACCGCATTTGGTACAGAACGCCGCGTTCGGCATAACGGGCGTGCCGCAATTCATGCAGAATCTTCTTTGCTGAGCAGCCTGCTGAACGGGAATCTGCTGAACGGGTTGTTGTACAGGCTGCTGCATCGGCTGCTGCGCGGGAATCTGCTGAACCGGCGCCTGCCCCTGCTGCACCTGTGCGGAGGGCGTGTTCGCCTCATATGCCAAGAATTGATTGACGTCCAGCTGAATCGGCTGTGCCTGCACGCCGACAAAGGAATTGACAAACGCCAGCACGTCGTTGGCGTGCTTCTGGTAGCGCGCGCCCATCAGCTGTACAACGGTATAGCGCAGATCGACCGCCGTGCCGCCCTGATAGGGCATGAAATGCACGGTCAGCGAACCGCCGTTCATGTTATACTTGAACGAGTAGTCCAGACCGAAGGAAATGGTCTTGTAGGCGTCTATTTTACAGTTTTTGCCGAACTTCTGCTTTGCCGCCTGCACGAACGCGTCGAACACGGGATACAGCGGCGCCGCGAAATAATAACACAGATCTCTTCTCATGATAATGTCCTTTCCTGATGTGTTATACCGGATTCGATAGAAAACCGGTATAAAGTGATGAAACACTGTAAAACGGTCGTTTCCATTTTAAGTCACTCGCCCGACAATGTCAATACTCCCGGCAAAAACAATCCCAATGCTCAATGCTGGTCCATATATTGTAAATATTTTAATTTCATATATAATTAGATTGTAACGTTTTTCTTCTTTTCTTATGAAAAAGAATTCTGAAACTCCAAATCTCTTAATCTGAGTGTTTGTCTGTAGCCATTTTGATTTTTGAATAGATAAAACTCTTTAGCATCCATCTTATCAATCCTCAAAAAGCTCAGGGAAAGTAATCAGATACGCTCTGCATCATTTTCTCGGAAGCGACGAGAACGACTATACCTATGAGGCGCTCAAGCTGTTCATGATGGGCGCGATCAAAAGGGTGTTCGAACCGGGGTGCAAGTTTGAGAATATGCTCTGCTTAGTCGGCGGTCAGGGCGCGGGTAAAAGTACGTTCTTCCGCTTTATGGCAATCAAAGATGAATGGTTCTCCGACGACCTGCGAAAGCTGGATGACGAGAACGTCTACCGCAAGTTGCAGGGTCACTGGATCATAGAGATGTCCGAGATGATCGCCACCGCGAACGCCAAGAGCATTGAGGATATCAAATCCTTTCTCAGCCGTCAGAAGGAGACCTACAAGGTGCCGTATGAGACCCATCCGGCGGACAGGCTTCGCCAATGTGTCTTTGCCGGTACGACCAACCGTCAGGATTTTCTGCCGCGGGATCGGACAGGGAACAGGCGATTCATTAGCCGCTTATGCGGCGCAAGGGTTCCCTTGTACGGAGCTGTGCGAACGAAAGCTTTTCGAGGAAAAGCACCTCGCAGAGCGCACATACAAAAATCGAAAGATTGATGTATAGAAGTGCGCCCTTACTCCATAAGGGAGAAAGTTTGTTTTGCCGTTCTACCCGGGAGCTGTTATCCTGCCCCCTGTCTCAGGGGCATATCCCGGCATTGGTACGCTGAATGCGGTACTTCGCCTGCCGGTCATATCCTCCCGGACGGTCATTCAGTTGTGAATGCAGTCCGGTGAAGAACCACTGTCTCTATTCTACTCACAAAGTACAAAAATCCGGAAATCTTGCCAAATCTGCAACTTTTTTCGCGTTCGACTTTTTTCGATTAACAAATCTGCAACTCCGAAGTATCATTAAATCAAAAATAATACGAGGAGGCGTATACCATGCCATTATTACCAGGGACGCCCGGAGAACGGATCTCCGATCTGTGCAACGGCAGACCTATCTCGCAGAAGGAATTGGCTAAGAGGATTGGAGTATCCGCTCCCCAACTAAGCCGAATTGTTAGCGGTGAGACTAAGACGCTCAGCAGCGATATACTGATAGCTGTCGCAAAAGAATTCAAGGTAACTACTGATTACATATTGGGATTATCCGAAGTCAGCTCCCGCAAAAGCTATGACATATTCGAGATGGGGTTTTCCGAAGGCGCTGCAAAAGGTCTTGTGACCGGCGCGGTGGATATGGAGATCCTCAATCGGCTGTTGGAGCACAAGAATTTTCCTAAGCTGACGAACCTGATTCGGATCTACTTTAAGGATACAGCGGCGAGAGGGATCATGGCACGAAATCAGATCATTGATATGGCGACCGCTTCTTTATCCGATTTTGTCAAAGAGCACCCGGAAAAGCGAGCAGAGGTACGAGAGGATCTGCAATTCATGAGTGCTCAAAAGCTGGGCGAGCATGAAGCGGAGACGGAGAAGATCAAGAATATATTCCTTGCGATCCTGCGGGACATAAAAAAAGACATAGACAGCGGAAAGCAGCCCGAAAAGACTGCCTCCGCTGCTATGATCCAAGCGATACAGGACGAGATTAGGGAACGCGATCCGAAAACGCTCACAAAAGACGACGTCACGGAAATCGTCGTCAACCAGCTCGGTCTGGTTGCCCCGATGGGAGAGAAAACCACTGGTCTATTTAGAAAGCTATTAAAGGGTATGATGAAATAGCTGTGTAAGAAAGATACTAAGAATTGTAGATAAATATAGGCTACAGGAAGATTCAATTACAATAGTATTCATTACAATGTATCAGAAATATTCGCCCATAAATTAACCCTTGCTTTTATTCGCGAATCGGTATATAATGCAGATATAATAATAATGGGCGTGATGATGTGAATTTAATTAGTGTAGCACAGACAGCTGAAAAGTGGCAGATATCACCGAAACGAGTTCAGGTATTATGTAACGAAGGACGTATCGATGGCGCACAGCGAGTCGGTAATCGATGGACGATTCCAGATAATGCTGAGAAACCACTTGATGCCAGAAAAAAGGTAGATACAAATCCAAGAAGAGTAAACAGTAATATTCAGATCGAGCGCGTATGGGCGATGCCGAACAAGAATACCTTTGACATCAAGCCGATCCATGAACTGATAGTTGAAGAGTTGACTGATGGATTATGGATTGATCCCTTTGCCAACACTAACAAGCTCGCAAGCGTTACCAATGACCTCAATCCGGATTATGATACCGATTATCATATGGATGCGTTGGACTTTATGAAAATGTTTGACAGCGATTCGGTTGATGGTGTGCTGTACGATCCGCCGTATTCGCCCAGACAGGTCAGCGAATGCTATAACAATGTCGGCTATAATGTTACTTGGGATACGACAAAAGCCTCCTTCTGGGGCAATCATAAAAGAGAGATTTCCCGTATCGTAAAAATAGGCGGTAAGGTTATCACCTTCGGCTGGAACAGCGGGGGCATCGGATATAAGTATGGCTTTGAAATCGAGCGTATTCTGTTGGTACCTCATGGCGGATGGCACAACGATACTATCTGTACAGTTGAGGTGAAGACGCATGAACCTGAGAAGCCTGCTCCTAAACTGGAGGATTTACACGTTGGTTCTCTGTTTGACAGCACGACAGAATCCGAATATGACAATCAGCTGATTCAGGTCCTGCAATCTCTTCCGGTTGATTTCTGGGATTTCAAAAATGATGACGTTCGTGAATACACACACGGCATCCATAATTACCCTGCGATGATGGTGTCCCCCATCAGCCGCAATATCCTCCGGATCATGAAGGAGATCAAGCCGATCCATTCTGTCCTCGATCCTTTTATGGGTTCAGGAACCGTTTTGGTTGAGAGTATGCTCGCCGGAGTGGATGCGATATATGGCAGCGATATCAATCCATTTGCTGTATTCCTCAGCAAGGTAAAAACTACCGCTTTGGATATCAACCTTCTGCAGGCTGAGGTACAGCGGCTATATGATAGTATCGAACAGCGCTATTGTGATAACGATATTCAGATTGATGGCGTTGATGATATTATGCGTCATTCCTATGACTTGGATTTAACTGCGAAAGACGGTTGGGGCAAGAGCGCACCGATGTATCTGACCAGATATACGGATGACAATCAAATCAAGATAGCTGTTCCGGATTTCAAGAATATCGGATACTGGTTTAAGCCGAAAGTGATTCTGTTCCTTTCTATCATCAAAGAAGAGATAAACAAGATAGAGAATCCCGAAATCCGCAACTTCATATTCGTTGCATTCAGTGAGACGATCCGCTTTGTGTCCAACCGCAGAAACGGCGAGTTCAAAATGTTCCGAATGCCGGCACCTAAGGTTGATTCCTTTGAACCCGACGTTATAAAGGAATTTACCACGATCCTCGACAGGAACATCGAGAAAATGAATTCGTTTAACGAAGTCTGTGAAGAGAACGACGTCCATTCCACGGTAAACGTTCTGAGCAATGATGCTTCTGTCCTTCAGGATGTACCGGATGATTCTATCGACCTCGTGATTACTTCTCCTCCGTATGGCGACAGCAGGACAACTGTAGCGTACGGTGAGTATAGCCGTTTATCATTACAGTGGCTTGATCTGTTTGAACTATCCGAAAAGGATATCATGGGGATTGATAAGTCGCTGATGGGCGGCGTAAAATTCCGTAACGGCTTTGAGTACATAGTTTCCAGCAAGATATTAAGGGAATCCTTAGAGCGTATCAAGGATATCGACTTGGAACGCGCAGGCGATGTATACAGTTTCTACCTTGACTTAGAGAAAACCATCAAGACGATAGCGCAGAAAACAAAACCGGGCGGTTATCAGTTCTGGGTCATCGGAAACCGGACGGTGAAAGGTGAACTCCTGCTGACAGATCAGATCATCACAGAAATCGCTGAGCATTACGGTATGGAGTATGTATATACTGTTGACCGAAATATCATCAACAAGGTTATGCCTTCACAGAATTCTCCAACAAATGAAACTGGTGCGAAGGCGTCAACCATGACAAATGAACATATTGTTGTACTGAGAAAGAAATAAAAAACTACTGCCAAAGATATACGCTGTCTTTGGCAGTATTCATTAATACAGGCTATTAATATGGTTTATGACGTTCTCAAATGATCTGATTGAACCATCTTCAACATCGGGCTTTGCAACATAAGATTGATCAAAGAAATTAAACATGGCGGCAATCTGTGGTTGTCCAATTTCATCATAAAAATCCGAAGTTACAAAGCACATACAGATTTGTCGTTGAGGATGGTAATCTAAGTGATACTTGTTTGCAGGACAGCTAGCTGTAGTGCTTTTGTGTTCACAATCACATGTTGCAATATCGCACAGCAGCTTCCATTTAAACGTTTGACCCGCTCGTTCTCTACAGGAGGTCTTACACGAGAAATTGATAATGGGAGAATGAGTATCAAACGGCGAATAGATAAGCACGTCAGAATCTGGCTTTTGCACGTCATCGCCAACTCTGATAACGGCATAATCATCAAGAATCTTTTTAGTAGATGTTGTGGCAACGACTTCTCTTTCTATATTGCCCAGTACCACATTCTTTGCCAGAGTATAGGCAACAAACTGTTGAAAGATATTCCCTGCAGCAGATTTTCTTGCTTGTGACGCATCTGAAATAATTCCGCTGTTAACGCGTTGCTGAATAAACTCTTCTACTAATGGCTGCGCTGTACGCATAATCCCGGATAGATAAGAAAGGATTTTGATATATCCAACTCTCTGTGGTTCAGCTACTCCTGCTCGTTGCAGTTCCGTAACGATTTCAGAGAGCCTAGTATTATAGGCAGGAAGTGCGGCAGAAAAATAGTTGTTCCTTTCTAGTTTTCGGATGAGTTTATTACACTCGCTTATACAGTTAACTGGCATCTATACCTCAAACAATTCTGTTGTTTATCTTAAACAATAATGGTTGGTCAACTTCACGGATTCTGAAGCCGGTACCGTGATCGTGTGTACGACCGTCAGGATACTGTCCGATTCTCAGGTCAATGAAGATCTTTCCTTGCTCGAGCAGTTCTATCATTGCTTCATAGTTGAAACCGCTGACCTCATAGGCTTCTTTGTAGAAAAACTCTTCGTTTGCTCCAGAACCGCGGCTCTCAGCTTTTGCGTAGACGAACTTGTTTTTGTACTTCTTCTCAAACGCCTTGCGCAGCGATTCCTTATCCCAGAATACATTTTCAACTTCAGTCTCAGAAGCAATGGAGATCTTCTGCTTATCGCATACGATCCGGAGCTTCTTTCCAGTGTCGGCAATCGGGACAAAACGCGCTGCCGTTAATGTGGAGTGTAATACCTTTTCGTCATTATCGTAGGCGCTGCTGGAATAACCGTATTTCTCTCTGAGGTATGTATTTGCTCTGGCAGGCTGTGGTGTACGAGTAAACATTGTCAGCATACTCTGCGAGTTCATTCTGCAAGATTTCAGCTCGTAATCGCCGAAGTCAGGACCATCTATATTGTTCTCTGCAATACCCAACAAATCCTCTAGTGTCTTTCCAATACCGGTCGGGCCGGAACGATGAGTTCTAATCCAACCCTTGTCTTTGATTTTTGTATATTCACGAATGAAATCATCAAGTGTTATTATCATAGTTTATTCCTCGCTCTCTATGAATAATTTATATGTTTCTACGCCTAACGCATCAGCGATTTTTTGGATGTTTTCAAGTGAAATGCTCCTTCGATAACACTCTATAGCGCTGATATAAGTTCTATGTAATCCACACTTTTCTGCAAAAGACTCTTGCGAAATACCAAGTTGATTGCGATAATGCTTTACGTTCTTGCCAAATACTCTGGGAATGTCCATTGATACATTCCTCCTTTTTAACTAGTATACCGTTACGAACACAATAAATCTACACACAATAAGTAACATATCATTATCAATAACTACAATATCTTGACACTGTTTCAAATGTGATATACAATATAAGCGATACTTAACTGATTAATGATATTGCAAAAACGAGGTACTTATATGTGGTTAGATAATGCTTCATCAATTGATATGTTATTTTATTCTCCGTACGCTGATACAGTTGCAAAATTTGCAAAAAATAGCTCTTTGACTCCTTTGACTATAGGGTTGTATGGCAGCTGGGGTGCTGGAAAATCATCTTTGCTTAATATGATAAACGATAGATTGTCAGAGGCTGGCGATGAAGAAAAGGTAGTATGCATTTCCTTGAATGCTTGGCAATTTGAAGGATACGAAGATGCAAAAACTGCTATTATGGAAGCTTTGTTAAAATCTCTAAAAGAGAATAAAACTTTTAAGGAAAAAGCCGGAGAAAAAATAAAAAGCCTTATTCAAAGGATAGATTATCTTAAACTTGGGAAAAACTTGGCAAAAAAAGGTTTGCCGTTTGCACTCAGCGCTCTTACAGGTAATCCTTTGCCAGTTGCTTTGAGTTTAACCGCTGATTTATCTACCAATGCTACTGATATAGTAAGTAGTATATCGACATTTAAGGAACAATATATCAAAGCTCCAGAAGATGATTCAAAAATTGAAAACATCAGAAAATTCAGAGATGAATTCGAAAAAATGCTAGAAGAAGTTGAATCGATTAAGAATCTCACAGTGATAATTGATGATTTGGACCGTTGCACCCCTGATAGAATCATTGACACATTAGAAGCAATAAAGCTATTTCTTTCCGTCAAAAAAACAACATTCATAATAGCGGTAGATCAAAGAATAATCGAGTATGCTGTTAAAACGAAGTATCAGGCAATAGATGGGTATGAATTATCTTCAGATTACATAGAAAAGATTATTCAACTTCCTATAAAGATACCGGAATTATCACCAAAGGATATTGAAAATTATTTGTTGTTATTAATATGCCAATTACATATTCGTGAGGATGAGTTTAAAAAGATAATCGATTATATATACTCTGAAAAGCTTTTGCTTAATGAAAAAGCAATTGATTTTGGCCAAATTGAAGCATTTATTACAAATGGATCATTTACTGATTATTGTGATGATGAAACAGAATTCAAAAGCAATGCACATACAATTGAAAAAATTAGAAGTGTAGTATCTCCCTCTCTTAAGGGCAATCCCAGACAAACAAAGCGATTCTTAAATACTTTTTTTGTTAGAAAAAATTTAGCTGAATTATACTTTAGTGATGAATTGGATGTTTCCATTATTGCAAAGTTATTATCTCTAGAGATAATCGATATCGACTTATTCAGAAAGCTAAATGATTGGAATAAAACATTTGATGGTGAGAACTCTCAATTAAAAAAGCTAGAAACATACACGCAAAATCAAGATGGTGAAATTGAAGATGAGTTACGAAAATGGGTAACAAAAGGAAGAATTTTAAACTGGTTACAAAGTGAACCAAATGATTTATATAAGATTGATTTAAGCAAGTATTTTTATTTATCTAGAGAGTCTCTTGCTAATGAGGAGAATATTGATTCAACGTTCAGCGAAGAAGAAAAGCAATTGTTATATAGA
Organism: Ruminococcus sp.; assembly: GCA_017404665.1. Classification (GTDB taxonomy): domain Bacteria; phylum Bacillota; class Clostridia; order Oscillospirales; family Acutalibacteraceae; genus Ruminococcoides. The sequence continues at coordinate 45,266 of JAFRBX010000064.1, forward strand.
ATCATTAATTGTGTGGCAGGTCAGGAAGATTCAAGAATAGCTGAACTGGAGTCGAGGTCTCCTTCTTCAAAAGCAAAAATTATGGAGGTGCTTCTTAAAAAGTTTAAATCAGAAGATATAGGACTAAGTCACGCCGCCGCCCTATTTGTACGGTATCCAGAATATCAAAATGATATTTGTGAGATAATTACTAAAGGCAACATAAACATCAAATTAGGCATCGCGTCTATTCCTCATTTAAAAAGAATGTTTAAAGCAAATAATCAATTGATTTCTGATATGATTGATAGTTTAATAAAAGATCAAAGATTGAAAGATACGGAGAAAAAAGTCATAGTGGAAGACGATGATGCAGTCGTAACAATAGTTGAAAGGAGCAGAACAAATGGGAACTTCTAAGGGATATATTTCTCCTTCAACCCCTAATTGGGCATCAGCAAAGAGAGGAATAAGCGGATATATTAGTAATCCGTCTGAAACGAAGAAAAAACAATCAATTGCTGACTATTCAAAAGCTATGACAGCAGATACTTCATTGTATCAAAAAGCGGCTACCATTTTCGCTGACTTTGGGAATTTTGTTTCATATAGTAATCATCACGGAATAGAAAGAGCTCTCAGCGAATATGGAAAAGATTATATAAAAGAGCTATCCACTGAAGAAGCATTTTTTAGCTTGGTAAATTCTTTTAGTGAAGGAAATACTATTGATGATGTAATAGCAAATGGCTGTATATCAGAGGCTCTCATTGTATTAGAAATTAATTCTTTTGATGATTTTTCAAAAATCGATAATAAAGCGTTGATTAAAGAGTTAGTTTGTCAATTTGCTAAGCAAAAGTTTGCGCAAATGTTTGATAAGCATATAAAAAACAAATGTAAAAATATCAATGTTGCGCAATCCTATCTAAAAGATCTGCAAGAGTATATATACTATACTGTAAAAAGTCAATTAACTGATAGTGTTTTATCAGAGATTAACCCTAAAAGTATTGCAAGCGTAGAAATAGTAACAAGAGTAATTAATAAAGCCTTTGATTTGCTGGAGCATTATTATGATGAATAAAATGAAAATATGGATTAATAAAGCAAAAGAGAGTCAGATGACAAATGAATTTGAGAATTCAGGTGTTATCAACATTGATATAAGATACAAGAGTAATCTGTCATCTAATATTCGTGAGTGCTGGTATAAGTTGGGCGTAAAGGAATTACCAAGTATTTATGAGGATTTATACATTATCTCACTAGTGATTTTCGCTGTAGATAAACGTGTTTCACGGACTGCTTTTCCTGATGCATGGACAAGGACGCTTGATGTAAATATACCTGTAATAGAGTATGCACAATGGGAAAGTGCAAAGAATGATCTTAATAATATGCTGTCATACTTGTCAGGAGATGACTGGCATGTTTGCTTTAGAGAGTGTGAGCCAGATTCTAATTACAAGTCTATAAAGAAAAGAAGCCCTCACAGATCTGAGATTTTAGATTCTATAAAAGCGGTATCATTGTTTTCAGGTGGACTAGATTCATTCTGTGGTGGTCATAAGTTGCTTAGCGAAAAAACACCAACTCTATTTGTAGGTTTTCAAGAGTATGGTCCACTAAAAGGCTTACAAAGCCAATTAATCGAAGGGCTTCAGCATGCTTATCCGGAAACGAAATGTGATCTGTTGTCATTTACTGCTGTGGCTCGCAAATTAATATTTTCTGATGATAATGAAATGAAGTCAGAAAATACCAGTCGCAGTAGATCGTTTTTGTTTTTATGCGCAGCTTTAACAATTGCTGAGATCGTAGGAGAAGAAATACCAGTATATATTCCTGAAAATGGATTTATTGGATTAAATTTGCCGATGACACCAGGGAGACTCGGTAGTTGCAGTACCAGAACTACACATCCCTACTATATAAAAATGTTTAATTCGCTTTTAGAAAAGATAGGGATTAAGCATACAATAATCAATCCATATGCATTTAGCACTAAACGAGAGATGGTCAATCAATTTAAGGACAATAGAACTTTTCAAGAATATTTTTATAGAACAATTTCTTGTTCGCATCCTTGTAACGGAAGATGGGAACGTTATCCCGTTCCTCAAAACTGTGGATACTGTTATCCTTGTTTAATTAGACACTCTTCTTTGTTAGATATTAATTCAAAGAATGAACAATATGGAGAGAAGAATTTATTTAATACAGGGTTTATTAATAACTCGACTGATGCAAAACGCTCTGATTTAGAAGATTTGTTATCAGCGATTATCACTGCAAAGGAATCTACAGATTCTCAATTGAGAAAAAGAATTGCGATGACTGGGAAACTTTCTCTTGAAGAGATTGATAGCTTTTTGATTTTATATAGAAAGACAATAGCGGATCTAGAGCAAATGTTAAGTAAAAGTACAGATTTCAAGAGATTAATAGGTGATTAGGATGAACTTGATAGATACTCACTTCCACTTGGATTTTTATCAAGATCATAAACGTTGGTATGAGTATATTAATCAACATAAGCAATATACCTTATGTGTTACTAATTCTCCTGGTGTATATTATTCATGCAAAAGAATATATCCAGAAACTAAGTATCTCAAATTTGCTTTAGGATATAATCCGAAAAATGTAAATTCCGAAAGATTTGACAAAAGATTGTTTAATCATTTGTTGGGTGAGACAAAGTATATTGGTGAAGTAGGTTTAGATTTTACAGGAAAACTTAAAGATAAACAAAAGGAACAGGTTCAAATTTTTGATTATATTTGTGCAGCTGTTTCAAATTGTCAGATATTAAGTATTCACTCAAATCATGCCGAGAAAACTGTTTTGGAAATCTTGATGCATAATAGAGTAAAAAAAGCCATAATGCATTGGTATTCTGGTGATTTACAAACGTTAAATGAATTGATAAGAAATGGTTACTATTTTTCTATTAATAGTAACATGATAAACTCTCCGAAAGGACAAGTAATAATCCGTACTATTCCCATGGATAAAATTCTTATTGAAAGCGACGGTCCATTTACAAAGATTTACTCAAAGAGATATGATCCGTCAAAATTACAAAATACCTATCGCCAACTGGGTGAGTTTTTGAAATGCGAAAGAATTGAGGCTATGATATGGAATAATTTTAATTCTTTGCTGAGTTAGTCTAAAATGTATAATAAAAGGCGAGCAGAACGGTATATCCCCGCTCTGCTCTTTTCTTTACTATTTCATACTAATATTCAATTAAACGTAACCGCTCAATAACCACCCCCTGACATAAAACGAACCCTCCACAGTAAGCAGAGGGTTTTCGTACAAATATGGAGTTTTATTCTTCGGTTGATGACGTCGGTTTTGTGCGCCGAGCTATGGATTGCTTCATCTCCTCG
>JAFRBX010000065.1 GCA_017404665.1 Ruminococcus sp.
CGCGATCAGCAGGAGTACAGAGAGAAAGAACAGGATATCTCCCGCGCGCGGACGTAGCTTTTTGATACCGAAGGAGATCAGCATAGGCTTGACGTTCGCGATGATATGCACCGCAAGACAGAGGACGAACAGAATACTCGCAAACAACTTCAATCCCGAGAAGAAATAGAGAGAGTACACACCGTCGACCGTCGCGCCGAACGAGAGCATATGAAAGGGAATCAGCAGCATAAGGGCAAAACCCGAAATACGACGCGACCAGAACACGCCGTTTTCTCTCAGATACGGCGCGCCGGTTCTTTTCCAAACCTTCACGGACTGAACGGTGAGGATAACGCTCAGCACCGTATGTACCGCAATCAGCGCAACCATGGTGTGTGAGATGTATTTTGCTATAATGACAGCGACGTCAAACATATTCAGCGCACCCAGCACCCCATGAATGACAAATAGTATCAGGATCACAGCGGTCAGGATCGCGTTCAGCTTTCTCATAGTCGGATTACCTCAATGTTTTCTTTTTCATACAGCTTTTCGGCTCCCAAAGCCCGTGCCGAAGGCTCACTCAGGACGATGACGTCAAACACACCGTGCGCCGCTTTATCGACCAGCATGGCGGACGGAACCGTCTTGATCACCAGCTGATTTTCAGGCAGACGCGACTGAAAACTCTCTGCGACCTCCAAGCCGGACGGATCGGAGGTTGATACATAACAGACGATATCCTCAAAGATCACGCCGACCTCGCCGCCTGAGAAGAAGGTCTCCCACTCCGTGAGCACATCCGGATTCGGATGCTGATCCTTGTTGATCAGTATGACAAAGGAACCATCGATATCATCGGCGTAGACGATCTCACCGGTTGCCTTGGTGACAGCGTCAACTTGTGTGCCAAGAGCTATATTTCCATTCAGAACCAGTATACCGAAGATCGCTCCCGAAATCAATATCAAAGCGGCTATTCTCAGAGCCATTCTTTTTATAATCTGCATAATTTACCTCGATAATAGCAGAAACAGGCTCCCTCGAAAAGGGAGCCATTAAATAGGCGTTATTATTCTTCTGCCTGCTCCAGCGCATTGAACACCGCATCGGTGAACTGATCGTAGAAGTAGGTCGCGCCGGTGATCGCGTCCACATCGGTCGGGTTCAGCGAACCGGATTCCAGAAACAGTGAAGCGTACTGCGCGGAGCCCTGCACAGCCTTCTGCGCTTTGTTATAGTAGTCCTGATTTTTCACTTCGCCGTTTACCTTGCCGTATTCTTCATCCTTCAGCGTTCCGTCAGGCAAATAAGTCTTGAATTCACATTCGGTGATCTTGTTATCTTGGATCGTCAGGGTGACAACGCCGTAGCCGTCGCCGTTGCCTTCCTCGTCGCCTTCAAAAACGGCGCTCTGTCCGGTGTAGGTGCCGTCCTTGTAGGTCTTGGAGCCGCAGCCGCAGAGCAGCGCTCCGATCAGTAAAACGCTCAGTAATAACGCTATCGTTCTTTTCATCATTCTACCCCCTGCGTCAGTCCGTAAAATTTTCGTTGATGATCTCTTTGACCAGCCTGCCGTGCTCCAGCACAACGGTACGCTGCGCTTCCTCTGCGACCTCGGGGTCATGGGTGACGACGATCAGCGTCGTGCCCTCGCGATGGAGCTGCTTGAAGATCTCCAGCACGATATTCTCGTTGTCCTCGTCGAGGTTGCCCGTCGGCTCGTCGGCAAGGACGATCTCAGGATGATTGATCAGCGCACGGGCGATACAGACACGCTGCTGCTCACCGCCTGAGAGCTGGGATGGCAGGTGCTTTGCCCTGTCCTTGAGTCCGACGCGTTCGAGCGCCTCCAGCGCCTCTTTTTCGTCCGGCATGGAGTGATAATACTGTGACACCATGACGTTCTCGACAGCGGTCAGATAGTTGACAAGATGGAACTGCTGGAAGATCAGCCCGATCTTATCCCTGCGGATCGCGGTCAGCTTTTTGTCGGATTCCTTCGCGATATCCACGCCGTCGAGCAAAACCTCGCCGGTCGATGCCTTATCCATACAGCCGATAATGTTCATCATCGTGGATTTGCCCGAGCCGGAGGGTCCCATGATCGCGACCCACTCGCCGTTCTCGACCTTTAAGCTGACGTTATCGAGCGCTTTCAGAGGTCCGTATATTTTTGAAACATTCTTGATTTCCAGTAAACTCATAGTTATTCTCCCTTCAATACCAGAGCGGGGTCAATATCGATCGCGGAGCGCACAGGCAGGATACAGGACAGTCCCGTGACCAGTACGGATACCAGTATCGTCAGCGGTACCAGCGCGAAATGGAAGGTGATGGACGAATTGAACACGTTTGCGGATACCATCTGCGCAAAGAGGAATCCGAGAACAGAGCCTAAAAGTCCCCCGACGCCGCCGAGCAGCAGTCCTTCGCCCATGAACTCGAAGATGATGGATCGGTTGGATGCGCCGAGCGCCTTTCTGAGTCCGACTTCCTTTCTTCTCTCGGCAACGACCGCCATCATGGTGGTGGCGACACAGATCATGGTCAGCACCAGAACGATCGCCGTGACAAGGAATACCAGCGCCTGTAATTTGGATAATACCGTGTTTTCAGACTGCGTCACACGCTTAACAAGCCTTGCAGAGACTGCGCCGTCCTCGTTGATGCTGTCGACATAGGCGGACAGCTCGTCGCTGTTAGCAGAAACCGAAAGCTCCGCTACGTCATAACCGCCCTCATCGGTGGTCAACTCTTTCATATCCTCAAGCGAGATATAAACATAATCTTCCTCATTGCCGCCGGTATCCAAAACACCTGTGACCAAAAAGGTCTTTTCACTGACATTTTCCGAGATACCGTTTTTCGCTTCGTCAGCGGTCGCTTCTTCAGGCATTCCCAGATCATAGGTCAGCTTCATTTCATCGCCGACGGATAGCGCGAAGGTAGACGCGACGCTCGTACCAACCAGTACTTCTCCTGATTTCTCAGGCCACTCGCCTCTGACATTCCAGTAGGGCGAGGTTTTCTGTACCTCAGTCATATCCACGCCCGCCGCCATATAGGGTCGTTCCAAAATCGTGACGGACTCGTATCGGTAGGGCGCGCAGCCCACAACGCTTCCGCTGTTGATATGCTCAAGCGCACCGCTGATAGCCTCGTCCGTCAGTCGTTCGCCCGATGTCGGTGTAAAGATCATGTTCGCGCCGTAGTTGCGGAACTGTTCACCCATCTGCCGGGGAACATCATAATAGATTGTCACAAGTCCCGAAAGGATCGTTGCGCCGACCGCGATAGCAAGCAGCGCCACAAGCAGCGGTGATCATTTTCAGAAACATTTTTTGTCGTTTCACGTTTGATTGCAGATGTCATTTTCAAGACCTCTTACTGAGTATGATAATGCCGAAAAACGGCTTGGTGATTAGCTTAAGTTAATTCGCGTTACCTTATGCTAATTTAGTTAGTCCTCGCTAACTAACAATCAAAAATATATTACAGCAAAGAAAAAATGTCAAGCACGAAAAAACTCGTTTCCCGTACCTGACATAAATTTTTATCATATTAGCTAATATAATTTGTCTTGTGGAGTTAGCGGCTGGTAACTTTCATCAAATGAACAGATTGAACCACCGAGCTTTCTTCGGGTACGGTGTGAGTTCTTTGGAAAACGCCATGAACTGTATGATGATCATCGGCAGCCAGAATATCACGAGCAAGATCCATACAGGAAGGCTGAACGCGATCAGCAGCTTGTTGCCGATCTGATCCGCCAACGCGGGATCATTCATCAGCAGATACTTGTATGCCATATTCAGTACGCCGACATTCATGTGGCAGCCGATCGGCGCGAGCCAGATGTAGCCGAAGATCCCGGCGCGGTAAATGTGCGCGTATTTCAGCGCGGCATCTGCCATCAGGCGATATACTGCAAAGTACGCCAGCCCCTCCAAAAACAGCCCGATACATCCGAGCAGTCCGCCCCAGATCAGCTGTACGTCGGAGAGATTTACGGCGTTTGCCATCACATTTGACGCAAGACTGTCCCCGCGGATCTCCTCGCCGAATCCGAGAAGGAAATCTCCCGCTCCGGTCATCACAGACGCAAATAGCCCGATCACAAGGAGCTTCTTAATCCTCGCTCGATCTAAATTGTTATTAATTCCGATCATATTCATTTGATTATTCCTCATTTCGATGTTAGCCTCCGCTAACCTCGGACTAAAAAATTATGCTGTTCTCACAGCTTAGATAATACAAACCGCAATTATCGGTTAGCCTCTGGTAACCATAATAGCACTACCTCTTTGATTTTTCAATATATTTTATCGAACTTATGAAATGTTATAGATATTAATAAAGAATTTATCAAGCTCTTTATTTGATTTTCAATAAGAGTAGGACGCTTGCTTCACACAGGTGTCCTGTACTTATATCCTATTCGATTTTGATTTTTCCGCTAAGGACATCGCCCTTTGTTGTTACACAATTACATCGATTCAGATTATAAAATCATGCACGATAGGTAGGGATCTGTGTTTTTTTACAGTTTAATCCCATCGTGCATTAAAACAACGACAAATAAGCATAGGCATCCAAAACTACCTATACACAATTTGAATCATATTAAGATATAATTATGTAGCATATTCATCATATCACCAAGATTAAAGAAAAGCAATAAAGAAAATAGCCCTCTGTGAATGACAGAGAGCTGTGAGTAAACAAATCCTTTGTGCGTGGTTTTTCCTTGATTTTGTATGTTTAATTGTAGGTCTAACTGTTGGTTTATAGACCTTCATTTGGCTATTGTAGGTCTATCTTTTGATAGTTTCGTTTCGCCAAATTTGCTCAACTTAATTTTTCGCATGCTCAAAACCTCAATAATCAAGCCGTTTTTGAGCATTTTGAGAAAAGATAACAAAAAATGAGAGTGACTTAAAAAGCCACTCTCAATGGTTGCGGGGGTGGGAATTGAACCTCACGACCTCCGGGTTATGAGCCCGACGAGCTACCATCTGCTCCACCCCGCGATATCTGCCTTTCAGCTACTATATGGTAACACTCGGCGGGGAATTTGTCAAGGGCGAAAATGCTCGAATCTGATGCGTGAGACAGTTTTTGTATAATATAGTCAATTTGCCGCCCTAACCGATTGACAATATTGTGTTTTGTGATAGAATAAACTAAACGTATACTGATGAGATCAACAGCCGTATGTGCTGTGAACAGGAGGAAAATATGGCTTTTTACAGATGCACGAATTGCAGTGAAATTTTTGAAGCTGCCGATGACAGAAGGGAGGCGTTCTGCCCGAACTGCGGTGCCCACCAGATCCTTCCGGGCGCCTATCAAAGCGATACCGAGCAGGCGGATGACAGTGCACAGGGCGGCGTACAGCCGGATTACACCGGTCAGAATGCAGGAGCTATGAATCACGCTGCTCAGGGTACGCAGGATATCCCAGAGCAGAATCTGCAGAACGCTGTCGGCGGCATGACAGACGCGAACAAGCCCTACGATCCCGGCTATTACGGGATGGCGGTCAACGGCGCTGCCAATACGTCGCCGCAGTCTTATGCGCAGCAGCCGTATCAAAATAATCCGCAGAACGGATTCGGCGGCGGTGCGCAGAGCTCCGGCTACCCGCAGAATACGCCTGCGCAGCGGGGCGGCATTGCCTATCCCTCAAGAGACGCTTATGCTCCCGTATCGGAGAAAAAGGGTATGAGCAAGGGCTTGCTGATCGGTCTGATCGCCGGAGGCGCTGCGGTATTGGTCGCGATCATTGTTGTGCTGGTCATCGCGTTCGGCTCCCGTAACGGCGTAACACCCGTTCCGGGCGGAACCGCGGCAATCAGCCAGACGATTTCGGCCGGCGGTTCGCATACCGTCGGCATTATGCCGGACGGAACGGCAGTCGCGGCAGGCGATAACCTCGACGGTCAATGCGATGTGTACGGCTGGACGGATATTGTGACGATCTCCGCCGGATATGAGCATACGCTCGGCGTCAAAAGCGACGGCAGTGTTCTGGCGGCCGGCTCTGACGTATTTGATCAGTGTCAGGTCAGCACATGGAGCAACATCAAGAGCGTTGCGGCGGGCACCTTCCACTCGCTCGGTCTGAAAAACGACGGCACGGTCGTTGCGGTCGGCGATAATGACGACGGTCAGTGCAACGTGGCAGGATGGACGGGCATCACCGCGATCGCCGCGGGTTATCATCACAGCGTCGGACTGCGGTCGGACGGTACGGTCGTTGCGGTCGGCGGAAACGATGAAGGCCAGTGCAACGTGCATAGCTGGACGGATATCGTCGCCGTCGCGGTTGGCGATGACCATACGGTGGGTCTGAAGGCAGACGGCACGGTCGTGGCAACGGGCGTCAACTACGGCGGAGAGATCGATACCGATGCGTGGACGAATATCACGGCAATATCGGCGGGCTATCATCATACCATGGGACTGCGGTCCGACGGTACAGTCGTGGCGGTCGGACTTGACAGCGACGGTCGCTGCTCGGGAACATCGACCTGGACTGACGTGACCGAGATCGCGGCGGGCGGCTACTTCTCTGTCGCGATGCGGTCCGACGGCACGCTGAATGCCGCGGGCAGCGGCGAAGAAGGTCAGCTGGATGTCAATAATTGGAAGCTGAAGTAAGAGAAAAACAATTGTCGGAGAAATCATTTGATAATATGATCCGCGTGCATTAAATTGAATAGCGCATAAAAAGGGGGACTGCCGTGCGTACGACAGTCCCTGCTGTATTTCATTGAATGACAAAGCGATGCTGTCAGTCAGCGGATAGCCACGCTTATGACGGCGATCATCATCAGACGGAGCGATCCTCAGGGCGCAATCAGCTCTCGGGTCCCTTGCTGACGGTGATGGTGCAGTCGGAGCCGCGCTCGACCTGTGTGTTCGGATTCTCGTTGCCGATGATGACGCCCTCTTCCACATCGTCGCTGAATTCTTCTACGATGATCGGATTCAGTCCCATTACCTTGACCATATTCTGACCTTCCGATAAGGGCATGCCGGCGACGTTCGGAACCATTGTGCCTATGCCTTGGCTGAGGATGACCTCGACCTCGCTGCCGGATTCGAGGACCTCGCCTGCTTCGGTTTTCATTTTATCTACGGTACCCTTGGGGTTTGTCTTTGAGTAGCGCTCGCGCAGCACCTTCATGACCAGCCCCGCGTCCGTGATCGTGGCTTCGGCTTCTTCCTGCGTCAGACCGACAACGTCGGGAACGGTGACCTCTTTGGAGCAGCCAGCTAGCGCGAGAACAGAGAAAATACACAGTGCCGCGAGTACCAGACTGAGGACGGATTTAAACGGTTGAGATAATTTTAACATAGGAGATCCTCCTTTATTTTGTTGCTTTGATTATAGCACAGCTCTTTTTGATTTTCCATAGGCAGCCGCGTTTTGGCTGACAAAATTCGGCGGCTCGTTTTGGTGAATTTGATGAAGGTCAACCGGATTGCAAAACTGGTGCGATTTGTCAGAGGGCTGCATCGGAAATCAAAAGAACCCGAAAAATAAAAGGCGCTGTGAAGCATAAAGCCGCACAGCGCAGATGATGCGAATCGATTACTCGGCAAAGCCGGTGTTGATCAGTTCGACAAGACCTTCAACCGCTTCCGTCTCGTCGGGACCGTCAGCAAAAATCTTGACGGAGGTGCCGCCGATGATGCCGAGGGAAAGAACGCCGAGGAGTGATTTAGCGTTAACTTTTCTCTCGTCCTTTTCTACCCAGATAGAAGACTTGTATTCGTTTGCCTTCTGGATAAAGAAAGTAGCGGGGCGGGCATGTAAGCCGGCCTTGTTCTGAACTAATACTTCCTTAACGTACATAATGATACCCTCTTTTTCGATAATAATACAGTAATTTTGTTGCTTTCTTATTATATCCTTGAAAACTCGGTTGGTCAACAGTCGATAATCATTTTTGTTTTGATATCTAACAGTCGAAAACAAGAAATCTTTATTATTGTGCAAAATCACCAACGCATAGAATATCGGTGATAAATAACGGTAATTCCCATGCTCGGGGAAAGACAAAAAAAGGGAATTCACTGCGATTGTTTGCCCTTATCGGCAGCGATAATCTCTTCGGCAAGCTGTCGCTCTTTATCGCTCAGTCGAGCGTGCGCGAGCATATCCGGACGCTTTTTGGCAGTTTCCGCAATGCTCTGCTCCCGCCGCCATCGGCGGATGTTTTCATGATGACCGCTGAACAGTACCTCGGGGATCGCCTCGCCGCGCCAGACCTGCGGCTTGGTGTACTGCGGATACTCCAACAGCCCGTCATAGTGGCTTTCCAGCTCATAGCACTCGTCGTCGCTGAGCACGCCGGGCTGCAGCCTTGCCAGCGAATCCGCCAGCACCAGCGCGGGCAGCTCGCCGCCGGTCAGCACATAGTCGCCGATGGAGATCTCTTCGTCCACATAGCGGTCGAGCACGCGCTGGTCGACGCCCTCATAGTGACCGCATAAGAGACAGATGTTATCATATCCGGACAGCTCCTTGAGCTTTTGCTGGGTCAGGGTCTTACCCTTGGGGGAGAGGTAGATAAAATGCGGCGCGCCGCCGGTTTGTTCACAGATGCTTTCATAGCACAGGGCGATGGGCTCCGCCAGCATCAGCATCCCCATCCCGCCGCCGTAGGTGGAGTCGTCCACGCGTCGGTGCTTATCGAGGGCGAAGTCGCGCAGCTGGTGACATCGGATGTCGATATATCCCGCCTTACGCGCTCTGCCGATGATGCTCTCGCTGAGTACCGTCTCGCACATCTCGGGAAACAGGGTGATAATGTCAATCCTCATCGTCAAACAGTCCTTTCATCGGATGAATGAAGACCTTTCCCTTTTCAAAGTCAAAGCCCGCCATGATATCGGGGATGACGGGGATGTAGAAGAGCTTGCCGTCTTGGGCTTGCATCTCGTACACGTCGTTGGAGCCCGTTTTGAGGACGTCCTTGACGACGCCGTAGACCGCGCCGCTGTCCGCGTCGGTGACCTCGAGCCCGATGATATCCTGCACGAAGTGCTCGCCCTCGCCGAGCTGTACGTCGTTGCGGTCGATGTAGAGGATCTTGCCGCGCAGCTTGTCGGCTTCCTCGATGGTGGTAACGCCCTTTGCCGTCATCAAAGCGATATTTTTATGCGGACGGCAGGAAACATCAAGCGCGCTTTTGCCCTCGTCCAGATATAACTTTTTAAAGGACTTGAGAAAGTCGGGGGAGTTCGCCCAGCACTCGACCCGCATCTCTCCGCGGATGCCGTGAGTGCCGACGATCCTGCCGACCTCGAGATATTGTTTGAGCATAGAATACTCTCCTTACGTTACAATGATGATACAAATATCATTATATCCGCTTTTCAGTTGAAATACAAGAATAATCTTGCAAAGAAATCGGGGGAGGATTATAATGATAGCATAAAACAAGAAGGGGTATCGTTATGGATAACTGCGGGGAAGCAAAAAGCGGGACGATCCGTTTTGCGGAGCGTGACGACCTTGAAAAGGTGAACGACCTGAGAAGGCAGGTCAACGAGCTGCACGTCAAGGGGAAGCCCGAAGTATTCAAAGGCGGGTTTCCCAAAGAACTCAGTGAATATGTGTATGAGATATTTGACGATCCGCTGAAAAAGATCGTCGTATATGACAGCGGCGGCGCGATCCTCGCCTTTGCCGTGCTGAACCATATCACCAAGCCGGAGAATCCGTTCATGTTTGTGCGGGATTATCTGGATATCGACGAGTTCGGCGTGGATGAAGCGAATCGCCGGAAAGGGATCGCGGCTCAGATGATCGCGTTCATCCGTGACTTTGCAAAAAACGAGGGCTTCTCCCGGCTGGAGCTGAATATGTGGGAATTCAATCAGGACGCGCTGGAATTCTATGAAGCCGTCGGCTTTACTACCTATCGCAGATATATGGAGATGGACCTGTAATATGTTGTTGAAATTAGCGTTTTTGTTTTTCATCGGCTCGGTCGCCGGCTGGGTGCTGGAGCTTTTGTTCCGGCGGTTTTTTTCATCGGCAAACCCCGAGCGGAAGTGGATCAATCCGGGCTTTTGTACAGGTCCGTATCTTCCGCTGTACGGCAGCGGGTTGTGCCTGCTGTATCTGATCGCGTCAACGGAGGAGCTGCACCTGATACAGGATCCGGCTTGGAACCGCGTTTTGCTGTTCTTTTTCGCGGCGGTGTGCATGACCGTGATCGAGTATATTTCCGGTATCCTCGCGCTGAGGGTGATGAAGGTGCGGCTGTGGGATTACACCGGCGAGTGGGGGAACATCCAAGGGATCATCTGCCCGAAGTTTTCGCTGATATGGGCGCTGCTGAGCGCGGCGTATTACTTTCTGGTGCATCCGCATATTTTGGACGCGCTGAGCTGGCTGGCAGAAAATCTGGCGTTTTCATTTTTTATCGGACTGTTTTTCGGCATATTCATCATCGACGCCGCTCACTCGGTCAACCTGACGGCTAAGCTAAGGCGGTTCGCCAAGGAGAACGATGTGATCGTGCGCTATGAAGCGCTCAAGCACACAATACGAAAATACCACGACGAACAGAAAAAGAAGTATCGGTTCTTTGCCCCGCTGAGCTCGGACGTTCCGCTGGTACAGCATCTGAAGCAGCTGATAGAAAAATAACTTCCTCTTTTATCGGTTGAGATTGCCACAGCCCCGAACACGCGTGTTCAAGGGGCTTCGCAATGACTAAATGGAATAACAAAACAGAAAAACGCACCCGCCGGGGTGCGTTTCGCTTTGTGCTATGGAACGTGGAATTAGTCGATCTCTACCATAACCTTCTCGTTCTTGCGGATAGCCGCGGAGCGCGCAACGGTACGGATCGCTTTTGCGATTCTGCCCTGCTTGCCGATGATCCTGCCCATATCGCCCTCTGCAACATGGATATGATATACGGTGGTACCCTCTTCGTTGGGCTCGTCTACAGTTACGCTGACCGCGTCGGGTTCTTCAACCAAACCCTGTGCAATAGTAAGAAGTAAGTCTTTCATAATTATGGTCCTTTCGCAATTAATTATTAGAAATACTATTAAATAATGCCTGTGTTCTTGAGTAATGCCTTTACGGTATCGGTCGGCTGTGCGCCCTTAGCGATCCATTCCTTAACCTTATCGGCGTCTACTTTTACCTCAGAGGGTTCGGCGGTAGGGTTGTAGGTACCGATTTCCTCGATGAAGCGGCCGTCGCGCGGATAGCGTGAGTCGGCTACAACGATACGATAGAAGGGGTTCTTTTTAGCGCCCATTCTTCTCAGTCTGATTTTTACCATGGTCTTACCTCCTGTCTGTATCAAGTTTATATATATAATTTACAGTCGTAAATTATCTGAACGGATTTCTCCGTGATCAGCGTTATCAGGCCCCCTTTCCTAAGGGGGCTGTCAGCGGACATTTGTGTCACGCTGACTGGGGGTTGCTAAAAGAATAGCGGTTCTTATCAATTGACAACAACCCTCCGGCACTTCGTGCCGCCTCCCTTAGGAAAGGGAGGCTTTTACATTCCCGGGAAGCCGCCGCCCATCGGGGGCATACTGCCCATGCCGCCGTTTGAGTTGAGCATCTTTCTCAGCTGCTTGCCCTTCTTGCCCTTGGAGGTGAACTGGCGCATCATCTTTTGGGTCTGTTCGAGCTGCTTGATCAGCCGGTTGACTTCTTCAATGGGTCTGCCGGAGCCTGCGGCGATACGGCGCTTGCGCGAGGGATTCAGCAGTCCCGGACGCGATCTCTCCGCGGGCGTCATCGACAGGATGATCGCCTTGTTCCAGTCAAGAACGCGCTCGTTGATGTCCATGTCGTCGACCTTGCTGCCCAGTCCCGGCAGCTTACTGAGGATACCCTTGATGGGACCCATGCTGCGCACCTGGTCGAGCTGGTCGAGCATATCGTTGAAGTCCATTTTATTTTTCAGCATCTTGCGGGCGAGCTCTTCCGCCTTTTCCTGGTCGAGCTTCTGCTCCGCTTCCTCGATCAGGGTGAGCACGTCGCCCATGCCGAGTATGCGGGACGCCATACGGTCGGGGTGGAACATCTCGAGATCCTCGAGCTTTTCGCCCGTACCGGAGAACTTGATCGGCTTGCCGGTGACTGCTTTGACGGACAGCGCGGCGCCGCCGCGGGTATCGCCGTCGAGCTTTGTCAGGATCACGCCCGTGATATCGAGCAGCTCGTTGAAGGTCTTGGCGACGTTGACGGCGTCCTGACCGGTCATGGAGTCGATGGTCAGCAGGATCTCCTGAGGATGCACCTCAGCTTTGATGTCCTGCAGCTCCTTCATCAGCGCTTCATCGATATGCAGACGGCCGGCGGTATCGAGGATGACGATATCGTTGCCGTAGTCTCTTGCGTGCCGGATCGCTTCCTTGGCGATTTTGACGGGGTTCTCGGTACCCATCTCAAAGACCGGCACCTCCGCCTTCGCGCCGACGACCTTCAGCTGTTCGATCGCCGCGGGACGGTAGATGTCGCAGGCAACCAGCATCGGACGGTGGTTCTGCGCTTTCAGGTATTTGCCGAGCTTCGCGGCGTGGGTGGTTTTACCGGCGCCCTGCAGGCCGCAGAGCATGATGATCGTGGGGGGCTTTGACGCGAACTCCAGACGGGCGTCCTCGGCGCCCATCAGATTGACCAGCTCCTCATTGACGATCTTGATGACCATCTGGGCGGGCGTCAGGCTCTCCATGACATCCGCGCCGATCGCGCGCTCGGTGACCTTGTTGGTGAATTCCTTTGCGACCTTGAAGTTGACGTCGGCTTCGAGCAGCGCCAGACGCACCTCGCGCATCGCCTCTTTGACGTCTGCTTCGGTCAGCTTGCCCTTGTTTTTGAGCTTTTTGAAGGCGTTATTCAGTTTGTCGGATAAGCTCTCAAATGCCATATTCAGTCGTCACCTCTCAACAGGTCTTCTATTTCATTCAGCCGCGGCAGCACAGCGCCGCAGCCTTCGGTTTGCTTGATTTGTGCGATCAGCCCGCGGATGGCGCCTTCACGCTCGCGGCGCTTGCGGTAGGCGCTGAGCAGCCCGAGCTTGCTCTCGTATTCGAGCAGCTTTTTTTCGGCGCGAGTCAGCGAATCGCGCACCCCTTGGCGGCTGATGCCGAGGAGTTCGGCGACCTCGGACAGCGAGAGGTCCTCGTTGACATACAGCTCGACGACCTGCTGTTGAGAGGTCTTGAGCAGCTCACCGTAAAAGTCGTAGAGAAGGGAGATCTCGGTCTTGCTGTTCATGAAACGGCTTCATCCTCTCTGTAAAGTAAAACTCTTTACACCTCGGCTATTATAGCAGAGTCATCCTCATTTGTCAAGCATGAATATTAGTGATCAGTGGTTAGTGGCTAGTGGTCAGTGATTATGGGATATTAATGTTACACCTGTCACAAAACAAGAAAAACAAAGAAACAGCATTTTTCGACAATACAAAAGACCGATCTGAGCGATCGGTCCTTGCGTTTCGGTGCATTATTCCGCTTTTTCGGATTCTGATTCGGTTGCCGTCTCGGCTTGATCGAGCTCCACATTGATCAGCCCGGTGGAGTCGATGGTTTCCCAGTTCTCGGCGTCTTTGATCTCAAAGGACACCTTTACGCTGTCGATCTCGTCGATGCCGAACTCCTCCATATCGAGGGTGTAGAAGGTGACGACGTCTACGGCGCATTTGTCGGGAAGGATCGTACAGTTCATCGCCGAGGTCATATCATAGCCGTTGACGATGACGTCGCCTGTGCGCACGGCGATATTGCGGTCGGTGCCGTTGTACAGATACACCATCAGCTCGGCGCCGTCGGAATAGGCGCGGTCGGTGCTCACGCCTTTTAAGATGATCTTGATATCATTGTCGTCATACGCTGTTTGACCGCTTTCATCGCACGCGGTCTCGGGATCCTGTGCTGACGAGGCGGTAAGAGAGAACAGGTCGGTCTTGAATATGGGTTCATAGCTGTTAGACTCGACGACCCGCAGCGCGAATTCGATCGTCCGCAGTGAGGTGATCCCGGAGATCGCGAGGTTGAAGTAAGGCAGCGTCAGCGTACCCGTGGCGGTTTTGCCCGCGGCAGCCTCGATACTTATTTCGGGGCTGATCATAAAGCCGTTGACGACGGCATAGGGAGATTGCACGATGACATCTTTCGCGGATGCGTTATTGACGGTCAGCTTGAGACCGGGACCGGATATGGCGGAGTAATCCAGACCGGCTACCGTCACGGTGAAGTCCTTGTCCTCATAAATAACGGTTTCCGCGACGGTCGGGGCGGTATCAAAGCCCGCGATAAAGCTTTTCAGCCCCAGCGTATCGCCGCTCTGGTCAGGTGTAGCAGGCGCTTGGGTTTGCTGCGCAGCGGTTTCAGGTTCTGCCTGCGTGGGCGTCGCCGTGTCATTGTCATTGTTGTCCTTGCCGCACGCACAGACGAGCGTCATCATCAGCGCGCACAGCATCAGACAGAGGATTCTTTTCATTTAAGATGCTCTCCTTGGAGAAAACTAATCGATAATCTGCCGTTTATTATACTATATTTGTTTGAAAAATTCAATATGATGATTGTAATGATGATCGCAAAGGGCAGATTGCTTGAAGCCAATATAAAATTTTAAACAGGTTTAATAATATTTTTTTAAAATTATGGTTGATTTTCACAGAATTTCATGCTATAATACAATTACTCTAAATTGGATATGTATACTCTGATCGATACCAATTTTTGGCAAACGATTTGAGCCGTCTATCATGAGGTAATATGGAACAAATCATTAATATAGACCGTATGGAGCATGCCGCCGCGTTGTTCGGCAGCTTTGACTCCAATATCAAGATTATTGAAGACGAATTCAACGTCCGCGTGCACGCGCGCGACAGCGAGCTGAAGATCTCCGGCGACGCCGAGGGCGTGCTCAAGGCGAGCAAGGTCATCGACAGCCTGCTGAATCTTTTGAACCGCGGCGAGCAGCTTTCTGAGCAGAACATTACCTACTGTATCTCGCTGGTCAACGAAGGCAGCGAAGAAAAGATCGAGACGCTTGCCTCCGACTGTGTGTGCGTGACCAGCAAGGGCAAGCCCATCAAGCCCAAGACGATGGGACAGAAAAAGTATTGCACCGCGATCGAGAACAATACCATCACCATCGCCGTTGGTCCCGCCGGCACCGGCAAGACCTATCTGGCGGTTGCGATGGCGGTGACGGCGTTCCGCTCAAAGGAGGTCAACCGCATCATCCTCACGCGTCCCGCTGTGGAGGCGGGCGAGAAGCTGGGATTTTTGCCGGGCGACCTGCAGAGCAAGGTAGATCCGTACCTCAGACCGCTGTATGACGCGCTCTTTGATATGCTGG
Organism: Ruminococcus sp.; assembly: GCA_017404665.1. Classification (GTDB taxonomy): domain Bacteria; phylum Bacillota; class Clostridia; order Oscillospirales; family Acutalibacteraceae; genus Ruminococcoides. The sequence goes on from JAFRBX010000065.1 coordinate 15,358, forward strand.
GCGCGGAAACGTATCAGAAATATCTGGAAAGGGGCAATATCGAGGTTGCGCCGCTGGCGTATATGCGCGGCAGGACCCTCGACGACAGCTTTATCATCCTCGACGAGGCGCAGAACACCACCTCCGAGCAGATGAAGATGTTCCTCACCCGATTGGGCAACAATTCAAAAATGGTCATCACCGGCGATATCACCCAGATCGACCTTCCCTCCGGCGCTAAATCCGGTCTGAAGGAAGCCGTGAAGATCCTTAAGGGCATCAAGGGCATCGAGCGGATGACCTTCTCCGATAAGGACGTCGTCCGTCACCGTCTGGTGCAGGATATCATCCGCGCCTACGAGAAGGCGCAGGAGAAAAACAGAAGCTGAGTCATAATTGCCGCCTGAATCATTGACTGTCAATATTTTATTGATTTTATATACAGAAGAGGAATATGGGAGCAGAGCAGAAGAAAAATCCCAAGGGATAAGCCAAAAAAGAGAGTAGGGATTATGATGATGATGGCAATGGCAAATGACAAGGTAAAGGTTATCATTACAGACAGCCAGAAAAAGGTGCGTATTCCCACGGGACTGCGGATGCTGGTTCGCCGCGCGTGTATTGCGACGCTTCGGGAAGAGGAGTTCAAAGGCAATGCGGAGGTAAACGTCACCTTTGTCGATGATGAAGAGATTCGCCGCTTGAACGACGAATTCAGAAAGCTCGACTCGGCTACCGATGTGCTGTCCTTCCCGATGGGCGAGGACGGCGTATATGACGCGAACCCCGATACGGGCGCGAAAATACTCGGCGACGTCGTCATCTCGCTGGAGAGGGCGCTCCATCAGGCACAGGAGTTCGGTCACAGTCTGGAGCGCGAGGTATGCTATCTCACCGTACACAGCATGCTCCATCTGCTCGGTTACGATCATATGGAGCCAAAGGAAAAGGCGGTCATGCGCATGAAGGAAGAGACCGTCATGACGCGGATCGGTCTGGAAAGACGGATATGATAGAAAATGATCGGGCGCACGCTGAGTGGAGCGTGCGCTCTTTACTTTTCTTATTTTTTTGCTATAATGATTAATCATAAAGAGGATTTGCTGTAATTTCATTATATAAAAGGAAAAATCAATGATGAACAATAATCAAAAATCCGCGTTTATTACGATCGTCGGCGTTCCTAACGTCGGCAAAAGCTCTATCCTGAACCGTTTGCTGGGACAAAAGATTGCGATCGTCAGCTCCAAGCCTCAGACGACCCGCACCCGCATCACCGGTATCCTGACCGACGGCGCCGACCAGCTGGTGTTTATCGACACCCCGGGACTGTTGAAGCCGCGCAACGAACTGGGCGAGTACATGATCAAGGCGATCAACGAGAGCGTGCCGAACGGCGACGTTGCCGTTTTGGTCGTTGAAGCGGCAGGCGGCGTGCGCAAGGGCGAGCTGAGCCTGATCGAAAAGCTGAAAAAGTCATCGATGCCCGCGATACTGGCGATCAACAAGATCGATACGCTGAAAAACAAGAAGGAAGAGCTGATGGAGGCGATCCTCGCTTATACGGGTCTGTATGACTTTGACGCGGTGGTGCCGATCTCCGCCGAGACGGGAGAAGGCTTTGAGGCGCTTATGGAAGAGCTGAAAAAGCACTGTGTCGAGGGCGGTCACTTTTTTGACGACGACGCTGTGACCGATCAGCCGGAGAAGGTGATCGTGTCCGAGATCATCCGCGAGAAGATTTTGAGGCTGTGCGACAAGGAGATCCCCCACGGCACCGCTGTGGTGATCGAAAGTCTCAAGGAGCGCGATAGGGACGGGATCATGGATATCGAAGCGACGATCTACTGTGAGCGCGACTCGCACAAGGGCATCATCATCGGCAAAAAGGGCGCGATGCTCAAAAAGATATCGACCTACGCACGGCAGGACATCGAGCGGTTCTTCGGCTGCAAGGTGAATCTGCAGACTTGGGTGAAGGTCAAGGAGGACTGGCGCAACCGCCGCGCGCTGCTGTCTAACTTTGGCTATGACAAGAAGAATTTTGATTAAGGCAGTGCCGCTTTCTTTTTCCGCGGTGATCTCAACCGATTGTAACGGTGAATACCCTGCGGCTTGCGGCGACCCCAAATATCACTGTTTTTGTCAAAAATCTTAAAAAAACAGTTGACGGATGAATAATTTTAGTTATATAATAGCCTTTGTGATAGAGGCGCGGGCTTCATCAGTAGCCGGACGGATACGCGTATCCCGTACGGGAAGACGCCGGTAAAAGGGGATCCCGCCGAGGTTTTTGTATATTTCCCGATGTACATCTGCCGGGATAACGCAGAACATGCGTTATACTGTCGTTATTAGCGTTGTCATTGCGAGGAGTCGGCGTTTTGCCGACGACGCGGCAATCTCGACCGAACGATTAACGGAGTGCTATTCATCCAGCTTTGTTTTCAGAGCCGCAGGTACTCCTGCGGCTTTTATATTGTTAAGCGGTCTTTCTGAGGACCGTTTAGCATGATATCCAAATATATGGAGGGAAAACAATGTCAAAAACAAGTAAAATCGTGCTTGCCATTGCGTGCGTCGTCATCGTCGGACTGCTTGTGTATGTAGCGGTCTCGGGCGGCGCGCTGGGCACCGTACCCTGTCAGGACTGCGGCGGCACCGGTCATGTTGACGGCGCTGACTGTGAGACCTGCGGCGGCGAGGGTGCTGTACAAGGCTCCGCATGGGCGCTGCTGCCTCCGGTCATCGCGATCGGTCTGGCGCTGATCACCAAGGAAGTATACTCTTCACTCGCCATCGGTATCGTCGTAGGCGGTCTGATGTACGCGAACTTCGACTTTCTCAAGGCGATGGACGCTATCACCTCGGACGGTCTGATCACCTCGGTCAGCGATACCGCGGGCATCTTCATCTTCCTCGTTGAACTGGGCATCATCGTCGCTCTGGTCAACAAAGCCGGTGGCTCCCGCGCTTTCGGCAAATGGGCGGCAAAGCACATCAAATCCCGCACGGGCGCGATGCTCGCGACCTTTGTGTTGGGCGTGCTGATCTTCATCGACGACTACTTCAACTGCCTGACGGTCGGCTCGGTCATGAAGCCCGTCACCGACGGTCACAAGGTCTCCAGAGCGAAGCTGGCGTATCTGATCGACGCTACTGCGGCTCCGGTATGTATGATTGCTCCCGTATCCTCCTGGGCGGCGGCTGTCGCCTCCTATGCCGAGGACGGTCAGGGTCTCAAGCTCTTCATCACCGCGATCCCCTACAACTTCTATTCGCTCCTGACCTTCGTATTCATCATCGCGATCTGTATCATGGGCTTTGATTACGGCTCCATGGCGATGCACGAGTACAACGCGCAGTATAAGAACGACCTCTACACCACCGGCGACAGAGTCGATACCGAGCTCGAGAACGAGGGCGTTAATCCCAACGGCAAGGTCATCGACCTGATCCTGCCCGTGCTGGTCCTGATCGCTGTATCCGTCTTTGCGCTGGTATATAACGGCGGCATCCTCGACGGCGCTTCCTTCATTGACGCGTTCGGCGACACCGACGCAACTGTCGGCCTGCCGTGGGCGGGCGCGATCGCGCTGGTGTTTACCATCGTTTATCTGATGCTCCGCCGCATCGTCTCCTTCAAAGAGGCGATGGAACAGGTCCCGAAGGGCTTCTTCGCGATGGTACCTCCCATCCTGATCCTCACCTTCGCTACCGCGCTGAAGAACATGACCACTCTGCTGGGCGCAAAATACTTTGTCGCCTTCATGATGAACGGCGCGGCTGCTTCACTGCAGAACTTCCTGCCCGCCATCATCTTCCTGGTAGCCTGCCTGCTGTCCTTCGCGACCGGTACCTCGTGGGGTACCTTTGGTATCCTGATCCCGATCGTGCTGTCGATCTTCCCGACCGGCGAGCTGCAGGTCATCGGTATCTCTGCGTGTCTTGCGGGCGCCGTCTGCGGCGACCACTGCTCCCCGATCTCTGATACCACCATCATGTCTTCCGCGGGCGCACAGTGCAACCACATCAACCATGTGTCGACCCAGCTGCCTTACGCGATTACCGTTGCAGGCGTATCCTTCGTCAGCTTCATCATCGCCGGCTTTGTCCAGAGCTGGTATATCGCGCTGCCGATCGGCGTCGTGCTGATGCTCGCGACCCTGTTTGTGATCAAGTTCATCACCAAGAACCGCCAGAAGGCTGAAAATAAGTAATTATTTATACACGATCATCACAGCGCAGTTTGCCTTACGGGCGTACTGCGCTGTTGTACTTTATGATGAATTGTCATTGCGCAGCCCCTTGAACATACGTGTTCGGGGCTGAGGCAATCTCAATCGCCGTAAAGCCGCAAAAATGAGATTGCATCGCGGGAAGAAATGTGGTATGATGTCATTATCTCAGAAAAACAATGAGCTGTTTATGATAAATGAAAAGGAGAGAGTTTGATGAAAAGGATACTGTCTGTTTTTTTGCTCGCGGTCATGCTGTTCAGCGCCTTGCCGCTTTCGGCGTTCGCGGCAGCGGATGAGATCATTGATTCTATCGGCGCTTTTTCACTTTATGAGCCGCTCGACGGCGAAACCCCTTCTAAAAAGCTAAGCGGGATCGTAGAGTGGAGTTATCAATTCGTTAGTATTTCATGGACAGAGGATGAAACCGGAAGGAAGATGTCTGACAGCGACAAATTCAAAGGCGGCTACCACTACTCGTATGCGATTGTGCTCGAAGCGAAGGACGGCTATGCGTTTGATCCGACTCAAAGGCTGAAGGTCAACGGCGACGGTGTCCACAGCTTCTTCTATATTGAGAGCGCTGATATTTACACAGATCACGTCACTGTGCGCAACAGCATCCTGTGTCGCTATGCGATCAACGCGGTCCATGTGACCGTCACGCCGCCCGTCGCCGGGCAAACGCCCTCCTATGAGGTGGGCTTGCCCGAGGACGCCCACTATATTCTGGACAGCAGAGAATCGAAATATGAAGAGGTAATAAACGGCGTTTATTGGAGCGACGCGGAAACTGATGAATGGTTAAAACCGACAGATCGATTTGCAGCGGGGAAAAAGTATAAGGTCAACATCACCTTCAGGGTCGAGAACGAGAATTATTATATGGATCTCTACAGCTACAGCAGCACCGTCAACGATATCCACGGGGTCAACCTTGTCGGATATAACAGCTATACGGAAGGGATCAAATTTACCTTTACCTGCCCTGCCGCCGATACAAAATATTCGCTTACCGTGGATATGACCTCTTACCTCAGCGAAAGCGATCCTGTGACAGCCAAGCTGATACAGAACGGCTCTGAGAAGAAGTCGCTCTCCGGCGTAGGCGGAACGATCATCTTCGGCAATGTTTCTGCGGGCAGCTATACCCTGCGCGTCAGCAAGAAGAACCATGTGACGCGTGACTACAGTATCACCGTCAGCGGCAACATGACGAAGGAAGTCAAGATCTGTCCGACCGGTGACGCGAACATGAACGGCGCGGTGCAGGCAAACGATGCGATGCTGGCGTACCGCAGTTCGACCAACAAATATACCTTCACGGATTCCTACGCGAAACAGTGCGCCGACGCCAACGGCAACGGAACTGTACAGGCAAACGACGCGATGCTGATCTATCGTCAGTCACTGGGAAAGCATACACTGTTCTGATCCGCGGGTTCCCGCTCTTGTTGAGTGATCTCTGCTTTGCGTCAGACAACATATGCCGGCGATGCTTCGGGGCGCCGCGAGCGCCGTCCCCTGAAAACAAAGTTCGATACGCAGGTTTTTTCTATGCAGAACGCCCTCCCGATCGGGAGGGCGTTTCTTATGAAGTATAATATATTTACATTGTCGCACCGACCTGCGTATACACGAGATAGCTCATGCAGCAGAACGCCGCCGTGAGTATACACATCAAGCGTCTGAACCATGCTGCTGCGGCTTTTTTACTGCTTTCGGTGCGCTGCAGTGTCAGCGCCAAGCCCATTGCGCACAGGGGGATGAGCGGCATACAGTAGCGGATGTTGAAGGTGCAGGCGAGGGGATAGGCTAAGCAAAACAGATAGTAGCTTACGAGTATCACTGCGAACAGCAAACTGAAATAGATGCGCTCGATCCCGGTCATGTTTTCACTCTTTCTGATCATGCTGATGATAAAGCAGACAAAGCAGGTGAGGAACAATATGACCGAGATCCAGAACAGGATCGGTCCCGTGATGTGGATCTGCGGGAAATGGACGTCGCTGATGCTGTTGGCACATTCATCGAACATCGCGGTCTTGAAGAGTCCCAGCGTAGGGTTATACTCGTTATACGGCGCGCCGACAAAGGAGATGGAGCCGTACACATAATCAAGCTGTCCGTCGCCGAAGCTGAACAGACGCTGCAGCAGCGGCATATCGCCGGAATACATCACGCTGTTTGAGCCGAGATCGGGCACATAGGTCAGCGGTATTTTGAACTTTAACAGGTTGCGCACCTGCCACCACACGCCGAGCGGCACACATATCACGCCGAATACGGCGTACTGTCCGATGTATCGAAGCGGCTTTTTGATGTTTCTGATCAGGATGACGAGGAACAGGAACGCGACAGCCGGAGCGACCATCCAGCCCGAGAGCTTGGTCATCATGCCCAGTCCGATGCACAGGGCGAGGGGGATGATGTTTTTCATCACCGGCTCGCGATACCATCGAAGTCCCCACAGGATCGCGCCCATCATGAAGAGCATCAGCAGCATGTCGTTGTTGAAGGAGCCCGCGAAGATGATGAACGTCGGATGAAAGCACACAATCGCCGTCGCTGCGATCAGGGGCGTACCCTTGAGCTTTACCATGCGGAAGATCTTATAGCTGACGATCATCGTCAGCGACGAGTACAGCATGGGCAGGAGCTGGGATGCCTCGCTCGCTTTTTCAAAGCTGACGCTGAGCATCGTCAGCAGCTTGATGAACAGCGCCATCAGCCAGTGATGGAGGGGCGGATGGTAATACTGCCAGTAGCCTCTGACGTCAAAGTCGGGCAGCTTCAAGCCGTTTTCATACCAATATTTGATGTAGCCCGCGTGACCGACGGTCGAGGTAAAGTCGCCGACGTCGTGCTGGCGGTCGACGACGCCCGTGTACAGGATGTACACAAAGCGGATGGCGATACCCAGCGCGATCAGCAGAGCGATGATCACCGTGTCGCTGATCTTAAAACTGAGCTTGATGAAGACAATCGCGGCAGCGGCAACGATCAGCGATATGACAGCGATGGCAAGCGTTTTGTTTCTGACAAAGCCGATGGTCAGCATAAACGCCGCAATGCAAAATACAGCGAAACCGCAGAGCAGGAGCTTTTCGATAAGACCCTTCATGAAGTTGAACAGAAAGACCGCCGCCACGGTGATGGCTCCCAAAACGACGCCGAGATAGACGCAGCTCGACGCGGTGATATTGGCGCGGCTGGCGAATCCGAACGGCAGCAGCACGCAGCAGAGCACAACAGCCAGCAGGTAGGGATGGCGGCGCATGAGGGCGAACATCCCCTCGGGGGTGCGTTGTAGTTTTTGTTTCATAGTCATCCTTCTTTTTACACGTTGAATCGGAACAGAACGACGTCTCCGTCCTTCATCACGTATTCCTTGCCTTCACTGCGCACCAGACCCTTCTCCTTTGCCGCAGCCATTGAGCCGCAGGCGATCAGGTCGTCAAAGGCGATGACCTCCGCGCGGATGAAGCCGCGCTCAAAGTCAGAGTGGATCTTGCCCGCCGCTTGAGGCGCTTTGGTCCCCTTTTTGATGGTCCACGCGCGAACCTCCGGCTTGCCGGCGGTGAGGTAGGAGATCAGCCCCAAGAGGGTGTAGCATTCACTCACAAGGCGATCCAGACCGCTTTGCTCCAGCCCCAGATCGCTGAGGAACATTTCCTTTTCTTCCGGGTCTAGCTCGACGATCTCGGCTTCCATCTCGGCGCAGATGGGCAGCACGCCCGCGTTCTGCTCCGCGGCGATCTCGCGGACTCTTCGCAACCTCCCGTTCTCCTCGATGCCGCTTGAAAAGTCTTCCTCGCTCATGTTGGCGGCGAAGATGACAGGCTTGTTGGTCAGCAGGGCGACCTCGGACAGCAGCGCCTTTTCATCGTCGGTGCAATCGATCGCTCTGGCGGGCTTGCCCTCGTTGAGGGTCGCCAAAACGCGCTTGAAGAAGTCGACCTGAACCTGAAATTTCTTGTCGCCCTTGACCATCTTCTGCGCCTTGTCGATGCGGCGCTGTACCATTTCGACGTCCGAAAGAATCAGCTCGAGGTCGATGGTTTCGATATCTCTGGCGGGGTCGACGCTGCCCTCGACATGGATGATGTCGTCGTTGTCAAAGCAGCGCACCACGTGCACGATCGCGTCGCACTCGCGGATATTGCTCAGGAACTTGTTGCCCAAGCCCTCGCCCTTTGACGCGCCCTTGACCAGCCCCGCGATATCGACGAATTCGATCACGGCGGGGGTGTACTTGTCCGGATGATACATTTCGGCAAGCTTGTCCAGCCGCTTGTCCGGCACCGCGACCACGCCGATGTTCGGCTCGATGGTGCAGAAGGGATAGTTGGCGCTTTGCGCGCCCGCGTTCGTGATCGCGTTGAATAAGGTGGACTTGCCGACGTTCGGCAGTCCGACTATACCTAATTTCATATTTATCTTCCTTTCCCATTCTAATGGGCTTTTTTGAGGGGTCAATTCAGGATTTGACACCGATTTACACCAGTTCAGACAGCTGTCTGCTTGCAGCTTGAGTTACTGAATCATTTAAAGATAGAGTATACTCTGTCTGTCAAAGGTAAATATCGTTCCCGTAGTATACCGGCTCCTTTCAAAGCGAAAAGAGCTTAGTACGGTAGAAATTATATCATACATCAAAAATAAACTCAATCCCTTTCTTTATATATTCCATGCTCGCCCTTTTTGGCAGCAGACGCAGCGGATAACGAAGAACGAATCGTAAAATAATAAAAAATTGACGTGTTCGATTGACAAATCGCAAATTTTGTAGTACATTTGTTCTATAAGGTGTTTGATGCGAAAGGAGTTTACCATGATGCAAAAATATGATAAAGTGTATGTAAAGGTGAACTCCGACTTCGATTCCACGGGGTTCATGGTGCCGAAGGCCATCATCTGGTCGGACGGCAGGGTCTTTTTGATCGATGAGGTCAGAGATTTCCGACCGGCGTCAGCCCTGATGAAAGGACATAACGGGGACTGTTACACGGTCGTGATCCGCGGAGAGGAAAAGCACTTATTCTTCGAAAGAACAAGCGACCTGTTCGCGTCGCGCTACGGAAGATGGTTCGTAGAACGGCCCGCAGCAGGGTAAGGAGGTATCGGGATGGAACGCAAATATATCGCTATCGATCTGAAGAGCTTTTATGCATCGGTCGAGTGTGTAGAGCGCCGTTTTGACCCGCTGACAACGAATCTTGTTGTTGCGGATACGTCCCGCACCGAAAAGACGATCTGTCTGGCGGTATCTCCGTCTCTCAAGGCGCACGGCATATCCGGACGCGCCAGGCTGTTCGAGGTCATCCAAAGGGTGAAAGAGGTCAACGCACAGCGCATGACCGAAGGAATCAGAAGCGGTCACATCCGAAAGGATGAAACCGGCAAATACCGATTCAGCTCCAAATCATTTGACGCCCCTACGCTGAAAGCTGATCCGTCGACGGAGCTGTCTTACTTTGTCGCGCCGCCGAGGATGAAGCTGTACGAGGAATACAGCACGAAGGTATATTCTATTTACTTAAGATATATCGCTCCCGAGGACATTCATGTTTACTCGATCGATGAAGTATTTATCGACGCCACGCATTATCTGAACACCTACAAAATGACGGCTCATGAGCTGGCGATGACGATGGTCCGCGAGGTGCTGTATACCACCGGTATTACTGCTACGGCAGGGATCGGGACAAACCTCTATCTCGCCAAGGTCGCGATGGACATCGTCGCGAAACGTGTGCCCGCCGATAAGGACGGCGTCCGGATCGCTGAGATCGATGAGATGACATACCGTGAGCTGTTATGGTGTCATCGTCCCCTGACGGATTTCTGGCGCGTCGGACGCGGCTACAGCACCAAGCTCGAAGCGATGGGTCTGTATACGATGGGGGATATCGCGCGGTTCTCTATGACGCAGTTCGGAGAAGACGCGCTGTATCAGCTGTTCGGCATCAACGCGGAGCTGCTGATCGATCACGCGTGGGGCTGGGAGCCGACCACCATTGAATATATCAAGGCGTACAAGCCGACGACAAATTCTTTGTCATCCGGGCAGGTGCTCAAAGAACCCTACGACTATGATAAAGGCAGGCTTATCGTCCGTGAGATGACCGAGCTGCTGGTCCTCGATCTGGTGAAAAAGGGGCTCGTGACAAAGCAAATGGTCTTGCATATCAGCTATGACAGAGAGAGCCTAACCGTCGCCGTTCCGGGCAAAACGGTTAAGGACACGGTTTACAACGTGAGAAAGACCGGCAAACCGTATACCGGCAAGGTCGGAAAGGATTCTTACGGCAGAGTGGCGCCCGTACACGCGCATGGCACCGGCAACCTCGAAAGCTATACCAGTTCGACACGGAAGATCATGGACGCGGTCATGGGTATTTTCGACCGTGCCGTCGATCCCGATCTTCTGATCCGCAGAGTCAACATTGCCGCCTGCCATCTCATTCGTGAAGAAAACATCCCCCTGCAGGAGACCGCGCAGCTCAGCCTTTTCACCGATTACGGTGACGCCGAGAAAGACAAAGAAGCTGACAAACTGAACGATGAAAAGGAAAAGAAGATACAGACCGCCATGATACAGCTGCAGAATCGTTTCGGCAAGAACGCCGTTCTCAAGGGAATGAATCTGCAGGAGGGGGGAACGACTATTGAAAGGAACGGTCAGATCGGAGGTCATAAAGCTTAGTTATGAAAGAATCAGACGCTAAAACCGTATATGGTGATATCATCGGCCTGCCTCACCGTCAATCCGCGACGCGTAAGCATATGTCGTTATATGACCGTGCCGCGCAGTTCGCCTCCTATAAGGCGTTGAGCGGATACGAGGATATGGTAATAGAAGAAGCGCGACTAACCAGTAGCGAGATCGAGCTATCCGAAATCGATATGGAGATGCTCAATCAAAAGGTTTGGCTGCTCTGCGAGCTGCTTGCCGCAGGACAGCATCCGCGTATAGCGCTGACCTACTTCAAGCCGGACGCGTTCAAGGCCGGCGGCGAGTATGTTACGATATCCGGATTCCTCAAAAAGATCGATGATGTAGATAAGAAGATCATCCTTTACGGCTCCGACAACATCGAAGACAAAACGATACCCCCGATAGAAATAGCGATAGGGAAGGTTATCGCGATGGATATTGATCCTGCGGAAGACAGGTAAGGAGGTGCTTAAGAGTTCCGACCCGAATACGGAAGAGAGTGACCACAAGCAAATATCACGGACCAATACAAAACAGTTGTTTTGGAAGCAGATAAAGCAGACCGGCACAAACGCACGATCTGCTTGTTTTTGTGTTCTCTATGAGAATGAATCGGTTGCGTTTCCGGGAACGACAGCTTTTTCACTGGATTTATGACAGATACTCTTCGATCAGCTTATCATCAAGACCGTATGTTTGCTTTATCCCGTCGGCAATGATCCGACGGTATTCGCCGGAGGGCTTTGTGAGCGTCATTTCCTTCATTGGCGAAACACAGGTAAAAGTATACATAGGGATGCCGTCTGTTTGACCCAGATATAAGAGGCGTCCGTAGTAGTTGTTTTCAAAAAGCACACAGGTTTTGTTTTTTACAACAGCAGCTTCATCGATGCTGATATCGCAGTTCATCGGCAGAGAATTCTCCTGTCGTACCACATCGAGGAATTGTTCTTTGGTGATCAAATACATTTTTCCGTAAGAAGCCGCGCTCATATCTTCCTCTGTGTCTATGAAAGCTACGCCCGAGCCGTCCCATTTTTCAGCGTGATGGCTGAAAAAAAGAGTATGATGGATGATGCACGGTCTGATTGCTAAGGGATCTGATTTATCTTTTGCGCCGATCTCCGATCTTGTGTTGCCCGGGATCCTGCCCCCGCGGATATAACACAGAAATCGTTCCTCAAGCAGATTGGAGCCGTAGCAAACATACCACACCAGATGATTTTCTTTGATCATTGGCGAGCCTCCTGTCATTTTGTTCTGATAAACACGATAATGAACGTAAATAATATCGAAATGGGGACGGTGAATATCATCAGTCTCAGATTCTCCGGTGTGATAGCTGCCACAGCGGCAAAAAGCGTAAGAGTAAACACCAATCCGTATTCAATGATATCATCCTTTATCCCTTCAACAAGGTGACGCTTGATTTTTACGGAGTCCAGAACGTTAAGGTCGAGTATATCGCGATAATACTTATCAAGTCTTATCGTCTCAAGATCGGGATTCATATTGAAGATCCGATCCGAATCCGGATACAGCTCCTCAAAGGAATCAGAATCCTTATTATCCTCCTGAAACTTGCGGATCCGCTGTTCCGAAACCATATCGTTTTCATGCGCGATGATCTTTTCGTCAACAAGCCTGTACGCTTCATCGTTGATCCATTCGCCGTAGGCAACAATACTGTTCATATACTTTTGATAATACTTCTTTTTGGCTTTGTCCTCATCGGATTTGCAGTCAAGGATCAATTCTGCAAGAGCATTGATATAGTCGGCGCCCTTCTTTTCCCGCAGCGCGGGGATATCTTTGATATACAGTGCTTCCGGCAGCACGATCCCGGAAAAATATTGATCTATGATATTGGCTTGTGTGTTGTATTTTTTTCTGTTCCCCTCGTATATGATCTCGTTAACCAGACGCTTGACGTTATGACGGTAGTCGGAAGAACAGCATTCTACCCAAATACTGTTGCCGTCTTTGGAGTCGAGAAGCCTCATAGAATCCGAAGAAATACGGCAGTTGTTTTTTTCGATATCATTCAGCGACGGATAATTCACCCGCATATATAAAAACTGTCCGGGTCGGTAGGATGCGCGGATCCGCTGCTGAATCGTACGCTTGAGCCTGCATAGCTTCACCTGATACCCGCTGATGTCGTTATATTCCATACCAAGCGCATTACGCAGCGTCTGATCGACTAAGATCTTAGAATCATCCAGTGCATCATCGACCACGACTCTGCCGAAAGCTACCATATTACGCCACTCGGGATCCTGCACATGCGTGTTGATAAACAGCTTTTTGACAACAGCATACCTGCCGATATCAAGACGCTTTTTGACATTTGAATTCATGACGATGATATAATCGTTCTTAACACTTTTCCTGTGTTCGGCTCGTGTTGCGCCGACAGAAAAAATATGATTGACAGATTGCTGTTCTTTGAAATTCATAACGATATTACTCCTGATGCATTTACGCTTTACGGCGGGGTTCCTTTCCTGCAGATCTGATGCTTTTCATATTCCTTACCGGAGAACCCGGATCAAAATTATGATATCACAAAACTGTAAAAAGCACAATATGATACCGCGAAAAAGCGCGTCAATCTAATTTATACTATTATTCAATAAAACGCTTCAAAAACTGAAATCGATGTGGTATAATGTATACGGTGATAAAACGATGAGTTATACATTTACAGCACATGATTTAGAAACCATAAGAGAAGCTCGAAAGAAGAACAAGGATAAGA
>JAFRBX010000066.1 GCA_017404665.1 Ruminococcus sp.
GCGGTCTTGGTCGGAGTCTCGCCGGTGTAAGCGGGCGTCTCGCCGTAAGCTACCTGCTCAGTCTTCAGCGTATCGCCGTTGCCGTCGATCCAAGTGATGGTGTACTTGTTGACGGTCGAATCAAACTGCGCGGTATAGGTCGCGTCCTCGGTCACCGCAACGATCTCGGGAGTCCAAGTGTTGTTGAAGGTGTAGGTGTACTGCGCGTCAGCCGCCTTGGTCGGAGTCTCGCCGTCGTATACGGGAATCTCGCCGTAAGCTACCTCTTCGGTCTTAAGCGTAGTATCCCCATTCTTCCAAGTGACAGTGTACTTGCGCACGCTCTCAGTGAACTGCGCGGTGTAAGTCGCGTCGCCGGTCACAGGAGCAGCCTCGGGATCCCAGCCGCTGAAGGTATAATCTGTCGACGCGGTAGAATCCTTTGCCGGGGTCTCGCCGGTGTAAGCGGGAGTCTCGCCGTAGGCTACCTGTTCGGTCTTGATTATGTCTTCGCCGTTCTTCCAAGTGATAGTATACTCGTTGACGGTAGAAGTGTAAGTCGCCTTATAGGTCGCGTCACCGGTTACCGGAGCAACAAACGGAGTCCATCCTGCAAAGGTATAGGTGTACTGCACGTCAGCTTCCTTGGTCGGATTTTCGCCGTAGCTCGGGATCGAGCCGTAGGCAACATTCTCCTTCTTTAACTCGGTGCCGTCCTCATCCAGCCATGTGATGGTATAGGTGTTGGTCGTGTTGCCGAAAACAGCGGTATAAGTCGCGTCACCGGTTACAGGAACAACAGCGGGCGTCCAGCCGGTGAAGAAGTAGGTGTACTGATCGTCACCCTCCATGGTCGGGGTCTCGCCGGTGTATTCGGGAATCTCGCCGTAGGCTATCTCTTCGGTCTTAAGCGTTGTGTCACTATTCTTCCAAGTGATGGTGTACTTGCGCGCGCTTTCAGCGAACTGTGCAGTGTAAGTCGCGTCACCGGTCACAGAAACGATCTCAGGAGTCCAAGTGTTATTGAAGGTGTAGGTGAACTCTGCGGTCGCTGTCTTGGTCGGAGTCTCGCCGGTGTAGGCGGGTATCTCACCGTAAGCAACCTGCTCAGTCTTCAGCGTGTCGCCGTTGCCGTCGATCCATGTGATGGTATACTCGTTGACAGTCTGATCGAACTGTGCGGTGTAGGTCGCGTCGCCGGTCACTGAGATGATCGCGGGAGACCAAGTGTTATTGAAGGTATAGGAGTACTGTGCGGTCGCGGTCTTGGTGGGAGTTGCGCCGGTGTAGGCGGGAGTCTCGCCGTAGGCGACCTGCTCAGTCTTCAGCGTGTCGCCGTTGCCGTCGATCCAAGTGATGGTGTACTTGTTGACGGTCGAATCAAACTGCGCGGTGTAGGTCGCGTTCTCGGTCACTTCTGCGATCTCGGGAGACCAAGTGTTATTGAAGGTGTAGGTGTACTGTGCGGTCGCGGTCTTTGTCGGGGTCTCGCCGTCATATGCGGGAGTCTCGCCGTAGGCTACCTGCTCAGTCTTCAGCGTATCGCCGTTGCCGTCCTTCCAAGTAATGATGTACTTGTTGACGGTCTCGGTATAGGTAGCTTTGTATGTCACATCGCCGGTGACGTCGGAAACTGCAGGATCCCAATCCTTGAAGGTGTAGGTATACTGGGCGGTCGCCGCCTTAGTCGGGGTTGCGCCGTCATAGCTCGGGGTCGTGCCGTAAGGAACATACTCGTCCTTTTCGAGCTCGGTGCCGTCTTCGTTCTGCCAGATGACCGTATAGGTGTTGGTAACATCTTTGTAGACCGCGGTATAGGTCTGATCACCGGTCACCTCAGGCAGCGGATCGTCTTTGCCGTAGGTGGTTGTATTGTCTTTCCAGCCATCGAACGCATAGGTGTACTGCGCGGTCGCTTCCTTAGTCGGGGTCTCACTGGTGTAGACAGGCACGGCGCCATACTCGACCTCGCTGCTTTGCAGCTCGGTGCCGTCTTCATCCACAAATTGGATCGTGTACTTGTTGACTGTAGGAGTGAACTCTGCCCTGAATACCATATCGCCTTGCACGGTAGTAGGAACAGGATACCAACCGTCGAAGGTGTAGGTATACTGCGCGGTCGCATCCCTTGTCGGGGTCGCACCGTTGTATTCCGGCGTCATGCCGCGAAGCATATTCTCGTCGGTTTCGAGAACTTCATTGTTCCAGTTTCTCCATATAACGGTATAAGGCGTCAGATCCTGCGCGAAGATATAGTCATGGAACCAACCGTCCTGACCATTCGGACGGAAGTAGATATCATATGCGGCGTCGACCGGGATCTCGCCGTTCTGACCGTAGTTGTTGCCCATGCCGGAGGGATACCATGTGTTGGTCTCGTAACCGTTAGAGGTATAAACGACCTTGAACATATCTGTCGTGTCATCTGTCTTCGTGAGATGAATGTTGCGAAGCACATACTCTGTGACATCCGCGTCCTCATTCAGGGTCATCATATAATCCTGATCGAGCTGCCAATCGGTGAAGGTGCCGATGACGTAATAGCCCGGAGTCACAGGGACAAAGTTGCCGGGAACCTTGATATAGCCGTTGTACCACGCGCCGTCGCCGTTGCCGTCGGGACGGAAGTAGACGGTATAGGTATCGTCGGACTTGATCTGACCCCATGCGCCGTAAGGATCGGCATACGCGCCGGGATAGGTGGTCTGATTACCGTTTTCATCAACGCCTACGACCTTGAATCTTGCGTCGGTGGTAAGCGCAAGGTCGGTGAATACATACTCGGTATAATCGGTCTGATCCTCGTTGAGGGTCATCATATAGGTTTCATCGATCTCATTATCGGTGAAGGTGCCCACGATGTAGTAGCCGGGCGCGATCGGAGGATCGGTGGGTGCGGGCGGCTCTGTGGGAGGCTCGGTCGGGAGCTCTGTGCCGGCAGGGATCGCCAAGATGTAGCCATAGTGCCAGCCGTCATCAGTGGAGCCTTCTCCATCCGGACGGAAGTAGACGTCATAGGTGCCGTCAGCGGTGATCTCGCCGCTCTCGCCGTAGTTATTCCACATGCCGCTCGGATACCAAGTCTGACTTGTTCCGTTCGGGGTATATACGACCTTGAACTGAGAGGTAGTAGTCAGTTCGAGATCACGGAAGACATAAAGGTCGGGATCAGCGCCGTCGACCTGCGTCATCAGATACGCTTCGTCGAGGCCCCATGTGGTAAAGTTACCGACGACATAATAGCCTGCCGCGGGAGGCTCGGTGGGTTCGGGCTCAGTCGGGAGTTCATCACCGGCGTTGAGTACCATAATGTATCCCTCATACCAGCCGAGATTGGTGTTGCCGTCACCATTCTTGCGGAAGTAGATGTCATAGCTGCCGTCAGCAGTGATCTGACCGCCTGCGCCGTAGTTATCGCCGCCCGGATACCAAGTCGTTCTGTCGGTGCCGTCATAGGAGTATAGGATCTTGAACTCGGAGCTGGTAGTCAGCGCAACATTGCGGATCACATATAACTCATTTTCTTCGATCGTATCCAGCTTAAAGTCTGTGCCGGGACGCCATTGTCTGCCGTCAGGATCGGAGGTGAAGTTGCCGACGACATAGTAGCCCTCGGTCGGCTTCAGCTTAGAGGTGAACTTTGCGGTATAGATCTTGTCGCCGCCGACGCTTTCGACTGCGGGATCCCAGCCGTCAAAGGTGTAGGTGTACGTGTCGTCAGCCGGTCTGGTCGGGGTGTCGCCGTTATACTCGGGCATGGTGTCGAAAGGTACGTTCTCGTCCTTTTCAAGCAGCGAACCGTCCCAGTTGTTCCACGTAATGGTATAGGTGTTGAGCGTTGCTGTAAACGCCGGTCTGTAGGTCGCTTCGCCGGTCACGGCGGGCAGCGGATCGATCACGGTCTCGCCGTCGGTGCTCCAGCCCGCGAAGTCGAAGAAATAAGCAGCGACCGCTTCCTTGGTCGGCTCCTCGCCGGTATAGACGGGAACCGCACCGTATTCGACCTCTGTGCTCTGCAGTACATGATCTTCAAACTCATCAGCGAGGAAGGTGATCATGTACTTTCTGAGGGTCTGAGTAAACTGCGCGGTGTAGGTGACATCTTTGGTAACCTCAGGCAACGGATTGATTACATTCTCGCCGTCGGTGCTCCAGCCCGCGAAAGAATAGGTATACTGCTCGGTCTGATCCTTGGTCGGCGCCATGCTGTTAAAGATAGGCATCGTGCCGTAGGGAACATTGTAATCTGTTTCAAGCTCAGAGCCGAATTCATCGGTCCAAGTGACAGTATAAGTTCTGGTGGTCTCAGTGTAGACCGCGATATAGGTCACGTCGCCGGTAACCTCAGGCAGCGGATCGATCACGGTCTCGCCGTCAGTGCTCCAGCCCGCAAAGGTATAGCTGTACTGAGCGGTCGACTCCTTGGCCGGTGTCTCGCCGCCATAAGACGGAGTTGCGCCTTCGGCAACGTCTGTGTCGGTTTCGAGGACCGTTCCGTCATCATTCTTCCATGTGACGGTATAGGTCTCGGCAGTTTTCTCGGTCCACTCGGTCCAGTAATACGCGAAACGGATCGCCTCGAAGCTGTCACCGGGTTTGTAGGTGTCTTCCACATCGGATCCGTTCACCCATGTGAGTTTATAGCCTTCCTGCGTCCACGTGGGAGCCGTAACGGTATCGCCGTAGTTCGCCTCGATGAATTCATAATGCTCTTCATCATCACTGTCGACAAAGTAGATGCTCACAGTGTCGGTATGCCAGATGTCGCGTGTTTCGTCATAGCTGTACGCCATACCCATCGCCTCGATATCGTCGCACTGGGTATCGTTCTCACCGGGATCGGGCTCCTGCTTGCCAGCCTGTCTCTTCTTATCGGTGTCATAATAGAAGGAAATCAGCTTGATATCTCCCGGCGAAACTGAGTCGGCGGCATTGTTGGTGATCGTACCGGTACCGGTGATAGTGCCGCCCTCTCCGACAAGGTTCAGGGAACCGACAGTGTCGTTACCCTTCGCTGTCGGATTGATGGTAACCTCACCGTCGTTAATAATATACGGCTCATCCAGCGAATTCGCAGTACGATGGCTTGCGCCGTCGCCGGTCTCTATGTAACGAGTTGCAGAAAAGACCATCGGTTTGACGCTGACATTGCCCATGACATGCCCGTCGATCGTCGCTTTGTCCGCGACATAAACGTTGCAGTTGATATCCAGAGAGCTATTCTCATCGAGCGTTACATAAGAATCGGGGAACAGCTGCAGATCCTGATTGATCTCAACCGTACTGTTGCCGGCGATCTCGACGCCGATGTTGCTGATGGGAAGCTGGAAATTCGCGGTATTCAGCTCGATGCCGACATTCAGCGCCATGGGGTTGATCGCGGCGTCGGCGTTCTCATCCAAGCGGCAGATCAGCTTGTCTTGTTCATAATCATAATATTTGATCGCGCAGCCCGCGTTCAGCGTGAACATACCGGCGTCGCCGATAAACATCAAGCCGGTGGAGATAGCGCTGCCTGCGGCGGTCAATGCGCCGACAACATACTCGCGCGAGCCCGCGTTCAACTTCATCTTCGCTTCAACGTTCTGCACATAATACTGCGAGAAGGGGAAAATGCATCCTCCGGTGGAGGGAACAATATCCGAAATGATCGAGCCGCCGGAGTAGTCGGTGATCTGGAACATTTCATAAACGGTAGCTCCGGACTCACAAATGACGGAAGGCTCGGAGTCGGACGTCGCGGGAGGATCGCTGACAACAAAGCCCCACGCATACAGGAAAGCGCCGTTGTTGATATTCAGCTTAGCGCCTTCTTTCATGATGATGAGACCGTAGCCGCCCTTGACGCATGCAGAGCCGCCGCCGTTGGGAGACCACTGGATACCGCCTACGCTGACCTCAGCGCCGCTAGCGACGTTGATGATAACGTTCTCGCTCACGGTCATTGTTACATAAGGAACAGTCGGACCGATCTTTGCGAGCGTAGTCGCTCGGCTGGGGTTCTTTGTATAGTATCCGCTGCTATTGTAGAGGATATTAGGCTCTGTTCTGTATACATTACGCTCGGCGTCGTTGGGAATCACAAGCGTTACGCCGGACGGAATATCGTAAGAACCGTTACCGTCGTCGGGTACAGTAATATCTGTGATCGGGATGATATATTGGTAACCGTTCTCGTTTGCCTCGTTGACCGCCTCACGCAGCGTCGAAACCATCTTGTAACCGGTCGTATTGCCGACAAGAATGCTCGGCTCGGTCGCCGGGATAAATACCGCCTCGACGGTGCTGTCGTCCACATCGGGGAAGTAAGTGTAGTCTGCGACCGTGGGAGCGATGAGCAGCTCGCTGTCATTGATCTTGTATCCGGCAAAAGTATATCCGGAGTCGGGAGCAGGTGTAAGCTTCAGACCGGAAGAGCTGCCCACCTCAGGAAATACGACATCTCCCGTTGTGGCGCTAACCTCAGAATCGTTTGCAGTCACAGAACCGCCCGTGGGCGCCTTGACCGTAACCGATCTGTAAACGGCTTTTTCCAGCGTGATATTAGTCAAATGAGCCTTATGGGTCTTTTGGCTGCTGTCAAGATAAAAGCGGAATACAGACTTATTGTTGGAGCTGCCGCTGGAAGACAAAGAGCCGGCTACCATATATGAGTTGCCGTCCTCCAGATCAGCGTATATCATTTCAGTTGATCCCGGAGGAACAAAGCCGCAGGTCTGGGTGTGAATCCCGTCAGTGCTCTCGACCTGATAATCGAAGCGCATGATATAACCGTTCGGGATCTCTACCTTAAACGTCAATTCCATATCAGCCTGACTTCTGGAACTTACTGTGACGTCAACCGTTTTCTCGGTATTGTCATTGACGTTGACGGTTGCGTATTTTGTTAAACCTGCATTAGCAAATTTGCTGCTTGCCTCACTGAACGTGACCGTCTTCGAGGTGCCGTCCTCGAGCTGGAAGGTCAGAGTCTTTGTGGTAGTGCTTTTGCCCCAAATCCATGAGGCCGCCGAACCGCTCACCGTAAAGAGGGAAGTGATCAGCAAAAACACCAGCAGCAGAGAGATGAACGATCGTCCGCATCTTTTTAGCATAAAAATTCCTCCGTTTATATTGGTGTATCCTTTGCCTGACGCCGGATACCTCGCGCATTTGCCCCGGTAATATCAGCGAAAAAAAGACAAAACGTCGGAAAAAGGGCAATAAAACCCACATCCAACTACTACACCTATTTTACTTAGCATAACACAGAAATACTGTGATTGCAATACCATAAAAACAAAAAAGCGTTGCTTCAGGAAAAAAAGATGTACAAATTATACAAACTGCATACAGCGGCTTTGATATACCGTTTTTATGCATCCGGCGAATAATGTACAAAAAAGGGGACCGTACTGTGACAGTCCCCTCTCATAGGTTCATTTATCTCATTATCGGAAGCTGATTATCCTCAGTGGGGTCAACGGACGGTATGACGATCGTTTCCCCAACATGATAACCGTCGGCAAGTCCTGCCAGATAACGCTGGATCGCAGTCACATCCGGCAGCGACAGCCCGTCGCAGGTCACATCAGCGCGCTGCGCGATCAGCCCGCCCGTATCGGGAAGGATACCCGCGATCACACGCTGTGCCGTCGTGACGTCGATCGAAGTAATTTCTCCGTCTCCGTCAGCGTCGCCCTTCACATATGTCAGAGCGGAAACCGTTAGACACGACGCGGCAGCGACAGCCGCCAATACGAACCCGACAAAGACGCAGAACGCCTTATTCATTATCTGTTCGGCATCATTCTGTCGTTATCGCCGAAAAGGAAAGAGAACAGCGTATCTTCGCCGGACGTCACGATCACATCTTCCTTTGCAAACTCTGTTACGATCAGAGAGCTTCTCTCATATTCTTCCTTTTTCAGGATCTGTTTGTTCATGATTCACCCTCCTCAGTCTCTTAAGCTGCTGAAGAATACATCCGCGCTCTGATTATAACCGTACAGTGCCGTAACTGTCTTATACAGCTGATCAGTCGCGTTCTTGTTCTCCAGTACCTTTTTGATGTAAGCGCCTGCGTTCACCGTAACGGTCGCGCCGTTGATGGTCAGCTTGACGCTGTCGGTCACTTTTGCCGCTGCGAGATTCTCGACTCTTACGACGTAAGCGATATCGTTATTTCTGACCGAAGCGGCTACGGCTGTTTCCTCTTCATCATCGAACGCGGCGGAAACCGTAAGCTCCGTCTTGTCCCTATTGATCAAGCAAATGTCATACGAAGTCTTGGTACCGAGGTTCAAAGAGGTGCCGTAGAATTCGAGACCGGCAGGCAGATTCGCTAAATCATCATCGGTCAGATCAAACAAGCTCACGGATTTGAGGTTCTTCTGCGCGTCAGTCAAGCCGTCGTTCGCGTGAGTATCCGTATTGTATTTGAATTCATCCTGCGCGGCGGAGCAATAGTTGAGCATGGATTCGACGAGAGCTCGGAGCTTAGCGCCGTAATTGATATAATTCAACGCAGCCGGATCCTGATACTCGTCTATCATATGAGTAAGATCCACATCGGTCTTTGCCAGCAGCTTATACGCGTAAGTCATTCCGCTGTAGGTTTCAGTCTCGATTTCTGTGCCGTCGTTATACTTCAGCGTTGCGGTGATGGTGTCGTTGAGCTCCTTCGCGGCGATCGGAAGGGTAAACTTATACAGGGAAGCTTCATCATCGTACGCTCCCGTAACGTCATTCAACGTATAGGGTTCCTCGGGATCGTATTCATCGGTACTGACATACTTGTTGCCCCAGCTGAAGTCCATCTTGACGTCATCGGCAGTTGAGCCCGCAGGAAGATCAACATAGAAGTTTACGCCGATATCGCCGTTAAGCGACAGGGAATGCTTCTTGAAATACTCAGAGGGTGTATCAAATACGGCGGTATAAATAATGGCGCCCCAAACGGGATCAGGTGCTACAACTTTCGGGAAAGAGCGACCGTACAGATAATCAACTTTTTCCAAGTTTTCCATTTCCGGATCTTTAGATATGTCGTGCCAGCCGATACATTCTCCTGATTCCTCGGGAGCCTCCGGACCGGTGTACACCGGCGTATCTCCTAAGTCATATGCTTTTTGGAAAGAAAGGTCACTCCCAGCACCGGCATAATACCACATCACATAGTACATAGGTGTAGTCGCTTCGCCGGTTGCCATATCATAATGATTCGGGTCAGAGGTTCCGCCTAACTGGACATATGTCCCGTCAGCTTTTTTGATATAGGCAATATCATACATCTCATCAGTTTTTTGCCCTGTGTTCGAGTTGTAAAAAGGAACCGAACTGGTATCTGAATCAGGACAATATATGATCTCACCTGTTCCGTGAACGTTGGAGGTACCATCTGAAGGAGCCTTTGTCAGAAAAGCGCCGTAAACCTCCGCGGTACCGTTGATCTCAACGTCAGCGTCCTTGATGGCGTCAGCCGTGCCCTCTATGGTAGGCCCATATTGATTCACGCCAATTGAAACGCGCTGCATCGGCATACCTTCAAAAACACCTTCATAAGGAGTGCCTGCATACGGGTCTGTATCTGTAGCCGTGGTATAAGCTACGGGAAAGATCTCAGAATTCGCCATCGCGCTGCCCACATTCCAGTCAGACGCTGACATGACATAAACGGTTTTTTCCTCGGCAACGCTCACCGTCGCGCCCTCGGCGACAGTCAACTCGGTGCCGGGGAGAAGCGCAATATTTTCGGCAACATCAACCGTTCCCTCAGCGACCGTAATGGAAATATTATTGGTCAGAGGCAAATACGGGAAACGGGTAGTCGACAGGTCGATACCTGCCATATTTAACGAAAGCGAGCCCAAGGTCGCATCGCAGTGCGACTCGATCGACAGGCGGTCTGTGGCTTCGATATAATCCTTGATCAGATAACCGTTATCCTCGATCTGGAACATACCTCCGTCGCCGATAAAGGTGATCAGGGTGGAGGAAATATTAAACAGGGTGGCGTATACGATTTCCTTAGCTCCTTTATTGACCTTCAGCGGCACTTCGATGTTCTGGATATAATACTGATTAAAAGGAAATACTATATCATCATTCTCTTCTGTATTATTTTTGTTCAATGCCGCAATAGTCGCGTCTTTTCCGCGCCAGCCGGTGATCTGGAAATACTCGTAGACTTCGGCGTGGTCGTTTGCCTCGACTACAATATCGTCCTCAGTGCCTGCACCGTAAATATATCCGAAAGCATACAGCTTTCCGCCGTTATCGACGGTGATCTTGCTGCCGCTGTTCATATGGATACGTCCGTCGGGACCGCTGGGAACACTCTGTCTGTTTTCCTCTAACCCGCTACCCGGCATCAATTGGCTTTCACCGCCGAGAGCGGATGTAAACGCTTTACCGCCGAGATAGAGAGCGCCGCCGTTTTCAATCGTCAGCGAAGAGTTGCCTTGCATATCCAAGGTCATATAATTTTCTGGCTTCTTATAAGTGCTCATAGCGGTTTGAGCGCATTTTGAATTATCACTTAAGACGTCATCACCAAAGATTGTATGATCATCATCAAAGGGAATCAGCAGCGTCGTACCGGACGGGATGGTGCATTGCTCATTGTATGCCAGTGATTTCTCCGCATTTTGCAGTACGGTGATCACTCTGCCCTGAACAGCAGCAGTTCCGGCAAGGGCAGCTGATAAGGTCGTGAATGTTTGATCCTCTTCACCGGGGATCGTCACAAGATAATTTGCTTCACCTTCGGCAGACGCAGGAAAAACAGCCACCGACATGAATGTCGACAGCACCAGTATCAGCGCCAGCAGAAACGACAGCGTTCGTTTTTGCTTTTTCAAAAACATTTTAACATTCCTCCTAAATCAATTTGGGGTTTATGCAAACGCGATCCAAAGGACCGCAAAAAGTACCAAAACGTAAAACAGGAGCTTACTATTCTGTGAATATCGCTCAAATATCCCGGTCTTTCGAAAGAAGGACATACTTCTCCCCTATTGTAATTACCATAACATTATGCCATTGATCCGATCAAAAGTCAATCTATTTTAAAGAATTATAATTAATTTTTTGTGTTTAATAGACAAAAATCCCCGCACAGGACTGTCACAGTCTTATGCGGGGAACTGTCAATTCACGTTATTGCCTATCATTGCCTATCATCCGTAGATAAATCAATACCATGACCCGGGCAGGCTCCTCGAACCGCCGGAGGGTATACCGCCGGAGCCTAATAGAGGTATGCCGTTATTTTCTTCGTTAGCGGGAGCGGACACGCCGGAGGTAACGATAACATCATCTTCAGCGAACGCGGTAATGATGAGAAGTGTTCTCTGATATGATTCTTTCAAATGCAATGCTATCTCCTCCTTCTTACGAGCCGGAGCCGAAATAAGTTACAGCAGCCTGATTATAGTTGTAAAGCGAAGTAACGGTATTCTCCAGCGTAGCATTACCGCTGACCAAGGCAAGATAGAAATATGTCTTAGCATTATACTTTGCCGTTTCGGCGTTATTATAACTCACAGTGATATCCTCTGTCAAGAGGTTTGCAGGCAAATTCATGATATTATAGCGGACATAATAAGCGTCATAGCTGCCCGATACCTTCACTGTGTCTACCGTGACGGATTGTCCCTTGACGGTCGCAGTCGCTGCAGGCGGCTCATAGCTTTGATCCGTGTAGCGGAGCCATACGGTGTAGGTGGTCTCGGCTTCGAGCTGCATGGACGAACCGTAGTAGGTCATACTGTCGGCGCCTGACGCATATTCGGCGGTGTAGAAGCTTTCAAAATCAGCAGCAGTAGCGGCGGTGTATGTGTAATCCGTCAAATCCTTATCCGCAAGCCCGTCAGCATCCGCATTGTAGCTGAACTGTACCTGCGCCTTTGAACCGTAAGTCAGCAACGCCTTGCACAGCTCCAGAAGATCCTTGAACTTCTCCGCTGTCATCGTATTGTCGGCTGCATACATCCTTTGATAGATGTCGCTGTTTTCAATAGCGGTATCATCCGCACAATCCTTGGCGCCGTTGATGACCTCGTAGCAATAATCCGCTACGCAGTAGGTATCAGTCAAAACAGCCTGATGGTCGGTGTCATAGATATTCAAGGTAATGTCGTCCGCCATCTGCTTCGCCGCGACAAAGGCGGTGAACTGATAATATCCGCCGTTGATCTTCGCCTTGGCGAGCGGCGTCAGGCCGACGCTCGCTCCATTGTCGGTCCCATGGAAAACGACGTTGGTATCATTCGCGTTGCTGTCCGTCAGATCCGAGATGCTGAACGTCGCTTCACCGTGGTCGGGACCGGTTGCGGGACCCCATGACAATGCAACCGTGCTGTTAACCGGATCGTCGACGCTTACTGTGGGGATGTAGAAGCTGACGCCGATCTCACCGTCCAGCGTAATAGAGTGCTTGATCGCGAGCGAAGTGGTGCTGAACTGCGCGGTATAGGTCACGTCGCCGGTCACGGCAGTGATCGCGGGCGACCAGCCGGAGAAGGTATACGCATACTGAGTATCCTTATCCTTGGTCGGTGTCGAGTCGTAGGACGGGGTATCGCCGTATGAATACGTTGCCGTCGAAGTCTCACCGTCGACGACCCATGTGACGGTGTACGTGTTGACGGTAGAATCGAACTGCGCCGTGTAGGTCGCAGCACCGGTCACGGGAGTGATCGTGGGCGACCATGTGTTATTGAACGTATAGGTATACTGTGCGGTCGCGGTCTTAGTCGGAGCAGCGCCGATATAAGAAGGCGTACTGCCGTAGGCGACCTGATCGGTCTTGAGCGTGTTGCCGTCGCCGTCCTTCCATGTAATGGCGTACTCGGTCAGCGATTCGGTGTAAGCAGCCGTAACCGTCATTTCACCGTGAACTTCAGGAAGATCATCAATAACGTCGGCGTGTCCGGAGATCTTCCACAGACCGGTGGAAGCCGCCCCGCCAAGCTCAGCGCCGGAAGCGGCAAGCTCGCGCTTATAGCCGGAGCCGGTCGAAGCTCCTCCCTCTTCAACCTTGACCTTTGTTGCGCCCGCGGGGATCTCTTCGTCTTCATCTATGCAGAAGTACTCATAATCCCAGCCGTCGAAGGAGTAGGTATACTGACCGGTAATGTCGACCTTGGCCGGTTCTTCGCCGTCATATGTCGGGTCGGTACCGTAGTCTACCGTGTCGGACTTTAATACTGTATCGCCGTTTTTGAACGTATACTGATACTGATTGACGGTTTGCTCATAAATCGCGGTATAGGTCGTATCGTCGTTAACCACAACCACCGTACCGGCTGTCAGCGAAGAATCGACTGTTCCGTTTTCACCCCCGGTCGACCAGCCTTGGAATGTATACGTATACTGAGCGGTTTTCTTACCGTCGGGATCATCGGGGATGGTCACCGTTTCATTGTCGGCGACATATTCCTCTTCTTCAGTATTGACGACGCTGTTTTCAAAGACGACCGTGTTGACCTGCGTCCACTTTGCATAGATGGTGGTAGCGCCGGTGACCGTATCGGTTCCGAAGTTCCACGCGTTGGTGCAGGCAGCTTCCTTATACCAGCCGTCGAAGCGGTATTTGTCACTGCCGACGTCTATGGTGGTGACAGAAGCTTCCGGATATGCGGGAGCGGATATCGTGCTTCCCGATTGGACATTCTCGATCGGAGATACGTCGTTGCCCTTACCCTGCTTATCGAATGTCACGGTGTAGAAGCCCGTCCACTTGGCGTATACGGTGGTATTGCCCGTTATCTTAGTATTGAAATCAAACGCGGTGTTGAAGCTCGTGTCGGTGTACCAGCCGTCAAAGCGATACTTGCCGGAGGCTTCCGATACCTCGTCGCCGACCGTCGGCGATGCAGGACGAGTCGCCGTTGTATTGTAATCAACGTTCTGCGAAGCGGGCGCTGTGCCGTGTCCCTGCATGTCGAAGGTCACGGGGTATTGGCGCACACTCTCAGTATAAGTCGCGGTGTAGGTTTTGTTCGCCGTTGCGGCAGTCGGCGCGGGAGACCACGCTTTGAAGGTATAGTTTTTAGAAACGGTCGAATAAGCCGGAGCTTCCGCATGCGTCGGTACATCGCCCTGATATACGGTCGTGGTATCACTTGCCGCGCCGCTTGCGGTCTGCCATGTCCATGTGATGGTGTACTGCGGCTTCGCCTGCCACTTGGCATACAGGGTAAGGTCGGCTTTCTCGTGGAGGGTCACTGAGGCCTTGTCGGCATAGCTGGTGCCGGTGCCGTCCGCCTTGGTGTTCCAGCCGCTGAAAGTATATCCGTCTCTGGTGAACGTATTTGCAGTAAGAGCCGTAGCCGTCGCGCGGATGATGCTCTGAGCGGTCATCGTACCGGTGCCGCCGTTGGCGTCAAAGGTCACCTTCACCGGCGTCTTCTCCCACTGGTTATGGGTCGAGCAGTAGATGAACTGATTGTCCTTGACAGCGCCGGCGGTGTCGGTCGTGCCGCTGCTGTTTTGCAGCACTGCAGGCTTTATGGTAACTGCCGTTGCGGCAGTATTGGATGATTTCACTTTTAAAGATGTCGCAGTACCGGCGGCAGTATTAAAAATCACCTTTCCCGTCTTTCCGCTGGACATTACATTTGCGTTGTTCGCAGATGTATAAAATGCGCCTGAAACACTGATAGTACCATTAATATCGAGTTTTGCATCTGCCAGGCCGGAGGGAAGATTGGGATGTTTATCGTCTGAGGCATCCAGCACATAGAGATTTTTGCTGCTGTTGATTGCAAGCGTAGCTCCGCTGTTGAGGGTACCGGTCGAGCCCTTGCAGAAAATCAGGTTTTCAGCAAGCGTCGTCGTTCCGCTGCCTATAGTTATATCAAAATTATACGGTATCACCACACCATTCAATGAAGAAGTATTAACACTATATCCGCTGATACTGATACTCATAGAGTTAATACTGGAATTACCGTTGATAACTACTTTTTGTCTGGCGTTAGAGATATCAGTAACACTGCTTGTGTTGCGTACAAAAGACTTTGTTAATGATGAACCGGTACTTGTAGAGAAAAGGTAACTGGTGGAATTGCCGACAAAGTTGACAAACGTACTTTTATAACCAACAACAGTAGAAGTACCGTACATATTGAAATACACTTGCTCTGTGGCGCCGTGATTCAACGTCATAGGCGCCTCAACATTTCGCACGGTGAATTTTGCGAATGGAAATACACCTGCGTTTGTTAAAGAATTGGTGCTAGACGCGCTGCCGGGATAGTCGGCAACAAACATACTTTCATAAACTTTTGCGCCGCTGTTGACCGTCACCGTACCTGTACCGGTAATATAACCGAAAGCATATAGGCTTGAACCGCTATTAAATGTAATATTCGATCCGGCTTTCATGTCTATCGAGCCATATGCTCCGTTTTGACCTGTACTCATACAGTAAACTCTTGAAGCAACACTGACCTCACCGCCGTTAACATACATCATCTTCCCTTGGGGTAATGTCAAAGTACAATATCGCACGACAGTTTCTGTTTTTTGATATTGTATATAATTGGTTTTTACCGAAGAGTTATCGATAAATGTATGCGCGTCATTATACGGGATCAGCAGCTTTACTCCGCTCTTGACGGTATAGCCATTGTTGTTCGTCGCCCAATCCAAGCGAGGTTTGCTGCCGGTATACATCGTGTAGTCACGAAGTAAAACAACTGTATTACCGCTGACAGAAGCCTTTAATGCATCCTCCAGAGTATAATAATCTGTACTGCCTATCTGAGCAACGGGCTGACCAGATCCGGTAATGGTATAAGTCATTGTTTTTTCTGTTTCGCCGCAAACAGCGGTGAACGTCACCGTAAGATTATCAAACGACGCAACAAGAGAAAAACTGTTATTTGACGCCGTCAGCGATCCGGACGTATTGATACCGGTCGTGCTCCCCGTTACAGCATAACTGAGGGTTGAACCGCTCTCAGCCTGTGAGAAATCAGCTGTGAAAGTAAAGGGGGTATCCGTACCAATCGGGAAGTTTGTTGCAGCATCCGGATTAAAATAGGCATCCAATGTGGTTCCGCTAACACTAACCTTTGGCAAAGCGACAAGCTGCTCAAATCTCGCAGTCAACGTTATGGTCCCTTCAAAATCATAACGATATAAATTCTCTGTGCCTTCAACAGGATTGACGGAGCATTCCTCAACACCGGTAAACGAATTTGTTCCCACGGGTGTCGCGCTGAAGAACAACGGCATATGAACTCCGCTGTAGGAATGACCTACGTCTGCGCCGAAAATGTTTTTGACAGTTACGGTTCCTTTTGTTTCGTCACAGTTTAAAGTAAACGTACCGCTCGCCTTCGTAATCGGTCCCAATTTGACCGTTGAAGGAAAACTCAGACACAGAACCGTATCAAAATTTGCTTGTGTATAACTCCATTTATTGTAATAGTAATACGTTGTACTTAATGTAGTCCTATTCAGTGTTCCGGCGGAAAAAGGGCCTGTACCCTCATCGCTTTTTTGATTGCTTGCATTCTGATTACCGCTTTGAACACTGGGCATTAATGCATACCAACCGAGACGACTAATACTGACGCTGGAACTATACCACCCTTCAGCGCCATCGACCGAAGAGAACGAGAGTGCAGTAGATGGGGATCCGCTATAACCGTTCGCATCCGAACAAGAATTTATCAGTGAATACTTCACGTTACTCGGTGTGCCGGAGGGAGAGTATACATAAACCACATAAGTTCCCGTAGAAGAAGGAACGACGCTATAGACGCCCGTCGACGTAGTTGTTGCTACCGGTATCGAAACATTACTGTCTATAGGAGCTGTTACAGTCCCCATTGAAATATTATTACGGAACTGAGTAAACGAATCATGAGCCGTCATACCGGCTTTTTCCGGAGCAGCATGATCATTAAAAGTAATCGAACTTACGTATGCAGGAAAGTTACTATCAGATGTCGTTGAAGAGGACGTACTGCTTTTATTATTCTCATAATTCAGCGTTGTCTTATCGCCCAAATGCTTATAGGT
Source organism: Ruminococcus sp. (assembly GCA_017404665.1). Taxonomy (GTDB): domain Bacteria; phylum Bacillota; class Clostridia; order Oscillospirales; family Acutalibacteraceae; genus Ruminococcoides. The sequence continues at coordinate 16,999 of JAFRBX010000066.1, forward strand.
CGCATTAAACGCAGCTTCATCAAAACTGTAGATGTCACCCCAAGAAAGGTCATCGGGAACATAATCAGTATACGCTGAAATCGTCGATTCTTTCGGAGACTCCTGCGCTACCGCGACCGTGATCGTCAGATAGCAGACGGTCAGCAGGACAACCGCTAATCCGATCAGGAGCTTTTTGTTCATCAAGTACTTTTTGCCTTTTTCCTTTAAAACCTGCATTTTCGATACCTCACTATTATACTTCAAATAATTATAACAAACCAAATATATATCCAATGCCGCAGAACACGGCAGTATATACCACGATATGGCTGACGTAGATCACGCCGCTCCACCGCCCGCACCACTGCAGGGGCTTCGTCAGCTTATCCGCCAACGGCGACGGGATCAGCGTCTTTTTCTCCGGATAGAACCTGCGCCCCAGCACGACGCCGAGCAAAAACCACCCGAGCATCGGGAACACCGGCCAGAAATCGCTCGACTGATCGCCGATCTGCGGCACGCCGAAGATATAGAAGATAGGAAACCGCATCGCGGGTACGCCCACATAACGAATATAGTAACCGATCGCAAAGATCGGGATGATGCTGATCAGCAAAAACTTATTACTTCTTTTTTCAAATAGATACACATATGCCAGTTGACAAAACGCGTAGCACAGCAGTACGCCGAAGCGGATGAACCGTGTCGGATCGCCGGTCCAGATCGCAAGTCCCTTAGTGAACAATGCGACGAATAATCCCGCTCCCAACACGGTCAAAGCTCTCTTCAGATTGTTCCGGCTGAACATACAGGAGATACCGGACAAGACAAAAAAGGCGTTGACGCAAGAACATCTCCACAATTCTCTGATCGTAGGCGTCAGGAAAGCTCGATATATGACGCCGTCCCCGCCCCAATTGAACCAAAAATGGAGAGGATCGGTCGTATTGACCCATTGGTAGGAATCGATATGATAGTAACCGTCTATACAAAATACATATACGCAGGCGTACAGATGATACGCCAGCACCATCAGTATCAGCAATCCGCGCAATGCGTCGATCTCCCACACACGCTGTTTTTTCAGCGTTGTATTTTTTGAACTCATTCCATACGCTCCAGAACCTTACGATCTACCTTTGCCATGTTATTTCGGGGGAATTGATCCATAAAACATATCTGACGGGGATATGCAAAACGAGGAAGTCGATCTTTACAGGCAACCATGATCTGTTCTTTCAAAGCAGTTTCTTTTATCTTCCCGGGTACCACATACGCACGGATGAACTGCGTCTTTTTCTTCTTATCCCATACACCTACCACACATACGTCGGTAACACCCGGAACGGATCGGATCACCTTTTCCACCTCAGCAGGATAGACGTTGTAACCGTTATGAATGATCGTGTTTTTGACGCGTTCCAAGAAATAAACATAGCCGTCTTCATCAATTGAACCGATATCGCCGGTACGAAACCATTTTACGCCATCCTGAAAGATAAATGCTTCTTCCGTCTCTCTTTGATTCTTTAGGTAGCCCATCATCATTGTATTTGTCGCAACCAAAAGTTCGCCGTCTCCGACAGTGCGGATGGCGCCGTCGGATGATAAGACAGCCGCGCGGCAATCTTCTTGGATCGGATAACCCGATGATCCTATTCTATCGTGATACTGACCGCACGAAAAGCAAGCTGTAACGATTTCGGTCATGCCGTAACCTTCATATAGACAGGAATCTCTGTTTAATCGCTTGCTGAACGCTTTCTTTAACTCAGCTCCAACATAATCACCTGCTACATAAGCGTGACGGATCGTCGTGCTTGTAAACGACGGAACGCTCAACAAATCTATATAAATGCGGGGAACGCCTATTAAGATCGTCACCCCATATTGATGAATAAAACGAACTGCTTGCTTCACGTTCCATTGCGCCATCGTCACAATCGTAGCTCCGCCGGTAATAAACTGATGCAGATTCAATGCCAAACCGGTACCGTGAAAATAAGGAAAAATCTCTAACAGGACTTCATCAACTATCGATTTACGGTGAAAGAATTCCTGTGCATCATAGACAAGATTATTGATCGCACGGTGAGAATGCATGACCGTCTTCGGCGTATCGGTGGTACCGCTGGAGTGAAAATACGCGGCGCATTTTTCCGAAAGCGACTTGCTGTCCGGAACGACAGCCCTGCTCTCACACGGTTGCTCCAGCTTCTCAAAGCTGTGCGCATCCGCCTTGTTTCTCTTATTCTTCAAACGGAAGCCTGTGCGGTAAAGCCATCCCATATGATAGGAAATGTCCGCCAGCAGGTATTTTTCCGCAGCTTGGGTACAATCAGACTGATAAGTGATCAAAAACGCACTCTCGGCGAATTCCATATCCTCTTTCAGTCCCTTTGCGGGGATCAGCGCATGCACCATGTTGCAGATCCCGCCGAGCTTTGCCACGGCATAGATCGCCATGACTGCCTGCGGACAGTTGGGCAGGTGGATCGTAACGACGGTGCCCTCTCTGACGCCAAGCGCATAGAGGTGATCGGCTACGTTGTCGATCTTTTCGAACAGCTCGCGATAGGTGATGCTTGTGCCGTAAAACCAGATCGCCGGTTGATCGGCAGAAAGCGCAAGCCCCTGCTTCGCATATTCGTAAATACCGGTTTCGGTCGTCAAACAATCACCCCGTTAAGCAGAATAGGAAGGACAAGATGTCCCAATAGGTATGCACAACCATGTTCAGCGCCAGATTGCGCCATTTGCGGTATGTCCAGCAGAACAGAACACCCATAACGAAAATCAGTATACTGCGCAGGGATATCAGCCCCTGCCATTGTCCCAGCAAGAGCTCCGGGTAATGATACAGGGTGAACATCGCGCCGTTGAGGAGCGCCGCTCCCCAAAAGCCGAGCCTGTCCTCCGTCATGGCAAAAAAGCCGCCGCGAAAAGATAATTCCTCCAAAACTCCCGCCGACAACGACAGTACGATCATCATCCGGTCAAATATGACATGCGTGTTCTGTAAACCGTTGAGCAGTCGAACCGTGAACAGGAACGCTGTAGAAGCACACAGCAGGATGAGACACGGCAGCCACGGAAACGGTGCGCCGAAAAGCGTTTTTGGCTTGAGCAATTCAGCAAAAAAGATAAACGGAACAACCCATACCAGCGCTTTTACCACTACACCGTCAACGATCTCAAAGAGGATACTTTGGGGGAAATGCGGAAGAACAAACGCCCGGTACGCAGACCACAGGACCCACATCAGGAAATAAAGGAGTATTGCTTTTAGTACTGTTTTTTTCATACTGCTTCTATATAAATGTGATAATACTCTTTCTAGGTATAAGAAAGCAGTATACTTTCATAATACACCTATTCTAATATAGAATATCATATTTCACATTTTCATGCAATAGGGGATAATAGCCAAATACTTTCAATAATCGGGGTGCTTTGCTGACAAATCTCACGAATTATTGTGATTTTTCACAAAGATTTTCTCAGAATATAGCGATTTTGCAAAAAACAACCGTTTGCAAAGAAAAGGGCTGTAAAAAATCACAAAAGTGTCATTACGAGGCATTTATGCCGCGCCAATCCCACAAATACTCGCTGTCATTACGAGCCCCTTTAGGGGCGTGGCAATCCCACAAATACTCGCTGTCATTGCGAGCCCCTTTAGGGGCGTGGCAATCCCACAAACAAGGACTGAAACGTTGGATTACCACTTTGTGGAATTCCCACGTCGAGACAAACACGCATGTCTGTCTCTCCTCGGAATGACAGTGTAAAGGATGGAGATTGCCGCGTCGCGTCGCTCCTCGCAATGACTGCGTTTTTTCACCGTCCCTTAAACGGTTTATTTGTATTATTATGTCAGGCGATCGCATCCTGCTCCGCCTGCATGATATCGTTGATAGCTGCTTTATCCAGCTCGAGCGTATCGTCCGCCGCCTTGCTCTCGTCGGCAAAGGCGTCGAATTCCTTTTGCTTTTCAGCCAGAATATTGATGATGCGTTCGTCGACCGTGTCGTCGCACAACAGGCGATATACCAGCACACTCCGCGCCTGACCCATGCGGTAAGCGCGGGAGATCGCCTGATTCTCGATACTGGGCTTCAGCTGCGGCTCGCACAGGATCACCACGGAGGCGCTCTGGATGTTCAACCCGGTGCCGCCGGACTGGATCTGCGCGACCAGCACCGCTCCGGCGGGCGCTTTGTCGAACTCGTCGATGATCTCCTGTCGTCTTGCGGGGCTGACCGAGCCGGTGATCGGCTCCATGCAGCTCTCGCCCAGCAGGTTCGCCACCTTCGCGACGGTATCGAGAAAGAAGGAGAAGATCAGCACCTTCCGTCCCTCTTCCTTTGCCTCTTCGATCAGCCCCGTCATGCGGATCGCCTTGGAGGAACGGCTGAGATCATCCACGTTCCACGAAACACGCCGCGCCGCCATAAAGTTCTGCTCCGCGATCGCGTCTTTATATACCTTCTTTTCCTCGGGCAGCAGATCGCACCATTCGTAGCTCTCCACCAGCTCGGGCAGCTCGGTCAGGACGTCCTCACGCTTGCGGCGGTAGTAGACGGGCGCGACCGCCTCACGGAACTGCGGCGCAGATGACAGCGACAGCATCGGCTGTATCTCTTTGGATACACTCTGATTGAGGATCGTGATCAGCGTCGCCATCTCCCCTACCCTGTTCTCCAGCGCGGTGCCGGTCATGAACAGCAGCCTGTCGGCATGGGCGCAGAGCTTTTTGACGTTCTGCGTACGCTGTGCGGAGGGGTTTTTGATGTAATGCGCCTCGTCTACCGTCAGCATAGACAGCCGGAAGGCGGGATCAAGCTCAAAAACAGCGGTCGTTTCATAGGTCGTCACCGCCACGCCGCCCTTATCGATCCAATCCTGCAAAGCGGCAGTTTTATCGTTTCCGTGTACCTTGATGACGCGCAGATCGCTGTGCTTTTCGATCTCTCGGCACCAGTTGGTCAGCACCGACGCGGGACATACCACGGCAAAATGCGTCGAGCCGCCGTTGCGCAGATGCACCATCGCCGCGATCGCCTGTACGGTCTTGCCCAGACCCATTTCATCGCCCAGCAGTACGCGCCGCTGCGCGATGATGTACTTGACGCCCCATTCCTGATAACGGCGCAGGGTGCAGTTCAGACCCCTGAGATCCGGCTCCACCTCGGTGATACTCTGCGCCAGCTCCTCCGGTAATCCGTAAACCTCGTCGCCCGAACCAACGACGTCCGGCATGACGGCTTCGAGAATATTGATGTAGCTGATGCTGTCGGCGGCAAAATCCTCCCACACGTCCTTCGGCGTGACATAAACCGCTCCCGAAGCTGAGCCCAGCATGTTTTCCAGCTCGACGGTATCGGCATTTGACAGAATAGACGAGAGCGTCTCATATGCGGACCGCGCCCGTTCCTTCTTATCCGCAGACGTAAACAGCCACCGCAGCCCGCCCGTCGCGGGCTTGATATCCTTTGCGGAGGACACTACCGCCGACGCGTATCGCTTGCGGAAGCGATCGGCGCACTGCACCGCCGGCAGGATGCGCTTATACTGATAGATCGCGGTCACCAGCACGGTCGCGTTCGGATTCTGATCATCGGCGCTCAGTCGGATCCTTGCGCCGTTTTTCGCTGTGGCGGCAAGCGCCTTTGCCGCTTCCTTGATCATACGGGCGCCCTCTGGACTGATGCCGTTGATAGCTGATATCCGATATTCCGGCGCGGCAATCACGTCCGCTACAGTATGCAGCCCCGCGTCATGCAGCATTTTGACGCGGATACCCTTTTTGTCGCGGTTGAGCTCATCAACGGGGATCGTTTTGAGAATATCATTTGAGCTGTCGTCCGTCATCGCATCGGAAGCCGACCGGATCGCGGTGCGGAGACGCTGTTCGGCAGAATAGAGCTGTTTCAGCTTCGAGGTCAGCTCCTCATAACGCCTGAACAGGCGTTTCGCGTCGCCGGATGAAAAATCTCGTGCCATGTTTTACTCCTTATATATAGTATAGAAAGGGGCTGTGAAAAACGAAGCTATACGTTCGTTTTTTATCAGCCCCTTTAACATCAATCAAATCATCAATTGATCCCAATCGCGTTTTTGTAATCCGTTTTCATCGCGTCGCAATTCTCGGAAATAAACAGCGACACATAGTTGTTATCGGTATCAACCGTTGCTTTTTCCACGATCGCATACTGCTCGGGATTATAGTTCTTGGTTTCGTTGAGCTTGGAATTCAAGCGGTTCGTCAAAGCGGTCGCGATACGCTCTGCGGCGTCTGCATCGGACGCGAGCACCATGACGATCTCCTCCTGCTTGACGCCGGAGTTGTTGATGCCGCCCGCGAACTCCTTGACGTCCTCCGCCGCGATACCGTAAAAACGGTTCAGATCGGATACTTCCGAGAATTCTACCAGATCGGTCACGCTGTAGGTTGTTTTGATCTCGCTGAAAATGTCGCTCAAAGGCTTTGCCGACTGACCGCAGGCGCAAAGCATGACTGCCAGCAAGGCGATCAATGCGGCAGCGCAGATGATTTTTTTCATATAGACCTCCCAAAATCTTTGTACGACGTCGCTTCTGCGCGGCATCTGATTACGCGTTCTCTTTCAGATAATTCGCCCAGATTTCGCAAGCGGCGTCGGTAAAGTGCAGTCCCATCGAATCGGGATCGCTGCAATACTCGTCGGGCAGATTGCCGTCCGTGTCCGCCACGGCGGAAAAAACGTCCAGATACTTATAATGGTTTGCTTCACAGTATTCCTTCAGCATGCCGTCGAATTCCTTGACCAGCGTATTGTTGAAGGTCTCCATCTCGGCGGATTTAATCATCGGCGTGACCGACTGGATATAGATATGCGCATCGGGCGTTTTCGCCATGATATCGGATACCAGCTGCTTACAGCTGTCCATTGCGCCGTTTGTACCGTAAAGCCCGATATCGTTCATGCCCAGCATGATGAAAACGTTTTTCTTGCCGGTCAGTTCGGCGCAATCCTCCACACGGTGCGTTTCGCCCTGATAATAGGGATGCACCGCCTCGGGATCGTCGATCGCCCACAGCGCGTTGGTATAACCCAGACTGCCCGCGCAGAAAAATTCTGTCGAGCCCAGCGCCTCGGGATGAGAAGCGCAGTAGTAGCTGAGCTTCAGGGTAACGCTGTCGCCGACAAACACCGCGTCATTGAACCACTCGGCAGTCTTGGGCGAGGTCTCGTCATACCCGTAATCCGGTTCCTCGGTAGCGGCAGGCTCCGTCGGCGGCTCGGTCGCGTTCTGCCGATCGACGATCGACTTGCAGCCGCCGAACAGCATCGCCACGCACAGGATCAACACCGGCACAAAAAGATTGATCTTTTTCATATTATGATGCTCATCTCCAAAAAATATCCAAAAAAGACATACTTCTACATAATGTGGAAAAAGTATAGCACATGCAAAACGCCATATACTTCTTCTATAGAATTATAATAATTCTGTTTCGGAATATTTTTTACTGTGATGCGCAAGCCTTCCCTGTTTGATATTATTTTCATCCAGCGTGCGGTTTATGAAATTCAGCACCCTCTTTTTGTCAGCGCTCCATAAGGGCGCGATCAGGCTGCGCTTGTCTCCGTCGCCTGTCAGTCGGGCAATCACCACGTTTTCGGGCAGCAGCTCGACGCATCGGCACAGGATCCGCGCGTATTCCTCCATTGTCAGCGTCTTAAACTTTCCCATGCGGTATTCCCGCGCCAGATCTGTCCCTTCGATCACGTGTAAAAGCTGCAGCTTGACACCGTCGGTCAGCCGACCGACATAGGATACCGACTCGTACATCATTTCTTCCGACTCACCGGGTAGCCCGAGGATCACATGGGTGATGACCTCGATACCCGCACCGTGAAGCACCTTTACCGCCTCCTCATAGACCGTCAGCGGATAGCCGCGTCGAATATAGCGCGCGGTACTTTCGTGGATCGTCTGCAAGCCCAGCTCCACCGTCACGGGCTTCTTTTCATTCATCTCCGAAAGCAGTGCAATCACTTCAGCGGGCAGACAGTCCGGTCTCGTGCCGATCGCCAAACCGACGATATCATCCGGCGCGATCGCTTCTTCATACAACTGCCTCAATGTATCAACGTCTGCATACGTATTGGTAAAGGGCTGAAAATACGCGATATACAGCTGATCGGAGGTTTTCGCCTGTACTCTTTTCTTTGCCTGCTCCAGCTGCTCTGTGATGGGCAGCGCCGCACAGGCGGCAAATTCACCCGAGCCGCCCGCACTGCAAAAGATACAGCCGCGCGTGTCGAGCGTTCCGTCGCGATTCGGACAGATCATGCCGCCGCTGATGGCGAGACGATATACCTTCTTCCCGAATTTTTGTTTATAATATTCGTTCAAAGAAAAATAATGTTTCATCATGGAAAGAGCCTGTCACTGATGAAAAAAGTCAAGGATACGCTGTTTATAGTCCGGCGCTTCGTCAAATACGCAGTGACCGTACTCGTTCCCATACAGATACAGCTCGCAGCCGAGCTTTTCGGCGATACGACGGGAGTGCTCACAGGGCAGCACCTTATCCCCTTTGACGCCGATGACCAGTACGGGACAGGTGATCTTGTCCAGCTCATCCATGATATCAAAGCCGTCGATCGCCCGCGTCTGGATGATGAAGCGCTCGATGTCGCGCGCGCTGACATGATCGTTCATATGAATCAGCAAATCCTTATACTTGCCGATGGTCTCTTCGGAGTACAGACAGTCAATGAATTCAGCGGTCAGCGCAGTCATATCGCCGCTTTGCGCGAGCGTGATCCATCTCCGGGTGCCCTCTCTGACCGCTTTATCCGCCGACGCAGCGGTCGAGCCCAGCACCATTCTGTGCACCAGCTCAGGAGCGTCGATTGCGATGCACATCGCCATCATCCCGCCCTGCGAAGCGCCGAAGATATCCGCGTCTTTGATGCCGATCTCCCGCATGACCGCTGCGGTATCCGCTGACATCTGCCGCACGGAATACGGGTCGGGCATATTCTTTCGCCTGTCAAACACGTAAACCTTGTACCCTTCACCGAACATCCGATACGCCGCCTCGATCGCCTTGGCAGACGCCATGATGCTTTTGGTATCCACCCCCGGCAGGATCACAAAGGGACGCTCCCCCGTGCCGAAGCAGAAATATTCCATCTCGATATCGTTGACCTTGACATATTTTATTTCCATAGGATCACCGCCTCTTGTTCTCTGTTATTTCGACTGTCAGTATAGCATAATCGGTCCGAAAACTCAATTGTTGATTTTTCACTGCCGATACGCTATAATATACAAAAAGAAAGAGAGGCGATTATTATGAAAAAAGTATTGACCATCCTTACCGCACTTATCCTTACCGTTGCGCTCTGCACCGCCTGCGGTTCCGCGAAGGACGTCGATCTGAAACAGGTGATGAACGACGTCAACAGCACATACAGCCTGACGGATATGAAAAGCATCGACGATACCGACAGCCTGAACCGCTATTATCAGATCGACGCGGACAGCGTCAAGCAGTTTGCGGCGCAGCTCCCCTCCTCGGCGTCGAGCTTTAACGAGATCATTCTGATCGAAGCCGTTGACTCGTCGGCAGCCGATGATATCAAAACGAAGCTCGACGCGCGCCTGAGCTCCCAGCTGAGCAGCGCGAAAAGCTATAACGCGGAGCAGGTCGGCATGATCGAAGCCTGCGAGGTCAAGGAAAGCGGCAATTATGTGTACCTCGTCATCGGCGATCAGCACGACGAGATCGAAGCGGCGATTGAAACAGCTTTGAAGTAATACATACACAATCTACACAATCAATAACAAACTATAGCAGCGGCTGCCCGAAAGGACAGCCGCACTTCTTTGCGTAAATACAGTAAACAGAAAAGAGCCGACAGTCGCCTGTCAGCTCTCTCATTTGCGGGAATCAAAAATTACTTGTTAACAGCGTCCTTGAAAGCCTTGCCAGCCTTGAAAGCGGGAACCTTGGATGCAGGGATCTCAATCTTCGCGTTCGTTCTGGGGTCAACGCCGGTACGAGCGTTTCTCTCTCTTCTCTCGAAGGTACCGAAGCCAACAATCTGGATCTTGTCGCCGGCAGCGATGGTATCTACGATGGTGTCGAAGGTAGCGGCTACAGCAGCCTCAGCGTCCTTCTTGGAAATAGCAGCCTTCTCGGCAACAATTGCGATGAGTTCAGACTTTTTCATTTTAATTTCCTCCAATAATTTTTTTGCGAAATGCTTTCGCTTGGTATTTATTTAACTTCTTCTCTGCAGAATCGGGGTCATTTTACTTGTTCCCACAGAGAATCGATTAACGAACTTGGGGCGTTTTTCATATCGACACCGCGCTCCTGCGCGAGCTTTTCCACGGCACGAAAACGCTTAGCAAATTTGTCGGTCGAGCGGGTCAGCGCCTGTTCGGCGTCCACTCCCGCGAACCGCGCCACATTGACGACGGAAAAGAGCAGGTCGCCCAGCTCCTCTTCAATCTTTTCATGATCGCCGCTGTCGATGGCGGCGAACAATTCCGCCTGCTCCTCGGGCACCTTCGCAGCAGCGTCGGCGGCATCCCTGAAATCCATGCCGGACTTTGCGGAGCGCTTCTGCACCTTCTGCGCCCGCATGAGCGCCGGCAGCGACCGCGCGACGTCGTCGACCGAATCGGCGATGCTCTGCGCCTTTGACTGCATCTTGATGGCGTCCCAATTTTTGAGCACCTCTTCAGGCGTATCTGCTTCGATATTACCGAACACATGGGGATGGCGGATGATCAGCTTTTTGCACACCTCGTCACAGACGTCGTCAAAATCAAAGCGGCCCGCTTCTTCCTCCATCAGCGAATGGAAGATCACCTGCATCAGCACGTCGCCCAGCTCTTCTCTGAGCAGCGCCGCGTCGCCCTTGTCGATCGCGTCGACAACCTCATAGGTCTCCTCGATGAAATTCAGGCGGATGCTCTCGTGCGTCTGCACCCTGTCCCAAGGGCAGCCGTCGGGAGCGCGCAGGATCCGCATGATGCGGATCAGATCCGTGATTTGATAAGCGTCCTTATACTGAAAATCCATATTCTCTCCCAAAAAACGGCGCAAAACCGCTTATATTCTATATATTACCGTATTAAGTGCAGTTTTGCAAGGATTGTTACAATATTGTTGCCTTTTGGCAGCATCAGCAGTTCTTCTTTTCTGAACGTCCTGATCAGCATCAGCGTGAGGATGTAAACGATCACTGCCACAATGATCGCGGCAATCAGCGCGATAAAATAACTGACGAACCTGTTCAGCAGCGTATAAACGCCGAACGCGGTCGCGGCGCACAGCACCGCGCCGATCAGGGGCTTTAAGATCGTGCTGACGAGATCGGGTCTGACCTTGCTGTATTTCACCAGCAGGAACAGTCCGACGATGAACACAAAGGTAAAAGATACCAGCGTGCCGATCGCGGCGCCGGTCACATTCAGCTCGACCATGCTGACGAAGAGATAATTGGTCGCGATCTTGATGACCATCGAGATACAGCTGAGAATCAGCGGGATCGACATCTTGCCGATGCTCTGCAGCATACTCATGACGGGCGTGGACGCCGCCACGGCGATACAGGAAAAGCCCATGATCCTGAGGATCGAGGTCTCTACGTCCGCTTCAAAGCCGCCGCCGTACAGCAGCGTGATGATCGGTCTCGACAGCGCGAACATCGACAGACCCGCGGGGATGGTAAACATCATCGTCAGCTTGAGCACCGTCTCCATGCTCGTTTTCAGCTCATTTTTATCGCCCGAGGTATAGGCGGTGGTGACGTTTGGCAGCGCAGAGGTGCCGAACACCTGCGTCACAGTCGTGACCAGCTGCAGCAGCGGCAGCGCCGCGGCAAAGCAGCCCCACAGCGAGGTATGGATGTTGACCTCCTCGCCCGCGGCGGGATGGATCATCGCGTAGATCATATCCTTATACTGCGGATCAAACTGCGCGATCAGCCCGTCGGGGTTGGTTTGCGAGGTGTTGTACAGTACGTTCTGGATGACCACGGAGTCGATCGTGGTGGAAACGTTGACGATAAATGCCGAGATAATGATCGGGATCGCGGTTCTAATCAGGATCTTGAAGGTTTCCCGCTGGGTGCGCGCGTCGATGGAATCACGCATCATTTCATCGGGAACGCTGAACTTGTGGCGCGCGTAATAGATGCGCAGGAACAGGAACGCGAACAGCGATCCCAGCGCAATACCCGCGATCGCCGCCGCGACCGAGTAGGCGAGCAGCGTCTGCATCGCGATCGTCATCGAGCTGAAGCTCTGACCGAACACGGTGCCCTTATCGAGCAGCTCGTTCATGCCGATCTTCATCACCAGCCAGCCCATCAGCAAGCCGGTGACGACCTTGACCAGCATCTCGATCACTTCGCTGGCGGCGGAGGGGAACATATTTCGCTGTCCCTCGTAGTAGCCTCTGTAGATAGACACCAGACAGCCGATAAAAACGGACGGCGCGAGCGTCATCATCGCGTAGATGGAAAGCGGCTGGCTGATCATTTGTACATAAATAAAGCTGACGCCGATCATCAGCGCGAAGCAGACCGTACCCATGACGAGGAAGAATTTTTTGGAGGTCTTATAGACCACCTCCACGTCACGGTAGCGTTTCTGGGCGATGCTCTCGGCAATCAGACGCGATACCGCAATCGGAAAGCCCGCGGTCGCCAGCGCGAACAAAGGGGTATACACCTCATACGCGTTGCTCAAAAGACCGTTGCCGACGCTTTTCATCGAAAAACCGGCGATATCGTCGTAGCCCGCGTACATCCTGTACAAAAATATCTTGTAGAACATGCCCAGCAGCTTGACGACGACCATACTGACGGTCATGATCATCGCGCCCTTGACAAAGGTCTTTGACGTATTCTTGCTTAAACTGTCATTATTCATATCATCGCTCCAATAGAAATCGTCATTGCGAGGGGCGTTGCCCCGCGGCAATCTCAACTGATTATTGCCACTGATTTCTGAATTCGTATTCTAGCACAGTAAATATGAGAATTCAACCGTTTTACTCACGATTTGTTGTATTCACCATAAAATGTTTTCACACGCTCTTTGCGCTGTATCATCTCGTCAAAACGGCTGATATATTCATACGGATATTTAAAGTTAAATATGCGCTCTAAAAAGTCGGAATCGGTATCTCTGAGCTTTGTCACCGCCCCCGCGCCGCAGGCGAGGATGCTGTGCGTCTCCTCCATGATATATACATTATACGGGCTGAAATACCCCGGCTTCGCCCAGCCGATGTTTTCAAGATTGCTCAGCATCTTGCTCTGGCGATAAAGATAATAGGGCTCGTATCCGCCGTCACTAAGCGCGATTTTCGCGCACTCCAGCATCCGTGTGGTATACTCCTGTTCCTTTACGGCGTCCTCTGAATTCAGCCGCGCGCTGCGCTTGACGGCGAGGGTATGCACCGTCACGCTCTCGGGATCCAAGCGGCGCACCGCTTTTATCGTATCCTCAAAGCTTTCCGGAGTATCCGTTGTCAACCCCGCAATCAGATCCATATTGATGTTATCAAAGCCCATCTCCCGCGCCAGATGAAACGCGTCGATCGTCTGCCGGGCGCTGTGCCTGCGCCCGATATGCTCGAGCACGCTGTCGTTGAAGGTCTGCGGATTGATCGAGATCCGCGTCACCCCGTGCTTTTTCAGCGTCTGCAGCTTTTCTCCCGTAACCGTATCGGGACGTCCCGCCTCCACGGTGAATTCCGCGCAGCCGCTCAGATCAAAATCCGCTTCTATCTCAGACAAAAGCAGGTCGAGCTGTTCGGCGCTCAGGGTCGTGGGCGTTCCGCCGCCGATATAGACGGATTCGAGCCTGAGGTGCAGCTCCTTCGCCAACCCAGCGGTATACCGTATCTCGGACAACAGCAGGGGAATATACTGCTCGATCAGCTTTTTCGCCTTTTCCACGGTCCGGCTGACAAAGGAGCAGTAATTGCATCTGGTCGGACAGAAGGGGATGCTCACATACAGCGAGAACGATTGCCGATCCGACCGCGACAGGATCATCTGCTGGTTATCACGCACCTTTTGTGCGAGAGCGGTCTTTTCTTCGCTGACATACAGCGTCTCCCGGAACCAGCGGCATGCCGCTTCCTCTCCGTCTCTGTCGCACAATCGCGAGAATAGCTTGATCGGACGCACGCCGGTCAGGATGCCCCACGGCAGCGTTTTATCATACGCCTTGCTCAGCAATCGGTACAGAAGCTGCCCCATACACAGCTCGTTGTCGTCACACAATGGAGCACAAAGCGCGTCCGTCCTTTCGTCCGTACAGAATACTACCCTGACCTCGTCGTGAACAGAGGTCAGGATATACGGCTTTTCCAGGGTATTATATTCATGGATGACCGCGACGTCCTCGGTAAAGAGAAACGCACGGCACAGGTTTTCCATCTCGTAATGGAACTGGTGGTTATCGATATAAAGATTCATATTTTAGTGAATAGTGAATGGTGAATAGTGGTGGGCGGGACACCCGCACCCGATTAAAAGTAATCAACTAACCACTGGTCACTTGCCACTTGATACTGTTATTGCATAAACGGATTATACTTTCTCTCTTTTTCCAGCGTCGTAAAGATATCATGTCCCGGATAGACGTCATAGTCGCCCTCCAGATGCTTCAATCGCTCGACGGAGCGCATCATATCGCGCATCGACGAGGTCGGGAAATCAGTGCGCCCGACGCTGGTGCAGAACAGCGTATCTCCTGAAAAAATGATGTCGTCAACGATGTAGCAGCCGCTTCCCATGGTGTGCCCGGGGGTGAGGATGAAACGGATCTCACTCTTCCCCAGCATGACCGTGTCGCCGTCCTTCAACGGTCGATCCACCGTAAACGGCGTGATCGTCAGCCCGTGGTTCTTCGAAAGATTCCAGCTCGGCTCGGCAATCAGATTCAGCTCCTTTTCGGACGCGCAGACCGCGGGATGATACTTTTCGCACAGCTCGGCAGTGCCCATGATATGGTCGTAGTGACCGTGGGTCAACAGGATATATGCGAGCTTGCCGCCGCGGTCGTCGATCGCTTTGAGCAGCGCGTCGCAGTGGTCGGCGGGATCGATCACCGCCAGCTCGCCGGTCGCTTCGTCCTCTATCAGATAACAATTGGTGTCGATCATACCGACAATAAAACACATGATTTTAATCATTTCTTCAAATCTCCGCTGTCAATCATAATGGTAACAGGCCCGTCGTTGAGCAGCTCGACCTTCATATCCGCGCCGAAAATGCCCTTTTGCACATCTTTTACTCCTGCGGTTTTGATTCTTTCACAGAAATATTCGTACAACTCATTCGCAATATCCGGCTTTGCCGCTGAGAAGAAATCGGGACGTCTGCCGTGAGAACAATCGGCGCAAAGCGTAAACTGCGACACCACCAGCGCCGCACCCCCGACGGTCAGCAGACTGAGATTCATTCTATCGTCGCTGTCGCTGAAAATCCGCAGGTTAGCGATCTTGTCGGCAAGCACCTCGGCGTCACGGCGATTATCGCCCCCTGCCACGCCGAGAAAGATCAGCAGACCGTTATCGATGGCGGAGATCGCTTCTCCGTCTACGGTCACGCTCGCGCGCGTCACACGCTGTAATACTGCTTTCATAATAACAGACCTCCCAAATATTCAAGCACACTTTATTCACTGGTCACTATATCCTCGTGATGGACACGATGCCGTTGATCTGCGCCAGATGCGCCATGACCGCCCGCAGATGGTCCATGTTGTTGATCTCGATGGTAACGGTCACGATCGCCTGATTGTCCTTGATCTCGCGCGAGTTCAGCGTATGGATAAAGATGCGCATATTGAACAGCTCGCGGGTCACGTCGGCGAGGAAGCCGGTGCGGTCGTTGCAGACGATCTCCAGCGTGCTCTGGAAGCTCTCGTGGATCTCGTCGTCCCAGCGCGCGCTGACCCAGCGCTCAGGTTCCTCGCACGCTTCGATCACAGCGGGCACATTGGTGCAGGAGCGCTTATGGATGCTCACGCCGAAGCCGCGGGTGATAAAGCCGATGATCTCATCGCCCGGCAGCGGATTGCAGCAGCGCGAGAATTTGATCAGGCAGTCGTCCAGCCCCTCGATCGTCACGCCGGAGCCCACATGCTTTCTTTGCTTGGGAGAGCGTTCCTCGTTGATCGGTTTCAGCGTCTCGTCGGTTTTCTTATATTTCTTGGTATAGATCTCCTTGACGCGCGGCATGATCTTCCAGAGCTGGATACCGCCGTAGCCGATCGCCGCGTAAAAATCATCGATCGAGTTACAGTGCTGGCGCTGGATGATCGGCTGCATGCATTCCTCCAGATCCTCGTCCGCGAACTGCATACCGCCCTTTTTGAGCTCATGCTCAAACATGCTCTTGCCCTCGGCGATATTCTCCTCGCGGCGCTCCTTCTTGAACCACTGACGGATCTTCGTGCGTGCGGAGTTGGTCTTGACAATCTTCAGCCAATCGCGCTTGGGACCGGTGCCTTCCTTCTGTGTCAGGATCTCGACGATATCGCCGCTCTTGACCTGATAATCGATCGAAACAATGCGCCCGTTCACCTTCGCGCCGACCATACGGTTGCCTACTCCGGAATGGATCGCGTAAGCCATATCGATGACCGTTGAGCCCGAGGGCAGGTTGATGATATCGCCCTTCGGCGTAAAGACATACACCTCGTTGGGCGAGAGGTCGTATTTGATGGACTTGACGATATCCGTCGCGTCCTCTGAGTCGTTCTGCACCTCGAGCATTGTGCGGATCCACTGGAGGTTTTCCGCCAGATTATCCTGCTTGCTGCCGCGCAGCTTGAGCTTGTATTTCCAATGCGCCGCAATACCGTACTCGGCGGTGTGGTGCATCTCATAGGTGCGGATCTGCACCTCGAAGGGGATGCCGTTCTTATCGAACACGGTGGTGTGCAGACTCTGGTACATATTTGCCTTCGGGGTCGAAATATAATCCTTGAAGCGATTGGGCAGCGGCGTAAAGATATCGTGCACCAGACCGAGCACATTGTAGCAGTCGCCGATGGTATTCACGATGACGCGCACCGCAAAGACGTCAAAGATCTGATCGATATCGCGCCCCTGCATGATGGTCTTGCGATAAATCGACACCACGGATTTCACTCGTCCCGATATGGTAACGTGCGAGATCGAAAAGCCGATCTTGTCCATGATCTTGCGCTTGATCTCCTCGATAAACGCGTTGCGCTCATTCTCGGTCAGGCGCAGCTTGTTTTCTATCTCGTTATAAGCAACGGGATCGAGGTAGCGCATCGACAGATCCTCGAGCTCGTCCTTGATCGCCTTCATACCCAGACGGTGCGCGATGGGAGCGTAGACCTCCATGCATTCGAGCGCCTTGTCGCGGCGCTTCTGGTCCTTGACGCACTCGATCGTGCGCATATTGTGCAGCCGATCGGCGAGCTTGACGATGATCACGCGGATATCGTTGCTCATGGCAATCAGCATCTTGCGGACGTTCTCCGCCTGACGCTCCTCACGGTCAGTGAATTTGATCTTGCTGATCTTGGTCAGACCGTCTACGAGATTCATGACCTCCTCGCCGAACTGCTGACCGACCTGTTCGAGCGTGACGTCGGTATCCTCTACGGTGTCATGCAGCAGACCCGCCACGATCGAATCCGTATCCATCCCCATTTCGGCGAGGATACACGCGACCGAGGTCGGATGCAGAATATACGGAACGCCGGAGATGCGGCGCTGGTCGCCGTGAGCAAGATTGGCGAATTCATACGCCTTTTTGATTTTACGCTTATTGTACCTGACGCTGCTTTTGTCAATGATCGACAGTAATTCATCAAAGTCCTGATAATGGATCACCTCGCTCATCGGCACACCTCCTTCAGCTTTGTGATGATCACGGACGAGTCGAGATCGACCTTCCCTTCAACCTCGCGCATCCCGATCTCAAAATCGATCAGTCCTTCGTTGATCGATATCAGCCCCAGCTCGTTCATGCATTCTAAGATCACGCGAAGCTTGCCGCAGCTGATATGACCCGGCAGCCTGTACAGCAGGCTGTCAAAGGAATAGTGATATCCGCCGGGCCGCAGAAAGCGGTAGACGACCGCGAACTCGTCGCGCGTCGGCGTCAAAGACAGCGCCTCGTCACGCGTCAGCCTGTCGCCGCGGCAGAACCGTTCAAACAACTCCTTAGACGCGAGCATCTCGTCCGCGTCCGTATCCGAAAACCGTATATCCTTTACGATCACGGAAAGGGTCTCGTTATTATTATAGTAATTGATATCCAGCGTGACCGCCAGATCGAGCACATCGCCCGCACGGTAAGGGAATTCGTCAGGCGTCATGTTAAAGCGCATCGCGAATACCGTGCTGTCCTCGCGCGCCAAGGTCAGCCGCAGGTGCCTGCCGCTGCCGAGAGCGCGGATATCGCGCAGTGTCATGTTATACAGTCCGAAAAGCGGGGTCGGATTGCCCGCGCCGAACGGTTCGAGCATCGACAGCCCGCGCACCAGCTCCACGCTCAGCTGCGCGGGATTGAGCTTGCAGTCCAGCGTCAGCGAGGGAACGGGTACCGGATGCGAGAGCGTATAGCGGTTGATCCGCTCGATGAATTCTTCGATATTCTCCCGTCGGATGCCGAAGCCGACCGCCATCGGATGCCCGCCGCACTGCATCAGCAGATCACTGCAGGAAAAGACGGCTTCAATCAGCGAGAAGCCCGTTACCGACCGTCCCGAAGCGCGGCATTCACTGCCGTCGCAGGAAATGATGATCGCGGGCTTTCCGTACACCTCTTTGATGCGGGAAGCGACGATCCCGATGACGCCCTTGTGCCAGCCGTCGCCGCAGATAACGATCACGTCGTTATTGACCGGCGAAGGGTCGCGGCGGATCATATCGTCGATATCGCTCAGGATATCGCGCTCGATCTGCTGACGCTCAGTGTTGTCAGCGGAAAGCTCCGCGGCAATCGACAGCGCGTAGTCCTCATCCTCCGTCAGCAGCATGGAAACGGTTTTCTTTGACAGCCCCATTCTGCCGCCGGCATTGATGCGGGGCACCAGATTGAAGCTCAGACTGCCCGATGCGATGCGCTTGCCGCTCAGTCCTGCGTCCTCGATCAAGGCTGCGATACCGAGCCGATCACCGTTGTTGATATGTCTGAGTCCGTTTTTCACCAGCACGCGGTTCTCGCCGCGCAGGGAAACGATGTCGCCGACGGTGCCGATCGCGGCAAGGTCGGAGTAATTCTCCAGCAGCCCTTCCACATCGGCGTACTCGCCCTCGATCGCCTGCACCAGCTTGAACGCCACGCCGACACCTGAAAATTCTTTGAAAGAACTATTACAGTCAGGGCGGTGCGGATCCACCACCGCGACCGCGTCGGGAAGCATCGCGGGTACGGCGTGATGGTCGGTCACGACCGTATCGATGCCCAGCTCCTTGGCGTACGCGATCTCGTCCACGGCGGCAACGCCGTTATCGACGGTGACAATCAGCTTCACGCCGCGCTGGTACAGCTTGTCGATCGCCGAGCGGTGCATGCCGTAGCCCTCGGCCTCGCGGGAGGGAATATAATACATCGCGTCCGCGCCGGTATCGGAAAGGTAGGAGTACAGCAGGGCGGTCGACGTCACTCCGTCGGCGTCAAAATCGCCGTATACACAGATGCGCTCGCCGTCCTCGATCGCCTTCCGGATACGCTCAGCCGCGATGTCCATGTCCTTGATCTCAAAGGGAGAAGCGGTCATCGTCTCGCCGTCGAGAAAAGCGACGATATCCTCATCGGCGTTGATCCCGCGGATATCCAGCAGCATCGCGGTCAGCATCGGCAGCTCATAGCGCTGAGAAACAGCGACCGCGTTTTCTCTATTCAGTTTTCGGGTCACCCATTTCTTCATGAAATACTCCTGTTAAAAAACTTGCTGTTACTGAATCCCTTCCCCTTGAGGGGTGTGCCGATTATCAGGTAAGCGATCAGTAAGCCTTCCCCTTGAGGGGAAGGTGGGCAATTTGCCATTAAGGCAAATTGGTCGGATGAGGTGGAAACCTTTCCGATCTATCAATTCGCGAGATGAGGCAGAAACGTTTCCACCTCATCCGCCTCGCTTTGGGCGAGGCACCTTCCCCTTAAGGGGAAGGCTTGTTCACTCTTTTGCCGCTTGCAATAACTGTCTTGCGTGATTCAGCGCGCTGTCGGTGATCTGCTCACCGCCTACGATGCGCGCAAGCTCTGTAACTCTGCCGTCCTCGCTGAGCGATTCGACCTGCGTATAGGTGCGATCATCACGCACACTCTTGCTGATGAACAGATGGTTATCGGCAAAGGCGGCGATCTGCGCCTGATGGGTCACGCAGAGCACCTGCCTGTCCGCGGACAGCTGACTGAGCTTTTTGCCCACCCTGTCGGCGGCAGAACCGGAGATACCGGTGTCGATCTCGTCAAAAATCAGTGTTTGTACAAAATCCGAGCGGGACAATACCGTCTTGATCGCCAGCATCATGCGTGAGAGCTCGCCGCCCGAGGCGATCTTGCTGACGGGCTTCGGTTCCTCGCCGGGGTTGGTCGAGATAAGGAACTCCATCTGATCGACGCCGCGGGGATTGAGCTCGACCTCTTCGTGCGCAATCTCCAACCGCACGTTCGGCATCTGCAGGAATGCCATCTCGCGCTCCACCGACGCGCGGAATTCCTCGCCGACCTGCCGGCGGATTGTCGATATTTCTTTTGCGGAAGTATATGCATCGTGATACAGCTTTTCTCTGCGTTTTTCCAGCTGTTCACGGTTGTAGGCGTAATCTTCTAAGTCTTTTAATTCTTTTTTAGCACTATCCAGAAATGCTAGTATCTCTTCCTCGCTGTCGCCGTACTTATGGCGCAGGCGGTACAGCAGGTCGAGCCGCTCCTCGATCTCTTCGAGTCTGCCGGGATCGGCGTCGATATCGTCCATCGCAGATTCCAGCTCGCGGGAGATCTCCTGCAGCTCGTACAGCGTGGATGAAAGTCGGTCGGCGGTCCCTTCGAGGGAGCTCATATACTGCGAGGCGTTCATCACACAGGTTGACGCGTCATCTGTCATCCGCAGCGCCCCGTCCGTATCCCCGTCGCCGTCCAGCGCGATACGCGCGCGCATCAGCTCCTTTGCGATCTTCTCACGGTTCTGCAGGGCGTTGCGCTCCTGCGTCAGCGCGTCATACTCACCAACGGTGATCTCGGCGTCTTCTATCTCTGTAATCTGAAAAGACAGAAGATCGATTTTTCGCAGACGCTCCGCTTCATCGGTATCGGCGATGTCCAGCTCCTCCTGAACCGCCTTCAATTCCCGGTAGAGCTTCCGATATGCGGAGAGCTGATCATTGAGCTGAGCCAGCGCGTCGATATAGACGATGTGCAGCGCGGGATTCATCAGCTCAAGATTATCGTTCTGGCCGTGGATGTTGATCAGATACTCGCCGATCTTCTTCAGGGCGGCGACTGTCGCGGGACGGGAGTTGACGCGGCAGGTGTTTTTGCCCGACGCGTTCAGCTCGCGCGACAGGATCAGCATGCCGTCCTCGGCGTCGTACCCCATCGTTCTGAGCTTTTTCAGCGTCAGCTCGGAGACGTCCTCAAAGGTCGCGCTGACAAAGGCGGCGTCGGCGCCGGAGCGGATGATCCCGTGCGAGGAGCGCTTGCCCAGCACCGCGTTGATCGCGTCGATCACGATGCTCTTGCCCGCGCCGGTCTCGCCGGTCAGCACATTCAGCCCGCTTGTAAAGTCAATATTGCTTTTTTCAATAACCGCTATATTCTCGATATATAGGTTTGTCAGCATATTACAAATTCCTTCGTATGTTCGATATCGTACCGATCAGGGGTACGTGTTTACATGAAATTATGAGAGGTAAGTTTTGAATTCTTCTACGCATGCGGCGGCAAGCTGAGGATCCTTACAGACGACCATGATGGTATCCTCGCCCGCCAGCGTGCCGACGATGCTGTCAAAGGACATCATATCCAGCGCGGCGCACGCTGCCTGCGCCATACCGCTGAAGGTCCTGATCACCACGATATTCATGGCGCTCTCAACAGAAATGACCGAGGACGAGAAGATGGCAGCAAAATTATTCTTTGCGCCTTTTTCCGAACTGGGCGACGCCTGATAGCGGTACTTGCCGTCAGGCAGAAGGGTCTTGGTCAGGCGCAGCTGCTTGATGTCGCGCGATACGGTACTCTGGGTCACGTCATAGCCCTCCTTGCGCAGATAATCGATCAATTCCTCCTGTGTGGTGATCGGATACTTGTTAATCAGCTCCAGGATCTTGTTGTGTCTTGTCGTTTTCATGTCAATTAGAACTCCTTTAGTTTTTCGTTGAGAAGCGTGTAAAAATTCTTCTCCTTCAATATGATCATCTGTAATTCTTCCGGCGATCTCTTCACCTTAATGATATCGTCAGAGGAGATAGGGATATGGTTCTGACCGTCCACCGTCAGATAGCATCTGAGGGTAGACATAGGATGGACCCGCGCGGACAGCACTGCGTCCTCTCCGAACACCACCTGCCGCGAGGAAAGTGCGTGCGGACAGACGGGCGTCAGCAGGATACAGCGCAGATCCGGCTCTATGACCGGACCGCCGGCGGAAAAGGAATACGCTGTCGAGCCCGTAGGCGTCGAAAACATCATGCCGTCGGCGCGGTAAGAAATGATACGCTCGCCGTCGAGCTCGACCGACATATCGACCATATTCGCCAGCGAATCGCGGTGCAGCACCGCTTCATTGACCGCGGTAAAATGCTGTTCCTCACCGTTCTGGAGAACGGCGATATCAAGCAGCATTCGCTTCTGGATGCGGTAGTCGCCCGTCATGAGCTTTTTCAGCTCACAGGTCTCGTCCGGCTCTAGGTTGGCGACAAAACCGACCCTGCCGAGATTGATGCCAAGCAGCGGCTTTGAGAATCGGGCGGCGTATTTCGCGTTGTGGATAATGGTACCGTCGCCGCCGACCGTTACCGCGATATCGCACGCGCGGATGACGTCCTCTGTCGAGTCCATCACCGTTGTCCCGTCAACGGGACATTCCGCGCTTGAGAGAAGCTGCGCGCCCAAAGGCGTCAGCTCCCGTATCACGCTTTGCGCCGTTTCCAAGGCGCGTGTCTTGTTGTTGTTCACGATCAGGGCTATTTTCATGCTGTCACCCCTGCCGATCCAGCGCTTCATGCGAGAGCCGCGTCACCTCGGCGGCTGTCGCCGTCAGGGCGTTTTCAGGCTCATCCGAGCGCTGGATATATAATAAGTATTCAATGTTTCCCTGCGGGCCCTTGATCGGAGAATAGTCAAGACCCAGCACGGAAAAACCGTTGTTCAGACAAAAGTCGATGATCTCTTCAACCACGGCGGTATGCACTTTGATGTCGCGCACCACGCCGTTTTTGCCGACATTCTCGCGCCCCGCTTCAAACTGCGGCTTGATCAGACACACCGCCTGCGCATTGTCGGCGCACACGCTGCGCGCCGCGGGCAGGATCAGCTTCAGCGAGATGAAGGCGACGTCCACCGAGAAGAAGTCGATCTCTTCGGGCACCTGCTCATGCGTCACATAGCGCATATTGGTGCGTTCGAGGTTGACGACGCGTTCGTCGTTTCTGAGTCTCCACGCCAGCTGTCCATAGCCGACGTCCACGGCATAGACCTTTTTCGCGCCGTTCTGGAGCATGCAGTCGGTAAAGCCGCCGGTCGAAGCGCCGATATCCATCGTAATCTTACCCTCAAGTGTGATCGGGAAGACCTGCATTGCCTTTTCGAGCTTATACCCGCCGCGGGAGACAAAGCGCATGCGGTTATCGCGCACCTCCACGGCGGCGTTCTCGTCAAAGCTCGCGCCCGCCTTATCCGCCTTCTGGTTGTTGACAAAGACACAGCCTGACATGATGACCGCCTTCGCCTTTTCGCGGCTTTCGAAAAAGCCCTTTTCTACCAGCAGGACATCCAGCCGCTTCTTCATACGCTCACCCCGCTGTCCTTCAGGATGCAGTCAGCCATCGTCTGTGCGTAGAGCCCAAGCGTATGCAGCGAGCTTTTCACCGACGCTTGCTGTACATAGATTTCGTCAACGGCGCTCACCTTGTAACTGCCGCCGTAGCCTTGTTGATCAAGGAGATCGCGGAAGCGTTCGGCGACAGAACCGCTGCGCATGCCCTCTTCAAAGAACCGGATGTTTTTGAAGCCCGAAGCGAGCCTGACCGCCCTGTCATCAATAGGCTTGACGCGGCACAGCTTCAGGATGCAGAGCTCTTTGCCGTTCTTCTTTAATATTTCACGCGCCCGGACCGCCTCGTTGAACAGCCTGCCGTAGGTGATCAGCAGGGCGTCCGCGTCCCGGTCGCCGTACAATTCATAGTTGATGTTTTCAGTCGTATAACCCGCGGGCTTATCTCCCTCGCCGCCGCGGGGATAGCGTACCGCGACGAGCCCCTCGTCCTCAAACAGCGCAGCTGTCAGGGCGTTTTCCAGCCCGTCGAAATAACACGGCGAATAGACGGTAGTGTCGGGAATCGCGTTCAGCATAGAGACGTCAAACAAGCCCTGGTGGGTCTCGCCGTCCTCGCCGACCACGCCGGCACGGTCGATCGCGAGCACCAGATGCGCCCCCTGCATCGACGCGTCGTGAATAAGCTGATCGTAGCTCCGCTGCAAAAACGTCGAATATACCGCGAACACCGGCAGCATGCCGCTGAGCGCCAGCCCTGCGGAAAAGGTCACCGCATGCTCCTCGGCGATGCCGACGTCAAAGAAGCGGTCCTTGTACAGCTTGACAAAATCCTGTAAGCCCGTGCCCGTGCGCATCGCGGCAGTCACCGCGCACACACGGCTGTCTTCGGCGGCAAGCTCGCACAGTCTGCGTCCGAATACAGCGGAGAAGTTCTCTTTTGCGCTGATGGGTTCTCCCGTATCGATGTTAAACGAGCCGATCCCGTGATAGGAAGCCGAATCATCCTCGGCGTACTTGTAGCCCTTACCCTTTTTGGTGACCACGTGCAGCAGGGCGGGATCCTTGCTCTGCTTGACCGTGTTCAGGGCGTTGATCAGATCCTCCATGTTGTGACCATCGACGGGACCGTAATAGGACAGTCCCAGCTTGTCAAAGATCGTGTGACGGTACATCACGTGCTTGACCTTTGATTTGGAGCGCTTGAGCACCTCGCCGATCGGCTTGCCTAAGAGCGGAAGCTTTGAGAGAGCGCGCTCGGTGCCGCGCTTTAAGCGGCGATACCACGGCTGCATGCGGATCGACGACAGATACCGCGCCATCGCGCCGACGTTGCGGCTGATAGACATGCGGTTGTCGTTGAGGATCACGATGAAATTCTTTTTGTGCTGACCGGCGTTGTTGAGCCCCTCATAAGCGAGCCCGCCGGTCAGGGAGCCGTCGCCGATCACGGCGATGGTGTAGGAGGGATCGCCCGCAAGCTGCTTCGCCTTCGCGATGCCCAGCGCCGCGGAGATCGAGGTGGAAGCGTGACCCGCGTTGAAGGCGTCGCAGTCGCTCTCACTGCGCTTGGGAAAGCCCGAAAGCCCGCCCTCGCGGCGGATGGTGTCGATCGCACCGCAGCGGCCGGTGAGCATCTTGTGCGTATAGCTCTGGTGCCCGACGTCAAAGACCACGCTGTCTGCAGGACAGTCAAAGACCCGATGCAGCGCCACCGTCAGTTCCACCACGCCGAGGTTAGAGGACAAATGACCGCCGTTGACCGAGATCACGTCGATGAGCTTTTCGCGGATCTCTGCGCACAGCTGCGGGAGCTGTTCTTCATTGAGCGCCTTTACATCGGCGGGAGATTCAATTTTCGATAAAATCTCGTAAGACATAGCAAAAATAAATAAAAACTAAGAAATAAGAAATAACAACTAACCACTAGCCACTACCCATTAACCACCGGACTACTTTCTTCTGTTCGCAAGCTTTTCTGCAAAATCAGCAAGACCGCTTGTGTCACCCTCAAACGCGGAGAGCGCCTCGACCGCTTCGGCGGTCAGCAGTTTAACCAGCGCGCGGCAGCGCTCCATCCCGAGCAGCGACATGAAGGTATTCTTCTCATTTTCCTGATCACTGCCGATGGGCTTACCCAGCTCTTCGGCGGTGGAGGTAACGTCCAATATATCGTCAACGATCTGGAAAGCGAGCCCGATCGCGTGCGCGTACTGCCCGGCGGCTTTGATCTGCTCCTCGCCGCCTCCGCCGACGACGCATCCCATCATGCAGGCGGCTTCGATCAGGTTGGCGGTCTTCTTTTCCTCCATCAGACGGACAAGGTCGATACCGACCTCTCTGTGTTCCATGGACAGGTCGATCGCCTGACCGCCGACCATGCCGATCAGACCGGATTTTTCCGCCAGTATCCGCGCGGCGCGGGCTGCTCTCTCGCCGCCGACAGCGGCGACAGCCTCGTCACCGAGCATCGCGGCATACGCCATGCTCTGCAGCGCGTCGCCCGCTAAAAGGGCAATGTCCTCGCTGTACACCTTATGGTTGGAGAGCTGTCCGCGGCGGTAATCGTCATTGTCCATGCACGGCAGATCGTCATGGATCAGCGAGTAGGTATGCACCATCTCCACCGCGCAGGCAAAGGGGATGGCAGCTTCAACACTGCCCCCGCACAGCTCGGCAAAAGCCAGCGTCAGCGAGGGACGCACCCGCTTTCCGGGAAGCGCCAGCGAATAGCGTACCGCGTCGATCAGCCGCTGCTCCGCATAGTCACCCTGCGGCAGATACCGCTCTAAAGCTGCTTCGATCTCTTTGATATAATCCTTCATGTTCAGTCCTCAAAAACGTTGGTGCCGCTGCTTTTCAGCTTCTTGATGCGCTCGTTGACATCGGTGATCTGCATCCTCGCATCATCGAGCTTACGGCGGCACAGCAGCACCAGCCTGCATGCCTTTTCATACAGGGCAATGGTATCTTCGATCTTGTTCTTCGGATCTTCGAGCTGCGTTACAATCTCGCGCAGCGCGGCGTATGCCTGTTCAAAATCCATGTTGTCGTTCAGTTCGGTCATTGTATTATACCTCTTTCGGTTGCGTTTAGCCTCCCTTTTCTAAGGGAGGTGGGCTCGCCGCAAGGCGAGGCCGGAAGGTTGTCGCCTCAGATACCGATGACGATTTCAATAAACTATCATCATATTACTTATCAACCCTCAGTCACTTCTTACTCCTCCTCCGCCATGCGGATGATCTTCTCCAGCCGGTGGTTGACGCCGCTGCGAGAGATCGGCGGATCGAGCATCGCGCCCAGCTCACGGAGCGTCAGCTCGGGGTAGTCGTATCGGATCTCGGCTACTGCCTTCAGCTCGTCGGGCAGCAGGTTGTATCTGCCGTCCTTTCTGAGCTTCTTGATCGCCTTGATCTGGCGCGCTGACGCGGACGCGGTCTTCTGCAGGTTCGCGATCTCGGAGTTAGCGCGGCGATTGGCGTTGCCGCGCACCTGCTTGAGCGCCTTCATCCCCATCACGTTCATCGACGCTGTCACGGCGCCCATGTAGGTCAGCAGATCGGTGATCTGCTCGCTGTCCTTGACATAAGCGATATAGCTGCCCGAGCGGGACGTCATCTTGATCGTGATATCGCACTCCTGAATCTCATAGACCAGACGGCAGATATCCATGCACAGGTTGCGGCGGCTGACCGCAAACTCCAGATGATAGCCCTTTTCGGGATCGGTCACGGAGCCGCAGGCGAGGAACGCGCCGCGGATAAAGGCGCGCAGCTCGTCCTCGCTGTCGATGTTGGCGCGGTTGACGCGCAGGTTCAGGTCGCGATCCTCGTGACCGTAATGCTCAAAAATCGCGCGGCACTTCTCGGGAGAGATCACCGTGACGGTGTAGGCGCGGTTGCGTCCGCTCTCGCCCTTGTTCGGCGCGATCACCTCGCACTTTGCCTTGAACAGTCGGCTGAGCAGAAAGACAAAATGCGAGAAAGTATCTTCGTTTTCGGTTTTGAATACAATACTGCGGGAGGAAAACTCCTTCCCCAGCAGCAGCATCGCGTACAGCTCGCTGTACTGCAGCGAGCGAACGGTCGAGAGCTTCTGACAAATCTCTTGTTTGGTATCAGAGGAAAAGGACATAATGTTTATTCAGATAACAGATATCAGATAATAGATAACAGTGATGGGCAGGCGCTGCCCGCGCATGATTTCTGTTATGATTGATCGAGTGAAGCGAGAAACCTTCACTATTCTCTGTTCTCTATTATCTATTCTCTTTTCTCAGAAAGCCGTCAGGCTTTCCAGATATCTCTATGATGTATCGCGGACTTCTGTCCGTTTTCTAACAAATGGGTGTTCAGCAGGCGGGCGACGGTGACGGAACGGTGCTTGCCGCCGGTACAGCCGACGCCGATCACCAGCTCGCTCTTGCCGTCCTGACGGTAGAGCGGCAGGGTGAAGTCAATAAAGCCGCACAGCTTCTCCATGAACTGCTGCGTGACGTCGAACGAAAGGATATAATTCTTCACCTTCTCGTCCAGCCCTGTGAGGGTCTTGAGCTCTTTGATGTAAAAGGGATTGGGCAGACAGCGCACGTCTATCACCAGATCCGCCTCGGGCGGGAGACCGTATTTGTAGCCGAAGGACATGCAGGTCACCAGCAGCGAATCGACTGCGCCCGCCGAAAACAGCGTGGTCACGCGCTCCTTGAGCTCGTTGGGGTTCATGAAGGTGGTGTCGATCACATAATCCGCCATCGCCCTGACACCGTTCATCAGCTCGGTTTCGAGCTCGACCGCCTCTTCAATGGAGCCGGAGATAATCTCGCCGATCAGGGGATGCTTGCGTCGGGTGCCCTTGTAGCGCACCAGCAGCACGTTGGGCTTCGCGTCCAGAAAGAGGATCTTGAACTGCTTGCCGTCCAGCCTGAGCTTACCCAGCACATCGGGGATATCGGCGAACATCTCGCCCGATCGCGCGTCTGCAACCACGGCGACCTTTTTCAGCCGGTTGTCGTCGGAGGTATCGCACAGGTCATAGAAGGTGTCGAGCAGCAGCGGCGGCAGGTTATCCACACAGTAAAAGCCGCTGTCCTCCATCGCATGCAGGGCGTTGGTCTTGCCCGCGCCCGAAAGTCCTGTTACAATGACAAATTCCATATGTTTCTCCTTGATAAAGGGTTGTGGCTGCCAAACGAATAAGATGTTGAGATTGCCACGGCTCCTTCAGAGCCTCGCAATGACAATTTGTACTACCTTCCCGTGCGGATGATCTCCCGCTCCAGCACAAAGCCTGTTTTCTCTTTGACGGTATCCTGCACGAGCTTGACAAGCTCCATCACATCGTCGCAGGTCGCGCCGCCGATATTGATGATAAAGCCCGCGTGCTTCCGGCTTACCTGCGCGCCGCCGACGGTTTTGCCCTTGAGTCCGCACTGTTCGATCAGCGTTCCCGCGAAGGCGCCCTCGGGACGCTTGAATACCGAGCCCGCGGAGGGGAATTCCAGCGGCTGCTTGCTTTTGCGGCGGTTCATCACGTCGTCCATGCGCGCTTTGATGGCTTCTTTATCGTCCTTATGTAATTGAAACCGGGCATCCATGATGATTTCGCCGTTGGTTTTGAAAACACTGGTGCGGTAGCCCAGCTGCATTTCGTCAGCCGTATAAAGGCGCTCGCTGCCGTCGGACGTGAGAGCTCTCGCGCTGATAATGACGTCCTTGATCTCGCCGTTGTACGCACCGGCGTTCATATAGACCGCGCCGCCGACCGTGCCGGGAATGCCGTAGGCGAATTCCAGACCGCTCAGCCCATGCTCCATCGCGATCGTACACAGCCGGCTGAGCTTCATGCTCGCACCCGCTTCGATCGTATCGCCGCTGACGGAGTGGCTCTTGAAGACGCAGTCGAGCGTGATCACAGCGCCCTCGATGCCGTCGTCGGACACCAGGAGGTTAGAGCCGTTGCCGAGGATCATGTACGGGATGCCGTACTCTCTGCACGCGCCGGTCACAATCCGCAGGTCGCCGATGCCCGTGACGTTGATCATGATATCCGTCGCGCCGCCGATCTTGAAGGTCGTGTGCGCGGACATGGGCTCGTTCAGGGTGTAGGATATATTGTTGTCGTTTAATAGTTCAATCAATTGCTTCATAAAAACCTCACGTAACAGATAATGCATAGGAATCGGGTGCGGGTGGACACGCATGTCATGCCCCCTTCACTGTTAACAGTTCAATTGAGCACATGACACGCCGTTAATGAAGCGCAGTTGAAATGCAGCGTTATTAATAGGCGGAAAAAGACACGCGTGTCTCACCAGTTGGTATCGATCTTCTTCTTACCGATGTCCTCGGGGCTGATATCCATACCGAGGTTCTGCAGCAGCTCCTGTGCGCCGTTG
Organism: Ruminococcus sp.; assembly: GCA_017404665.1. Lineage (GTDB taxonomy): Bacteria > Bacillota > Clostridia > Oscillospirales > Acutalibacteraceae > Ruminococcoides. The sequence continues at coordinate 47,399 of JAFRBX010000066.1, forward strand.
TAGCCCATCTTCTTCTGGCGATGGTTCATGGCGGCGACCTCGATGATGACCGCAAGGTTCCTGCCGGGCTTGACGGGAATGGTCACGACGGGGATCTCAATGCCGAGGATCTCCATGTACTCGTCGTCCATGCCCATGCGGTCATAGACCTTCTTAGAGTTCCACAGCTCGAGGTTGATGACGAGGTCGATCTTCTCAGATACCTTGACCGCGCCGATACCGAAGATGCGGCGAGCGTTGATGATGCCTATGCCGCGCAGCTCGATGAAGTGACGGATATTCTCGGGCGAGGAACCGACCAGCGACCTTTTCGAGACGCGTTTGATCTCTACCGCGTCGTCCGCAATCAGCCGGTGACCGCGCTTGATCAGCTCGATGGCGGTCTCGGACTTGCCGACGCCGCTGTCGCCGATGATCAGGATACCTTCGCCGTACACCTCCACCAGCACGCCGTGGCGCGTGATGCGCTGCGCCAGCTCCACATGCAGGTAGGATACGATCGCCGCGTGCACGTCGGAGGTGTTGTCAGTCGTGGTCAGAATCGGCACCTTGTATTTGCGCGCGAGCTCCATCATGGAGGGCAGCGGCTCCAGACCGCGGGCGACAATCATCGCGGGCGGGATGCGGCTGATGATCGGCTCGAGCTGGCTGATCTGCTTGTCGTGATTCTCCATCTCGAGGAAGGACATTTCCGTCAGACCGAAGGCAATCAGATAGCGGTTATCATAGTATTTCAGATGACCGACCAGCTCCAGACCAGGACGGTCAATATCCGAGACCGTGACGAGCACATCCTCGGGATCAACAGGCATATAGTATGCCGATAAGCCGATCTCCTCGATCAGCCGTTTCAGGGTAACGGAATACGGACTGCTGCTCATAAGACGCCTTCTTTCTAAAGATACGGAAATCCATATATCGTTTTTTACATATATATGGTTTATTATACTCCTCAACCCTATATTTATAATCCTTTGAAAGAAATATGCAGATTTTCATGCAGGATTTGCATACAGATTTCTGTAAATATTTTTATCAACTTTTCACATAATGAAAACAGTGACATTACTGATACGAACGGTGATACTATGCTGACATTACTGATACGCACCGTGCTGATCTACCTCATCGTCACGGCAGCGGTACGGATCATGGGCAAGCGGCAGGTCAGCGACATGCAGACCTCTGAGCTGGTGATCACGATGATTATTTCACAGATCGCGTCGCTGCCGCTGGAGAACGCCGAGCGCCCGCTCTTAAGCTCTCTCGTACCCATCATGATGATCGCGGCAATCGAGCTGCTGATCTCTATGCTGATGATGAAGAGCCGCAAAGTGCGCGCGCTGATCTGCGGGCATCCGATCGTGGTGATCAGGGACGGCAAAATACTCGACTCCCAGCTCAGGCTCCTGCGCATCAGCCGCGAGGACCTCTACTCCCTGCTGCGCCAGAAGAACTACAGCGACGAGAGCGAGGTCAGATACGGCGTGATCGAGCCCAACGGCTCTTTGAGCATCCTCACCGATGAGGACGTCAACTCAGACGGGATACAGAGTGAGGAGTTGAAAAAGCAGATCGAAAAAAGAGAACGGTTAACGGAGAACAGTTAACGGTTGCGGAAGGCCTGCGCCCTCACCCATTTATAGTACGTTAGTCAGAGACAGGAAAGGCACAAGCGCCGCCGTTTATGAAGCGCCGTAAAAAGCCAATTCAGCAAAAGGCGGACAAAAGCGGCGCGCCGCCGAAAGGAGGAAAAACATGAAAC
>JAFRBX010000067.1 GCA_017404665.1 Ruminococcus sp.
TGACATTATCGCGACCTTCACTCAGATAGTCGGCTACACCAATATGACCGGCTACAATCCCGCAGACGGGATCAGCGGCGGCGGTCTGATGATCAACAAAGAAGCGTATAACCAGTTTAGAAGAAACGATTCGCAGCTGCCTAACCATTATTACACCGTCGACATCACTGCTGACGAGCTGGCGCTGCTCAAGAATTATCTTGCCGATCCGAACAACAATATTTATTCACTCTTTAATATGAGCTGTGCGACAAGCACGGTCAATATCTGGAATACCACCCTCTCCGACAGACCCGAGCATCAGATCAAGGGTAACCTCACAGGTCTTGCCAACGATCCGATGTCGATCTATTACGAGGTCGGAGGATTAAAGTATAAGTCCGATCTCGACGGCAAGGGCGGCGATGACTTCTACCCCCACATCGTGGTATTAGCGCCCTCCGATGGACCTGTTGATCCCATCCCAGATGATCCCGAAAAGCCGGATGAACCTAACGAACCCGATGCGCCGATCCTCGGCGATGTGGACGGTGACAGTGAAGTAACGATCGTTGACGCGACATATATCCAAAGAAAGCTCGCGAGTATTCCGATCCCGTTTGAGTTCTACGATACCGTTGCTGATGAAGACAAGGACGGTGAAGTGACCATCATCGACGCGACATTTATTCAGCGATGGCTTGCAAATCTACCCGCACCCGACGGGATCGGCGAGCCGATCGACATTGAGCCTGTTCAACCTTCCGAAACTGAACACAAGCTGCTGAGCTGCGTCGATACCTATCAATGGGATTATGAATATGACGATTGGGAGCTGTCCATGACAACAACCGTCAAATATGAGAACGGATATCCTGTCCTGTTCGATATGCTTGAAAACTATGATGATGCGGAACATATCCTGACAAACATCACCTATACCTTTGACGGCGATCTTCCGCTGACCCGCACCGAGGTCAAAGAATCCGCTAAAACGACCGTCGAGTATTCAAACGGCAGAGTGTATAATGTCAATCAGGAAATAGTCGGTTCCGGGAGTTACGCGAAGCAGATGTACCAGTACGGACACGGCGACGGATACTTTACGATGGTGCTGCACGATACGCTTCGAGAGGGAAATGAATGGAATCCCGACGTACATATGGAAGAGGTCGACTCTGTTTCGATCACAACGGAAAATGGTCTGCTCAAAAGCACGACAAATACCGGGATGTACGCGTACTGGAGTGAAAAAGAAGAAAAGAAATGGATCCGGTTCAGAGGCGTATATACGAATACATACGATACAGACGGGATCGTGAGCCTGTCCACAGCGGATCTGTTCAGTTTCGGTATCCAGCAGCAGGCGAAGTATGAAGTCATCAAGGATAACGGCAGGATCGTTGAGATCGTTCAGTATACTTTTGATGGTGAAGGCGGATGGCAACCGTTCACCAAATATGTGTTTGAATATAACGATACAGAGATCAGCGCGGCAAGATACGCCTCGATGATGAATTATTTCATCACCAATGGAGGCGGCAACTATTATATTTTCAATTGGTATTGATAATTTGAGTCATAATGGAGGAATGAATATGAAAAACAATAAGAAAAATACCGCGACGCCGTGGAAAATCGTATCGGCAGTCTTAGCAGTCGCGTTGGTCGCTGTATGCTGTACATGGGTATTCACCGCGAACAGCGGTCAGACGCTTACACCAGCCGACAATACATCCGTGACGGAAGCTGTTAGTGAAACAGAATCACAGAATATAGATGCAGACGCACTGTCACTTTGGACGGATGACGCACCGCTGAAAGCGGAGTTGACCGCGTATATGACGACAATCACAGACGAGAACAGCGCAGACTTCATACCCGTTGAGAACCGTATCGCAGTATTTGATATGGACGGTACGCTCTGCTGTGAGACCGATCCCGGCTACTTCGATCACAAGCTGCTCTACCATCGCGTGATGGAAGATCCCGACTATAAGGATCAGGCGAGCGATGAAGAGAAGGCAACCTGTGAGATCATCAAGGAGTATTTTGACACAGGCAGCTATCCCGAGGGCCTTGACGTCAAGCACGGCACCGCCGTCGCGACCGCCTTCAAGGGCATGACGACCGAGGAGTTCGACGCCTATGTCAAGGCGTACCGTGATACCCCGATGGAAAGCTACACCAATATGACCAACGGTCAGGCGTTCTACAAGCCGATGCTGCAGGTCATCGACTATTTACAGGCGAATGATTTCACCGTCTACATCGTCAGCGGAACCGATCGCCTGATTACTCGCGGCTTGGCTGAGGGCGTCATCAACATTCCGCTGAGCCAGATGATCGGCTCTGATGAAAGTCTTGTCGCGTCCGGTCAGGGCGACGAGGACGGTCTTGATTATACTTTTGGAAAGGATGACGAGGTTGTCACCGGCGGAGAGTTCCTGACAAAAAATCTGAAAACCAACAAGGTCACCGTTATTGAGCAGGAGATCGGCGTACAGCCTGTTCTGTGCTTCGGAAACAGCTCCGGTGACGCGGCGATGGCGAACTTCACCATCAACAACAATCCCTATAAGGCGGCAGCCTATATGCTTTGTTGCGACGACACTGAGCGCGAGAACGGTAATGTTGAGAAAGCCGATAAAATGCGCGCGAGCTGTGAAGAAAACGGTTATACAGCTGTTTCGATGAAAAACGACTGGACGACCATCTATGGCGATAATGTCACTAAAACAAAGTAAAATAAATCAAGAATTTAAAGCAACCAAAGTATTGCACTTATGTGCATAAGTGCTCAAACGCTTGCTGGTGACCTTCCCAAAACTCCTGAGATTGTCGACAAGGTTGACGGCTGTTCATTAAAAAAGCAATAAAATACCAGCAGAAAAAGAAAGAATGTACGCCTGTCTTCATCACGATGAAATCACCCTTTGGGAGAGATTTCAGCTCGTCCGGCGTCATTAAGGCGCGCTCAACCATCTGCAGAGACTGTGAGGGATTATCCTTTCCCCTGCTGACAGAGCCGGACATAACCGTTCGGCTGCCGAGCGCCTTGGAGAGCATTTCGGCGGACGAGCTGTTCGGAGCGAAGCCGCCGAAAAGAGTGATTTGTGTGTTGTCAACGATGATCTCGGCTCCTTCCTTGCCGTAGTTCTTATCGAGCTGCGAGAAGGATTGGATGATAGGAACGATCTGTAGGCGTCGTGATCGCGCTGCAGAGAACATCATCTCTGCCGACTCGATCTTCGGAAGGGTTCCAAACTCGTCGCAGAAGAAGACTGCTCGATTCTTCAGCTTGCCGCCGTTTTCATCGGCGACAGCGAGAATCTCTCTGTAAAGCTGTTGGATCACGAGCGATACCATGAAAAATTTACCGGGATCTTCCTCGGGCATGATGATAAAGATAGCCGACTGCTGTTTGCAGAAATCCTCTGCGTCAATCTCTGTATCAAAGCAAAGGAGCTGTTCAAGCTCTGAGTCAAGGAAGGCGTTTAGTCGGGATAACGCTGTTGACATGACGGACGCCATGCTCTGCTCGGCCGTATTCAGTGCGGCTCCTGCAAACCATTTCGCCTTGTGATCGTTCGGCAGCAATTTCATGAGCTGCTGAAATTGATTCTTGCCCTTAGCGTTTGAAGGCGCTAAAAGCTCCTGAATGATCTTGAACACAGAGACGATATGTCGCTTTGCCGGCTCGCAGAATTCCGCGACAAGGAGAATCGTAGCAGTCAGCAAACCTTCGGCGGCGTCATAGAAGTAGGCGTTCTGCCCGAAGGAGGATGCGTCCATACCGGAGAGGATAATCGTCTTGGATATGATCTTGGCGTACTTCTCACACTTCGCTTTGTAGACCAATTGGTTAGGATTATCCAAGTATATATCCATGTATTTGTTTACCAGATGGAGCAGATTATTGCCGTTGGAGCGCGTCGGGTTTCGCAGATCGATAACGGAAATCTTGTAACCATAGTCTTTGGCGATGTTGCCGTAGTTGCGAAGGACGTCGCCCTTAGTGTCGGTTGAGAGAAAAGACATCCCCGACGCACATGCATATTCGATGCAGGGGTAGAGCCAGAAGGCGGTTTTACCGACGCCTGCTGCGCCGATCATCAGGACATGAACGTCTCCGGTATCTATTAGGGCGGTCGTGTTTCCCTCGCATCCAACGACAATGCCCTGCGGTAAAGATTGCTCCTGCGGTACTTTTCCTTTTTTCTTTTTGCGTTTACCGGCATGAGCTGCGGTCGGATTCATTCCCTTCTTTGCCTGATGCCGTGCACATATCAAAAAATCGAATTGCCATAAGGCATCCGACCAAATAAGAAGCATACCTCCTTTACATGCTCATTGAGTATCCTTCGTCCTCATCCTCATCTTCATCGAGCTCGTCGTCATCCAGATCCTCATCGTCGAAATTGGCGGGATCGAATTCTTCTTCCTCGTCCTCTGATTCATCCTCAGAATCATCCTCGGATTCTTCGTCGAACTCATCCTCGTCGGAATCGTCCTCAAAATCCTCTGTGGCGTCGTCCTCGTCGAAGTCGGGGGCATCCTCATCCTGCTCGCCTTCGTCCTCAAAATCGGCGTTCTGGTTTTCACGAGCGGCCTGTTCGCGGTCGAGCTCCTGTTCGATGAGACCGAGCAGGAACTGCTTCTGTGTCATGTGGTTGCGATTCAGATAGTCCTTGATGCGCTGGAAAAGCTCCTCGGGTACCTGAAATGCTACGGTTCTTGTGTTTGCCATGATAGCAGATTTTAACCCATTATTCTGTCATTATCAGTCGATATAAAAAACTAAAACGCAAAGCGTGTCGAAACGCCGTAAACGCCAAAAGGCGGAAGAAAAATCAGATTTTTCTTCCGCCTAAGCAATCATCATATATTGAACATCACGTTAGAGGATATGATGTTCTGTTGTAAAAGTATAATCCTATCCTATATCTGATTTATAATCAATCTACAACGACCGGAAGCTCAAA
>JAFRBX010000068.1 GCA_017404665.1 Ruminococcus sp.
ATACGCTTAATGTTCCAAATACTCTGCCAGCAGTCGTATCCGCATATAACTTGCCCATTACATCTATCGCCTGAGTGAATAAATCTAGTTTTATGCTAATGCTGTTATTGGTCAAATACTTATATAATTTATTTGAGCTAGAATAACCCAAGTTAACAAAATTTGTATCGGAATAGATTTTTCTCATCACTTCCAGATTCAATAACATTTCAATGTTTTCGCTTAGGCTGTGCAGACTAGTAACCGTATTTTCGATTTCTCCGAGTTTTGCTAAATGAACCAAAAACGGTTTGAAATCCAAACTGATAACATAACTAAAGTTTATATCTTTTCTGGTTGAGTTTTCAATATCATATTTAAACTTATTAAGTATGGATGTTTTTCCAGTTCCTGTGCGGCCGATAAGAATAATATACTCATCATTTATAAATGATCTGTAAGCCCTTGTATTCAAGAATTTTTTACTGGCTTCTTCTTTGTTCTGCCATTCATTAATAGCGTCAAATCGTCCCAATCTATGTTCTACTGCAGTTAATGGAGCCAACACTTTAGTTGTTCCGTTATAATTTGGCTTATACTGTTTCTTGAGTTCAGATTCTTCTCTCATATGGATTACCTCCAAAAGTAATTATACTATAATTATACCTCATAAACACAAATTATTCTATAATTTTACATGAAACGACATTAAAATATAATTAGGAATTATTGTTTAAATCAAACAAAAAAAACATAAACAAAGTAGTTAATAAGAATTAATACAAAAACACCGCTTCAGCCTACACTGAAACGGTGTTTTTGTAAGTAGTATCAGATCGAGACCCTCACTGCGAATCCTCCGCAGAAGAAGTAGGTGTTCGTCCAATACTCATTTGGTGGAGATGGCGGGAATCGAACCCGCGTCCGAAAACGTGTCCACAAGGTTTTCTCCGAGTGCAGTTATTGTTTTAGGATTCCCCCGACGCAGCGCCCAATAACAGGCTCAGCGCTTCGGTAGCCTTTCATGTGTGACAGCTTAAAGGCGTGGGCTGTTCACAGAAACCGCTGTCGACGCCTTGTCCCGAGCCGCGGTACTCACGGGCAGACGAGCTGCATTAAGCAGCTAAAGCAACTTTATTGTTGTTGTTTAATTTATAATCGAGGCTTTTAAAGCGGCGCCTCACCGCTACTCGCTTACCAAGCTTCTCCGTCCCCGTCGAAACCTTTACATCCCCATATAGGCAGCGCTTTTGCGCTGCAGTGAATAGTTAAAAGTGAATAGTGAATACTTACGCTCGATCAATCATACAAATCCTCAGTCAGCTGATGCTGACAGCCTCATTGCCGGAGACAGCTCCCCCCTTGTCCTGCGGACATCCCCCCAACGGGGGTACCTTTCCCAAAGGAAGCCTCAAACTGACCACTAATCACTGATCACTATCTATTCTGTTCCTTCATCGCGCGGTCGATGTCGCGCTTTGCGCTCTTCTTCGCGGCGTCCTCGCGCTTATCATAAAGCTTTTTGCCCTTGCACAGACCCAGCTCCAGCTTCACGATACTGCCCTTGAAATAGACAGAGAGCGGTATCAGCGAAAGCCCCTGCTGCTGCAGAGTGCCGAAAAGCTTATTGATCTCGCGTTTATGCATCAAAAGCCTTCTGACGCGCATCGGGTCCTTGCCCCAGATATTGCCGTGGTCATAGGGGCTGATGTGCATGCCGTTGACAAACAACTCGCCCCTGACGACGCTGCACCAGCTGTCCTTGAGGTTGCATCTGCCCTGACGAAGCGACTTGACCTCGGTACCGGCGAGCTCGATGCCCGCCTCGTACTTTTCAAGGACAAAATAGTCGTGATACGCCTTTTTATTATTGGCGATGATTTTGATATTATCCATCACAGCTCACTCCTGCCCTCCAGCGCTCTGGCGAGGGTGACGTCGTCGGTATACTCCAGGTCGCCGCCCATGGGGATACCATAGGCAAGGCGTGTGATCTTCAAGCCGAGGGGCTTTAAGAGCCGCGAGAGATACATCGCGGTCGCCTCGCCCTCTACGGTGGGGTTGGTCGCCATGATGACCTCATGCACCTCGCCGTTGTTCAAACGCGAGAGCAGCTGCTTGATCGTCAGCTGATCTGGACCGATGCCGTTCAGAGGCGAGATCACACCGTGCAGCACATGATAGGCGCCCTTATACTCGCCGGTGCCCTCGATCGCAATCGCGTCGCGCGGCGTTTCCACCACGCAGATCGTGCTTTTATCGCGGGTCTCGCTGCGGCACACGGGACACTTCTCCTGATCGGAAAAGTTGCAGCACACCTCACAGCGGCGAATTTTTTGATGCGCCTCCATGATGGCGTCGGAGAACTCCTTCGCCCGCTCTTCGGGCAGATTCAGCACAAAGTACGCAAGGCGCTGGGCGGTCTTGCTGCCGATGCCCGGCAGACGCTCAAACTGCTCTATGAGCCTTTGCAGCGGTACAACGTTATAGGACGCCATCAGAACAAGCCGCCCATCCCGCCGAGATTCATGCCGCCGGAGATTTTGTTCATGGTCTCTTCCTTATCGGTGTTGGCGTTGCGTATCGCCTCGTTGACAGCGGCTGTCACGAGGTCCTGCAGCATCTCGATATCGTCGGGATCGACGACGTCGGGCGAGATCACCATCTTCTTGATCTCCAGCTCGCCGGAGATCGTGACGGTCACCATACCGCCGCCGGCGGACGCGGTGTATTCCTTGGCGTTCAACTCAGCGGTAGCCGCTTCCATCTGCTCCTGCATCTTCTGTGCCTGACGGGCAAGCTGCTGGAGGTTCTGTCCCCCGCCGCCGTAGCCTTGCGGTAATCTTGCTTTCATATAATTCTTCCTTTCTATCAATCGTCATTGCGAGGCATTTATGCCGTGGCAATCTCAACCGATAAAATCGGTATTTCCGGTTTGTGGGATTCCCACGGGTCTTTGCCCCTCGGAATGACAGTGTTTTATTTACTCCTCCGTCACGTTGACGCCGGAATCTCTGAGCTTGCTGATAAAGCCGTCCAGCACCTCGTCCGGGTCCGCCTTTTTCTCCGGCAGCTTATAGGGACCGAGCTTGTACACCTTGCCGGTGACCTCACGCACCGCTTGCCGGATCGCGTCACGCTGGGAGGGCTTTTTCATCAGCTCCAGAGCGATCTCGTGTTTGGTTTCTATCAAGAGATAATCGCCGCTGATATAGGCATTGGTATCCTCAAACGCCGCTGAGATCGCGCGCGAATAACGGCGCAGGTTCGCCACCACCTCCTGCCACAGCTCAAAGGGAACGGCAGAGCGGTACAGCTCCTCTCTGTCTACATCCTGCTTTTTAGCGGCAGCCGCAGCCGCGGGCTGTTTTTCTGTTTTCGGATCAGGTGCAGGCTGATCATTTGACTGTGTATCGGGTACGGGCTGTTGCTCCGCTGTCGGTTCAGCCGGTTTCACGGTTTGTTGTTTTTTCGGTTCAGGCTCGGTCTTTTGCTGTTCAGCTGGCTTCGGCTCAGACTTCACAGACTCAGGTTGAATGACCGCTTTTGGCTCAGCTGCGGGCTGTTTCTCCTCTTTCGCCTCAGACACGGAACGGCTTGTATTCGGCTGAGAAAACGATGCCGCAGCACTGCCGCTTTGCAGCAGTCTGACTGCCTTTTCCAGCGCAGTGACACGGGCGAAGAGCGCCTCGTCGGTCTGATCCAGCTCGGGCGCGCACAGCTTGACCAGCGCCATTTCGAGCTCAGTGCGGGGTGAAACGCTGTCGCGCATCGCAGCGCGGGCACGTCCCAGAACATCCATCGCGTACAGAACGTCGGGCAGCGACAGATAATCCGCCTGTGCCTGCGCGGCGTCAAACTCACGGTCGCTCATGACGACCAGCTCTCGCGGATTGCCGACCGTCTTGATCAGCATCAGCGAGCGGAAATGTCCCTGCAGCTCCTCGCACAGAGAAGCCATATCCTTGCTGTCTTTATACAGACTGTCCACGATCTCAAGCGCCCTTCTGACGTTCTTATTGATCGTACAGTTCACTATCTCAAAAAGCTGCCCCTGCGCCGCCAAACCTGCCGCCGCGCGCACCGATTCAGCGGTAACGTCGGATGAAATGCCGATACAGCGGTCTAAAAGCGAAATCGCGTCGCGCATCGCACCGTCGGCGATCACGGCGATCAGCAGCGCCGCTTCATTCGTCAGGCTGACGCCTTCCCTCCCGGCGATCTCATGCAGTCTTGCAGAAATATCCGCGGGGCTGATACGGTGAAAGTCAAAGCGCTGGCAGCGCGACAGAATCGTTTCGGGAATCTTGTTGACCTCGGTGGTCGCGAGGATAAACACCACGTGTGCCGGCGGCTCCTCGAGCGTTTTCAGCAGAGCGTTCCACGCGTCGCGCGAGAGCATGTGCACCTCGTCAATGATATACACGCGGTACTTGGCGCGCGCGGGCGCAAAGGCGACCTCGTCGATGATGGAGCGGATATCGTCGATACCGCGGTTGGATGCGGCGTCCATCTCGACGACGTCGAGTATCTCGCCGCTGTCGATGCCGACGCAGTTCGCGCAGACGCCGCAGGGATCGCCGTCGTGCAGTTCCAGACAGTTGACCGCCTTGGAGAGGATCTTCGCGCAGGTGGTCTTGCCCGTGCCGCGCGAGCCGGTGAAGAGATAGGCGTGATGCACACGGTTCAGCCTGAGCTCATTGCGCAGGGTTACGGTCACATGATCCTGACCGTAGACGTCGTCAAATGACTTGGGTCTGTATTTTCGATAAAGCACCTGATACGCCATCTTATCCCTCCCCTGAACTGATTTGCGGAAAGCCGCGGAGTATTTGATCCCTTTTGATGGGTTGATAATCGGTTGAGATTGCCACAGCCCCTAAAGGGCTTCGCAATGACTGTTCATACTAAGTTGAGATTGCCGCGGCTCCGAACGGGGCTTCGCAATGACAAATAATAAGAAACGCAAGCCGCAGCCTATACGGCTGAACGGTATCGATAAGTGAACGACAGACTTACTGTATCGCATCCCCGATAACACTTAATGCTGCTCGCTTCCGCGCCTGACATGGTTCATGAACGGAAATCGTACAGGGCCTGTCGCTCGCTTATCCACACCGTGGACGGCTTGCGAACAAAAGTATTATATCATATGGATGTCATAAAAGCAAGTGTTTATTTTTGCTGATTCCCGTGTTTGTCGATTCATGCAGTTCGACGATTCCCGCACGCTTGACCGCAGATGAACGAAATGCTATAATAATAACAAATCAACACATGAGGTGACTGCATGACACAAAAGGAACGGATGCTCGCGGGTCTGCCGTATGACAGCTTTGCTGACGGTCTGCCCAAGGACAGGAAAAGAGCGAAAATTCTTTGCAAGAAAATTAATGAAGCCGACGAGTACGACGTGCAAGCGGTACAAAGGGTACTGCATGAGCTGCTGGGCGCGCATAAGGAGAACTATTATATCGAGCCGCCGTTCCGATGCGACTACGGCTATAATATCGAGATCGGAGAAAATTTTTACGCGAACTACAATCTCAGCGTGCTGGACTGCGCAAAGGTTAGGATCGGCGATCAGGTGCTCATCGGTCCGAATGTCTGCATCACCACGGCAGGTCATCCCGTCCATCCCGCGTCGCGATATAAATACGAATACGCGATGGAGATCACCATCGGCGACAGGGTGTGGATCGGCGCGAATGTTGTGATCAACCCGGGCGTACATATCGGTTCGGGTTCCGTGATCGGCTCCGGCTCAGTCGTAACGAAGGATATCCCCGCAAATGTGATCGCCGTCGGCAACCCGTGCCGTGTGCTCAGAGAGATCACCGACGCGGACAAGGACTGCTATTACAAGGACAGGAAATTCGATGTAGACGACTATACGGACAGTAAGTTCTGATTTCATACTGCTCCTTAAAAAACTTAACATCTATCTGGCTAATTCTTTTATCAAGGATCAGTATCCGTTGAGCTTGCCGCAACCCCGACACGCGTGTCAAGGGGCTGCGCAACGACTATCGGTAAACGAAAAGGACGTCAAACGACGTCCTTTTCTAGAATAGAATTATTCGTATAATCCTCTGATTCTTGAGGCGAGAGCGGTGATCTCGCCGACCGCGTTCTCTGCGGTGATCGTGACCACCGTACAGCTGTCGTCGAGCGTCGCCTCGCCGATCCTCTCGCCGTCGAGCGTCATGTAACAGGCGTTGTCGGGACTCTGTACCGTCAATATGGCGGCGATCTCGTCGCTCAAGCGGAAGCGCAGCTCCTGTGAGCCGTCTGCATCAGTGACGATGGCAAAGTACAGGATATCCGCATTTTCGGCAATCACTCCCGTGCTGTCATTCAGCTGCAGTTCGCCCTCGGCGAGCGTCCACTCGGGCTCGTCGAGCTGGGTGTCAATATACGGCGCGTCGGTCGGCGCCTGCGTTGCATCAGGCTCGGTCGGCACGGGCTCCGTGCCGCAGGCGGTCAGCGCCAGCAGCATCAGCACTATAACCGATAAAAGCAGTTTTCTCATACGTTTCCCCCGTTAATTATGCTTGTACAGTTCGGCAAAGCCTGCCGATTGTACCAGCGTATATTGATTGCCCATCACGGTTTTCATGTCGTTCGCCAGATCGCTGTAGCGCGTGTCGATGACAAAGTAGTCGGTGTCGACAGGCTTGTCGCGATTGGAGCCGTAGTAATCGGGCATGGTGTACAGCCACTCGACCTTGTACAGATGCGGCACCAGACTGTGCGCCGCAGTCACGGTGGCGTCTGCGGGCACGCTGTCGATCAGCTCGTCTACCTGCTGACGGGTGCCCTCAGTGTTCTGCATATAGCCCGTGACGTTCTGCATTTTCGGATAGACCAGCGATACCGTCATTACCGCGCACAGGAAGAGCGAGGTCAGCACGATAACGCGTTTTTTATGACTGCCGAGCTTGGCGATCACGAAGATCGCGCTGATAATGATCAGCGCCGCAACGCCGTAGGTGTACTGATAATCCACGTCGTACTGGTACTTCCAGCTCTGCATGAGGTTAATCGGGATGATCGGAAACAGCAGGATCATCGAGCTGATCTTCTTCGTCATGAACGGCGCGAACAGCACCGGCGCGAGCATCCACAGCACGAAGGGGATCTTCTCAGCGGTAAACATCTGCTTGATCAGGTTGCCCATGTCAAAAAACACGCCCTTGAACACGGAGCCGAAGGTCTGTTCGCCGTTGACGAAGTAATCGGACAGGCGGCTGATCATGACGCCCTCCTCGCCGGAGGCGGCGACGATTCGCTGGGCGACGATGAACCAGACGACCGCCATGCCGAGTATGATCAGTCCGCGGTAGACTTCCTTGCGGTTGATCATCACGAACAGCGCGATCACGATCAGATAGATCGCAGCGTCCTCCTTGACGCTCAGCAGCAGAAGGGCAAAGACGAATTCCCAGACCGTATTCTTGCTGATGATGAAGTAGAACAGGAACAGGATGATCGTCGTCAGGAATTTATTTTCATGGAAATCATAGAACGTGCCGTTGAACAGGCAGGGATAGAAGGCGTAGATCAGCTCGAGCGCGAGCGTCAGCTTGCCGGAGAGCCCCAGCCTGCCCGCAATCAGATACACGGCGAACACGCCCGCAGCGACCGCCGCCGCCTGCACATAGAACAGATAGATCGGCGAGCGGAAGATCCAATAGCCCGGCAGGAAAAGGTAGAAGATCGGCGAGAAATGTACGCCGAAATGGGACATCATATAGGAGCGCTCGACGGTGGTGTTGGGCGCGAAGGACGACGCCATGCGCTCATACATCTGGGCGAAGATGCCGAAATCGAAGGTAAAATTCGAATAACTCTGATACTTCATCGAGGTATAGTAACCGAACACGAAGGTCGTCACGGCGAACAGCACGCACGCCGCGATCAGCGCGACCCTTCGGCTGACGGAAATGCCCGACAGCCCGAGCTTATCATCCCGCACCAGCCACAGCACGACGATCAGATCGACAACGCCGACGCCGACGCAAAAGAACGCGCCGCCGTCCCTGTAGTTCGCCGCAAACATCACCGACACCGCGAATGTCGTCAGCAGCAGCGCCCACGGGATGATATACTGCTGCTTCAAAAGATAGGTGAAGCCGATCAGCGCAACGGCGCCGATGATCGCGATCGCAAAGAACACGGCGAAGTTGATGCTTTTATAATAGCTGTTCAGGTTGGTGAAATCGCCGTTCGTCAGCAGCTGGTATACATACGCCAGCAGTACCGACGAGAACAGCGCCGCGACGATGCGCTCGAGCGAGAGAAAGCGCTCGTCCAATGTTTTCAGGAACGAGGCTTTTTCGGGAGTTTTGGTCTGATTTCCCATAATCTCCTCCTTGTTTTTTATCGCATATTCTGTCATTGTATATAATAGCACATCATGTGCGCGACGGCAAGAGGGGTTATTTTTCGGATAGAGAAATATAAGAGAATAGAGAAGAGAAAGCCTCCCTTTGGTAAAGGGAGGTCCGGTTTGGCAGAAAGCAGATCAAAAAGGAGCAGAGCGTTTGCCCAACCCCCTCGTCAGAGGGGGCGGAATAAACGCTCTGCTCCTTGCATAGAAAATGAATGCTTAATCATCGGTTGAGATTGGACGCTTGCGTCTTTTTCTCGTAATGACATTTTTAATAAACGTTCTTGAAATACAGCCGCGCTTGCTTTGTCACTCTGCCGCTTGGAGTTTTCGCGATGACCGTCAGGACATAATCGTCGTTATAGGTCAGCGCCCTCAGCGGCAGCTCGACGGAGCTGTCGGCGATCCAGCCGGTGGCAAGGTGTTCATTGCCCGGCACATACTCATACTCGGGGTCAAAATAGGTGAATTTGCCCCAATCGCCGCCGTAGACGGTACCGGCGTGTACGCCGCCTTCGATGGTAAAAAAGTACTGCACCGCGTCGCCGCCGAAAGAGGTGCTCGCGACCGCGCTGACGGTATCGCCGCTCTTTTCGAGCCTGACGCTCGCTGTGAAATCATGCGGATAGCGGCTCGTGCCGACCAAGGCTCGCTGGAGCAGCGTCGCGTCGAGGACGGTGCGCTGACCGTCGCGGTCATAGTCGCTCAGATAGGTCATCTGAGAACCAAAGACATTGGAAGAATGCTCAAACATCCATTCGTCGTCCAGCTCCTCCATATTCGCCAGACGCCGCTGGATATGTGTCACATCGAGGATGGTCAGCTCGTTGTCGCCGTCCGCGTCGCCCAAAAGGGCAGCAGCGGCGTACTGCGGAGCGATATGGGCAAAGACGTCGTGCAGGCCGTCATAGTTCCCGTTCCAAGCCTGCGTGATGCTGTAGAAGGTGTGATTGCTGTGGTCGAATATTCCGAAGCCGAGCGTGAACGGATAATCCTCCGCGCTGAACACGGCAAGATCGTCAAACACGCCGTAGCCGCCGCCGTCGATCGGTCCGTAAGAGGTCGTCTTGACCAGCGTCCAGTCGTCGTTGTCGTACCTATCGCGGTGATAATACAGCTCTTCATAATCGCACAGATATTCTGCGGTCGGATAAGCCGCGTCAAACGCCGCTTCATAGCGGTTGGTCTTCATCTCTTTGACGGTGACGGGAACGTAATCGGTCGGATTCTCCTGCGGCGGCTCGCAGGGATAAGCGCGGACATAGCCGTCGTACCAACCCATATCGGAGCTGTCGCCGCCGTTATTGCCGTCGGGAGTGAACACAACGGTATAATAGGCGCTGTTGTAACGCGGCACATAATAATCGTCCTCACCCGCGGGGAACAGGGTCGGCTCGGTGCCGATCTCCTGCGTCAGAGCGATCTTGAACGGCGTCGCGGTACTCAGCGTCAGGTTATGGATCTCAAAGGCGTTTTCCCACATGCGGTACATACGGTTGCGCTCTCTGATCCTGTTCTGATCACCTTTGAAAACGACATAGCAGGCGACGTCGGGCATCGGCTCCGGTAAGGTCGGCATGATGTTCTCGGTCGGCTTCACGCTTTTCAGTTCCGCGTAGATACAGCCGAAATACCAGCTGTCATCGCCGTCCATGTTCGGACGGAAGTAAAGATCGACGGTGCCGTCGGTGTGGATATCGAGCGTCGCGAGAGAGCAGTTATTATCCAAACCCGCGGGGTACCATTCGTCGATCGAGCTCCCGTTGTGCGAATAGACGACCTTGAAATCGTCCGCCATCGTCAGCGGCAATCCGCTGTACCGATATTCGCTGCTGTCGGCAGGATTCAAATCGAGCCGATAGGCGCTGTTGACGCCCCAGCCGGTCATACTGCCGACAAGGTAGTAACCCGCGTTGGCTTCTTCTTCGGTCAGTGCGGCTGCCGGCACGGCGCAAATCGCCGCCAGCAGCGCGATACATAATAGAATCGATAGTACTTTTTTCATGTTCTTTCCTCCTATTCTGCCTTTGGTAAAGGAGCCTTACACCTCGATATACTGCTGTACCTGCGAGAGCATCCTGCCACTGCCGTCATAAAACACAAACAAATAATAGTCATTGTATGTGATCAGATCGTCGGGTATCTCATAGTTCAATTGGGTCTGGCGGCTGCTGATGACGGAAACGGATACCGAATGCGATCCGTCGTACAGGTTCGCGCTGCCGAGTCTTTTGCCGGAGCTGCTGTACACCTTGCAATATACGCGGGCGTTCCCGTCGAGTAAAGATGAATCGATAATCGCGCAAACATTAGGGGGATCAGCGGACATCGTACCGCCGCCTTCTGTAGGCGGCTCGTATCCCGGGTATTCGACCTCTCCCGAGTATTCGGTCGGCTCATACCAATAGGGTTCGCCTTCTGTAGGATCGTCGTTACACGGCGGGTCGTTGGGCTCGGTCGGCGGCACATACGGCGGCTGTGTCGGCGGGACATATGCCGTTGTCGGCTTTTGCGTCGGCGTTATAGGTTCCGTCAGCGGCACGTGTGCCGATTCCGTCGGTTTTTCTGTAGAAGGCACATGTACCGGCTGCGTCGGCGGCACGTGTGCCGGTTCCGTCGTCTTCTCCCCCGCCTGTTCGGTCGGCGGCACGTTTGCCGAATTTGTCGGACTTGTCACCGTTGGCGCGGTACTGCTCGATTCGGTCGCCTTTGGGAAAAGCCAATCGATGATCTCGCTGAAAAAGTTCTTGCCTTCGGTCGGTGCGGCGCCTTCCTGCTCTTGTGTACCGCCGCCGCCCGTGTCCGCGGGCGCTGAAGGGGTGGCGGCGCCTTGGGACAGCGGAGCGACAGCGATGGGGGTGCTGATTTTATTTCCGAAGAGGAAATATACAGTCAGGCTCAGCACGCTGATGAGCACCAGACTCGCAGCGGCGACAGCTGTCCGGCGAAAGCGGGCAAAGGGGATGATCTTGGGTTTTCGGCGGTCGGGATCATAGACAAAGGACTGCCCGCAGTCGGCTTCACAGTAATTCGTCAGCATTTTTTCCAAGCGTTCATCGCTGATATTCTTCATACGAAAGCCTCCTTTTCAGCAGTTTCTTTGCCGTATTCAGGCGCGACTTGACCGTGCCCTCGGGGATGTCCAGCATGCGGGCAATCTCCGACTGACTGAACTCCCTGAAATAGTACAGCACCAGCACTACGCGATGCTTTTTGGGCAGCGCATAGATTGCATCGTACAGATCGAGGTAAGCGTCCAGATCCTTTTCTTCATCGGGGATCGAAAGGAGAAATCGCTCCTTTTCTTCTTTTGAAGAAAATACCGCCCGCGATGAATTGTACTTTTGCTTCTTTGAATTCTTGAAGATATTGGCGCAGATCGCAAACAGCCAGCTTTTGAAGCTTTGTTCTGGATCGTACTGCTCAAATCGGTCGAACACGCGCGTCCATGTATCCTGAAACAGATCCTCGGCGTCGTGGACGTCGCCGCACAGCTTCATACAGAACCGCGTCAGCTCGGGCGAATACACCGCTGTGTACCGCTCAAAATCGGTCAAGTCCTCACCCCCTCACCTGACCTTGTGAAAGCCTTTCAACACATATACAGTCGAAAGCGGATAAAGGTTCATTTCATTTATTGATTTTATCATTTTTTCGGGAAACAGTAAAGGCGGCGTCTGCTCTCACAAACGCCGCCGTCATAGATTCTATTGAATTGTTCCGTTTCGCAGAGAATTGCCCATCACGCCGTTACATTCGGGCGGCAGGTTCTCGCTCTTCGCCTTTATACCGTCGTCATATCCGGCGCCTGTGGAAACATAGGACCGCAGCAGCGGCTCGTGATTATTGTAACCATATGCCTTGATGATCAAGGGATAGTTTTTGTATGAATAATCCTTATCGAACACGCCGCTCAACCCGCTGATGTACGGGGTCTCGATGAAATTGGTCTCGCCGCCGAACTGCCACATGCCGAGGGGTCGATCATGGTAATCGTATTGTGTGCTCCACTGCGCCAGCCAGATATCGCAGTGCTCAAAAAGGCTGTCATCGTTGAAAGCGCCCTTGAGCCAAGAGTAGCCGGTGTAGATCATCGGATAATAGCCCGCGTTATAGATACCGTTGACATAGGTACTCGCGATCCTGAGCACCTCGGCATCGGACGGCATACCCATCCTCTGCTTGTAGCTGTCGTCCTCCCAGTCGAAGGCGATCGGCATGGTTGGATGCTTGCCCCTGAGCAGGCGCAGGGTGTGGTTGACCTCGCTCTTTGCCTCGTTCTCACTCAGCGCGTAAGAATAGATATAAGCGCCCCAGTCGAGCCCCGCCGCTTCGGCTTTCTGCACGTTCGTTTCAAACATTTTGTCGTCCTGATCGGCTTCATCGTCGCCGTAGCCCAAACGGATGATGACGAAATCGTAGCCTTCCGCCTTGAGCTTTTCCATATCCACGTCGCCGTTGAACACAGAGATATCGACGCCCTTACTGCGGGTAAAGCTGTTGATCTCATTCATGATCTGCCGTTCTCTTCCCCATCGGAGCGAGTCGGATACCGTCATGCCGATATAAGGGGAGCCTTCCGTTTTCACCAGCCATCTTTGCAGATATGTAACGTCGATCGACTCGACAGCACCGTTGAGATCCACATCGGCTCGCTGCTGCTGCGCATCATCGAACAAGCGGATATGCGCCAGCACATATTGCACCAGACACACGTCGAGAATATTGATGTCGCCGTCGCCGTCCGTATCGCCGATGATATCCGTATCGGCAGGATTGTCAGTACCAAAGTCATCTTCACCGGCAGTTCCGAAAGGCACGGTCTGTGCTCCCGCGGCGGATACAGCTGCGAAAATCATGCTCATGATCGCTAATACTATGAAAATCAGTCGTTTCATACTTCACTTCTCTTGTCAATAATACTCTTTATGTAATAATCGATACGGAGACACCGGCTGGTATCTCCGTATCGATATGGCCCGCCCGAAGAGATTTGAACTCCCGTTCTCCGGAATCGGAATCCGTTGCGTTATCCAGCTGCGCCACGGGCGGATGATATTAACCGATTTGTATCGGTATGTTTTTATTATACACTCACTCAGCGGATTAATCAAGTCTTTCGAAGACAATTCTGTAAATCCGACATTATCCGGCAAAATGCAGCAGCAAAAAATTGATAATATGCACTGTGCACAGCGCGGTATAAAGCATCGTGGTAAAGGACGCAAAGCGATCCACCTGCATGAGTTCCTTTTCTCCCAACAATTGATTCATAAGGCAGACCAATGTCAACAAAACAGCCGGCAAAATGCCCTTGACAAAAAAGCCCGCAGTCGGACTTCCGATGAAGGAGCCCACCAGCGGATTCATTTCGGCAAACGCGCCGGTGTGCAGCAATATCCATGTGCACAGCCAGTCGGCGATATTGAGCGCGTAGATTATCAGCAGCTTGCAGATCAGCCGCTTGCGATACAAAATCAGCCCCATACGATCACCTCCGATACACAATACTATATGAAGAAGAGCACGAAAAATTCGCAGATTTTCAGAAAAACTGTTGACAAAGCGTTTTGGTTATGGTATTATATCTGAGCACGAAAAAAGTGCTGGTAAAAATGCTGGTGTAGCTCAGTTGGTAGAGCAGCTGATTTGTAATCAGCAGGTCGGGGGTTCGAGTCCGTCCACCAGCTCCAATAATATGGGAGAGTTCCCGAGTGGCCAAAGGGGGCAGACTGTAAATCTGTTGTCAGTGACTTCGGTGGTTCGAATCCACCCTCTCCCACCAGACTCGGAATCCGCTTAAACAGTAGGTTTAGGCGGATTTCTTTTTGTGAAAAAAGATTTACAATCTGCCCTATTTTACACATTTCTATAAAACTTCTAGAATGGATTGAATTTGGATACCATATCCGCAAGTTTGCGTTTTGACTTTCTTGTAATGTGTGAATAAGTATCTTCGGTCAATCTTGTTGTGGAATGACCAGCCCATTCTGCAAGCTCTTTAAAGTTTGCTCCTTGCTCCAACATCAGGCTGATGTTGGTATGCCGTTACGGTATAATAATGACAAACGGAAAAAAGCCAGTATTCAAGGGGCTTTCTGCGTTTGTCGCTGTTTTTCAATTCCTTTTCCAACAGTTGATTATCAGCGAGAGAATTGTCGA
>JAFRBX010000069.1 GCA_017404665.1 Ruminococcus sp.
GACGCCGTCGGCCGCCAGAGAGGCGCGGGTCTCGGCGGCGGTCACGACGAGCGCGAGCAGACGCTCAACCAGCTGCTGGTTGAAATGGACGGCTTCGGCGCAAACGAAGGCGTCATCATGATCGCCGCTACCAACCGTCCCGACATCCTTGATCCGGCGCTGCTGCGTCCCGGACGCTTTGACCGTCAGGTCATGGTCGGCTATCCCGATATCAACGGCCGTGAAGCGATCCTGCGCGTCCATTCGCGCGAAAAGCCCCTGTCGCCCGACGTCAAGCTCCGCAACGTTGCGAAGCAGACCGCGGGCTTCACCGGCGCCGATCTGGCGAACCTCTTAAACGAAGCGGCGCTTCTTGCCGCCCGCAAGGATAAGAAGGCGATCACGCAGGTCGAGATCGAAGAAGCCGCTATCAAGGTAGTGGTCGGCTCCGAGAAGAAATCTAAGGTCATGAACGACCGTGAGAAGAAGCTCACTGCCTATCATGAGGCGGGTCACGCGATCTGCTTCTATGCCTGCGAAACGCAGGATCCCGTCCACCAGATCTCTATCATCCCGCGCGGCATGGCGGGCGGCTACACGATGCCCCTGCCCACCGAGGACCGCAGCTATCGCTCCAAGCGCGAGATGGAGGAGGAGATCGTGGTCGATCTCGGCGGCAGAGTCGCCGAAGCGCTCGTGCTGGGCGATATCTCCACCGGCGCGTCCAATGATATCGAAAAGGCGACAAAGACCGCGACCAACATGGTCGTCAAATACGGTATGACCGAGGCGCTCGGCCCGATCAACTATACCTCCGGCGACGGCGAGATCTTCATCGGCAGAGATATGGGTCACACCAAGAACTATTCCGAGGAGACAGCCGCCAAGATCGACGAGGAGGTCCACCGCATCATTTCCGAAGCGTACAGAAAGACCGAGGATATCCTCAACGCCCATATGTCCAAGCTCCATGAGACCGCGGCATATCTGATGAAGCACGAGAAGATGTCCGGCGAGACCTTTGCCGAGGTAATGGCAGGCACTTATGTCGAGCCTGTCGGGGTCGATGAACCTGAGGATACGGAATATAATTCTACAGAAGAATAATAAAACAAGAGCCTCCCTCACCCGAGGGAGACTTTTCTGCAATTGAAGTGATAGAAAATGCAAGATAAAATCGTGATAAAAGGTGCGAAAAAGCACAATCTGAAAAATGTCGATCTTGAGATCCCCCGCGATAAGCTGGTGGTGCTCACGGGTCTTTCCGGCTCGGGCAAAAGCTCCCTCGCCTTCGATACCATCTACGCCGAGGGTCAGCGCCGTTATGTCGAGAGCCTCTCATCCTACGCGCGCATGTTCCTCGGTCAGATGAAAAAGCCGGAGGTGGATTCGATCGACGGACTGTCGCCCGCGATATCCATCGACCAGAAAACGACGTCCAAAAACCCGCGTTCCACGGTCGGTACAGTCACCGAGATCTACGACTATTTCCGTCTGTTGTACGCGCGTATCGGCGTACCGCACTGCCCTAAGTGCGGACGTGAGATCAGCCAGCAGACCATCGACCAGATCACTGACAGCGTCATGGCGATGGAGGAAGGTACGAAGATACAGATCTTAGCTCCCATGATCCGCGGCAAAAAGGGCGAGCATAAGGGCGTGTTTGAATCCGCCCGCAAGTCCGGCTTTGCCCGCGTGCGCGCCGACGGCATCCTCTATGATCTGAGCGAGGATATTGTTCTTGAAAAGAATAAAAAGCACAGCATCGAGATCGTTGTCGACCGCTTGGTCATTAAAGAGAGTATTCGCTCCCGCCTGACCGACAGCATGGAGACCGCCTCCAAATTAGCGGACGGTCTGGTGCTGATCAGCGTTGTCGACGGCGAGGATATCCTCTATTCACAGAACTACGCCTGTCCCGAGCACGGTATCAGCATCAACGAGCTCGCGCCGCGCATGTTCTCCTTCAACAATCCTTTCGGCGCGTGTCCCAAGTGCACAGGACTCGGCGTGTTCCTGCGCGTCGATCCCGCCCTGATCATCCCCGATCCCGAAAAGACGATCTCGCAGGGCGGCATCAAGGGCTCCGGCTGGGCGATGGAGGGCAACACCATCGCGCAGATGTATATGGACGGTCTGTCGGAAAAATACGGCTTTGATTACTTCACCCCGATCAAGGATCTGCCGCAAGAAGCGGTCGACGCGATCCTCTACGGCACCAAGGGCGAGAAGCTGCATCTGATCCGCCGTACGCCGTTTAATCAAAGCGAGATGTATCGCGAGTTTGAGGGAATCATCCCGAATCTGGAGCGCCGTTTCAAGGATACGGGCTCCCAGTGGATCAAGGATGAAATCCAGAGCTACATGACCGAGATCCCCTGCGACGCGTGTCACGGCAAGCGCCTGTCGCCGACCTCTCTCGCTGTCACCGTTGGCGGGATGAACATCGCAGAGCTATGCGACCTGTCGGTCGTAAAGATACTCGAATTCGTCGATGAATTGTCAATTTCCGACCGTGACCGCATGATCGCCGGCGAGATTCTGAATGAAATCAAATCCCGCCTGAACTTCCTGAAAGCCGTCGGCTTGGGCTACCTGACTCTGTCCCGCGCGTCGGCAACTCTGTCGGGCGGCGAGAGCCAGCGCATCCGTCTGGCGACGCAGATCGGCTCCGCGCTGATGGGCGTGCTGTATATCCTTGACGAGCCGTCGATCGGGCTCCATCAGCGTGACAACGACAAGCTGCTCGCCACCCTCAAACGGCTGCGCGATATCGGCAACACGGTCATCGTCGTCGAGCATGACGAGGATACCATGCGCGCCGCCGATCATATCGTCGATATCGGACCCGGCGCGGGCGTGCACGGCGGCGAGATCGTCGCGACCGGCACCATCGAGGATATCGAAGCCTGCGAGAGCTCCGTGACGGGTCAGTACCTCAGCGGCAAGAAGCGTATCCCTCTGCCCGAAAGCAGGAGAAAGGGCAACGGCAAATTCCTGACCATCAAGGGCGCTCAGCAAAATAATCTGAAGAATATCAATGTTAAAATTCCTTTAGGGAAATTTGTTTGTGTGACCGGCGTGTCCGGTTCCGGCAAAAGCTCTCTGATCAATGAGATCTTATATAAGCATCTGGCGCGCGAACTGAACCGCGCCAAGACCACGCCCGGCAAGTTCAAAACGATCGAAGGCGTTGACGCGCTCGACAAGGTCATCAACATTGACCAGAGTCCCATCGGCAAGACTCCGCGATCCAACCCCGCGACCTACACCGGGGTGTTCACCGATATCCGCAATCTGTACGCCTCCACCACCGACAGCAAGATGCGCGGCTATAACGCCTCCCGCTACAGCTTCAACGTCAAGGGCGGCAGATGCGAAGCGTGTCAGGGTGACGGCATCATCAAGATCGAGATGCACTTTTTGCCCGATATCTACGTGCCGTGCGAGGTGTGCAAGGGCAA
This sequence comes from Ruminococcus sp., assembly GCA_017404665.1. GTDB lineage: Bacteria > Bacillota > Clostridia > Oscillospirales > Acutalibacteraceae > Ruminococcoides. The sequence goes on from JAFRBX010000069.1 coordinate 3,444, forward strand.
GCGCTATAACCGCGAGACCTTAGAGGTCAAATATAAGGGGAAATCGATCCACGACGTGCTGGAAATGACCGTCGAAGAGGGCTTGGAATTCTTCAAAAACATCCCGAAGATTCAGCGGCGCTTGCAGACGATCTACGATGTCGGCTTGGGCTATATCAAGATCGGTCAGCCCGCGACGACCCTCTCGGGCGGTGAAGCGCAGCGTGTGAAGCTCAGCACGGAGCTGAGTAAGCGTCCCACGGGGAAAACGGTCTATATCCTCGACGAGCCGACCACGGGTCTGCATATCGCCGACGTTCACCGTCTGGTTGAGGTGCTGCACAAGCTGGTGGATTCCGGCAATACAGTCATCGTGATCGAGCATAACCTCGAACTGATCAAGACGGCAGATCACATTATCGACCTCGGTCCCGAGGGCGGCGATATGGGCGGTACGGTAGTCGCCGAGGGCACGCCGGAAGAGGTCGCCGCGTGTGAGCAGTCCTTCACCGGACAGTATCTGAAACCGCTGTTGAAGTGATATATTTTGAAAGGAGATCATTTATGTTTTTCGGTGTTTTTTTCGTAATTTTTTATTTGATGATGATACTGATTGCGAACGCTTCGGTCGCGCTGGAGCTGGTCGGACTGTGGTTTACTTTCCGCAAGATGGGGCTGCCCGGCTGGAAGGGCATCATCCCGTTTTACGGTACATATGTCCTGTTCCAGAAGCTCTGGGATGTTAAGCAGTTCTGGCGCATGATCATTTACACAGGCATTTATGCCGGCACCTTCCTCTTTGGTTATCTGTTTTCCGTGTTCGGCGGCGTGTTTGCCGTCACCGGTTCTGATTACCGCGCGATGAGCATATCCGGCGTCATCTTCCTGATCCTCGGTATTTTGCTCATGATCGCGTCTATCGTTTTTCTGATTTTGATGCCGATGCTCCAGTTTCAGCTGTATAAAAAGCTGGCTCACGCTTTCGGTCTCAAGGACTCGTGGGCATGGGGACTGCTGTTCCTGTCCTTCGTGTTCCTGCCGATCATCGGCTTTCATAAGAATATCATGTACTACGGTCCCGTCAATCAAGTATGATTGTCTCGTTGGCAATGTATAGAACAAATGTTTCACATGAAACATTTGTTGCTCCGAAAGATGATTTTATATGCTTGCAAAACTCCCTGCTTTGTGTTAAACTGAGTGGGTAAAGGAGAGAGTGCCCATGATTGACGCCAACATTCGTTTTCTCAGGAAAAGTGAGAACCTCAGTCAGGAGGAGTTCGCCGAGCGCTTCGGCGTTTCGCGCCAGAGTGTGGCGAAATGGGAGAGCGGCGAGAGTATACCCGATGTGCTCAAATGCCGCGAGATCGCGGAGTACTATGAGCTGTCGATCGACACCCTGATTTCCATCTCGCTCGAAGGTCTGGATACCAATTCGAGCACTACCGAGGGCAAATATATCTTCGGTATAGTGAAGATGGACAAGGACGGACAGGTGACGATCCCTGAGTATGCCCGCGAGGTGTTCGGCATCAAGCCCGGCGACCGCCTGATGGTGATGGGCGATACGACAAAGGGCGGCATTGCTCTCGCAAAGATATCTTTGGGCAATCTGTTCAAGAAGAAATGATAGGTATACAGCGCCGTCCTGATGGGCGGCGTTTCCTTTTGCCACCGATTTTAACATTCTTCGTTAATGCCGATTGGTAGAAATCAGCATGCGATTATGATAGAATCGGTATTGTCAGAAGCACGGTGTTTTAACGATTCGTGTTTCAAGCCACAAGAGGGGGAAGAGTATGGAAGCAATCAAAACCGAAAAACTCGTAAAAAAATACAAAGACAAAACAGCCGTAAAGGGGCTGGATCTGACTGTTCATCAGGGCGAGCTGTACGGGCTGCTCGGCGTTAACGGCGCGGGCAAGTCCACCACCATCAAGATGCTGTCCTGCCTGACGCAGCCGACCTCGGGCGACGCGCAGGTGATGGGTCACAGCGTCGTCAAAGCATCGGATCAGGTCAAGGCGATCATGAACGTTTCGCCGCAGGAGACCGCTGTCGCCGCCAAGCTGAGCGTGCGCGAGAATCTGGAATTCATCGCCCGTATCTATGGCAGTGATAAAAAAGAAGCTAAGGCAAAAGCCGATAAAATGCTCGAGGATTTCTCCATGCAGGAGATCGAAAAGAGCCGCGCCGCTACCCTGTCCGGCGGATGGCAGCGCAGGCTGAGCATCGCGATGGCGCTGATCACCGACCCAGAGGTGTTGTTTCTCGATGAACCGACCCTCGGTCTGGATGTTCTCGCGCGCAGAGAGCTGTGGAACTTTATCTCCGGCTTGAAGGGCAGGATGACTATCATCCTGACCACCCATTATCTGGAGGAGGCGGAGAGCCTCTGCGACCGCATCGGCATCATGTCGCGCGGAGAGCTGCGCGCCGAGGGTACCGCCGAAGAGCTGAAGGCGAAGGCGGGCACCGATAACTTTGAAGAAGCGTTCATCAAGATCGCGGGGGAGGGAGTACAGAAATGAGAACACTGACCTTTGCTTCACGCAACACAAAAGAGATCACACGCGATCTGCTGACGCTGATCTTCGGCGTCGCGTTCCCGCTGGTGCTGCTGGTACTGCTGTCGGCGATCAACAAAAGCATCCCCGATGGCTACGGCCCCACCAATTTCCTGATCGAGAATCTCGCACCCGGCATCACTGTTTTCGGACTGAGCTTTCTGTCGCTGTTCGCGTCGATGCTGATTGCGAAGGACAGGACCACCAGCTTTGTCCTCAGGCTGTTCACCTCGCCGATCCGTCCCGCGGAGTTCATCCTCGGCTACACCCTGCCGCTGCTGCCGATGGCGCTGGTCCAGTCGCTGGTCTGCTACGCCTGCGCGCTGTTCTTCGGCTTACAGCTATCCGCCAATCTGCTTTTGGCTATTGTTGTGAATATTCCGATCGCCGTGGTGTTCATCGCGCTGGGACTGCTGTTCGGCTCCGTACTGAGTGAAAAGGCGGTCGGCGGCGTGTGCGGTGCTCTGCTGACCAACCTCAGTGCGTGGTTTTCCAACATCTGGTTCGATACCTCGATGGTGGGCGGCGCCTTTGAGACCGTCGCGAACATCCTTCCGTTCTCTCACGCGGTCAAGGCGGCGCAGGCGACCGTCGCGGGTGACTATACCGCGATCTTCCCCGACCTGTGGTGGGTGATCGCCTACGCGGTCGTGCTGACCGTCGCCGCTGTAGCGGTGTTCGCCGCCAAGCTGAAAAAGAATTGACAGCCCATCTTTGATTAATTCTAATTTAGAATAATAATCTCTATTAAATAAACGCTGAACGGCTTCAAAACCGCTCAGCGTTTTCTTGTTACAGGTTCAGTTCATACAGGTTGAACAGCGGGATATTGGGAATATTTCTTTTCAGATCCTTTGTTCCCGCATAGGTGAAGCCGTGTTTGAGGTACAGACCGTTGGCAGGATGGTTGTCCGGCACGGTATCCAGCCGAATGGCTTTGTAACCGCGATCCCTTGCGATGCGGATGCATTCTTTGAGCATAAAGCTGCCGATACCCGTGCGCGGCATGTCGGGATGTACCGCGAACAGGTGGATCGTCAGGTATTCGCCGGGATCGAGCTCACAGCTCCACTCTCCGGCTTCATAATACCCCTCCGGATCCTCGCTCAGCATCAGCGCTCCGACGATATGATCTGAATCCGTACAGATATATTGCTCGCCGCGCCTGACGGCAGTTTCGACGCCGTCTTTACTCGGATGCCCGTCATCCCATTTGGGATAGTTGACGGTATCGTCAAGATGCTTTACCACCTTGCGATAAAAATTGTATACCTGTTCTGTATCCGTAAGCTGACATTTTACCAATCGCATGTTCAAATCCCTTTTCTCAATGGATGATCCGCTTTGACTATCGGGATTATAACATATAAATGCTGAGCTGTCTATCATAGACGGTTCCTGTCACAAAAATTTATCTATTTTCTTTTTCAGTTTTATAGAGCCTGTCTTTTGTGCTAATATAGCTTTGTATTTTTTGATTTGGGGGAATGGATATGAAAATCGGATTTGACAATCAAAAATATCTGGATATGCAAAGTCAGCATATCCGCGACCGCATCGCTCAGTTCGGCGACAAGCTCTATCTCGAGTTCGGCGGCAAGCTCTTTGACGACTATCACGCGTCGCGTGTGCTGCCGGGCTTCAAGCCTGACAGCAAGCTGCAGATGCTTATGCAGCTCAAGGATGAGGCGGAGATCGTGATCGTCATCAACGCCGACGATATCGAAAAGAACAAGGTGCGCGGTGATCTGGGCATTACCTACGATCTGGACGTGCTGCGCCTGATCGACGTATTCCGCTCCCGCGGACTCTATGTCGGCTCCGTTGTGCTGACGCGCTTTGCCGATCAGCCTGCCGCGGTCAAATTTGAAGAACGCCTGACGGAGAACGATATCCGCGTGTACCATCACTACTCCATCCCCAATTATCCTTCCGATATCGACCTGATCGTCAGCGAGAACGGCTACGGCAGGAACGACTATATCGAGACCTCCCGCAGACTGGTGGTCATCACCGCGCCCGGTCCCGGCTCCGGCAAGATGGCGGTCTGCCTCTCGCAGCTGTATCATGAGAACAAGCGCGGCATCAAGGCGGGCTACGCGAAATTTGAGACCTTCCCGATCTGGAACCTGCCGTTAAAGCATCCGGTCAACGTCGCTTATGAAGCGGCTACCGCCGATCTGAACGACGTCAATATGATCGATCCCTTCCATCTGGAGGCTTATAACGAGACTACCGTCAACTACAACCGCGATATTGAGATATTCCCCGTGCTGAACACCATGTTTGAGAGCATCCTCGGCTCGTCGCCCTACAAATCCCCGACGGATATGGGCGTCAACATGGCGGGCAACTGCATCATTGACGACGAAGCAGTCTGTGAAGCCGCTAATCAGGAGATCATCCGCCGCTACTATACCGCGATGTGCAACCATACAAAAGGCAACGGCTCCGCGGACGAGGCGTATAAGATCGGTTTGTTGATGAAGCAGAATAAGCTTTCCGCCGACGACAGACCCGTGATCGCCGCCGCGCTGAACAGGGAAGAGGCGACCGGCAAGCCCGCCGCCGCCATCGAGCTTGCGGACGGCACCATCATCACCGGCAAGACGTCCGATCTGCTGGGCGCGTGCGCTGCGATGCTGCTCAACGCGATGAAGTATCTGGGAAGCATCCCCAAGGGCGTCGATCTGATCGACGCGGCGGTCATCGAGCCGATCCAGCGGCTGAAGGTCGACAACTTCGGCTCCGTCAATCCCCGTCTGCATACCGACGAGATCCTGATCGCGCTGTCGATCTCCGCTGTCACCAACCCGACCGCACGGCTCGCGATGCAGCAGCTCGAAAAGCTGCACGGCGCCGAGGCGCACGCGACCGTTATCCTCTCCGAGACCGATACCCGCACTCTGAAAAAGCTGGGCATCCTGCTCACCACTGAGCCGAAGTACGAGACTGAAAAGCTCTACCGCGGCTGATCAGTAACTGAAACGGGGCTGTCGCTGACTGTGCGATAGCCCTGATTTGATATTTTTTCCGCGTGTGAATCGCGCGGTATCATCCCGATTTTTGGAGGACAGCATGAAATTCAGCCTGATGACCCCGAAGGGCGCTGACTTATCCTATCAGACGCTGACCGATGAAGCGGTCGATGACCTGTCGATCGATTTCATCCTTGACGCGCTCACCGAGAATCATCTCGAACGACCGCATCTGCGCTCTATGCTGACCAAGGTTCCGATGGACCCCGGGGCGATCAGCTACCGCCACGATATCTTTGAGGATTTCCTGCGCTTTCCCGAGCTGCGGGAGGCGATGTCCGAGCTGGTGCTCAAGCTCAGCGATCTGCGTGATCTGGAGCGTTTCCAGATGGACAAGGACGCCTCGGCGCTGTGGTCGCTGATCAATCGACTGCGAGAAATCGACGATTATATGTCGTGCATCAATATGATCAGGGATATCCTGACGCGGCTGGACGTGACCTCAAGCGGCATGAAGGAGCTGCGCGAGATCGTGACGAATATCGCGCTGGAGAGCGGCTTTGACGCGCTGAAGGCGGATATCGATGAAACGATGAAAAAGGCGCAGCGCGTCAAAAGCGTGACCATCGGCGTGAACCTCGACAAGCTCCTGCGTCCCGAGTATGCGGGTATCGTATCGCTGAACGATACGAAATTCGGCGACCCGGGGCTTATGAGCCGCTTCAAGGGCTTTACCGACAGCAAGGACGACCTGCGGCACGGCGCCAATCTCGGCGCGGGTCAGCGCTTTCATTCCTCCACCCCCTATAACGCGCGCAACTCCGGCGGCACGGGCGTTATGATGCAGGCTGCCGCCGCCCAGAATCATATCGAAACCTCCAACGTCACCGGCAAGGATCCGCTGTCGGACGCGATGCGCAAGCAGGTGACCGAGATCATGAAAAAGACCGTCAACGATATCAAATCTACGATCAAGAAATATGTCAATATCAACGGCTATTCGCTGATCAGCCTTATGCCCGAGATCCTGTTTTACAACCGCTGGGCTGAGCTGACGGAAAAGCTCAAGGCGACCGGTATGCCGCTGTGCAAGCCTGAGATCATCGATCCTGAGGAGCGCCGCTGTACCTTCAAAGACGTCTACAACCTCAAGCTCGCCATTAACAAAGCGAACGGCGAAGAGATCAACATTATCGCCAATGATTTTGAGTTCAGCAATGAACGCCGCATCTATATCCTGACAGGACCCAACCGCGGCGGCAAAACAATCTTTACGCAGGCGATCGGATTGGCGATGCTGATGGCGCAGTGGGGCATCTATATTCCTGCTGCGTCGGCTCAGATCAGCCCGTGCGACAATATCTATACCCATTTTCCTGCCGACGAGAACGATACCGTTGACTTGGGCAGACTGGGGGAGGAGAGCCAGAGATTATCCGGGATTTTTGAGGTCGCTACTCGTTACAGTCTGCTGCTGCTCAACGAAAGTCTCGCCACCACCAGCGTAGCCGAGGGCGTATTCATCGCGAAGGACGTCGTCAAAGCCATGCGCTATCTCGGAACGCGCGCGATCTTCAACACCCACATGCATGAGCTCGCAGGCTCGGTAGGGGAGATCAACGCTTCTGTCGAGGGCGACAGCCGCGCGGAGAGCCTGATTACCGTTGTTCATGACGGCGAGCGCAGCTTCAAGGTCAGCATCGCGCCTCCGCAGGGCGTCAGCTATGCCGCCGACATCGCCAAAAAGTACGGCGTGACCTTTGCGCAGATCAAGCAGGATATCGACAGCAAGCATCCGAATGCTTAAAATGTGCCGCGTTCAGCGTTGTCTTTATGGTTGACAATTCTTTGCGGTTTACGTATAATAAAACATGGTAAAGACAAAGAGTATCATAAGACCGAAAGGCTAAAAATGTTAGTTTCCGTCCTCGGTGATTCCATCAGCACCTTCGAGTTTTTCAATCCGAAGGGATACGCGGTATTTTACAACGAATTCAAACAGCTTCAAAACGGATTTACCTCTGTTGATGAAACATGGTGGGAGATAGTCTGCCGTGCGATGCATGCCGAGATCTGCGTCAACAACTCCTATTCGGGCAGCAGAGTGACCGGATCGGGCTTTCCCGCGGCGAGCAGCACGGAGCGCTGCGGCGCCCTGCATACGCGCTCGCGTCGGCCGGACATGCTCCTCGTATACATCGGCTATAACGATTTCGGCGACGGCGTCAAGGTCTATGGCGAAGATACTTCCGGCGTCACAGAAGATTGCTCTGCTTTTTTCGACGCGTATGTCTGTATGGTGAAGCGTCTGCAGGAGCAGTATCCGCAGGCGGCGATCATATGCGGAACGCTGATGCGTACTTATGTAAGAAACTCCGGCTGGATATTTCTGGAGGAATACGGCGGGGTACCTTTCGACGATTATAACGAAGCGATCAAAAGCGCTTGCCGTAAAACCGGCTGTTATTTGGCGGATACGGCGGCTCGCGGCGTTCGGTTGGAAACGCTTGACGGCTTTCATCCGACCGCGCAGGGTCACGGCGTTTTCGCGCAGGAATGGATCTGCTGTTTAAGGGATCTGGGATTTATCAGGTCCTGATATAATTATATTATTGAGAATCTTTAATGAATAAGAATCCTTCTTTGATCTGTACCCTTTCTCTGATAACCGGAGCAGCGTCATATCCGATGAGCTTTATCTCGTTTTTTGCTTTGTCTGTGCGTGCTTGGGCAGAATACCTGCTATTAATGCTGTCTTCCGCATTTTGTTCTTTGTGATGATCGGTATTACCGCCATAACTGCGATAGCGAGCATCGTGCTTGGCATCATCGGGATTAAACAAAAAAGTGAAAGAAAAAGAATGGCGATAATCGGCGTCATTCTGTCATCTGCTATGCTGACTGCGTTTCTAGGCTTTTATTGTGTTCTCATGATCGATCCGATCATGGTACTCAATTCTGTTTTGTTCATGAGATGAATTAACCGATGATCGTTTTCGAATAAATAATTATTGTCCACTTCCAATTTGATATGTACGCGCCCGTGGCGGAACTGGCAGACGCGCCGGATTTAGGTAACGTCACCTCGGTTGAGAATACAGTATGAAATATACCGGATTGATTAGTTAAGAATCAGAGACACAATATGGACGAAAATAAACTTATTGATTCCAAAATGACCAAAATCAGAATATTCAGTTTTATTGCGAACGCTTTGATTATTATACCACTCGGAGCCGCAGCATTCCTGTTATACTGTATATTATCCCAAAAAGATGAGTTATACGCGTTACTACAATCCATATCCAATAATAGAGCGATCTCGGGATTACTGTTATTCGTGTTCTATTTTGGTTCATTGTTTTTGTCAGTCGCAATATATGTTTTAGCTAAAAAAACCATCTATCGCTGCATTGCCCCTGATATAGACTTTGTTCAAAACAATACAATTCTCCCTCAGTTAAGAAGAGTTTTCACAATAGAATCATTTGAACCTGATAACTATATATCTGACTCTCGATTCACTTGTAATCATCCTAATCCCGGAATTGACGGCAGCTATCTGATAAAAGGAAATTATTTGGGAAAAGAATTTTCCTGCTCAAATTTACATTATTGGATTACTTCGGGACGTTTCTCGACACACGATCTGCTTAACGGTATATGTGTTGTTCGATTCTCAAAACAACCTTTCAACGGAAATGTCATTTTCCTTTTAGAGCAAGAGTTAAAAAAGTTCTATTCTATTTCCTATGTAGATTTATATCATAAAGACGGAGTAATTATCGTTATCAACGCAAAACTTATCTTCGAAAAATTTGAATTATCCACGGTGCAATCTGATATCGATAGACTCAAAAAGCTGCTTGATACAATAGATAACCTCTTAAACTGAATGATCCTATAGATATAGATGATTGGATATCAGACGATAATAATCAGTTGAGAATAATGTAATCCTATATAACAAAAGTTAATATGCGGGCGTAGCGGAATTGCCAGACGCGCCGGATTTAGGTAACGATACCTCGGTGAAAATATGAAGTGGTACGAAGATTACAATAAATTTTTAGCATTTTTTATAAGAAGCGGAACATCTGTCGATGAAACCGTATTCTACTTTAAGTCAGAAGCTGATCAGACAGGACATTATATTGGGTTTACTCCCGAATACGACAAACCATACTGGGCAGGATATTGCGATATACCAAACGGTTGTTCCTTTAAAACTGCAGAAGAACTTTTCGACGCAAAGATATATGACGGCAAGTCAATTAAAGACAGATGGGAAGAACTGGTATTGATAACGATCGGTTTTGTTTCTGCCGAAAGCATGTCTGACTTAAATCTTTAGTTTTCTCAAAAGCAAATAAGCGCCCGTGGCGGAACTGGCAGGCGCGCCGGATTTAGGTAGCGTCCCCTCATTGATACAATTTAATACTGAAAATTGTCGGGTTTTGTGACCCGATAATATAGATGCGCGCCCGTGGCGGAACTGGCAGACGCGCCGGATTTAGGTAACGTCCCCTCATGGAAACTATTATATAATGTATTTTGTCGGTTCTTGTACCTTACTTTTGATAATCGACTATCTTTGTCATTCTTGTTTTATTTTTCATATTTCGAATAATTGCTTTTCTGATTTCGTGATTCGGAGTGATGGATTATGGCAAAGACAACAATAAAAGGCAATTGCTATGTATGCGGCAAAGAGTTGACAAAAGCCGGTGCAAAGCGTCATTTGCTGACACATGAATATTCCGGCGAAAAAAGCCAAAATTGCCGTATAGTAAAGGTTGAGTTTCCTTACGATAAAGACTATTGGCTTTATTTGGATATTCCGTTTACATCAACCTTGCGCTCTCTGGACAGTTTCCTGAGAGAAATATGGCTGGAATGTTGCGGACACATGAGTGCGTTTTATGTCGGCGTTTATGAAGAAGTCGGTATGAGCAGAAAGATTGCAACGATTTCCGACGGAAGCGTTTTGCGCTACGCATACGATTTTGGCTCAACAACTGAGCTGATAATATCCTTTGTAGGAACTATCACCCGAAAATATCAGAAGAATGCTGTCAGACTGCTTGTCAGAAATGAAGCTCCGCTTTATCACTGTGCCGTTTGCGGCAAACCTGCAAAAGAGCTTTGTTGTGAATGTATTTATGAGATTGACAATCCTTTTTACTGTGAGTCATGTGCGAACGTGCACTACAATGAGACCGAGCATCATATGCTTCCTGTTGTCAATTCTCCGAGAATGGGAGTATGCGGCTATGAAGGTGAAATGGACGTTTACGAATTTGATCCGGAGAAGCTGTATGATAAATAGTAATTGAATAGTTAAATCTTTAAATTCTTGTTTTATTTTTCAGATTTTGAATAATTGCTTTTCTGATTTCGCGATTTCTTCACACTTGTATGTGAAGAAATCGAATTCCCAACAAGTTGTGAATCCGATTTCACACTCCTCTTTTTCGTTCGGTTTTTTCTGTTCCTCTTAATACTCTTACTGATAACTATCATTATCGTAGTGTTATTTAGCGGCTAAAAACAATAAAATCAGGATGGCTCCCTATCCTGATAATATAGATGCGCGCCCGTGGCGGAACTGGCAGACGCGCCGGATTTAGGTTCCGGTCCGAGAGGGTGCAGGTTCAATTCCTGTCGGGCGCACCAACGTATGAAAAGCTCGATTCAATCGGGCTTTTCTTTTTCGGAAAAACGCAATTGGCAGACGCGCCATTTTGGTACATCTGCCAATTCTCTTATGCAGTAAATACCCTTTCCGTCAAGTTTCCGTCTTCATCGTAGCAGTCCTTATGCTGTTCAAATCTGGCGTTGAGGTTTATTGTGATGTGGAGCTTTTTGTCTTTCTCAGAAATAACAATGCTGTCTACCAATAATCTGAGATTGGCATCGCTGATTTCACCTTCCTCAATGATCTGCTCAATGATATCAATACTTTCTTTCATTTCAGCCTTGCGTTTTTTGATTGTAGCGTTATAGTGCGTAATCGAATACATTTCTTGTTTGATCCTTTCGATATCCTCATCACAGGTCATCAGCATTTTCGTGTAGATTTCCTCATGAGCTTTATCTCTGATACGTTCGAGAAGAATATCTTGCATATCCGTCTGCCTTTGATCAAGTCTCATTTGGAGATCATCGAGCCTTTTACTGATATCTCCCTTCTTTTTTATTGAATCTCCTGTTACACGAAGCGTTTTTCCATCGGCGATGATGATATTGACGACGCCGTTTGCGACCAACTGGTCATAATCAGATGTTCCGACGGCATCATCACTCACATAATACCAGCCGGAAGAAAGAGTGAAGCAATCCGTACTGCTATTGATCTCCCGTGCGGTTACTGTTTGCTCATAACCATCCTCATCAATATACCTTGCTTCTACGACAGGAAAGTAAACAGCCTCGAAGCTGTACTCTTCAGCGTTACGGTTACCGGTATAGAACTCCTGCCCCGGTGCGTAGTATTCACTAATTATATCCCCGTCATACTCATAGCTTATCCGCCAGTATGTAAACTCCATACCATCAGGAGTGTGTGTACATTCTGGCATCACATAATACGAGTTATAGCGCGGATTTTCTTCAATTCGAACTTCTGAACTGTTGTCGCGCTCAACAAATAACATCGTTATCTTTTTTGCTTGTGTGCCGCAGTCGATGCAGATATCATCGTCATCGAAATCATGCGGTTCAGGATCATTGATCCACTCCCTGCACTGTACACAGCGGAGACGGTGATCGTCAATGTCATATGCAGCAAGTACAGTCTGAGAGTGGTCGCAGGGATAGACTAAGATATGCTTGCAGCTTTCGTCGCGCATGATATCAAATCTGCTGTCCGAGGTGTATTCTACCGATGAAAGGGTCTGATCGATACCTGATTTGACCTTCAGAGTGCTGTTTAAGGTGAGCTCTCCGACGTCAGGGCGTGAACTCCAAAAGCTGTTGTAGTCACCGTGACCGATCGCTATTGACCTGCCGCCGTAGGTGACGGAACCTGCGAGTGCTTCGACGTGACTGCTGCTTCCGGTGATACTGACGCTTGAAACGCCCGCATCTTCACCTCCGCCGATACCGGATCCGTATTCCTTTCCCTCAGCATAGACGTTAGAATTATAAATGGAGATATTACCGCCTTCGCCGCTTTCACCGCCGCCGATGCCTGCCGCGTCGGTTCCTCCGTATGCCCTGACGATTGAATTCTCAATCGTAATGTTTCCTCCTGAGGCGTGGTCGCCGCCGCCGATACCTGCAGCGTAACCGCCTCCGTGAGCCGTAACGGTGGAATTACCTGTGATAGAAATATTTCCGCCGTCGCCGCTTTCGCCTCCGCCGATGCCCGCACCGTCGGTTTTGCTGTCTGCAGTAACGGTTGAATTGCTGATGCTGATATTTCCGCCGCTGACTGCGTCACCACCGCCAATACCCGCACCATATCGTCCTCCGTGAGCTTCTACAGACGAATCTAAAATAACAATCTCATTACACGGACTGCCGCACTCATCGCCCGTACCGATACCGGCAGCATCGGTTCCCGCAGTTGCTTTCACGTCGGAGCCGTTGATAATTCGGATCGTTCCACCTCCGTCAGGAGCTTCATCACCCGAACCTATGCCGGCGCCGTCGCAGCTGCTGTTCGCCTTTTCTATAGTGCTGTGATCTATCGTGATCGTATCAAAACTTTGGCTTTGTCCGCCGCCGATAGCAGCGGCGTAGTTGCCGCATTCCGCTTCGATCGTGCTGTTAATGATAGTAATATCGCCACCGTACCCGTGTCGTCCGCCGCCAATAGCCGAGCCTGAATAATCTCTTTGAAACAGCTCAACCAACAGCGTTATTGCATTGAGAGCAGAATCCACAAAAGCCTGATCGTTTGACTTCATTTTACGATATGTGACCATTTGGTCATAGGAATTGAGAAAATCCTGTGCTGAGCCATAGTTGCAGGATACAGCGCTTACAGTTGAATCGCTGATGATGATCTCGCTGCTGCTTCCCTCATTACCTCCGCCGATTCCCGCTCCCCACGCAAATGACGAGGCAACAACATTCGCGTTGGATATCTCAATTTTACCGGCATTTCCATATGAGCCGGAGCCAATACCCGCTCCCCTGTCGCTGATGCTGACAACGGTTCCGCCGAGAATCCTTATGGGATCTCCTTGATTTGCCTTTCCGCCGCTGCCAATGCCCGCTCCGCTGAATTTACTGTCAGTACCGGATGCAGCAACAACTCCTCCGTAGATGGTAATGGGTCCGTTCGAACCTCCTGCGTCTTCGACTTCGATATAACCGCCGCCGCCGATACCCGCGCCCGAGGCTTTGCCGTTTGCGGTGACTTCTCCGCCGTAAATTGCAATACCGCCTGTAGAGCCGTTGCATAATACACCGTTGCCGATTGCGGCTCCCTCGTAGCTGTGTGCGTTAATAGTACCTCCGTAAATACGGATACTTTCGCCCGATTTCCAACTTGCCTGTCCGTTCTTTCCGCCACCGATACCTGCGGCGTACATAGAATCGACCTTTATATTTCCGCCGTAGATGACAATCTCGCCAGCACCTGAGTTATTGCCGCCGCCGATACACGCTCCGTCGTACCCGTTGACGATTTCCTCATAATGTCCCTCTCCGTTATCTAAATCAAAGGTCGCATCGTAGATATAGATATCGCCGGAGTCTTCGTTTTTATCGCCTCCGATAACCGCGCACTCATAATAGCTTGATCCGCGGGTCATATGAGCGTAAATTTTGCCCGTCCCGTTACTTTGACCGTAAATATTGAGCCTTGCCTGAGGATGGACCGTGATTCCGCTTGTAAGCGTAAGAGTCGCGCCGTCACAAAGAATAAGGTCGGCAGTTCCGCTTTTGACATAAAGACGACTGTCTACAGTCATATCATGACTGACTACATATTTGCCGTTACTGAGTTCATCAGACGCCCTTTCGCTAAGTTCGGTATAGTCGGTGCAGGTCCTGACCTCTTCTACGACCTTTTCGCCGTCCCACGAGCGATAGATGTAGCTGACTCCGGTCACTGCGCCTGCCTCAAAGGGAATGATGGTGAAAAGGCTAAAAATTATCGTTATGACAAGCAGTATACTTATGAATTTGTTCAGCTTGCTCATGACCTTACCTCCTGTGATGGGGATAAATAAAAATTTCAAATTATTAGTACATAAGTACTTTCACCTGTTCTGACTTACGATATCATCCTCATACTCGTCTAGTCCGGAGGTCATGATCACGTCTTCTGTTTGAAATTCGATAACTTCCATTTCTGTGCGTTCATATTTTTCTTTGAGCATTATCGTTACCTCCTTCTCAGTCATTGAAAAAAGCATTTGCCGCTGTGTTGTAACGGTAAACCGCTGCCGCAAGCTGCTTTGCGATACTCTCGCCGTAAGACTTATCGTCGCCGTTATACGACAGAGCAGAATAATCCAGCGCTGAATAACGGTAGTCATGACCATTGATGCTGATCACATACGCCGTATCAAGGTTCGAGGCTGAAATATTGATTTTATCAAAATAGATCATGCCGTTTCTTGTGCCGTAAGTTACCGCTGTGCCGTCAAAGGTGATGCCGCTTTGTATCTCTTCGGTAAACAAATCAGGCTCTACAATCTTGTAATAATGTCGCAGGGTCGTTTTGGAAAGATATACAACCGAGGTGCCGACATACTCTAAGCCGCATGCGCTGAGGTATTCACTCATATTATCGGCATTAGATGTCAGCGTGACTTCATCCGAGAAGAAGTCCGTACCACCGTTGGCGAGATTATCGGTATTGCGGTCAAAACGAATCTGAGCCTTCGTGCCGTAGTCGAGCATCGTCTTGACGAGCGTTTGGAGTTGTTCTAATCTCTCCTGTCCGTTCTTTCCTTTCTCATTTTCGGCATTGACATATCTCTCAGCAAAGTCGCTGTCTGTCAATATCACATTCGCATATGTTACTGCGGAATAAGTATCTTTGTAGGTCTTGCCGCCGACAGTCAGTGTTGCTGTAATGTCGTAAGTCATTTCTGCAACCGCGATCGGACAGGACGCCTTATAGCCACAGGAGTTGTGCTCCACATCTTTTATATTGACGGAATGGGTTTTCTCCGTTCCATTGACAATCCAGCAGAAATCGACTGTCGCGGTCTGCACTTCATCATCGGTCAGATCGATATAGAAGTTCACGCCTATGTCGCCGCCCAGTGACAGGCTGTGTCCCGTGAAGCGAGCAGGCACCAGCGTCTTTCTTGCAAGGGTGCTGTTGTCGTTGACCGCGCCGGATGAATAGCTATTCGTACCGTCGGTGAATTTTTTGTTCAATGTAACAGTTCCGCTGTAGCTGTTCGCATAAATGCTGTCTGTAAACTCTGTCCAGCTCAGCGTGACAACAGCTTTTCTGTCGCCGAGCATGCCGTGAGCGGTAACGTTGCCGCCGTTGATCGTTACGGTTGTATCATTCTCCAGACCGCGGTATCCGCTGCCTATCGCTGCGGAGTTATCAGCGGGCGTCGCATCAACAACACCGCCGTTTATGGTGATGATACCGCCGCTGCGTCCCCATCCGCCGCCTATAGCGGATGATAACCTACCGCCTTTAGCTGTGATGTTACCGCCGTTGATGGTGATTGTACCGCTGCCTGCGCTTTGGTTTGTGTTTGTGGTTTCGCCGCAGCCGATTGCGGGATTGTTCACGGGTGCGGTCACATTGATAATACCGCCGTTAATTATGATATCGCCGTGCTGCTGTCCCTTATTACTGCCTATTACAGCAATATTTTTATTAGAGTAGCTTGACACAACGGCTGTCAATTTACCTGTGCCGTTTTCCTGCTGCCATATTGTCAGACTGTTGCCGGACTGTACCTTTATGCCGCCGTCGGACTTATATTCAGCGCCGTCGCACAAAAGCAGATTTACGTTTCCGCTAATCTCAACACGCCTGTTGATCGTAACATTGCCTGTAACAGCATACCATCCCGTTGACATAGTTTGCGTTTCGTTCGTTACCACGGTGTAATCAGTCAATGTTTTTGTTGAGCCGTCAATGTCGAGATAGTTTAAAGGCTGCTGCCTGTATATTACTGTTACGTTTACACTGCCGTCGGGCATTGTGAACTGAGCGTTGACCGTCTGATTAAGATTATCCGAAGTACCCGTATAGAGTGTGCCGCTCGCAGAATCAACTACGCCTATTGGTTCATACGAAACGGACTCAACATAACAGCCTGCATTCGGCTTCGCCGTAACGGTAACAGTGTCGCCCGCCGCCGCTTTGTTGTTCTCAGCGTCAACGGAGGTCGTTCCCTTGCCGCTGCTGTTTATCGTAATATTACGAGCGGCGACAACAATCGCTTCGCCGTCACTATCGGTGCGTACAAGATTGCCGCTGTAATCGCAGAAAAAGTTTTCGACAGAGCCGTTACCTTTAAGTCCCTGTGTAAATGCTCTGTTCGAGCCTCCGCGAACACCGAGTCTCGCGGATGATGAAACAGCTCCGGTAATAATAATCTTATACCCTGTTAAATCAATATTATAATCGTCGCCTGATATGGTTTTATTATCGCTGACAACAGGCGATCCTGACATCTTGAACGTAACATTAGAGTCACAATAAATGCCCGCGCCGTTGTCCCCGCAGGTGTTATTTTTGATTTCGCCGCCATTGAGGCTCAATTCGCCGTAGTTGCGAATACCTCCGCCGTTGTAGTTTGCAGTGTTATTCTTAATGCTGCCGCCGTTCAGAATCAAGGTCGCACCACTGTTATTAGCTACACCGCCACCGTGTCTTGCTGTATTTCCGCTTATCTCAACATTTTCTATTGTAAGCGTGCCACTGTTAATGATTCCGCCGCCGAATGAGGTGTTATTCGCGCCGATAATCTTGCCGCCGCCCGTTAAGGTCAGGGTTCCGTTGTTGGTGATAGCGTTGCCGTTTTCCGTTGCAGCGCTGAGATTACGGTTGAGTGTGTAGCCGTTGAGGTCAATGGTAATAGTTTTTCCCGCAGGGATAGTCAAAGCCGTATCGCCGCTTTGAGCGGTATAGTTGTATCCGCAGAGCTTGATGGTATCGCCGTTCTGAGCGTCATTGATCTGCTGCTGCAGAACAGCCCAGCCGTTCACGTTCGGAACCAGTGTTCTTCCGTTAAATCTATTGGTAGCATATTGATACCCACTATCACCATCAGCATATCTACCCGACGCGTATTCCGTCATTGATGTTTTATCGTAAAAGCCTTTGCTGAGGGTGATATACGCATAATATGATGAAGCGTAGACAGACATATTCTTCTGAGAGCTCTCTGTCCAGTTCAGGGTAACGTCACAATTTCCGAAATCATCATCTTCGTTCTGTTCTTCGGAACCTATACCGGTTTCTTCTCCGACAGCGCGGATATTTCCGCCGTTGATCGTGATGTTTCCTCCGCTTGCGGAATAACTTCCTATGCCCGAGCCGATACCTGTGCCGCCGCTCGCGTTGATTGTACCGTCGTTGATCGTGATGAAGGAAGCGCTTCCCGCGGAGCCGCCGCCGATGCCTGCCGCCTGAGTGCCGCCGCTGGTGTTGATGACACCGCCGTTAATCGTAATCGTTCCCGCGGTTTGATTGGAACCGCTGCCGATACCGGCATTGCCCCAAGCGCAGTTATCGATTGTCAGAGCGCCCGTGCGGTTTTCCTGCTGCCATATTGTCAGGCTGTTACCTTCCGCTACAGCAATACCCTTATGAGCTGTCAAGGTCGCGCCGTCGCAGAGAATGAGGTTGACGTTGCCCGAGCAGGTAAGACGGTTGTTGTTCACAACATCCTCTGTTACCGCGTACCAGCCGCCTAAAAGTGTGAATGTTGATGCTGTTACAGTTTCCGCTTTTGCGGTCTTAGCCGCGCCGTTTGTATCAATATAGCCGACTGCGGGGTACAAGCCTGTCGTATGCAGATAGTATTGAAACATTGCTGAATCTACTGTTTCAACGGACTGTGCTTCACCGTTTAAGTTGGTTACTGCGCCGCTTGATTCAGAATCAGCGGTGATACCGGTAATCGCGTCATGGCTGTCAGGTGAAGTTTCTTTGGTATAATACAGATGTACATATTTACCACCTGTTCCACAATCGATATCACCGTTTATTTCGATGAAATGTGTATTACCATTAGTACTCTCTGTAAAACAATCACAGCGGTAATAAGTTCTTCCGCCATAGGTCAAGCTTGCGGGAGAATCATTACTTGAACTTACACGCAGAACGATGTCCTTAATCGCTTCACTCTTTTTAGCTGTTGTCTTATATCCCAACGCGATTGCAGGGGATGGGTCTGAATACCTATTAAGGTCCTCAACCGCAATTGCGTAGCCTTTACTCTGGGCAAGCGCGGTGTTTTCTTCCCAGCCGTCATTAACCGCATCCAACGCGCAGAATACAGCAATATCGCTGTAGTAGAGCTGCTTGGCGGTTGATGTGAAGGACGCGGTATAGGTTGCGTCGCTTGTTACATCAGCTATCTCAGGAGTCCAGCCTTCAAAGGAATAGATATAATCCTCGTCCTCTTTTGTCGGCTCAGCTCCGTTATATTCGGGAGTTGCGCCGTACTCAACATTCTCGTCTGTTTCAAGAACGCTGTCGCCGTTCTTCCATGTAATAGTATGAGTTGAGCAGGGAACGCTGACGACCACATCAACGTTTTCAACAGTATAATAGGTATCGGTATCGTTGGGAGTGAAGGTTGCCTTGAATGTCATATCCGCAGCAGGACCTGCTTCTCCGATGCTCTGTGCGCTGTCTGCCCAAGCCCATGTGCCGTTGTCTGCGTCAGGAAGCGCAACATCCGCAAGAGTCTGTCCGTATTGTGCTGTCAGCCCTGTGGGAACCGTGTATTCAGGGGAGATCAACTCCCGCTCCCATAGAATAGATATCGACTCAAGATAGAGCGCGCCGCTGGCTGACCGGACGCCGATGTATTCATAATCACCTGAGATAGCTAATTCCGTAGACGTACCGCAAGTGATAGTACCGATCCAGTCACCTTGGGTAGTACTGTCATACAGATCAGACGGACTTTCATAAGCGGAGTTTTTACCGAAAACTCTCAGCTGATTGCCGCTTGTAGTGTGACTGTTCCACGAAACGGTGATACTTCTTGCGTTTTTGTTAGAAGCTGTTGTAACAATACCGCTGTTGTTATTATCGGATCTGAGCTGGATCGAACTGTTGCCGCCCGCAGAGTTGCCCTTATAAGCAGCTCCGGAGGTTGTTGAAGCGTAAGTCCAGTCATTGTAAAATGTGCCTGTTACTCCCGTTTCAGCTCTCGTCAGCGTGTCGGTCTTAGAGATCGTCGTTTCATTCGTTGCAGCGCTCGCCGTGATCGTTGATATGTTAAGCAGATCGCCGGCAAATACATTGCCGACAACAAGCGCACATACCATAAGAAACGAGATCACACGATGAAGCGTTTTGTTTTTAGTCATGATAGTCCTCCTGAGTCTAAACCTTTTTACATAATTAAGTAAATTATACAATACATCATCCGAAAAATCATTCTCCATTCTGGTTAAAATGATTCTAAAATAGAATTATAAGCAAAATAACAGATGACTTTTCCATCATCATTTGCTATAATCAAGTTGAAGGTGTGTTATTATGAATTTGAGCGTCATCGGTTTCATCTCATACAATTATATATCTCTCATTCTGCTGTTTGGTATCGCTCTGACGGTGCTGTTGAACCGTAAAGTAAACATTCCGGCTATCAACACGATCTGGCTGATACTCGGACTTGTATTCTGTATCTTGGTCGTCAACTACATTTCCGACTGGGCGAATCAGGCTACGAATCGCCAGACAGCGAATTATTGGACAACGGTGCTGAAATATGCCATCAATCCCTTTATCATCTGTCTTGAGGTCGTCCTCCTTGTCAACAAACCGCTGAAAAGACTGCTGGTTATCCTGCCCGCTGCTGTCAACGCCTTTATGATGCTCGTACTCCCGATGATCAGTGAATTCAGCGTTGTCGCCTATAGCGAGAATAACAATTTTTGCTATACGAACTGGCGGTGGACGCCGTATGTCGTGATCGCGTTTTATCTGATTCTTTGGTTGATCCTCACCTTCACTTATTTCAGGCAGTATAAGGATAAACGCAGTATCGTCGCGGTGTTCATTGTTGTGATCACGCTGCTGACGATGTATCTGGAAGCGTGGAATTTCCTCTCGGATTATCTGGACGAGATCACGCTGATCGATATCTATCTTTACTACTTCTATTTATCAACGGTCTATCAGCGGAAAATCAACGACGAAATGGTGAAAAAAGCAACGGAACTTGCAAGCGTCAAGGTCAAGCTCCTGCAGGATCAGATTTCGCCGCATTTCATCTACAACGCGCTCGCGATCATCAAGTCGCTGGTCTATGAAGATCCCGAAAAGGCAGCGCAGACGATCGACGATTTCTCCACCTATCTCAGACAGAATGTCAACGCCCAAAAGCATACCGAGAGCACGATACCGTTTACAAAAGAACTGGAGCATATCAAAGCTCTCCAGCGAATCGATGAAGCGGGAAAAGGCACAAGCACGGACGTCATATACGACATCGAAGAAGACAACTTCCGTGTGCCGTCGCTGACGATCGAGCCCCTGTTCGAGAACGCTCTGCTCCACGGTATCGGCAAGAAGCGCAACGGGCAGATCAAGATTGTTTCCCGCGCGGACAATGATCATTTCATCATACAGGTCATCGATAACGGAAAGGGCTTTGATCCCTCTGCAAAAAAGAACGGTGTTGGGATCAATAACATCCGCACAAGGCTCGAATATTTCTGCGGCGGTACGCTGGACATCCAAAGCGGCGAGAGCGGTACGACCGCGACGGTATATATCCCGAGAAAGGCAGGTGACGTCAAATGAGGATCATGGTATGCGACGACTATCAGCTGATCGTCAGCGCGCTGATACGCGATATCCGACGCATCGAGCCGCAAGCGGAATGCACAGGCTTCAGCGACGCCGCCGAAGCGCTGGACTTTATAAGGTTGAATCCTGTTGACATCGCCCTGCTCGATATCGATATGCCTGAGATCAACGGACTGACGCTCGGTAAAGAGATCCTTGACCTTTATCCGAGAGCAAACATCATCTTCGTTACCGGTCATCCCGAATACGCGCTTGAGGCGCATGAGCTGTACGCGAGTTCTTTCTTGGTGAAGCCCGTCACATTCGACGCGCTGAAAAACGCCTTTGACCATCTTCGCAATCCGGTCGCGGAGCTTGATGAAGAGACCGTCGCGGGATTCTACACCGGAAAAAGTAACCTTGGTCAGAATATCCGAAATCTCAGGATCAAGCAAGGTCTATCCGTTCCGCAGCTCGCTGAAAAGCTGAATGTCACCGCCCAGACGGTGTATCGCTGGGAGAACGGCGAACGCAGTCCGGATATTGTGAAATTTGTCATGCTTGCCGATCTGCTCGGTGTTGAGATACATGAACTGTTATCATAAAAAAGTCGGCTCCCTGTCTATACTACACAGACGGGGAGCCGTTATTTTGAATCAGTTGTTTTTTTCTGAATCAGGTCATGCTTTCGCCGATTTGATACGGAACGGGAATACTGGCGAGCCATCGCTGTATAAATGTCGCGTCTGTAATATCCAGTGTTTCACCGCCGTCCACACACGCCGCTTTTTCGTTGAATGTATCCGGTACGGAAAGGTTAGCAAGTCTGCGTTGAATATATGTCGCGTCAAGAATACTCACTGTTCCGTCACCGTCCGCATCGCCGAGAATAATACCTTTGTTGTAATTCGAGTCCATCGCTTTGACCAGCGCCCAGTTGGTTTGGGGATAGTGCTGTCTGAGGATCGCTTCTCTGTTAACGAATAGAGTTGCAAAGTGATACAGATTCAGCTCTTTAAAGTAATCGGTGTATGTCTGATAATAGTCATCGTAAAATTCACGGTATCGGCTGTGATAGCCTTCAAGATAATCCTGAGAATAGGGCGTGCCGTTCTCAGAGGGAGCGGGTTCTTCATTGTAGCTTGCTTTATAACTCTGTGTCAGCGCATCCTTTTTCGCGTCCGCCGCTACTTGCTTGTCGGCATCGTTTTCGCCGCTGTAATAGTCATCACTGTGTTCCGGATTCGCTTCGCTGAAACCATCTTCGTAGCCATTTTCATAGCCGCCCATATATGCGTCCCTGTAAGCGTCCAGATACTCCTGTGAGCGGCTGTCCGCGTCCTCAGGCAGCGGCGCCTCAGTAAGCGGTTCATTCCCGGCTAATCCGTCCTCTTTGCCCTTATCATATCCGTCGTTTATGCCGTCTTCTTCTCCCTGTGCAGCGTCTATCATCGGTTCCTCGGGTTCCTCGGGTTCTTCCGGCTCATCGGTTTGGTTTTGCTCCGCCTCCACATGCTGATCGTAGGTGAGTATCTTTTCCTCGGCAGTTTGGGGATCATAGGTTGGATCGTTGTAACCATCAGGAAGCGCCGTGCTATAGTCGATCCCTTCTTTATAATGATAATCCTTGACCAATATCGGACCGAGCGTCCTGATCAGAGGATAGATGCTGTCAAGCACCGCCTGATAATCTTCGGCAGAGATCGGGAGCTGATCGGCAGGGACAAGTTCCTTGACCAGCAGTTCCAGTTCGTCGGCGATCTGACGGTACATCTCGTCGCTGTTGTGAAGCATAATGCCGTACTGCACCTCTTCGAGGAGGATATATCTTGCACGCGGATTAGACATGATATCCGACAGAGAGTCTTTTAAGGAATCGAAAACGGTGCTCCACGCGTCGGATGACTCACTGAAATACAGCTCGATCAGGTCAGATATTGCACTATCAAATTCTCCTGAAAACTTCTCTCTGGTCAATTCATCGGATATGAAGTCGATGAGGTCGGCGTTGAACGTATCCATAGAAACAGAGCCTAAAGCTACAATTTTTTCGTAACCCACTACATCGACCTTCACCTTGTTCACGGTCATATCCGAGCCAATCACGATCTCCTTGCCATTCGTGTACAGTCCCCATGATGCGGGATAGACATAGGTAATAAGGTCGTTTTTGTTTTTTACGCAATAGATGTTCGGATAGACGGTATCGCTCACGCAGCAGCGGGGAGCCTCGAAGCAGTAAACGAACAGATCATCCGCCGCTGTATCAAATTCATCCAAATGTTCGTTGATATATACGCCCGTAAGGTCGGCAACCGAACCGGCTCTCGAATAGCCCGCTATCCACAGCTTGACATTGCTTAGATGATGGTCGGAGATATAAGCCTTCACGCGGTTGAGAACAGTCTTGCTTGCTGTATCAAAGCCCTCGATATTTCCCGAAGCACCCGCTGTCAGGTTCGACGCCCATTCCACGCCGTACTTGTTGCCGCGAATAGACACCGCAATCACATCATGTCCGTCGATCTTTTTGTGCGCGATCGCTGTGCCGATCGTATCCTTCGTCGGGGGGACTGTCATTTCATCGGTCTGGATATCCGCATAACCGATGTCATGGAGCAGGGCGGTAACATACGAATCGCCGCCGATCTCCATTGAAGCGAGCGAAAGAACCATCGACATCGTGAGCAACTGCTCGTTCTGGTGTGTTGACGGCGCTGCAAAATATCCGTCGCTGTAATAATAGGTATCTGTCGCAGGCTCGTCAACAAATGACGGCATATAGGTGAACTGTCCCGTGATGACCTCGCTCTCAGCCGAAGCGATAAGTGGGAGCATCCCGATCAGAAGTGCCGCCGCGAGCGCTGTGCACATAATACGAAATCCAACTCTTTTACGCATAGTAACCTCCCTGGAAAGATATTGTATCTTTCATATTATAATGCATCGATCAAAAATAGTCATTCTCCATTTTGGTTAATCCATCATCACTTATGATGATTTCTGCCTTCATAGAAACACCGATGAAGTACTCACAAAGAATGTTTCATCGGTGTTTTTTAGATACAAATCAATTTTATGTTTCTTCGATGGTTTTCACATCTTATGCGGATGCTCTGTTAAACCTTTCGCCGATTGGATGGGGAGTCTCCATGGAAGCGAGATAACGCTGGATAAAGGTAGCGTCAGTAATATCTATCCCGTCTTTTGTCACATCACCGGCAGTAAGGTCGATATACTCCTCAGTGATGATGCTTGCCAAATATCTCTGTATGGTCGTAGCGTCGAGGATCGTGATCTCTCTGTCACCGTCTGCATCGCCGAGCATATACCATGTGTCGGGTTCTACAGGTACAGGCTCGTCAGGATTCTGAGGCTTTTCGGAGGGTTCCAATACTACGATACGGGGATAGAAGTCATCGCCGCCCTTGCCGTCGAGATCGGACTTGTATTTTAATGTTCCGACCTCGCAATAGATTGACATCGGATCGTTGGCAAGACCTGTGAGGTTACCCTTGATCTGATGTTCGGGTCTGTCAGAGAGGGTGGTGTTCCAGATATTGACCGTGCTGGTAGCGCAGCTCATATTGAAGAGCGAATAAACATTGTTGTTCGGATCGGCAAGATATGCCTTGAGCTGAGCCAGCTCGTCAGCAGTGATGTCGACGGTGTAATAATGATTCGGCAGCTGCGAATCGTTTCTTCTAAACTGGTTATACGCTTCTTTGTTGATCATCAGACCGCCGCCGCTGATCCCGTCTGCGGGATTGTAGCCGGTCATATTGGTGTAGCCGACTATCTGAGTGAAGGTCGCGATAATGTCA